>JBCBTD010000004.1:0-121117 GCA_039818825.1 Pseudomonadota bacterium
GACGCCACCTGCTCCAAGGGGCGGCGGCCGCCGCCGTCGCCACGCGAGCAAACGCACGACTCGGAGACGCCCAGGTGGCCGACCTGATCCTCACCAACGCCAAGATCACCACGCTCGACCCGGCACAGCCCGCCGCCGAAGCCATCGCCATGGGCGGTGGGCGCGTGCTCGCCGTCGGCACCGAGGCCGAGGTGATGGCGCTCGATGACGGCAACACCAAAATCGTCGACATCGGCGGCCGACGGGTCATCCCAGGTCTGAACGACAGCCACACGCATCTGATTCGCGGCGGCCTCAACTACACCATGGAGTTGCGGTGGGAGGGCGTGCCGTCGCTCGCCATCGGGCTCGAGATGCTGCGCGATCAAGCGCAGCGGACGCCGGCGCCGCAGTGGGTTCGGGTCGTTGGCGGCTGGTCGGAGTTCCAGTTCGCCGAACGGCGGATGCCGACCTTGGAGGAGATCAACGCGGCAGCGCCCGAGACTCCGGTGTTCATCCTCCATCTCTACGGGCGCGCGCTATTGAACCGAGCGGCACTCCGCGCAGTCGGCTTCGGCAAGAACACGCCGAACCCACCCGGCGGCATCATCGAGCGTGACTCGAGCGGCAACCCCACGGGCATGCTGGTGGCCAAGCCGTCGGCTCTGATCCTCTATTCGACCTTGTCCATGGGTCCGAAGCTGCCGCTGGACCAGCAGCTCAACTCGACCCGCCACTACATGCGCGAGATGAACCGGCTGGGCATCACCAGCGTCATCGATGCCGGCGGCGGCGGGCAGAACTTCCCGGACGACTATGCGGTCATCCAAAAACTCCATGACGATGAGCTCCTCACCGTACGGATCGCCTACAACCTGTTTGCCCAAGCGGCCGGCTCCGAGCTCTCCGACTACGAGCGCTGGGCGGCGATGACGGAGCCCGGCGCGGGCGACAGCTTCCTCAGGATGAACGGTGCTGGCGAGAACCTCACTTGGTCGGCGGCCGATTTCGAGAACTTCCTGGAGCCAAGACCCGACCTCGCGCCGGCGATGGAAAACGAGCTGGAAGCGATCACCCGGCTGCTCGTCCAGAACCGCTGGCCGTTCCGTATCCACGCGACCTACGACGAGAGCATCGATCGGTTCCTCGGGGTGTTCGAGCGGGTGGACCGCGAGGTGCCGTTCGCCGGGCTCCGCTTCATCATCGACCATGCCGAGACGGTCAGCACACGCAACATCGAGCGAATCGCGGCGCTTGGCGGTGGCATCGCCATCCAGCACCGGATGGCGTTCCAAGGCGAGTACTTCGTCGATCGCTACGGGGCCGCCGCGGCCAAGAGCACGCCGCCGATCGGACGAATGCTGCAGCTCGGCGTCCCGGTCGGCGCCGGCACCGATGCCACGCGCGTGGCCAGCTACAACCCCTGGGTCGCGCTCTACTGGCTGAGCACGGGCAAGACGCTGGGCGGCCTGGCGCTCTACGACGATGCCGACGTGCTCGACCGCGAACAGGCGCTACAACTCTGGACGAAGGGGAGCGCCTGGTTCTCCGGCGAGGCCGACCGCAAGGGCACGCTTGCCGTCGGTCAGCTCGCCGACCTCGCCGTCCTGTCGGCGGACTTCTTCGCCGTCGAGGACGAAGCCATCAAAGCGATAACGGCCGACCTCACGGTCGTCGACGGTCGCATCGTCCATGGCCAAGGCGACTTCACAGGTTTGGCGCCGGCGTTGCCGCCGCCCAGCCCCGACTGGTCCCCGGTCGCCAGCTTCGGCGGCCACTGGCAGGACGCGAGCGATGCTGAGCGTGCGGCGGTCCATCGCCGCGCCGCCCACGAACACGGGCACGCCGCGGGCGGCAGCTGCGCCATGCACCGCCATCATCGTCACTTGGCCTGGACTGCCCCCGTACCGGCCGGCGATACGAAGGCGTTCTGGGGTGCGCTCGGCTGCTCCTGCTTCGCCTTTTGATGGCCGGCGAACGCAAGACTCCGACCGCCGAGACCGCTGCTTCGGAAGCCGCAGCGCAGCCGGGACCGTGGACGCCGTTCGGCGAGCGCCCCTTCTTGGTGCTCTGGGCGGCGACCGTGATCTCGAACGTCGGCACCTGGATGCACGACGTCGGCGCCGGCTGGCTGATGACCACGTTGTCGCCATCGCCATTGATGGTGGCGCTGGTTCAAACGGCGACGGCCCTGCCGATGTTCCTGTTCGCACTGCCGGCAGGCACGCTGGCGGACCTGATCGACCGCCGGCGCATGCTGCTGGTGGTCATGGCGCTGGCGCTCGTCGTCGCCCTCGGCTTCGGGCTCCTGGTGCTGGCCGGCGGTGCCACGCCGCTGGCCCTGCTGATCGTGACCTTCGCCATGGGCACCATGGCGGCGGTGGCAGCGCCGACCTGGCAGGCGATCGTCCCCCAGCTCGTGCCGCGGACGAAGCTGCAGTCGGCGATCGCGCTGAACTCCATGGGCATCAACATCAGCCGCGCCATCGGCCCGGCGGCGGCGGGTCTCCTGATCGTCCACGTCGGCATCGCCTGGCCGTTCCTCGTCAATGCTCTCAGTTTCGTTGCCGTGCTCCTGGCGCTCGTCTGGTGGCGGCCACCGCCTCGTCCGGAGAGCGCTTTGCCCGCCGAACGGTTCTTCGCGGGCCTCAGGAGCGGCTTCCGCTACGTCCGCAGCAGCCCACCTTTGCGAGCAACACTGGCTCGCGCGATCCTCTTTTTCGTTCCTGCCAGCGCCGCTTGGGCGCTACTGCCGCTGATCGCGCGCACCGAACTCGGCGGTGACGCCCAGCTCTACGGCCTGATGCTCGCCGCCGTGGGCATAGGCGCCGTGGCCGGTGCGTTGGTGCTGCCTCGCTTGAAGAGCTGGCTCGGCGGTGATCGCCTGCTGGCGGCGGCATGTCTGTTGGTTGCCTCGGTCATGGCCGGCTTCGCCACGGTGACGGCGACCGCGATCGCCGTGGTGGTCAGTGCCGGACTGGGCCTCGGCTGGATCGCCGCTCTCTCGACGCTCAACGTGTCCGCACAAACAGCACTGCCCGATTGGGTCCGTGCTCGTGGCCTGGCCGTGTTCGTCACGGTTTTCTTCGGCAGCATGACGTTCGGTTCCCTGGTCTGGGGACAGGTCGCGGCAGCGACGTCGATCCCAGTCGCCCTACTCGCGAGTGCCGTGACGATGATCGTCGGCGTCGTTCTCGGCCGACGCTACGACGTGCAGCGCGGGGCCGGCCTCGATCTGACGCCATCCAGCCATTGGCCGGCACCGGTGATCGCCACGGCGCCGGCGAACGACAGGGGACCGGTCATGGTCACGATCGAGTACCTCGTCGACGAGCCGGACCGCCCCGCCTTCCTGGAAGCGCTGGGCGAGCTTGCGGCGGAGCGGCGTCGCGACGGCGGCTTCGGCTGGACCGCGTTCGAGGACACGGCAGAACCCCGTCGCGTGCAGGAGAGCTTCATGGTCGAAAGCTGGGAAGCGCATCTGCGGCAGCACGAGCGGGTCACCGAAGCCGACCGATCGTTGCAAGAGCGGGTCAACCGGTTCCACCGCGGTGACGCGCCGCCGTTGGTGCGGCACCTGCTGGCCGCTGCGTCTTGATCCGGCGTGCTGTACTGGTGGCGACGCTGGTGCTGGCCCATCCGGTCGCAGCCGAGCCGATGCGCTTTCACGGCGTCGTCGAGCCCTCGGCGCGCGCCGAGGTGACGACACTCCTCGATGGCGTCGTTCGCCACGTCCACGTCCGCGCCGGCGACCGCGTCGACACCGGTCAGCTCTTGTTCGAGATCGAACCCGTCGATGATCTCGAGAGTCTGGTGCGGATCGCGCGGGCGGAGCACGACGCCCGGTTCGCCGAGCTGGAGGAGACTCGGCTGGTGCTGTCGCAGCAAGCGACTCTCCGCGAGCGGGCAGCCACCTCCGATCTCCGTTACGAACGAGCAAGGCACGCGGTACGCATCGCCGAGGCGATGGTCGAAGCGGCCGCAGCGCGGTTGGCGGAAGCCGAGCGTGAGCAAGGCCTTCGGCAGGTCACCGCGCCGATGGCGGGTGTGGTCGACCGCCCGCGCGTCGTCGAAGGGGCGTTCGTCGAGGCGGAGGCCGGCGCGCCGCTCGCCGTGATCGAACGCCTCGACCCGATCCACGTCGCCTACGCGGTACCCTATGACGAGCGGCTGGACGCACTCGACACCGCTGGCGTCGCCACCGTCGAGGAGCTGCTGCAGCGCCTGGAGGTCCATGCGGTGCTACCGAATGGCGAACCCTACGGGCCGGCTGGTACGTTGATCGGGTCGAACGTCAGGATCGATCCGGCGACGGGCACGCTCCGGACCTGGGCGGCCTTCGCCAACCCGAACTTGCGGTTGCTGCCCGGTCTGACGGTGGAAATCCGGTCGACGTTGATCGCCGAGAGCAACTGAGACCTGCGCGACCGCGGCTTGACGCCCCTGCCCGCCACCCGCCACGACCTGCCGAAGCGGCTGGCCCGCTCGACCGACGAGGCCGGGCCGGAGCGCGCGGGGGCTCATATTGGTGGACATGAACGGCGGCACCCCGAAGCCCGTTGCCTATCGCCTCGACGTCGTCGCGGTGCTGATGGGCATGGCCTTCGCCTTCATGTGGAGCTCGGCATTCACGTCGGCCAAGGTCGCGTTGGCCGATGCGCCGCCCTTGCTGATGCTGGTGGTGCGGTTCGCCCTGTCGGGCGCGCTGGCCATCGCCATCGGCCGTGCGCTTGGTCAGAAGATGCCCACGCGGCCACGCGACTGGGCGTTCGTGGTGCTGCTCGGCGTCTGCCAGAACAGCCTGTATCTTGGTCTGTTCTTCGTCGCCATGACCACGGTGCCGGCCGGCCTCGCCGCGATCATCGCCAGCACGATGCCGCTGTTGGTGGCGGCGGCTGGCCCGTTGTTCCTCGGCGACCGGCTCGCCGCACGGGCCTGGGTCGGGCTCGTCGTCGGTTTCGCCGGCGCGATTCTGATCCTCGGCGACCGCATCGGCGGCGACCTCGATCCGTTCGGTCTCGCCATCTGCCTGATCGGGGTCTCGGCGCTGGCCGGCGCCACGCTGATCGTCCGCTACGCCCAGTTGGAGGGCGGGCTGGTCGTGCTCGTCGGGCTGCAGATGTTGGTCGGCGGGCTGGCGCTCGCCCCCATTGCTCTCGCCACCGAGACGTTCCGAGACGTGACGATCACCCCGTCCTTGGTGATCGCCTTCACCTACACGACCCTCGTGCCCGGCGTGCTCGCGACGATCCTCTGGTTCCAGCTGATCCGCCGCGTCGGCGCGGCGCAGGCCAGCGCCTACCACTTCCTCAACCCGGGCTTCGGCGTCGTGGTCGCGTGGCTCGTCCTCGGCGAGCGGGTCACCGGCCTGGACGTCGTCGGCGTGTGCATCGTCGCCGCCGGCATCCTTCTGGTGCAGACCGCGCCGCGGCGTTGACGCTTGCCGTTCGACGGCACGCCGTTCAAAGCGCCCTGGCGTAGTCCGCGTCGGCGACCGGCTCCAGCCAGTCGACGTGCTTGCCGTCCAACGCCTCGTGGATCGCGACGTGCGTCATCGCGGTTCCTGGTGCAGCACCGTGCCAGTGCCTCTCGCCGGGTGCGAACCACACGACGTCGCCTGGCCGGAGCTCGAAGATGGCGCCGCCGTCGGCCTGGGCCCGGCCGACGCCGGCCGTCACCAGCAGTGTCTGGCCGAGCGGATGCGTGTGCCAATTGGTCCGCGCACCCGGCGCGAAGCTCACGGTGACCGCGCGCATCCGCGCCGGTTCCGGCGCCTCGTGGATCACGTCCTGTAGGACTTGGCCGGTGAACCAGGCGGGATTGCCCTGGCGAGTCGGCAAATCGCCTGCGCGTCGAACGTCCATCTTGGCCTCTCCCGGCTTGCTTCGGTGCTCGATCCCGACGGGCGTAGCGGCACGGGATTGCTAGCCGAAGCAGAATTGGTAGGCCTGCAGCAGCAGGTCCATAGCCGGATCGTGGTAGCCGGCAAACGCCCAGACGCAGATACCGATCGCCAGCACCGCGGCCGGAGTCCAAGGCGAGCTGAGCCACCGCATCAAGCCGGTCTCGCCGCAGCGCGCTGGACCGGCTGCTCGCGGATCGGGACGTTGAGGGCGGCAGCGACCAGGGCGAGGATGATCGCGGTCATCCAGACGGCGTCGTAGGAGCCGAGCCGGTCGTAGGCAGCGCCGCCTAGCCAACTCCCGAGGAACGCCCCGACCTGGTGCATGAAGAAGACGATGCCGCCGAGCATCGACATGTTCGCGACGCCGAAGACGGTCGCGACGGTGCCGTTGGTCAGTGGCACCGTCGACAACCAGAGAAAGCCCATGAGCACGCCGAACAGATAGGCCGAGCCAGCCGTCACGGGCAGGACGACGAACGCACCGATCGCGACCGCACGGCCGATGTAGATCCACGCCAGCAGCATCGGCTTGCGGACGTGGCCACCCCACAGCCCTGCGTAGTACGACCCGACGATGTTCACGAGCCCGACGAGCGCGAGGACGGTCGAACCGACCCCGGCACCGAGCCCTTGGTCGACGAGATAGGCCGGTAGGTGCGTGCCCACGAAAGCAACGTGGAACCCGCAAACGAAGAAACCCAGCGAGAGCAGCCAGAACCCGCGGTGGGCGAACGCGAGACGCAACGCCTCGCCAGCACCGAGGTCCGATGGCTTGGGCACCAAGCTCCGCTGCTCGAACAGCGGCATGGCCAGTGGCAGCATGAACCCGGCCAGTACGGCAAGGATCACCAGGGTCCACTGCCAATCCAGCCAAAGGATGCCGGAAAGCGTCGTCGGCAGCATCACGAACATGCCGAACGATCCGACCGCCATGGCGATGCCCATGGCGAGCGATCGCCGCTCCGGACTGCTGGCGCGGCTGATCGCACCGAACACGATGGGAAACGTCGTGCCGCTCAGGCCCAGACCGATCAGCACGCCGCAGGTCAGCACGAACATGACCGGGCTCTGCGGCACCGCCATGGCCAAGAGGCCGAGCACGTAGAGCACCGCGCCGACGACGATGATCGGACCGGCCCCGAACCGATCGGCCAAGCGGCCGGTGAAAGGTTGGGCCGCCCCCCAAACGAGGTTCTGTATGGCGATGGCGAACGCGAAAACCTCGCGCCCCCAGCCCGCCTGGTCGGAGATCGGCTGCAGGAACAGCCCGAACCCGTGGCGAATGCCCAGAGAGAGTGCGAGAATGACTGCGCCGGCCGCGAGCATGACGGCAGGACGATCCCAGGCGGTCGTGCGCGTCATACGGTCCGGTTCCCACGATAGGTGGTTGGCGCCGTCAGCTCCGCTAGCTCGTCGGCGAGACGATCGAACAGCGCACGGTCGCCCGCGGGCCAGCGATCTTCCAGATGCCGTTGTACGGCTTCCCAGAGCGGCAGCGCATGGGCGATGGCCTCGAGCCCGCGCTCGCGGAGCCGGACGATCCGCGCCCGCTCGTCCGTGCCCGAGCCGAGATCGACGAACCCGTGCTTGTGCAATACCCGGAGATTGCGGCCGAGGGTCGAGCGATCGAGGTCTGTCGCGGCCGCAAGCTCGGTGATCGACGGGGCTCCGGCGCGCTCGATCGCCCGCAAGAGCCCGAATTGAGGCGTCTTCAGCCCCGCGGGCTCCAGCGCCTCGTCGTAGATCGCCGTCAGCCGGCGCGCCACCCGGCGCGCTTTGGTGCAGTAGCAACGCACATCATCCATGATGCGGGCATATACCCGCTTTCCACGCGATGCAAGAACCGTCCGTAGCGCGTGCAGCCATGGCCCGGCATTTCGTCGTCAGGATCGGCACCGGCTTGAGCTGGCGCAAGGCGTGGCGCGGCGCGTCCGGCTATCGCCAAGGTGCGGGTGGCCGACGGAGATACGATCATGTTGTTCGCGGAGACCAGAAGGCGCGTGCTGATCGCGCTGGGACTGTTGCCGTGGACGGTCCGCTCCAGCGACGCGGCGCCGGCCCGCCGCTTCGACGGCGGCAAGCTGCTCTGCCCGGACCGCGAGTGCGGCTTCCTGTACGATCCAGCGGTGGGCATTCCCGAGCAAGGCATCCCGCCCGGCGTCGCCTTCGAGGACCTACCCGACGACTGGGTTTGCCCGATCTGCGGCATCCCGAAAGCCGCCTGGCTCTGAGGGCGCCGCGATGCCGCCGGCACAGCCCGAACGAACGAGAGGCTGCCTGCGGGGCAGACAGCCTCCCGAACGAGCAAATCGGCTGAGCTGGTCTCAGGCGCCGATTTCGCCGCCGTCTTCTTTGGTGATCACCACGATCGCCGGCCGCGGCGGCATGTTGTCGGCGAAGTCCGGCCAGCGGGTCGACGGGCTTTCGAACGTGCTGTCCGCGCCCTCCCCCGGGTGCTGCGGGGCGATGAACAACGTGCGACCATCGGGCGTGAATTCGGGGCCGCACATTTCGGCGTCCCGCGGGCAGCCGTAGAAGAACTTCACCATCGCCCGGCCGCTACCGTCGACGTCGCAAGCGTACATTCCGTCCGGGATGTCGTTGCGCGCTTGGCTGCTGCCCTGGTCGGTCGAAATCCAAAGTCGGCCCTTCGGATCGAAGGCGCAGTTGTCGGGCGACGACAGCCACACCGTGGTTCCGGCGCCGTACTCGGCCCCACTCTCGGCCTCGGCCGGATTGCCGCCCTTGAGGAAGATGTTCCAGGTGAACTCGGTCGCCGCATGGTCCGTAGCGTCGGGCGCGCCGGGCGGCACCATCTCGACGATGTGGCCGTGGCGGTTCTCAGCGCGCGGGTTGACCGCGTCGACCTGCTCCTCGGTCCGTCGCGTGTTGTTGGTCAGCATCATGTAGACGCGACCGTTGACCGGGTTGGGCTCGACGTCTTCGGGACGGTCCATCGGCGTGGCGCCCAAGAGATCGGCGGCGCGGCGAGTCTCCAGCAGCACGTCGGCCTGGCTGGTGAAGCCGTTGGCCTCGGTCAACGGGCCCTCACCGAAGACCACCGGCAGCCACGTCAGCTTGTCCTCGTCGAACTGCGCCACGTAGAGCGTGCCTTCGTCCAGCAACGCATCGTTGGCCGCGCGGTCCTCGACGTTGACCGTGCCGTTGGAGACGTATTTGTACAGGTAGTCGAAGCGCTCGTCGTCACCGGAGTAGACGACCAGACGACCGTCGCCGTTGACGATGCAGGTCGCACCTTCGTGCTTGAAGCGCCCGAGGGCGGTCCGCTTCTTCGGCATCGATGCCGGATCGTACGGGTCGTACTCGACCATCCAGCCGAAGCGGTTGATCTCGTTGGGCTCTTTCGAACGGTCGAGCCGGTCGACGACCTTCCACCACGGATAGCGGGCATCGGCCTTGATGCCGTAGCGCTCGTGGACCGGCCCCTCGACCGCCGCAACGTCCGCCGGCAACTCACCGCCGACATAGCCGTGAAAGTTCTCCTCGGCCATCAGCACCGTGCCCCAAGGCGTCTTGCCGCCGGCACAGTTGTTGACGGTGCCAAGCACTCGGGTGCCGGTCGGGTCGTAGTTGGTCTTCAACCGGTCGTGGCCGGCGGCCGGACCCGTGACCTCCATCTCGGTGTCGACGGTGATGCGACGGGCAAAGTCGCTGTCGTCGACGATGCGCCACTGGCCGTTCTCTTTGATGACCTCGATGACGCTGCCGCCGTGCGCCATCATCTCGATGAGCGATTGGGCTTCGGTCTGCTCTTCGAAGGTCCAGCCCGGGAACATCAGCTCGGGGCTGGTGTACTCGTGGTTGACGTGCAGGAGGCCGTGCTCGGAGTTGCCCGAGCCGTAGGGCAGCGGGTAGTAGGCGACGAAGTCGTTGTTGTAGCCGAACTGCTCGGCTTGAGCCTCAGGGCTCTGCGCCTGCGGGTCGAACTCGGGCGCCTTGGCCGTGACACGATCACCCCAGCGGATCAGGACGTCGGCACGGTAGCCCGGCGCGACTTGGTGGTCGTCCAGGATCACGTGGTCCGGCTGGGTGAAGGTCAGCGAGGTCTCGCCCTCAGCCGCCATCGCGAGGCCGCTACGGTTGGTGATCGTGCCGCCGAACGCGCCGAGCGCGGTCATGGCGAAGAAGCCCTTCATCATCGACCGGCGCTCAAGCCGCCGTTCGATCAACTCCAGCATCGGCGTGTTGCTCGACGGGTTGGTGCCGAGATCGTCCTCGTTCTCGACGACCACCGGTGTGTAGCGATCCTTCAGACTGTCCATAAGTGCCTCCTGTACGCGTCTGGCAGCGTCGTAGGCAGCGTGTGTGGCAGGACCGTGACAAGGTGAGGCCAGACGCGATCAAGTCCGTAAAAGCCTCGCTTCTTCGGCGCTTTGGCACGTCAGATGAAGGCGAGTGGGGGGATCAGGTTCATGCGCCCGTAGGGATCTTCGAACGTCACACACCGTGCCGATGAACGCGACCAAGGTGGCCGCGTCAGCTGGTCGCGCTCGGCAACTCGCGTACGGCCGCTTCGAACACCGACGCGTCGTCAAGCACGCTCGCCAGCATCATCGCCCCTTCCAACAGGGCCACCAGCCGACGCGCCTCGGCGGCGGCCTCGTCGCCGCCGCCCAAGGCCGTCTCGGTCCACTGGATCGTCAGCCGGAAGAAGGTGGCGACCGACGACGTCACCTTTGCCGGCAGACCGTCGCTCTCCGTTGCCAGCACGCCACAGAGGCACATCACGTTGTCGGCCTGCAGTGCCTCGCGAAAGCCACGGACGAGGCGCGCGATCTTGGCGTCCCGTGTCCGCGACGGATCGCGCGGATCGCCGAGGGCTTCGAGGAACCGCTGCGCATAGCGGTCCGCGACCGCCCGGCCGAGATCGGCCTTGGTCGGGAAGTGGTGATGGACGCTGGCACTCTTGATGCCGACGTCGCCCGCGAGATCGCGGAAGCTCGTGCCGTGGAACCCGTAGCGGCGGAACCTTGCCTCCGCGGCGTCGAGCACTCGGTCGGCGGTGTCGTCCGCTCGCATCGTCGTGAACCTCCCTAACTTTCTATCGATAGATAGGCGTTGACCGCAGGCAGGGAAAGCCCCAAAGGTGAATTGTCTACCAATCGATAGATAGAAAACGGAGCACTGCTATGCCCGACAACGTCACCAAGCTCGCCGTGGTCGTCGGCGGCTCTTCCGGCATGGGCCTCGATGCGGCGAGGCGCTTGGCCGCGAGTGGCCATGCCGTTGCCGTCGTCGCCCGTCCGGGTGCGAAACTCGACGCTGCGGTGGCGGCCTCGGGCGAAGGCGTCGAGGCTTGGCCCGCTGACCTCTACGACGGCAGCGCGGTCGAAGCGCTGATCGCGCGCATCGACGACGAGCGCCGCCCCATCGCCCAGCTCGTCAACGCTGCCGGAGCTTTCGCGCCCAAGCCGTTCCTGGAGCACAACGTCGCCGACTACGATCGCTATCTCGACCTCAATCGTTCGACGTTCTTCGTGACCCAAGCCGTGGCCCGGAACATGGCTCGACATGGTGGCGGCTCGATCGTCAACATCGGCTCGATGTGGGCGAAACAGGCGATCAAGGCGACACCGTCCTCGGCCTACTCGATGGCGAAGGCCGGCCTGCACAGCCTGACGCAACATCTGGCGATGGAACTCGGTGAGCTGAACATCCGGGTCAACGCCGTCTCTCCAGCGGTGGTCGTCACGCCGATCTACGGCAGCTTCATCGAGCCCGACCGGATCGAGGAGACCTTGCAAGGATTCAACGGCTTCCACCCGATCGGCCGAGTCGGTCGCACGCACGACGTCGGTGCGGTCATCGAGTTCCTCGGTTCCGACGAAGCGGGATGGGTGACCGGCGCCGTCTGGGATGCCGATGGTGGCGTCATGGCCGGCCGGACCTGACCTCCCGGCCCCGAAGACGATCCTCGATCGCCTTTCGAAGCTGGAGCACGTGGGCGCTCATCTCGTCATCTGGCGTCGGCAGCGTCCGACGTCAGATGAACGTGTCAGAACGCACCTTGTTCTTTTGTCCAAATCACAAATGTGCAATGGCTAATACTACTTTGAAACAATCCTGAATCACGTTCTATTTTTGCCTTCGGCTCCATCTTTCGATGAATGCGGCGTCCACCCGCAGCACGACCTTTCGGTGATATCTCGAATGACTTGGATCAAACACAGGATGTGGTGGTTCCATTGTTTGGCGCGGGGTTGCAGCAGCGGACTGCGGTAGGGGGACGACCTTTCGACCCGACGACGGCATCGCCGTCGGGCGAATGAACGCCTCACCTCGATACGTGACGCTGACTGATCGTGAGGAGAGGGAACGCATGTCGATCCGTGAGACGTTCTACGACGTGATCCGTCGCCAAGGCATCACTCGCCGCAGCTTCTCGAAGTTCTGCGCGCTGACCGCCGCCTCGATGGGCCTCGGCCCGAGCTATGCCTCCACCATCGCCAACGCCATGGAAACCAAACCGCGGATCCCGGTCCTGTGGCTGCACGGGCTCGAGTGCACCTGCTGCTCAGAGAGCTTCATCCGCTCGGCGCACCCGTTGGTGAAGGACGTCGTGCTGTCGATGATCTCCCTCGACTACGACGACACGTTGATGGCTGCCGCCGGCCACCAGGCCGAGGCCATTCTCGAAGAAACGATGCAGAACCACTGGGGCGAGTACATCGTCGCGGTCGAGGGCAATCCGCCGCTCAACGAAGACGGCATGTACTGCATCATCGGTGGCCGGCCGTTCGTCGAGCAGTTGAAGGAGGTGTGTGCCGGCGCCAAGGCCGTGATCTCGTGGGGCTCGTGCGCCTCTTGGGGCTGCGTCCAGGCCGCGAAGCCGAACCCGACCCAGGCGACGCCCGTGCACAAGGTCATCCTGGACAAGCCGGTCATCAAAGTCCCTGGCTGCCCGCCGATCGCCGAGGTGATGACCGGCGTCATTACCTACATGGTGACGTTCGACCAGCTACCGGCCCTCGATCGCCAGGGCCGGCCGCAGATGTTCTACAGCCAGCGGGTCCACGACAAATGCTACCGGCGCCCGCACTTCGATGCCGGCCAGTTCGCCGAGGCGTTCGACGACGAAGGCTCGCGCAAGGGCTACTGCCTCTACAAGCTCGGCTGCAAAGGGCCGACCACCTACAACGCCTGCTCGACGGTTCGCTGGAACGAGGGTGTGTCGTTCCCGATCCAATCGGGCCACGGCTGCATCGGCTGCTCGGAAGACGACTTCTGGGACATGGGGCCGTTCTATGATCGCCTGGCGACGGTCAAGGCCTACGGGATCGAGGCCGACGCCGACAAAATCGGCCTCGCCGCTGCCGGCACCATCACCGCCGGCATCGCCATCCACGCCGCCGCAAGCGCGGTCAAGCGCGCCCTGAACAAGCCGGGTGTCCCGCAAGATCCGCCGACCAACGGCCGCCAGGGAGACCGTCCATGACGGTGCTCCGCACGCCCAACGGGTTCGATCTCGACAATGGCGGCAGGCGCATCGTCGTCGATCCCGTCACGCGGATCGAGGGCCACATGCGGGTCGAGGTGAACCTCGACGACGCCGGTGTGATCCGCAACGCCGTCTCCACCGGCACCATGTGGCGCGGTCTCGAGGTGATCCTCAAGGGTCGCGATCCGCGTGATGCTTGGGCCTTCACCCAACGTATCTGCGGCGTCTGCACGGGCACCCACGCGCTGACCTCGGTGCGCGCGGTCGAGGACGCGCTCGGCATCGACATCCCCGAGAACGCCAACTGCATCCGCAACATGATGCAGCTGGCATTGCAGGTGCACGATCACCTCGTCCACTTCTACCACCTGCACGCCCTCGATTGGGTCGACGTGGTCGACGCGTTAAAAGCCGACCCCAAGGCGACCTCGGCGCTCCAACAATCCTTGTCGCCGTGGCCGTTGTCGTCGCCCGGGTACTTCCGTGACCTGCAAACGCGGCTCCGCAAGTTCGTCGAAAGCGGCCAGCTCGGTCCGTTCAAGAACGGCTATTGGGGGCATCCGGCCTACCAGCTGCCGCCCGAAGCCAACCTCATGGCGGTCGCCCATTATCTGGAAGCCTTGGACTTCCAAAAAGAGATCGTGAAGATCCACACGGTCTTCGGCGGCAAGAACCCCCATCCCAATTGGCTTGTCGGCGGCGTTCCTTGCCCCATCAACCTCGATGGCGTCGGTGCGGTCGGCGCCGTCAACATGGAGCGGTTGAACCTCGTCAAGTCGATCGTCGACCAGTCGATCACCTTCGTCGAGCAGGTCTACCTGCCCGACCTGATCGCCATCGCCGGCTTCTACAAGAATTGGCTCTACGGCGGCGGCATCAGCTCGCAGAACGTGATGTCGTATGGCGACCTGCCCGACCACGCCAACGACTACGGTGCCGACAATCTGCTGTTTCCGCGTGGGGTCATCGTCAATGGCAACATGAACGAGGTGCTCGACGTCGATCTCAAGGACAAGGAGCAGATCCGCGAGCACGTCGACCACTCATGGTACAGCTACGCCGACGAGACCGTCGGCCTGCACCCGTTCGACGGCGTGACCGAAGCCAACTACGTGCTCGGGCCGAACACCAAGGGCACGCGGACGCGCATCGAAGCGCTCGACGAGTCGGCGAAGTACTCCTGGATCAAGGCACCGCGCTGGCGCGGCCAGCCGATGGAAGTCGGGCCGCTGTCGCGCTCGCTGATCGGCTATGCGAAGGGCTTGCCGGAGTACAAGGAACCGATCGACAAGTTGCTGGCGACCCTCGACGTCCCGATGTCCGCCCTGTTCTCGACGCTCGGGCGGACCGCGGCGCGGGGCATCGAAGCCCAATGGACGGCGCACAAGCTCCGCTACTTTTACGACAAGCTGATCACCAACGTGAAGGCGGGCGACACGGCGACCGCCAACACGGCCAACTGGTCGCCGGAGACCTGGCCGAAGACCGCGGAAGGTGCCGGCTTCACCGAGGCGCCGCGCGGCGCGCTCGGTCATTGGATCAAAATCGAGAACGGCCGCATCGCCAACTACCAGGCTGTGGTGCCGACGACCTGGAACGCCTCACCGCGCGACAAGGAGGGCAACATCGGCGCCTACGAAGCGAGTCTGCTGGATACGCCGATGGCCGATCCCGAGCAGCCGCTGGAGATCCTGCGCACGCTCCACAGCTTCGATCCTTGCCTCGCCTGCTCGACCCACGTGATGAGCCCCGACGGTCAGGAAAAGGCCGTGGTGAAGGTGCGCTGAGGAGGCCGGAACGATGGCGTCGATCACCCGCCCCGAAGAACCCGATGACCTGCGCGACGTCGCCGATTTCGCACCCGGCGCGACACCGGTCTATGCCCGGCAAACCGCCGTCTATGTCTACGAAGCGCCGGTCAGGCTCTGGCACTGGATCAATGCGCTCCTGATCGTGGTCCTGTGCGTCACCGGCTATCTGATCGGCCAGCCACCGCCGTCGCTCGGCGGCGAGGCCAGCGACCACTTCCTGTTCGGCAACATCCGCTTCGTGCACTTCGCCGCCGGCCAATGCTTGGCGGTGTTCTTCCTCATGCGCGTGTTCTGGGCGTTCTTCGGCAATCACCACGCTCGCCAACTCTTCTACATTCCGATCTGGCGCGCCCGTTGGTGGCGCGAGGTGCTGTTCGAGGCGCGTTGGTACAGCTTCCTCGAACGCGACCCGAAGAAGTACATCGGCCACAACCCATTGGCCCAGCTCGCCATGTTCAGCGTGTTCTTGCTGCCGCTGATCTTCATGATCATCACCGGCTTCGCGCTCTACGCCGAGGGCGCGGGCCAAGGCCATTGGAGCTATTGGGCGTTCAGCTGGGTCCTCGATCTCGCCGGCAACCCGATGTGGCTGCACACGCTGCATCGCCTCGGCATGTGGGTGATCATCTGCTTCGCGATCATCCACATCTACGCCGCGATCCGCGAAGACATCATGAGCCGACAGTCGATGCTCAGCACGATGGTCAGCGGTTGGCGAATGTTCAAGGACGACGCGCATTGAGCACGCCCCACACGCTGGTCTTGGGAGTCGGCAACATCCTGTGGGCCGACGAGGGTTTCGGCGTCCGCGCCGTGGAGGCGCTGGAGCGCCGATACCACAGCGGCCCCGAGGTCGAGCTGATGGACGGCGGCACCCGCGGGCTGGCGCTGTTGGAGCCGATCGGTGCGGCCGACCGGTTGCTGTTGCTTGACGCCGTGGCATTCGGCGGCCGGCCCGGCGAGATCCGGCGGGTCGCCGGTGACGACGTACCGCGCTTCGTCGGCCAGAAGGCCATGAGCCTGCATCAAACCGGGATGCAGGACATCCTGGCCCTGGCCGACCTGCAGGGCGTGCTGCCGCGCCACCTTGTGCTGCTCGGTGTCGAACCCGCACTCCTCGAAGACTACGGCGGCGGGTTGAGCCCCGCCGTGGCAACCACGTTGGACGAGGCGGTGGCGCTGGCCGTGATCGAACTCCAGGCCTGGGGCCACATGGTTCTGCCCCGCGCCCGACCGCTCGATGCCGCGTCGGTCAACGTCGAAGCCTTGCAGCATCGACCCTACGAGACCGGACGACCCGCGGCAGAAGCCGCCTGTCGGATCGGCGACGATCGTTTCCTTCGCCAGGTCGGCTAGCCGCCATGTGCATCGGCATCCCCCATCGCCTCGAAGCCGTTGCCGACCACCGCGGTCGAAGCGAAAGCGGCGAGGTCGTCGATCTCGCGTTGCTGAGCGGCGACGTCGCCGTCGGCGATTGGGTCCTCGTCCACGCCGGCATCGGCGTCGCGGTGCTGGACGAAGCCGATGCCCTGGCCGTTCGCAACGCGCTCGAAGCCGTCGCGGCTGCCGCGCGCGGCGAGAACGTCGACCATCTGTTCGCCGATCTCGTGGGCCGCGAGCCGACACTCCCGCCCCATCTCCAAACCGGGAACGAGACCACGTGACTGCGGACGCTCTGGCCGACGTCGCTGCGGATCCACGCGGCGAACGGGTCGCCTTCGACGACCTCGCGGCCTTCGTCGCCGGGCCCGGCGTCCGGCTGGCGTTGATCGCGGGCGAGCCGGGCCGGCGCCCTGAAACCCAGGACGTCGCCGTCGTCGTTCGGGAGTTGCTGCGCGATGCCAGCCTCGCCCTGCGGGTCGCCGTGGTCGAGGGCGAGTTGTCCGCCGAACGCAAAGAGGCGTTCGATCTGCGGATCGAACCGAGCCTCATCCTCGCGCGCGACGGGACCGTGCGCGAGGTCATCCCAGGCATCAAGGACTGGGCCGTCTATCACCAGCGCTTGAAGGCGATGTTCGAGGGGAACGCCTGATGGAGATCTTCCGCCATCCCAAGGTCACCGGGCCGGGAACGTTCGAGGAAGAGGCGCCAGTCGGTGTCTTTCTCGCGCCCGAGACCGACGAACTCAAACTCCTGGACATGCCGAGTGGTGTCGAAGGGCGAGGCTGCGTCTCGATCGACGCGCTCGAAGCCGCCGATCCAGCGGTCGCGAGGCTGCTGCAGGACATTGCCGCCAAGCTTCGGGTGACAGCGGCGGGCGGGCCTGGCGGCGTACTGCCACTGACCGACCTTTCCCTGAGTGACCGGCTGGTCGTCGCCGACGTCCTCGGGACCGGCGAAGTCGAGATCCGCATCGGCGGCGAACCGACCTACGTCGTCGAAGAAACGGCGCTGGCCGGCGTGTGGCGGGCCCAAGCCCGCGACGAGGCCGGGGTGGTGGTCGCCGAGTGGCTGGAGGTCGCGGACGTGCCGGTGGTGGTGCGGGAAGCCGTAGCCGCCCACGCCGCGCCCGAGCTGCCGCTGCCCGATCGGCTGCCGGCGGGGTGCATGAACGTCGGCCCGCTGCTGCACGAGCTGCGTGAGCGGATGGCCGGCTGGCAGCCCGACCAGCCGAACCACGTCGTCAGTTTCACGCTGTTTCCGATGAGCCCGGAGGACATGCGCGTGCTCGGCACCGCGCTCGGCGTCGCCCCCATCGACATCCGCTCCAAGGGCTATGGCTCCTGCCGGATCGTGCCGACTCGGCGCAGCCACGTGTGGGGCGTTCAGTACCTCAACGTCATGGACACGGTGATCCTCGACACGCTCGAAGTCGGTGACGTGCCGACCGCCGTCGTCGCTGCTCGCGAGGACTTCGAAGACTCGGCCGTGCGGCTCCTCGAGATCCTCGATGCATGCTTCCCGGCGGCGGAGCGGCGCTGATGAGCGGTCTCGCCTTCGAGGGCAGCTATCTCGGCGACGCTGCCCGGCTCGCCGACGATGCGAAGCTCGAATGCGGCATCTGCTGGCACGTCTACGACCCTGCCGAAGGCGATGGCGTGTGGCAGGTTCCGCCGGGCACGCCATTCAGCGCCCTGCCAGATCACTGGCGGTGCCCGGAATGCGACGCCGAGCCCTCGACGTTCATGGTCCTGTCCGCGGGCGCCGCGCCCTCGGCCGGCCACCACCCCGTGGCACCCACCGTCGACGCGTCCGTCGCAGCGTTGGTCGACGCCTACCGCGAGGCCGGTGCCAGGATGCGAGACCTGCCGGTCCACCATGCGGGGCTCGAGGTCGAGGCGGTCGGTTTTCGCCAAGTGGGCGACGCACTGATCGGCGTGATGGTCACGCCATGGTGCATGAACCTCGTGCGGATGGCGGAGGACGTGCGGTCCCGCGCCGAAGGGACGAGCCGCGAGCATGACCTCCCGGCCGGTCGCTTCACCTTCACCACCGGCAAGCTCGACGGGGTTGGCATGGTGGAGCTTTGCTCGCTGTTCTCGCCCATGGCCGAGTTCGCCGACCAAGAAGCGGCGTCCGCGGTCGCCCGCGAATCGCTCACGATCGTGCTGCGGCCACCCGCCCGCGGGCGCCGCGCGTTCCTCACTGGGGACGACCATGAACGCTGACACAGGAACTCTGCTACTGCTGCCGCGCCGGAGCGCACCCGGCTTCAGGGTGCGTTACACACTGCCCAACCTGGCGCCCTTGCTCCTGGGGCGGCCGATCGCCGAAGCGGAGGCCCTGACCGGACGGTTGCACGCGGTGTGCGGCAGCGCCCATCGCGTCGCGCTGGCAAGAGCCGTGGTCGATGCGACCAACGCGGTGATGACACGTGCGCGCTGCGTGACCTGGATGTTGCTCCTCGTGATCGAGCAGGCAGAGGTCATGGCGCGGCGAGTGGCACTCGACCTGCCCGGTGCCGGCGGCGAATCGGCCAAACCCGAGGAGGCGCGCCCGGTGCTGGCTGCGGCGCGCGTCGCCCGCCATGCGCTGGGCGTAGCGAGTGTCCGCGGGCCCTTGGCACCGAACGTCGCCGCCTTGCCCGGGGCCATGGCCGAGCTCAGCGACGCCTTCGATCGATTGATTGGCGCTCACCGCGGACGACCGGTGCCCGTCATCGACGACGACGGCGCCGGCCTGCAGTCGCTCGTCGACGAGGCGTGGTCGATGCCGCACATCACAGCGGATGCGCTGGCCGCGGCGGTCACCGAAGCCGCAGACGTGGCGGCGGAGCCAGCCTTGCCGCCAGTCGATCGAGGGAGCGGCGTCGGCTCTGCCGACACCGTCCGCGGTCGATTGACGACCAAGGTCGGTTTCATGTGCGGCGACGTCGTGACCATCGAATGGACCACCCCCACGGACCGGCTGTTCACCGAAGGCGGGTTCGGGGCGCTGCTGCTGGAGCAATGGGCGGGCAGCGCGCGCGACCTGGCCGTGCTGATGGCCGCGCTGGACCCGTGTGTCCCCTGGCGGACGTCGGCGGCGCAGGTCCATGCATGAAATGGCGCTTGGCCGGGGGCTCGTCCAACTATTGGAGGAGCAGGCGCAGGCGCAGGGCTTCGCCCGCGTCCGCAAGGTGACGCTGGCGCTGGGTGATCTCGGCCACGTCGACCCGGAATCCCTGGCCTTCTGCTTCGACGTCGTGACGAAAGGAACCGTCGCCGAGGGTGCGGTGCTCGACATTCGCCGCCCTGCTGGCCAGGCGCATTGCTGGGACTGCGGCATCGCGGTGACTATCCAATCCCGCGCCGATGCCTGCCCTTCCTGCGGAGGTCACCGTCTATCGGTCATCGCCGGTGACGAGATGACGGTCAGGGAGTTGGAGGTCGACTGATGTGCACCACCTGCGGCTGTGCCGCCGGCGCCGTCACCATCGACGGTGATCACCACCATCACCATCATCACGATCCCAGCGACACCGCGCCCGGTCGGGTGATCGCCCTGGAGATCGACCTCCTAGTGAAGAACGACGCCATCGCGGCGCGCAACCGCGCGAGGCTCGAAGAGGCCAACTGTCTCGCGCTGAACGTGATGTCGAGCCCCGGTGCCGGCAAGACGTCGCTGCTGGTGGCGCTCGTCCGGCATCTCTCGGACCGCGTGCCACTCGCCGTGATCGAGGGCGACCAGGCGACCGCCAACGATGCCGAACGGATACGCGCGACCGGCGTCGTCGCGGTTCAGGTCAACACCGGCAAAGGATGCCACCTCGACGCCCACATGATCGAACATGCCTTGGAGCGGCTGGGCATCCCGCCGCACGGCATGGTCTTCGTCGAGAACGTCGGCAACCTGGTCTGCCCGGCCGCGTTCGATCTGGGCGAGGCACGCAAGATCGTCGTCGCCTCGGTGACCGAGGGCGAAGACAAGCCGCTCAAGTACCCTGACATGTTCGCCGTCGCCGATCTCCTGCTGATCAACAAGGTCGACCTGCTGCCGCACCTCGACTTCGACATCGAGGCCCTACGGGCGAACGCGCGAACGGTGAACCCGCGCATCGCCTGCATCGAGGTCAGCGCCAAGAGCGGCGCCGGCCTCGCCGCCGTGGCCGACTGGCTAGAGGCCGCGCGACCAGGCGCCGACGCGGCCTGACGCCATGGCGACGGTTGAAGCCCAGGCCAACGCGTCTGACATCCGCGGCAGCGGGCGGATGCGGGTCCGCGTCCGTGGCGTGGTCCAGGGCGTCGGCTTCCGGCCCTTCGTTCACGCCCTGGCCGAACGGCACGGCCTGGCCGGCTGGGTCCGAAACGACGGCGAAGGCGTGGTGATGGAAGTCGAGGGCGGTCGGCTTGCCGCCTTCGTCGAAGCGATCCGCGGCGAGGCGCCGCCGCTCGCGCGCATCGACGCGCTGGACGTGGCGCCGCTGGCACGCGGCGGGACGACCGGGTTCGAGATCGTCCTAAGCGCCGACGACTGCGCGGCACGGACAATGATCGGCGCCGACGTCGCCGTTTGCGATGCGTGCCTCGAAGAGCTGTTCGATCCGACTGACCGCCACTACCGCTATCCGCTCCTGAACTGCACGCACTGCGGTCCGCGCTACACCCTCACCAACGGCTTGCCGTACGACCGCGTGCGCACGTCGATGGCCGAGTTCCCGCTCTGCCCGGAATGCAAGCGGGACTACGGCAATCCCCGCAACCGACGTTTCCACGCGCAGCCGATCGCGTGTCCTGCGTGTGGACCGCGCCTCTCGCTCGACGTCGAAGTGGCCGTTGCGGCGCTGCGTGCCGGCGAGATCGTGGCGATCAAAGGCCTCGGCGGGTTTCATCTGGCGTGCGATGCAACCAATGCGGCCGCCGTCGAACGCTTGCGCGCTCGCAAGCATCGCGAGGCCAAGCCGTTGGCGGTGATGGTCGCCAATACTGCGTCGGCGGCACACCTCGTCGATCTGGGCGACGGCGTGCTGGAACTGTTGACGTCGCGCGAACGGCCGATCGTGCTGGCGCACAAACGCTCCTCGGCTTCGATCGCCCCAGCCGTCGCCGGCGACCTTGCCAGCTTGGGCGTGATGTTGCCGGCCACACCGCTGCACTATCTGCTGTTCCACGAGGCGGCGGGCCGGCCGGACGGCACCTCGTGGCTCGACCGACCTCTGGCCGACACCTGGGTGATGACCAGTGCCAACCCTGCCGGTGAAGCGTTGGTCATCGACGACGACGAAGCCCGTATCCGTCTTGCTGGCATCGCCGACCACATCCTCGGCCACGATCGCGCCATCGTCGTTCGCGCCGACGACAGCGTCGTACAGCCCGACGCGCAGGGCGGCGTCATGGTCCGCCGTGCCCGTGGCTACGTGCCGGCGGCGCTCCGACTGGCCCGCCCGCTGCCGTCGGTGCTGGCGCTCGGGGGGCACTTGAAGGCGACCCTCTGCGCCGTCCGCGGCGACGAAGCATTCCTCTCGCAACACCTGGGCGACCTCGACGCGGCGTCGACCCGGACGTTCATGGACGAGACCTGCCGCCATTTGCTGCAGATCCTGGACCTGCGGCCAACCGTGATCGCCCACGATCTTCACCCCGACCACGTGATCCCGGCGTCAGCGCGCGATCTCGGCCTGCCGATGGTCGCCGTCCAGCACCACCACGCCCACCTCGCCGCCGTCGCTGCCGAGCATCGCCACCGGGACCCGCTGGTCGGCCTCGCCCTCGACGGCCTAGGCCATGGTCCGGACGGCACGATCTGGGGCGGTGAGCTGCTCGCCCTCGATGGCCCTCGATCCGAGCGGCTCGGGCGGTTGCGGCCATTGGCCCAGCCGGGCGGCGACCGCGCCGCGCGTGAGCCCTGGCGGATGGCCGCGGCCGTCCTCGACGAACTCGGACGGGGCGACGAGATCGACGGGCGACTGGCCGCATGGCCGTTGGCCGCCGGCGTCCGATCGATGTTGGAGCGCGACGTCGCCTGCCCTCGCACGTCGAGTTTGGGCCGGGTCTTCGACGCCGCGGCGGCGCTGCTCGGCGTCGCCTTCGTCAACGCCTACGAGGGCGAGGCGGCGATGCGTCTGGAGGCGCTGGTCCGCGCCCCGGTCGTCGATGCCGGCCTCTACGAGATCGACGCCGATGGCCAGCTCGATCTGCGCCCCTTGCTGGAGCGCATGTTGTCGCTCGACGCCGTGCGCGGTGCCGAGTTGTTCCACGGCACGCTGACCGAGGCGCTGACCGACTGGCTCGCCGGTGGCGCGGCCGCACGAGAGGTCAGGACGGTCGCCCTCGGCGGCGGCTGTCTGCTGAACCGCGTCCTCCGCGAGGGTCTGGAGCGCCAGCTGGCCGCACGGGGGCTCACGGTCCTCGTACCGCGGTCGGTGCCGCCGGGCGACGGCGGGCTCAGTCTCGGCCAGGCTTGGGTGGCCGGCCTCACACGAGCGGAGAGCTGACCGATGTGCCTAGCGGTCCCGGCGCGTGTCACGCGTATCATCGATGACGAAACCTGTGTCGTGGACTTGGGCGGCATCCAGAAGGAGGTTTCAACGGCGCTGGTCGACGACGTGGCGGTCGACGAGTACCTCGTCATCCATGTCGGCTTCGCGCTCGGGCGTATCGACGCCGCCGAGGCCGAGCAGACGTTGGCGCTCCTGGAGCTGCAGGCCGAAGCCCGCGACGAGCTGACGGAGGTCGGGGCTTGAAGTACATCGACGAGTTCCGTGACGGGCGGCTCGCCAAATCCGTCCGCGCCCAAATCGAGGCGGAGGCCGATCCGACGCGCCGCTACCGGCTGATGGAGTTTTGCGGCGGCCACACCCACGCCATCTTCCGCTACGGCGTCCAGGACCTGCTGCCGGCCAACGTCGAGATGGTGCACGGCCCGGGCTGCCCGGTTTGCGTGCTGCCGATGGGTCGCCTCGACATGGCCATCGATTTGGCGATGCGACCCGAGGTGATCCTCTGCTCCTACGGCGACATGCTGCGGGTCCCAGGGTCCAGGCGCCGTTCGCTGTTCAAGGCGAAGGCCGAGGGCGCCGACGTGCGCATGGTCTATTCGGCCGCCGACGCCCTCGCCTTGGCCAAGGACAACCCGGACCGCGAGGTGGTGTTCTTCGCCATCGGCTTCGAGACGACGACCCCGCCGACCGCGGTGGCGCTACGCCACGCCATCGATCGCGGGCTCACCAACTTCAGCGTGTTCTGCAACCACGTGCTGACGCCGGCAGCCATCACCAACATCCTGGAGAGCCCGGACGTCCGCGACATCGGCGCCGTCGGCATCGACGGCTTCTTGGGGCCAGCGCACGTCTCCTTGGTGATCGGCAGCCAGCCTTACGAGTTCTTCGCCGCGGAGTACCGCAAACCCGTGGTCATCGCCGGCTTCGAGCCGCTCGACGTGCTGCAGTCGATCCTGATGCTCGTCCGCCAGCTCAACGACGGTCGCGCCGAGGTCGAAAACCAATACACCCGTGCCGTGACGCGCTTCGGCAACGCCAAAGCCAAGGGCCTCGTCGCCGAGCTGTTCGAGTTGCGGCGGCTGTTCGAATGGCGCGGGCTTGGCCCGATTCCCTATAGCGCGCTCCGGATCAAGGACGCCTACGCCGCCTTCGATGCCGAGGTGAAGTTTCAGCCCGAGTACCGAACCGCCCGCGAGAACCGGGAGTGCAAGTGCCCACAGATCTTGCGCGGCGCGGCCAAGCCGCTGGACTGCAAGCTCTTCGGCAACGTCTGCACGCCGGAGAGCCCGATCGGCTCGTGCATGGTCTCTGCCGAGGGCGCCTGCGCCGCCTACTACGCGTACCGGCGTCATGAAACGGCGCGCCGCTCGGCATGACTTCGTCCGGCGAGAGGGTCGAGTTGGCCCATGGCGCCGGCGGGCGGGTGATGGCCGACCTGATCGACCGAACCTTCAAACGCGCGTTCGCCAACGACCTCCTGGCGCGCGGCGAGGATCAGGCCGTGTTCACCCCGCCACCCGGCCGCTTGGCGATGACGACCGACGGCTTCGTCGTCTCGCCGTTGTTCTTCCCGGGCGGCGACATCGGCTCGCTCGCCGTCTACGGCACGGTCAACGACCTCGCCGTCGGTGGCGCCCGCCCGCTCCACGTCTCGGCGGGCTTCATCCTCGAGGAAGGCTTTCCTCTCGCCGATCTGGAGCGCTTGGTGGCGTCGATGGCCGCCGCCGCCAACGAGGCCGGCGTCGGCATCGTCACGGGCGACACGAAGGTCGTCGAACGGGGCAAGGGCGACGGTGTTTTCATCACCACCACTGGGCTTGGAGTGGTGCCGGACGTCGTGCGCCTCGGGATCGAACGGATCGAGCCGGGCGACGCGGTGGTGGTCAGCGGCACGCTCGGCGACCATGGCGTCGCGATCATGTCGAAACGCAGTGGCCTAGCCTTCACCACGGAGATCCGCTCGGACTCGGCACCGCTCCACGGCCTCGTCGCAGCGATGCTGGACGCTGCTCCGAACATCCGGTGCATGCGCGATCCGACTAGGGGCGGGCTCGCCGCCACCTTGAACGAGATCACGGCCCAGCGGCGCCTCGGCGTGGTCCTCGAAGAGAACGGCATGCCGATTCGCCCCGAAGTTCGCGGTGCCTGCGAACTCCTCGGTCTCGATCCGCTCTACGTTGCCAACGAAGGCAAGCTCGTCGCCTTCTGCCCAGATGACGACGCAGATCGTTTGGTGCAGGTGATGCGGGCGCACCCCCAGGGTGTCGATGCGGCGCGGATCGGCACCGTCAGCGACGACCCGGCCGGGCTCGTCGAGCTGGTCACCTCGTTCGGCGGCCGCCGCGTCGTCGACTGGCTGGCCGGCGAGCAGCTGCCCAGGATCTGTTGAACTCGTGCGCATCCTCTTGCTCTGTCGCGCCTTCAACGGCCTGACACAGCGGGTCATGGTCGAGCTCGAAGAGCGCGGCCACGAGGTCAGTGTCGAATTGGACGTCAACGACGGCGTGACCACCGAAGCCGTCATGTTGTTCGCGCCCGACCTCGTCATCGCCACCTACTTGACCCGCCGACTCCCGGAGGCGGTGTGGCAGACGGTACCCACTCTGATCGTTCACCCCGGGCCACCCGGCGACAGGGGACCGGCGGCGCTGGACCGCGCGATCCTGGACGGTGCAAGCGATTGGGGCGTGACGTTGCTTCAGGCAACGGCGGACCTGGACGCCGGCCCAGTGTGGGCCTTCCGCCGCTTCCCGATGCGAGACACGACCAAGAGCAGCCTCTATCGGAGCGAGGTCACCGACGCCGCCGTTGCCTGCATCACCGAAGCGCTCGCCAAGTTCGACGCCGGCGAGGCCGCGCCGGCAGGCGCACCGCCTGGGGCGTTCCGACCGGCCGTGACCCAAGTGGAACGCGCGATCGACTGGCAGCGTGACGCGACCGGCCTCGTGCTCGCCAAGCTGCGCGCCGCCGACGGCCAGCCGGGTGTGCGATCCGACGTGCTGGGCGAGGCGGCGTTCCTGTTCGACGCCCAGGCCGAGCCCGCCCTGCGCGGCCAGCCGGGGACGCTCCTGGCAAAGCGTCATGGCGCCGTTTGCCTCGCCACGATCGACGGTGCCGTTTGGATCGGCCATGTCCGCCCGGTGCCGGTGACCGCCGAAGCGCCGACGTTCAAGCTGCCGGCGGTGGTATTCCTGGGCGAGCGCGGCCGGTCCCTGCCGGAGCAAGGCGGTGCGGCGGACATCCGTTACCGCGAGTCCGGTGACGTCGGCTTTCTGGCGTTCGACTTCTACAACGGCGCCATGAGCACGGTGGATTGCCGAAGGTTGCTCTGGGCCTACCAGCAAGCGCGGCGGCGGCCGACGACCGTGCTGGTCCTCGAAGGCGGTCGCGAGTTCTGGTCGAACGGCATGAACCTGATGACGATCGAGGCGGCCACCAGCCCTGCCGAGGAAAGCTGGGCCAACATCAACGCGATCGACGACCTCGTTGAAGCCATCGTCGGCACGACCGACAAGCTGATCGTCGCGGCGCTGCGCGGCAATGCCGGTGCCGGCGGCGCGTTCCTGGCGATCGCCGCGGATCAGGTGCTGGCGCGCGACGGCGTGGTGCTCAATCCCCACTACAAGAACATGGGCAACCTGTTCGGTTCCGAGCTCTGGACGTATCTCCTGCCACGCCGCATGGCGCCTGAAGTCGGCGAAGCGATGATGGGGACGAGGCGGCCATTGGGCGTCGACGCTGCGCTACGCATCGGCCTGGTCGACGAACGCCTGCCTGCCGATCGTGACGCCGCCGACCGCGCCGTCGAGGAGCGAGCACTGAGCCTCGCCGGTGACACGGCCCTACCGCGGCTCTTGGCCGCGAAGGCCAAGGCCCGCGCCGACGACGAGTCCAAGAAGCCGCTCGCCGCTTATCGCCGAGACGAGCTGGAACGGATGGGCCTGAACTTCTTCGGCTTCGACAGTAGCTACCATGTCGCCCGTTACCACTTCGTCCACAAGTTGCGGCCGGCGCGCACGCCGTTCCACCTGGCGCGCCATCGGCGCTGACGTGACGCCGAAGGGTCGACGGCATTGGTCACGCGCCTGGCGAACCTTGCCGCCCGCAACGAGGTGAGGTCCACTGCCATCCTCGGTCTTCATGCAGGAGTTGATCGATGCGTCCAGCCAGCCGACCGCCTCGTCTGCTCCACCGCTTCGGCTCGACCGGGTGGTGACCGATGTGGCCAGCTTGGGCGCCAGGCAGCGGGTGGCCGTCGTCGTCGGGATGCTCATGGTCGTCGGCGCGAGTGATACGACGGCTGCACCTTGCGGACAGCCGGTCACCGAGCCACCCGCCTTGGAGGTGGTTACCCGGGTCGGGCCCACGACGCTTCGCCGGGTCTCGTCCGAACGCTTGGCAAGAGGCTGGCGGTCCAGCAGCCGCCACCGGGTCGCCGGTCGGGTGCTCGGCATGACGGTTTGGCGGCTCAAGGGCGAAGCATCGATGGACGCGACGACGGTCGGCGACGGCTGTTTGACCGTAACCTCGGTTCAGGCCGAAATCACCCTGCTCCAGGAAGTGCGCATCGATCGTCGCTACCGACCGGGATCGTGCCAAGACCGGCAGATACGTGCCCACGAAGACGAGCACGTCCGCTACAACCGCGACGGTTTCCGGAGCCTGCAGCCGACGGCGCGCGCGCTCCTCGCCGACCGGCTCACCGGCATCGGCGGGCGCACCTTGGCGGCGGACACGGCTGATACGATGCTCGGAAAGTGGCTGGCCGAGGCGACCGACGCGGTCGGCCGGGAGTTGGAACGCCAGACCAGCGCACGGCACGGCAATCTCGACACGCCGGCGAGCTATCGTCGCTGGCTCTCGGCCTGCAGCAATTGGTGAGGACAGCGTGGCGCGGGAACGCCGCGCCTCACGCCCTAGCCGCCGGCATCAGGCGGTCCACACAGCGTCCGGTGCCATCGAAGAGGTGACCGGCCCCGTCTTCGGGTGCGACCACGACCGGGTCGCCCACCCGATGGGCCGAGCCGCCCGCCGCCTTGACCACGATGATGGCGTCGTCGCCGAGGGCAACGTGGAGCAGCGTCTCGCCACCAAGGCGCTCGACCACCTGAGCCACGCCGCGGAACACACCGTCTCCGTCCACATCGGCGTCGAGTACGCGCAACTGCTCCGGGCGAACCCCGAACTGGGTGTTCTCGGCTGTGACCGCTTCTGCCACCGGCACCTCGACGGCGGTCCCGGCAGCGGTCCGCACCCGCGCCACACCACCTTCCAGCCCGACGGGCGTCACCGGCAGGACGTTCATCGTCGGCGACCCGATGAACCGCGCGACGAACAGATTGGCCGGATGCTGATAGAGCTGCATCGGCGCGCCGACCTGCTCGATGCGGCCGCCGTTCAGCACGACGATCTTGTCCGCCAAAGTCATCGCCTCGACCTGGTCGTGGGTCACGTAAATCATCGTCGTGCCGAGGCGTTGGTGCAGGCGCAGGATCTCCACGCGCATCTGGACACGAAGCGCCGCATCGAGGTTCGACAGCGGCTCGTCGAACAGGAAGATCCGCGGATTGCGGACGATCGCCCGGCCGATGGCGACGCGTTGGCGCTGGCCGCCCGAGAGCTGCCGCGGGTAGCGCTCCAACAGACCGTCGAGGCCGAGGATGGCGGCGGCGTCCCGCACCTGACGGTCGATGACCGCCTTTGCGACTCCGGCATGACGCAGCGCGAACGCCATGTTCCCGTAGACCGTCTTGTGCGGGTAGAGCGCGTAGGTCTGGAACACCATGGCGAGACCACGGTCGGCCGGGCCCCGCTCGTTGATCCGCTCGCCGTCGATCAGCGCCTCGCCGTCGGTGATGTCCTCGAGCCCGGCAATCATCCGCAGCAGTGTCGACTTGCCGCAACCCGAGGGGCCGACGAACACGCAGAACGCTCCGTCTTCGACCGTCAGGTCGACACCGCGGATGACTTCGGTGCGCCCGTAGTGCTTGACGACGCCGTCGAGTTCCAGGCGTGCCATGGGGATCGCTCCTCTCTACGTCGGCGCTACTTCACCGCACCGGCGGTGATGCCGCGGATGAGCTGGCGGGAGAACAGCGCATAGAGCGCCAGCACCGGCAGGATGGCGATGGTCAACGCGGCGAGTACCGCGTTCCAGTTGACGGTGTATTGGCCGATGAACTGCTGAACGCCGAGGGTGACGGTCTTGGTCGCCTCGCCAGGTGCGAGGATCAAAGGGAACCAAAGGTCGTTCCAGATCGGGATCATCGAGAACACGGCGACCGTGGCGATGACGGGCCGGATGAGTGGCAGCACCACCTCCAGGAAGATGCGGTACTCGCTGAGGCCATCCATCCGCGCGCTGTCTTTGATGTCGCGCGACAGACTGCGCATGAATTCTGTGAAGATGAACACCGCGATCGGCAACCCCTGCGCCGTGTAGACGAGGATCAACGCGAGCAGCGTGTTCACCAGCGACAGCTCGACCATCAACTCCAGGATAGCCACGGTACCGAGCCGGATCGGCACCATGATCCCGATGATCAAGTAGATGGCGAAGAATGTGTTCAGTCTAAAACGGTACTCGGCCAAAGCGTGAGCCGCCGCCGCACCCAGCAGCAGGATGAGGCCGAGCGCCACCACCGTGACGATCAAGCTATTGGCGTAGTAGTTGGCAAAATCGCCTTGGGCCAGCACGGTCTGGTAGCCGACCAGATCGAACGCTGCACCGAACGGCAGGCCGAGCGGCTCGGTGAAGATCGCGCGGCGGGTCTTCAACGAGTTGATGACCACCAGCAAGACCGGGAACAGCGCAACGACGGTGTACCCAGCCAACACCAGATGGACCAGTGCCAGGGAACGGCGGCTTTGCCCCGGGCTCACAACCGCCTCCTCACAGCTCGTAGCGGTGCAGGCGACGCTGCACACCCACCAGGTAGACCGCTACGCCGACCAGGATGACGAAAAACAGCATCGAGGCGACGGTCGCACCCATGTACGGATCGCCGAGTTGCAGTTGGTGGCCGAAAAACGTCCGAAAAAGCAACGTGCCCATCACGTCGGTCGAGAAGTTCGGCCCGGCCAAAGCACCTTGCGTCGTGTAGATGAGGTCGAACGACGCCGTGAAGTTGCCGATGAAGGTGAGGATGGCGACGACGCCGAGGGTCGGCAGGATCAAGGGCAGCTTGACCTTCCAGAAGATCGCCCAGCCCTTGAGACCGTCGATCCTGGCGGCTTCGATCAGCTCGTCGGGAATGCCGAGGAGGGCCGCGTAGATCAGCATCATCGGGATGCCGACATACTGCCAAACCGAGATCAACGAGACGGTGACGAGCGCCGAACTCTCCAGACCGAGCCACGGCTGGTAGAGAAAGCCAAGACCGATCGCGGCCAACATACCTTCAGCGACGCCCCACAAGGGGCTCAAGATGAGCTGCCAGACGAACCCGACGATCACGACCGACAGCAAAGTCGGCGTGAAGATCAGCGTGCGGTAGGCGGCGGCAAATCGGACCCTCGGCAAGCTCAACAACGCCGCTAGCAACAGCCCGATCGGGTTTTGTACGGCCATGTGGATGAGGAACAACACCACGTTGTTCCAGAACGCATTGGCGAAGGCGCCAGCCCAGTTCGGGTCGAAGAACAGTTTGGCGTAATTGGCGAGGCCGACGAAGATGGCGGTACCGTCCGGCTGACCGGCAAACAGCGAAAGCCGCAAGCTCTCCAAGAGCGGGTAGATCGCGAAGACGGTGTAGATCAGGACCGCCGGTCCCAAGAAAACGGCGATGTGCAACCGCGGTCGCGGCCGCCCGGGCGGCCGGGCTAGCCCGGCCGCAGATGGCGCCGACGCTGGCACGCTAGCGCCCTTATTGCTGGTGCGGCGGATACCAGGCGGCGAGACCCTCCTGGAGTTGTTCGGCCGCTGCAGCCGGCTCGGTCGTTCCGTTGATGACGTTGGCAGAGGCGCCCCACATGGTGTTCCACGTGTTCGGCTCGCCGCGGCTGAGGATCTGGTGAGCTACACGGATCGTGCTCTCGCACTCGTCGCGCCAGCCGATGAACTCCGCCGCCAACGGGTTTTCGACCTCGAAGCTGGCGTCGGACAGCGAGAAAAAGCCTGGCAACGCATTGGTGTAGAGGCTGGCAAACTCGGGACTGGCCACCCACTCGAGGAACGTCCGCGCGGCATCGGCGTTCGGGCTCGCAGGGTTGAGGCCGATGCCCATGTCGGTGTGGTCCGAGATGACACAAGGTGCGCCGGCCTCAGGCACCGGCGGCGGAAAGGCGCCAAGATCGAAGAACGCCTGCTCGCCGAAGCCAGTGATCTCCCATGACCCGGTCGGGTAGATCACGGCGCGGCCCAAGGTGAACAGGTTCTGGCTGTCGGAATAGGTCTGCGCCTGGAAGCCCCGGCCCAGATACGGCGCCCAGCGCGCCATCGCCTCGAACGGGACGACGAACTCTGGATCGGTGAACGCCTTGGAACCGTCGATCAGGCCCTGGCGGCCCGCCTCGCCGCCCCAGTACGCCGGACCGATGTTGGTGTAGCCCATGGTCGCCGCCTCCCACTGGTCGGCGGTTCCCATGGCCAGCGGGGTGTAGGTGCCGTCTTCGAGGATCGTATCGAGCACGGCGAAGAACTCGGCCTCGGTGGTCGGCACCTCGAGCCCGAGTTCGGCGAACGCGTCCTTGTTGTACATGAAGCCATGGATGACCGCGGCGACTGGAACGCAAAACACACTGGCGGCATCGTCCGTGCTCCAAGCTGCCTTGGCGACGTCCGAGAAGTTTTCGAGCCCTTCGAGGTCGGCGATGTCTGCCAGATGCCCGCGTTGGAACAGCGCCACGGACGCATCGAACGGGCGGCAGGTGATGAGGTCGCCGGCGGTGCCGCCGTCGAGCCGGGCGTTCAACGCCGCGTTGTACTCCGCAGGTGCCGTCGGCGCGAACACCACCTCGATGTCGGGATGCTGGGCGTGGAACGCAGGTAGGATGACGCTGTCCCAGATCGCCTGATCTTCGGCCCGCCAACTCTCGATGCTGATCTGCGCATTCTGAGCCGTGGCGGTGGCCGTCATCAGCACGCACAGACCCATAGCGGTCGTGGTCAGCAGCAAGCGGGACATGGTCGTCCTCCCCGTGAGGTTCGTTGGTTCAGATCGTGAGCGGACATTCGGCAAGCGCGCGCCGCAGGTTGCCGCCATGGCGATGCAACCGCGCCGCCGCGCTTTCCGCATCGTCTCCCGCGGCCAGCAACGCTGCCGTTTTGACGTGCCCGCCGGCCGCCTGGAGCAAGGCGCTCGCCCGGTCGTCGTCGACCGGAACGATCCGTTGCAACAGACGGACCCGCCGACGGTCGAGCTTGGCGTTGCTCGCGGCCACGTCGACCATCAGGTTCGACCACGTCCGGTTCAGGCCGACCATGAGCGCCGTCGAAAACGCGTTGAGAGCTACCTTTTGGGCGGTGCCCGCAGCCATCCGCGTCGAGCCGGCAACGACCTCCGGTCCGGTCTGGAGCAGGATCGGGTGGTCAGCGCTGGCGAGCAGCGGCGAAGCGGCGTTGTTGGCCAAGGCTACGGTCAGCGCACCCAGCCGGCGCGCGGCGTCGACGGCGGCCACCGCGTAGGGCGTACGTCCGGAAGCGGCAACGGCGACGACCACGTCGGCTGACCCGACGCCGGCGCGCTCGAACGCTTCGCCCGGGGCAGCGGTATCGTCCTCGGCGCCTTCGACCGAGCGCACCAGTGCGGTGTCACCACCGGCCATCAGGTACATGAGGCGCTCGTGCGGCCAACCGTAGGTCGGAGGGAGTTCGACGCCGTCCTGCACCGCCAACCGTCCGGACGCACCGGCCCCGACATAGACGAGGCGCCCCTCGCCTGCCCCGAGCCTGGCGACGGCAGCCGCCACCGCGTCACCGATCGCTGGCCCCACAGCTCGCACGGCTGCAACCGCGGCAAGCTGCGCGTCGACGATGGCGTCGACCACGTCGGCCGGCGGCCACAGGTCGATGTCGCGATAGCGCGGACTGACGTCCTCGGTGCCCAATCGTTGGTTCCTCCAGACCGCTGCCGGCCGGCGCGGTTCACGAGGTTGGGCACTACACCGATAACGATACCAATACAATACCAAAATGCCTTTCGGGAGTAGATCGGCAAGGCCACTTTGCATACCAATCGGGTCGTGATACGACCCCTCGTGGATGACGGAGTGCGCCATGGCCGTTCCTGCCTTGCTCGGCATCGCCATCGACGGCGGCGGCAGCCAGACTCGGCTCCGTCTGATCGCCGCCGACGGCACGCCCTTGGCTGAAGGCCGAGGCGGGCCGGCCAATCTGAGTTTCGGTGCGGCGCCGGCCTGGGCCGCGATCACGGCCGCGCTCGATCGAGCGCTCGCAACCATCGACTTGTCATGTCGCGATCTGCCCGCACAACCGCTAGCAACCGTGGCGGCAATCGCCGGCAGCCTCGCCGCCACCCCAAGAGCCGACTTCGTCGCCACGAAGCCAGCGGCGCTGCCGTTGGACGTCGAACTCATCGGCGATGGCGAAGCGGCGCTGACCGGCGCCCTAGCTGGCGAGCCCGGCACCGTCGTGGCCGTCGGCACCGGCACGGTGGCGCTCCGCGCTCATGCCGACGGACGGGTCGCCATGGTCGACGGCTGGGGACTGCCGGCCGGCGACGAGGGCAGCGGTGCTTGGATCGGCGTGCAGGCGATCCGCGAACTGTTGCGTCATCGAGATGGCCGGCGCCGTGCGGATGGCCTCTTGGTCGAGGCGTTGGCGGCCACACTCGATCTCGGCGATGACGCCGTTGCCGACGAACGGCTGCGCGAGTGGCTGCGAGCCGCCACGTCCAGCAGCTATGCCAGCCTTGCGCCGACCGTGGTCGAAGCCGACCGTGCTGGCGATCCTGCCGCACAGGCGATCATCGTGCAGGCGGGAGCGGCGGTCGACCTCGCCGTCCACGGCCTCGACGGCAATGACCCGGCGTCGGCGGTGGCCGTGGTGGGCGGCATGGCGGCGGCGCTGTCCCCTCACCTGGCACCCGACGTCCGGCGGCGGTTGGTGGCCGCGCGCGGCACGGCGCTGGATGGCGCGACCATCCGCCTTCGCAAGCGCGTACTGCGATGACGGCCACCGGCACGATCACCCAACCACGCTACTTGCGGTTGGCGGCCGATCTCGGTGAGCGCATTCGCCGCGCCGAATGGCGCCCTGGCGAAGCTCTGCCGCCGGAGCGACGGATCGGCAGCGATTACAACGTCTCGCGGGTCACGGTGCGCCGCGCGTTGGAGCAACTGACCGCGGATGGGTTGATCGAAGCGCGCCAAGGCGCCGGCACGTTCGTGACCGAACGCGTCCGCCAACCACTGTCGGTCTTGACCAGCTTCAGCGAGGACGTCCGCGCCCGCGGTATGGCGCCGACCTCCGAGTGGCTGGACCGTGGGACCGGCATCGCCAGTCCGGAGGAAGCGATCGGGCTCGGCCTCAAGCCCGGCCAAGGCGTGACTCGCCTCGCCCGGCTGCGGCGCGCCGACGGAACACCGCTCGCCATCGAGCGCGCTGCACTCGTGCCCGACGTGCTCCCCGACCCGCTGGTGGTCGACGAGTCGCTCTACGCCGCCCTCGATCGTCGCCAAGCCAGACCGGTCCGCGCCGTGCAGCGGTTGGCCGCGATCGGACTCCTGGGGCGCGCAGCGGAATGGTTGGAGGTGGCGCCTGGTAGCCCGGGCCTGCTCATCATCCGGGTCGGCTATCACGCCGACGGCCGACCGATCGAGTACACCCGCTCCGAGTATCGGGGCGACCGTTGGGACTTCATCACGGAGCTGGCCTGATGCCGAGCATCGACGGCACGATCCTGACCGCCGCCGGCTGGCGGCGCGGCCGGCTGAACCACGAGCGGCTGATCCGCAGTGTCGAAGGCACGCCGACCGGCTTGCCCGAGCCGCCGTTCGTCATACCCGGCTTCGTCGACCTCCACGTCCATGGTGGCGGGGGGGCAGACGTCATGGCTGGGGCAGACGCCATCCGCACGACGTTGCGGACCCACGCTCGCCACGGCACCACGAGCCTCCTGGCGACCACGGTGACCGCGCCAGTGGAGGAGATCGACGACGTGCTTGCTGCCGCAGCTATGGTCGAGGCGCGCCGCGAGAGCGGCGAAGCGGCACTCCTGGGCGTCCACCTGGAGGGACCGTTCCTCAATCCAGACAAGCTCGGCGCCCAACCACCCTATGCCCGGCCCGCGGAGCCGGCCCTACTGGAGCGCTGGTGCGCGACGAACCTCGTGCGGGTCATGACCCTGGCACCCGAGGTCGATGTCGAGGGTGCGCTCCGCACCATCCTGAACGCGCACGGCGCGCGCGCGCAATTGGGGCACACGCTCTGCCGCCATGACGAGGCCCGCACGGCGTTGGAAGCGGGTATGGGCGTGACCCACCTCTTCAACGCGATGACGGCGCTCGATCACCGGGCACCCGGTGCGGCCGGTGCTGCCCTCGCCTTCGCCGAGTGGGCCGAAGTGATCCCCGATTTGATTCACGTCGAAGCGACGGCGATCCACGCGGCGCGGCGGGCCATCCCGAAGCTCTATGGCATCACCGACGCGACCGCCGGCGCCGGGATGCCCGACGGTGCCTATCCGCTGGGGCGCTACACGGCCCACAAGGCGAAAGGCGCCATGCGGCTGGAGGACGGCACGCTGGCCGGCTCAGCGCTGACCATGGATCAAGCCCTGCGCAATCTCGTGGCCATCGGTCTCGCGCTGGACGACGCGGCGACGCGGTTGTCGACTCTGCCAGCGCAATGGCTGGGCCTCGGCGATCGGGGATGGATCGCACCGGCGATGCGCGCCGACCTCGTGATCCTCGACGATGCGTTGCAGGTACGCCGGGTGCTGGTGGCGGGAGAGGACGTGCGTTGATGGACTCGCTGATGCTGCAGGAGACGCAGGCCATTCCCGCCCTCGTCGAGCATGCACTCGGTCGGCAAGAGCCGGCGATCGCCGCGATCGCCAAGCGCATTGCGGCATTCGCGCCAGAAGGCTTCTGTACCGTGGCCCGCGGTACCTCCGACCATGCCGCCGACTACGCACTGCGCCTGGTTGCCACGACCACGGGCCTGATCGGCGCCAGCCTGCCGCCGTCGCTGGTGACTCTGGCCGACGCCCCCTTGCAGTTCGAGCGGCATCTGGTGCTGGCGATCTCACAAAGCGGGCGCAGTCCAGACGTGGTCGAGCCAATGCAAGCGGCGCGGGCCAAGGGCGCCCTTACCGTCGCCATCGTCAACGACGGTGCGAGCCCGCTGGCGAAGGCAGCCGAACTGGTGCTCGAAGCCGATGCCGGCACCGAACGCTCGGTGGCTGCTACCAAATCCTTCGTGCTCAGCCTGCTGCAAGTGGTGCGCTTGGTCGCCGAGTTGACCAGCGACGATGGGCTGCGCCGCTCGTTCTCCCGGCTGCCGGCCGCGCTGGACGAAGCGATCAGCGCCGATTGGCATGCTGCCATGGCGCCGCTCGAGGCTGGACCGAGCTTGTTCGTCGTCGGACGCGGGCTGGCCCACGTCACCGCGCGCGAGGCCGCATTGAAGCTGAAGGAGACCTGCGGGATCCACGGCGAGGCGGTGAGCGGTGCCGAGATCATGCACGGACCGAAGGCGCTCATCGGCGCCCACTCGCCCGTGCTGATGTTCGCCTCGACGGACCTGCCGCCAAGCGCCGACGAGGCTGCGGTCCGGGCGCTGGCGGGTCTGAGCGACAGGCTCTTGGTGGCCGCGCCCCGACCCCTCGCCGCAGGTGCATTCCTGCCGACGGCCGACGCACCACATCCCAGCCTCGGTCCGCTGGTCGACATCACCGCCTTCTACGTCTTCGCCGACCGCCTCAGCCGCGCCCGCGGCCGTACGCCCGACGCGCCACCGAACCTCGAAAAGGTCACAGAGACGCGGTGACTGCGACGACCCTGGCGCGAGATCGGCATTCGGGCTAGCTCGATCGCCGCAACGCGCAGGAGGAAAACGGACGATGCGGACGCTGAGCCTGGTGCTGGCTTTGGTGACGATACCCCTGGCGGCGACGGCCGGCGACATCGACGGCGTCTGGCGAACGGGGTCCAACGATCAGGGCGCCTATCTCCAGGTGACGATGGCACCTTGCGCCGCCAACGCTGCTTTGACGTGCGGCACGATCACGAGAGCCTTCACCGTCCAAGGCGAAGACGAAACCTACGCCGACTTGGGCAAGGCGATCATCATGGACATGCAGTCGGACGGCGCCGGCAACTTCTCCGACGGAAAGATCTGGGACCCCGAGAACGGCAAGACCTACAGCTCGAAAATGACGCTGCAGGGCGACATCCTCGACGTCGAAGGCTGCGTCGGCATTCTCTGCCGCGGCCAGCATTGGACGCGCGTCAACTGAGGCCGCGTTCGCGGAACCGGCCACCCTTCCGTGCCGGTCGCCGCGGAGGTCACGTTCGCCGCAACACCACCGTCAACGGCCACAGCTCGCAGGCGTAGGCGTCTCGATCCTGGCGGTAGAGGACGTCGAGGCGCCGGTAGAACTCGTCCGCCAACCGCGCCGTCGCGGCCTCGTCGGCAGCTGACGGGCCCAGCAGCTCGGTCCTCAGGGTCGAATCGGCAAAGCCGCGGATGAAACCGACATAGAGCCTTGCATAGGTTACCGGATCGGCGACGGCGTCGGCGAAGACGTCCGCCTGTCTTGCTACCCCTCGCTCGATTGCCAGTTCTTCGATCGTGAAGACCTCGGCCAAGACGGGGTCGGCGGCCAACGGCTCGCGAGCTTCGTCGACGGTCATGAACCATAGGCCGAAGACGAAGCGGTCGAGGATGGGACGGTCGATCAGGCCATCCTCCGCCATCGCCTCGGCGACGTGCTGCAGCGCGCGGTAAACGCCGCGGCCGGATGCGGCAACGCCGTTGCGCTCGGCCGGATCGGCGACCGATCCGAGCTTCGAGACGAGCAGGTAGCCACCGGGGCGCAGTTCCACCGCGCGGCAACGGAGGAAGGTGATCCAATCCTGTCGGGCCTGGGCCGCCAACGTGACCCGCGCGTCACCCACGAGGTCGGCGAACCACAAGGTTCCAGGCGCGTGGAGGCGAACTGCTCGGCTCAGCCAGTGGCTGGCGGCGAAGCTGGTACCGAGCGCCACCGAGCCCGGCGCGACCATTTGCTGGTAGAACGAGCCGATCGCCGCTTCGGTCCGCACCCCTGCATCGCCGGCATGGTAGCCAGCGGGGCCGGTCGCCAACGCGAACAACGCGTTCCAGTCGTTGCCCGGCTGGTCGGCATGACAGACGGCGATACGGCCCTCCGGCACGTTGGCGCGATAGGCCTCGACGGCCGGCCGTACCGCCTCGATGGCGCTCGTGCCCGGACCACAGCCATAGTCGACGATCCTCAGTTCCGGATCGATCCGGCCGAGCCGGTCGACCAGCCCCCGAATCCGAGGTGTGTGATGGCCGACGAGCTGCCGCTGCGCGCCCGAATTGTCGTCGTAGTCGACCATGCCTTCGGTGGCGCGCCGGGCACGGCCAGGGTCATGGAACACGAGCGGTCTCCAACGGACAGGGCTCCGGTGCGTTCGGTGCCGGTAGCGAACATCCGTGAGGCGACGTCGGCGGATGTTCGCCGATGGTAAGCGCTGGTCCGGGCGCCGCCTACCGCCCTTCGCGCTCGTCGGCGGCACCGAACCAGTCGACCAGCAACGCGTTGACCGGGCCGGCCGCTTCGATCTGCAGCCAGTGGCCGACCCCATCCAGCCGCTCGTAGCGCCACGGCGCGTCCACGAATGCGCTGGAGCCCGTCATCTGGTCTTCGGCCAGGGCCACGTCACCGCTGCTGTAGATGCCCAAGGTCGGGACCGTGATCGTCGGCAGCCTGAAGCGCACAGCCGCGCGAGTCAGGTTCGCGCGATACCAGTTGAGCCCGGCCGTCAACCGACCCGGCCGTGCTAGATCGCGGCGCCACCGCGCGGCATCCTCTGCGGTCGGCGCGTTGACGGTCAGGGCATGGAAACGCCGAGCGCCGAGGGACGCCTCGGCGACCCAAGGCACGATGAAGAGGAAGAGATACCAGCCCTTGCGCCTCTGCTCGGCGCCGGCGCGGCGATAGGCTTCGGGATGGCCCACGGAAAGGGCGGCGAAGCGGCGGACCCGCTCCGGCCCAACCGCGCAAACGTGCCAGCCGACGGCCGCACCCCAGTCGTGGCCAACGAGGTCGAAGGCCGATCCGGGCGGGACGAGTGCGTCGACGATGGCGAGGACGTCGGCGACCAGTCGGTCGAGCCGGTAGCGCTCTACCTGATGGGGCGCGTCGGTCGCACCGCAACCCCGGAGATCGGGGACGATGACCGTTCGGCCCAGCTCGGCGAGCGGTCCGACTTGGTGGCGCCACACCTCACCCGTGTCGGGAAAGCCGTGCAGCAGCACGAGCGGCGTGCCCTCGCCGGTCACCCGGACGTGGAAGTGGACGCCGTCGACGGCGATGCGGTGGGTAGTGGTGTGCATGTCCGCTCCCGCCGGGCGCTGTCTTGCTTCGACATGTGGGAGAGGCGTGCGAAGGCACCAGTGCGGCGCTCGCAACCTCATTGGCACCTTGGGTTCGGTCAACAGAACCGTGACGTCCCTTCGAGGACATGGACCTGAAGCCGCGGCGTCGCCCCGGGCGAGGTACGGCCTGGGCCGTCTTGGCCCATTGGACAACGACGCCGGCCTTCGACAGACCTACATCCGACGCAGCGCTTCGACCGAAGCCCGCTCATTGCGGACCTCCAGGGCGGTCGACGGATCGACCGTCGACACCGCGGGCGTTCATTTGCCGCCCTCGATACTGGTAGGCGATGCGCGATCATGGGTGCGGTCAGAACCGGATCGTATCCATGCCGTCATCGGAGTTCCTCGTTCCGTTTTTTCTAGCCACCGCGATCTTCGCCTGCGTGCCGGGGCCCGGGATGCTCTACGCCGCGGCGCAGACGCTCTCATTGGGCCGGCGCGCCGGGTGGTGGTCAGCTCTTGGCCTTCACATCGCAGGCCTTGGGCAGGTAGCGGCGGCGGCATTCGGCGTCTCGACGTTGCTTGCTGTCGTGCCTGCGCTGTTCACCGCCATGAAGTTCGGAGGCGCCGCCTATCTGATTTGGACGGGCGTCAAGTATCTCACAAGCCCGCGGTCGCCCGTTCCCAGGGCCAACGGATCGACCATGCCCGCGGCGCGCAAGGCACTGCGCGACAGCGTCATCGTGGAGGCACTCAACCCGAAATCGGCGCTCTTCTATCTGGCGTTCCTCCCGCAGTTCACAGACGCAGCGGCGGAACTACCGATTTGGATGCAGATCGTCGTTCTCGGGTTGTTCGTGAACGTGATGTTCACGATGACCGATGCGATCCTGATCGAGGCGTCGCACGCCATCGCAACCCGTCTACGCCGCTCCGCGCGCTTCGTCTTCGTGCTCCAGCGGCTTGGCGGCGCGCTGCTCATCGGGCTCGGCGTGAAGCTGGCCTTGGCGCGATCCCAATGACGACGTCACATGGCGGGCCGCGATGTCGCCTTGGTCCGACATCGCGGATGTGCGCCGGCGACGGCGCGTTCGGAAGAAGGCTCGTCGCCGGCAATGCCGTTGCTCATCGAGACGACGTCGCGCGGTCGCTCGACGAACGATCGGTGTCGCCGTACGGCATCTCGCGTGAAGTACGTCGATGAGCGACGGCGAAGAACGTCACTCCGCCATCAAGCGCCGACGCGCCTCCGCGGCGATCGCATGACGCATTTCCAGATCGGCGAGTTCGGCCATCGCCGTCTTGCGGGCCGCTTCGTCGGTCAGCCCGGCGAAACGGGCACGCTTCTCGTCGATCTGCTTCTTGAGAACGATCTCTTCGGGCAACACTCCGGCCTCGGCCATGATCCGGAAGCCGACCGCTTCGCCGGTACTGGTGAACGCATCGCCCGGACGTTCCGGCAAAGGCTTGCCCTCGCCGCTCAGCCCGTCGAGTTGGCCCTCCAACCGCGCCTTTTGGATTTGCTGTTCGCTGAGACGGCTAAGCCACGACATCCTTCGCCTCCGATCTCGACCGTCGAGATGTGGTCATGAACGAGCCGCTCGCAAAGGCGATGCGCGGTCGAACCGCCGCTCGCGGTGCCCGTGCGGCCCGCGATCGGCTCGCCTCGGTTGTTCCAGATCTGGCCGTCTTGCGCAGAGAACGATGCCACGGCAGCGGGAACGTGCGAGTTCCAAGCGGCCCCGAAGTCTTTGGCAATGGGTCGATCTTGCCGGCGTCGGCCACCATCCGTGCGCCCTCAGCCTGCCTAACGGCGCTACGCCTGAGCTACTCCTTCACCGCCCCTGTCAACGAGCTGACGTAGTAGTCGACGAAGAACGAGTAGAAGAGGGCGACGGGGATGGAACCGAGCAGGGCGCCAGCCATCAGCGAGCCCCAGTGATAGACGTCGCCTTCGACGAGCTCGGTCAACACCGCGACGGGGACCGTTTTTCGCTCGTCGGATTGGATGAAGGCGAGCGCGTAGATGAACTCGTTCCAGGACAGCGTGAAGGCGAAGATACCGGCGGAGATCAGCCCCGGAATGGCCAGCGGCAGGGTGATTTTCCACAAGATTTGCAGCCGCGACGCGCCGTCGACCAGCGCACACTCCTCCAATTCGTAGGGAATGGACTTGAAGTAGCCGATCAAGAGCCAGGTGCAGAAGGGGATGAGGAAGGTCGGGTAGGTCAGGATCAGCGCGAGGCGAGTGTCGAACAACCCGAACTGGAAAACCATGATCGCCAGCGGAATGAACAGGATCGACGGTGGCACCAGGTAGGCGAGGTAGATGGAGAGGCCGAGCCAGTTGGAGCCTTTGAAGCGCAGCCGCTGGATGGCGTAGGCAGCAAGCACGCTGGCGAAGAGCGCCAGCACGGTGGCGAACACGGCGACCGACATGGTGGTCAACAACCACTGGGGGTAGTCGGTCTGGAACAGCAAACGGTTGATGTTGTCGAAGGTCGGCTTGGCCACCCAGAACGGGCTGTAGTCTTTGAAGTTGTAGAGTTCCTCGTTCGATTTGAACGTCGTCACCGCCATCCAATAGAACGGGAACAACAGGATGAAGATGAAGACGAGCAGCGGCAGATAGATCGTCACCCAGCGACGCAGCAGCCCCTCGTCGCTGACCGGCCCCTCGAACTCGTCGGCCGGCTTGACGTCTGGCCGTTCGGCGACGGCATCAGTCATCGCTGCCTCCCTGCTGCCATTTGCGCCGGGCAAGCGCGAAGTAGGCGACGAACGTGGCGCAGACGAGGAACGGGATCATCGCCACGGCGATGGCCGAGCCCTCGCCGAGTTGGGCGCCGTTGACCGCGCGTTGGAACGCCAACGTCGCCATCAGATGAGTCGAGTTGGCCGGGCCACCGCGAGTGATGGCATAGATCAACTGGAAATCGGTGAAGGTGAAGATGACCGAGAACGCCAGCACCACGGCGAGGATCGGCATCAGCATCGGCATGGTGATGTGCCAGAAGCGTTGCCAAGGCGTGGCGCCATCGAGCATCGCCGCCTCGTAGAGCGAGGGCGAGATCGTCTGCAACCCGGCGAGCAGGCAGATGGCGACGAACGGAATGCCGCGCCAGACGTTGGCGGCGATCAACGACCACCTGGCGTTCCAGGGATCGCCCAGGAAGTTGATGTAGGTCTCGCGCCACCCCAGCACGTCGACCAGGACGTACGAGATGATCGAAAACTGCGGGTCGTAGATCCACCAGAAGGCGATTGCCGAGAGCACGGTCGGCACGATCCACGGCACCAGGATGATGGCACGGATGAGCGATTTCATCGGCAGCTTGTGGTTCAGCAAGAGCGCCAGCCATAGGCCCAGACCGAACTTCAGGACAGTGGCGAACACGGTGTAGAAGCAGGTCCACCAGACGGCTGTCCAGAAAGTGCGGTCGGCGAACAGGCTCGCGTAGTTCTCGAGGCCGACGAACTCGCCCGGCCGGCCCAGCCGCGTGTCGGTGAAGGCGAGATAGATGCCGAAGATCAGCGGGAAGCTGAGGAAGACGATCAGCAAGCCCAGCGCCGGCGTCAGACAGAGGAGGATCAGGGTCGGCTTGTGATCCAGGGCTCGGGCCAGCCAACTCTGGCTGGGGGCGGGCAGGCGGACGGCGGGTTGGTCGGCGGTCGTCGCCAAAGGCTCACTCCCGAGCGCGGCGGTCGGGGTCGGCCAAGATCAAGGCCGACCCCTGGGCTGGTCAGGCCTTACCGTAATAGCGTTCGGCACGGCGCTGCGCCTCGGCCGCGGCCTCTTCCGGCGTGGAGCGGCCGGTACAGACCGACGCGACCATCTCGACCATGACGAAGTCGGCAAGCACCGCCGACGACGCCTCGCCGAGGCTGCCGGAGTACCCGTCCCAGAGTGCATCCTTCAGGACGTGCTTGTAGGCGTCGTGCTTCGGGTCGTCGGTCCAGACCTTACTGGCGTCGTAGGCCTGGAGCGGATGGTTCCAGTAGCCGATGCAGGCGTTCAGCCATGGATCGTACTGTTCGGCCTCCATCATGAACTGGAGGAACGCCATCGCTGCGTTGGGGTACTCGGTGTACTTCATCACCATGGCGTTGACGGTGAGCGAGCGCTCGGTGGTGATGTCGACTGGGCCGATCGGCATACGCGCATGGAAGATGTCCTCCGCGAGCGCCTGCATAGCGGGATCTTCGGAGGTCTTGGCCGCATAGTAGATCGAGATACCGTTCTGCGTCAGGCCAAGTTGGCCAGCCAAAAACGCCTTGTTGTTGGAGGCATCGAGCCAGGATTCAGTGCCCTGGATGAAGGTCTCGTAGAGGGCCTTGCCGTACTTAAGCGCTTCGACGGTCTCGGGCGAATTGATGATGACGCGGTCGACTTCGTCGACCATGGCGCCACCGTGCGACCAGACCAGCCACGAGGTCCAGGCATTGCCGTCGCCTTCGGCGTTGCCGAGCGCCAGACCCGGCGGGTGGCCATTGGCTTTGAGCTTGCGGCAGAGGTCGAGAAAGCCCTCGGTGTCGGTCGGCACCGTGTCGAATCCCGCTTCTTCGACCCATGACTTGCGGTAGACGACGCGCCCACCGGAGGCACCGATCGGCATCGAGATCCACTTGCCGCCTTGCTGGCCGTACTTCTCGGCCATTGGCCACCAGCCGCCGTACTTGGCACCGAGATAGCCGGCGAGGTCATCGAGCGGGATCACCGCATCGGGATACTGGTGCGAGATGTGACCCCAGCCGCAAATGATGTCCGGGCCACTGCCGATCGACGCAGCGACGGCGGCCTTCGGCGTCAGATCGGTCCAGCTCTCGAAGTCCGTATCGACCTCGACGCCGGTCGCCTCGGCGAACTTCTTGGCGTTCTCCAGCCACAAGACCTCGTCGCCGAGGACGAACTTGCTGGGTCGCAGCACGGTGAGCTTGGCACCGGATTCGATGGGGAAATTGGGTGAGGCGACGTCGGCGGTCGGGATCTCGGCGCGGGCCCGGCCCGCACCCAGCGCCAACGCCGAAGCGGCACCGACACCCAAAGCGACGCTCTCGCGCCGTGTCCAATTCTTCATGGTCGACCTCCCTGACAGCGGTCTGTTTGGTCGGGTCCGTTCGACCCGACGCGTTCTTGGTGAAAAGTACTGTGCCCGACGCTGCGGTGAGCCGCAACCGCGGGCTCCGGTCGACTCAGGCCTTCAGCACCCTGCGGCTCTCGGCGTCGAATACGTGGGCGTGGGCCAGGTCGGGCCGGAGCTTGATGACGTCGCCCGGCGCCGCATCGAAGCGATCGCGGAAGACGACGGTCATCGGCTTGCCGCCGTACGCGCCGATGATCTGCAGTTCGGCACCGGTCGGTTCGACGACGTTCACCTGGAACGGAAAACCGTCGCCATCGGCGCTACGGTGCAGGTGCTCGGGCCGCAAGCCGAGGACCACCGGCCGGCCCGGCTCTCGACCCGGCCCGTCCGGCAACGGCAGGCGGTCGCCGCCCATCGTCTCCATCACCGGGCTAGCCCCGTTCGTGGCGACTTTGCCCTCGACGAAGTTCATCGCCGGCGAGCCGATGAAGCCGGCCACGAACAGATTGTCGGGCGCGTCGTAGAGCTCGAGGGGCGCCCCCATCTGCGCCACCCGCCCGCTCTCCATGACCACGATCTTGTCGGCCATGGTCATGGCCTCGATCTGGTCGTGGGTGACGTAGATGGTGGTGCCGCCGACCCGCTGATGGAGCGCCTTGATCTCGGTGCGCATGGCGACGCGGAGCTTGGCGTCGAGGTTGGAGAGCGGTTCGTCGAACAGGAACACCTGCGGATCACGGACGATCGCCCGGCCCATCGCCACGCGTTGGCGCTGGCCGCCCGAGAGCTGCCGTGGGTAGCGGTCGAGGAGCGGCGTCAGACCGAGGATCTCGGCAGCATTGTGGACTCGCCGATCGACCTCGGCCTGGGCGGCGCGGCGGATGCGCAGCGAGAACGCCATGTTCTCGTAGACCTTCATGTGCGGATAGAGCGCGTAGTTCTGGAAGACCATGGCGATGTCGCGCTCTTTCGGCGGCACGTCGTTCACCCGCCGATCGTCGATCAGGATGTCGCCGCCGGACACCGTTTCGAGCCCCGCGATCATCCGCAGCAGCGTCGACTTTCCGCACCCTGACGGCCCGACCAGCACGACGAACTGGCCGTCGGCGATGTCGACCGAGACGCCGTGGAGGACCTCTGTCGAGCCAAAAACCTTGCGGACCTCACGAATGTCCACCGACGCCATGCTGCCCCCTGGAGCTTTGATTTCTTTCGACGAACGTCGAGCCTGTGTCCCAAGCCTGGACCGGTTCGTCAAATGCTTTGCCTGACCAGCGCCCCACCCTTGACCGTCTGTGAACGGACGATCACACCCGGCCGCGAGCAAGACGGAGCGTTCATCATGGCCACCGGTCCCACCGACGACGACTTTACCGCGCGGGGCACCGACCTCGCCGTCCGCCTGGTCGCCGTGGGGCTTCTCGGCGCCTGGTGCTTCTTCCTGATCCGCCCGTTCGTGGCGATGATCGTCTGGGGCGGGATCCTCGGGATTGCGCTGCGCCCGGTGTTCCTCTGGTTCGAACGCATGTTGGGCGGTCGCTCGGTGCCGGCGGCGGTCCTGCTGACGCTACTCGGCCTCGCCATCATCATCGGCCCGGTCGGGCTGCTGGTCGCCAGTTTCGCCACCGGCGTGCAGACGCTCGCGGCCGCGGCCGCGGCCGGCACCCTACATCTTCCGGAGCCGCCCGATTTCGTGCTCGACCTGCCGTTGTTCGGTCAACAGCTGCACACCCTGTGGGCCGAGGCTTCGGGCAACTTGGAGGAGTTCCTGCAACGCCACCAATCCGACCTGAGCGGGCTCTTGCGCCTCCTGGTCGGCATGGCCGCGACCGCCGGCCTGACCATGCTACAGTTCGTCGGCGCCATGATCATCGCCGGCATCGCGCAGACCCAAGCCGACTCGATCGTCGCGGGCCTAGAGCGGCTCGCCGACCGCCTGACGCCCGAGCGAGGCCGCGCGTTCATTGGGCTGACCGCGGCGACGGTGCGGAACGTCGCCCGTGGCGTGGTCGGCATCTCGGTACTGCAGGGATTGTTGCTCGGCCTCGGCTTTCTGGTTGCCGGCGTGCCGTTCGCAGGGCTGCTGGCATTGCTCTGCGTGTTTCTCGCAATCGTTCAGATCGGCCCGACCCTGATCGTCGTCGGCGTCACAGTCTACGTATGGGTTCATATGAGCACCCTTACGGCGGTGCTGTTCACCATCTGGATCGTGCCGGCCAACGTCATCGACAACGTGCTGAAGCCGATCGTCATGTCGCGCGGCCTGCCGGTGCCGATGCTCGTGATCCTCGTCGGCGTGATCGGCGGCACCCTGGTCCATGGCATCGTCGGCCTGTTCGTCGGCCCGGTGATCTTGGCGATGGGCTACGAGATGTTGCGCGGCTGGGTGCAAGTCGCCGGGCCAGAGACTCCAGCCGTCGAAGACAAGGCCTGAGCCGTGCTCCGGTAGGCCGTCGAACATGACGCTGGCCGGCGCCTGCTTGGTCTCGTTGGCACTGCTCGGCCCGTCGGTGATCGCGGCGTTGACTCACCGGCAGACTGGCCATCCGGCCAGCGATCTCGGTGCGCAGGCGGCGCTCTGCCTGTTGGCAGCGGTCGCGCTGGCCGGGGTCCTGTGGCTCGCCACGCCGGCGGCCATCGGGCTCACGGCACCGAACTGGTCCACGCCGCTCGTCGCGTTGGCGCTGGCCGGGTTTTTCACGCTCGTTTGGGGACCGGTGCTGCATCGCTTGGCACCCAGGCTGTTCGACCGCGGCCTCGCCCAACTCGCACCCTTGGGCCACCGACGCATCCTGCTGGCGACGCTGGTCGGCGGCACGGCGGAGGAAGTTCTCTACCGTTGTGTCGGCTTCGGTTTCCTCGCTGCGCAGACCGGGATGCCGTTGGCCGCGGCGAGCGTGAGCATTGCCGCTTTCGCCATGGCTCATGTGCCGCTTTGGGGTGTACGGGCGGCAGCGTCGTTCGTCGTTCCGGCCGCGATCCTGACGGCCGTGTATCACTGGACGGGTGATTTGGTGGCACTCATCGTGGCCCACGTCGTAACCGACGCGTTGGGCCTCTCTCGCACCGGCCGAAACAGAGGATGAAAGCTGCGGCCCCGATGCAGAACCGTGGCATCCGGGCTTCACGCTCGAACCTTGGACCGAGAGCAGCCGACACCCGGTCGCTTTCGTTCGTGGCACCGTGATAGGATCATCGATGACTTGGCCGAACGGAGACGAGGCGAGATGGGCAGCGCCCTGCAATCGCTCGATGTCTACGACTATCTGACGTTCGCGGCGCTGATCGTCCTGGCGATCGCGTTCTTTTCGGTGGCAATGTTCGTCATGGGGCTGCCGGGGTCGATCGCCAAGCGGCGGAACCATCCTCACGCCGAAGCGGTGAACCTCATGGGCTGGGTCGGCTTCTTGGCCGTGGTGCCGTGGATCCACGCGCTGATTTGGGCCTACCACGACGGCGTCACGGTCGACATCCGCGACGCCGGCAAAGACGGACCGGCGGCCGCTCCGCCGGCCGTCGACCGCCAGTCTTTGCCGCGCTCCGAGGCCTAGGCGCCAATGTTCCTGGCCGTCTCGATTGCCGTTTTCTACGTCATTTTTTGCTGGCTGGTCTTCTTCAAGTTCAAGTGGATCAAATTCTCGATGGGATGGGGCATCGTCTCGTTCTGGGTCGGGCTGCATTTCTTCATCGTGTTCATCGTCGCGTTGCGGTTCTTCCAGCCCTACTCGGTCGACGCACGGCTGGTCCGCCACACCATCCAACTGGTGCCGCGACTGCCGGAGCCGACTCTGTTGACGGACGTGCTGGTAGAAGCCGACACGCCGGTGAAGAAGGGGCAGCCGCTTTTTCGCTTCGATGACAGCCTCTATCGGGCCCGGGTCGACGAGCAGGCGGCGACCCTCGCGGCGGCGAAGCAGAACGTGCTGATCCTCGAAGCGGACGTGAAGGCGGCCGAAGGTGCGGTCGCCGAGGCCTCGGCCAACCTCGCCTTCGCGGAGATCCAGAAAGAACGCTACGAGGACTTGGTCGGCAAGGGCGGTGGGCGTGGCGAGGACTTGGCGCGCTGGACCTATGAGGTGACCAGCAGGACCGCCCAGGTGGCCGAGGCCAATGCCAATCTGCAGAAGGCCCAGCTCGCGTACTCTTCCGAGATCGACGGCGTCAACACCACCGTGGCGCAAGCAACCGCCAAGCTCGCCCAGGCCCAGTACTACCTGACTCAGACGACGTTGTACGCGCCAGAGGACGGCTTTCTCACCAACCTTCAAGCGCGGCCCGGGCTGGTCGTCGGCGACCGGCGGATCGGCGCACTCGCCAGTTGGATCGGCGATGCCGACCCGTATCTGCTGGCGACGTTCCGCCAAGCGCGGTTGAACTTCGTCGAGCCGGGCCAGCCGGTCGAGGTAGCCCTCGACCTCTATCCCGGCCACATCTTCGAAGGCGTCGTCGAGGAGATCTGGTGGGCGTCGGGCCAGGGGCAGTTCAAGCCCTCCGGCGACGTCCCGACCTTCCGCTTCGACCATATCCCCGGCCGCTTCGCCGTCCAGATCACCGTGACCGACATGGCGGGGGTCAATCTTCCCCTCGGCGCCCACGGCGCGGTCGCGATCTACACGGGCCAGGGCAAGGCGTTCGAGCCGCTGCGGCGGATCGGCATCCGCCTCTACTCCTGGGCGAATTGGGTCTTGCCCCTGGACTTCCTCTAGGTGCGCCTCCTGGCGCACCGATGGTCGTGGTCGGTGCCGGCGGCGCTGGCCGTCGCCGGCTGTACCGTCGTCGGGCCGGACTTCGAGCAGCCGGAGGCACCCGACATGCAGGCTTGGCAGCAGCTGGCTGCCGCGCCGGGTGATGCGGAACTGACGGCCCGGGCTGAGGCTCCTGCGGATTGGTGGACGGTGTTCGACGACCCGGTGCTCGACCGGTTGATAGCCGAAGCCCATGCGCAGAACCTGACCTTGCGGACGGCCGGCATCCGGATCTACGAAGCCCGCGCCCAACTCGGCATCGCCGTCGGCAGCCAGTATCCACAGTCGCAGCAGGCCGGCGCCGGCTTCTCGCGCCAGCGGATCAGCGAGAGCCGCAGCGTCATCCAAGACGTCGAGCGGTTCATCGACATCGACCCGAGTTTCGACAACTGGGAACTCGGCATCGACGCCGCCTGGGAACTCGACCTCTGGGGCAAGTTCCGCCGCGGTGTCCAGTCGGCCGACGCCAACCTGATCGAGCAGATCGCCAACTACGACGACGTGCTGGTGACGCTGACTGGCGACGTCGCCGCGACCTACGCCGCGATCCGTACCCTCCAGGAGCGACTGAAGCTGGTCCGCGAAAACGTGGAGCTCCAAGGCGAAGCGTTGCGCATCGCCGAGCTTCAGTTTCGCGACGGGACCACGACCGAGCTGGACGTCGCGGAAGCGACGGCGCTGCTCAACGACACCGAGTCGTTGATTCCGCAGCTGGAGAACGCAAAGCGGCAAGCAACCAACGCGCTCGGCGTATTGTTGGGCTTGCCGCCCGGCGAGGTCGACGCGCTGGTCGCGATGCCAGGACCGATCCCGACGCCGCCGCCCGACGTTGCGCTCGGAGTCCCGGCAGATCTGCTGCGCAGACGCCCAGACATCCGCGCCGCCGAACTGCAGGCGGCAGCGCAGAGCGCGCAGATCGGCGTTGCGCAGGCCGATCTTTACCCGAGCTTCACGCTGATCGGCTCGGTGGGCCTGGAGGCCAGCGATGCGGCAGACCTGTTTCTCGGGCGCAGTTTCACTGGCGTCATCAACCCTGGCATTTCCTGGAACTTCCTGAACTACGGACGGATCAAGAACAACGTGCGCGTCCAGGACGCACGGTTCCAGGAACTGGTTGTCAATTACCAGAACACGGTGCTGAGCGCCTATCAGGAGGTCGAAGACGCCGCCGTGGCCTTCGTCTTGGCGCAGCGTCAGGCCGACAAGCTGGCGACGAGCGTCGCTGCTGCAGAGCGCGCCGTGCGCATTGCCTTGCTGCAATACCGTGACGGCACGGCCGACTACACCCGGGTGCTCAACACGCAAACGAGCCTGGTCCGGGGCCAGGACCGACTGGTCGCCACCCGGGGCCAGATCGTCGCCAACCTGATCGCTCTCTACAAGGCGCTAGGTGGTGGCTGGCAGGTCCGGGTCGGCCAGGATTTCCTCCCCGCACCGACCCGAGACGAAATGGCCGAGCGTACCGATTGGGGCAAGTTGCTCGCGCCGGGTGCGGTGCCCGAGAGCGACGACATGCTGGAACCGCCGGTTGCGCCTCGGCGGTTCGAGCGAGGCCCAGACTGGTAGCTGGGCCTCGGCCCTGCCTCCGGCACGGACGCTCGGCGCCGATCCGTCATCCTGGCCCGGACTGGCGCTCGGCCAAGTAGGCATGGACGGCGCTGATGCACACCGAGCCCTCGCCGACGCCTGATGCAACCCGCTTCACGGAGCCGGACCTGACGTCGCCAACCGCGAACACGCCGGGCACCGAAGTCTGAAAGGGCGAGGTCGCGCCGTCTGGCAGCGCGTCAGCACCGGTCAGAACGAAGCCACGATCGTCGAGTTTCACGCAATCGCCCATCCAGCCGGTGTTCGGCACCGCACCGATCATCACGAACACGTTGCTGATGTCGCGCGTCTCGGACCGGTCGGTCTTGGCGTTCCGCCAGGTCGCCGTCGTCAACGTCCGGTCGCCGCCGATCTGCGTCAGCGCGCAGTTGGGGTGCAAAGTGATGCGGCTCGACTGGTCGATCCGCCGGACCAGATAGTCGGACATACTGGCAGCCAGGCCGTCGCTGCGCACCAGGACATGGACGTGTTTGGCGTGAGCCGAGAGGAACACGGCGGCCTGGCCGGCCGAGTTGCCCCCGCCCACGACGACGACCTCGGTCCCGGCGCAGAACTGCGCCTCCAGCGCCGTCGCGGCATAGTGGATGCCGTGACCTTCGTACTTCTCGTAGTCGTCGAGATCGAGGCGCCGGTAGGTGGCCCCACAGGCGAGAATGGCCGATCGCGCCCGGATGCGAACGTCGCCCGCGGTCGTCAGCACGATGATGTCGCCGTCCTTTTCGATGCCGGCAGCACCGCGCGCGATGGCGAACCTCGCACCGAACTTCTGCGCCTGGATCCAAGCGCGGCCGGCCAAAGCCTGCCCCGAGATGCCGGTCGGAAATCCGAGATAGTTCTCGATTCTGGAGCTCGTCCCGGCCTGGCCTCCAGGCGCCTCGGCCTCGATCACGATCGTGTCCAGGTTCTCCGAAGCGCCGTAAACCGACGCCGACAGACCGGCCGGGCCGGCGCCGATCACGGCAAGATCGAACACGTGGTCAGCGTCCAGGTCCTCCGTCAGGCCAAGCTGGTCCGCCAGCTCTGCCGTCGTCGGGTTGTAGAACGTGTGCCCATCACGTGTGCGGACGGCGGGCACCTTTCCAAGATCGAGCTCGCAGTCACCGGCGAACGCTCGCGCCTCCGGGGTGCCCGGTTCGAGGACCGTCGCCGGGTAACCGTTGCGCGTCAGGAACCGCAAGATGCGAATGAGGTCGCGGTCCTGCTTCGGCCCGATCAGCGTCACACCAGCCTCGGCATGCAGGATGAACGCCGCCCGCCGCAGAATGAACGCGCGCATGATGGTTTCGCCGATGTCCGGCTCGGTGCTCGACATGCGGCGGAATTGATCCCGGGTCAGCCGCACGAGGCGGCTCTTCATGCCGGTTCGCCCCCCCACCAGGATCTGGCGCTGATTGAAGAGGTCGAGTTCGCCAGTGAACTGGTGCTTGCGATGCACCGTGATCGTCACCGGCGCACCGGTTTCGTCCATGTCGTAGATTTCGATACTTCCTTCGAGGATGAGGAAGAAGTCGACACCGCGTTGCCCGCGCTCGAACAAGATCGCGCCCGGCTCCAGATCCTCGACCTCGCCGTAGCCGGCCAAACGGGCCACCTGATCATCGTTCAAGACCGGGAACGTCTGCTGCTCCCGCTCGTACGGATCGCTGGGATTGACCGACTGGCGGGCGGCCTCGATCGTCGTCTCGTCGGCAGTCAAAGCAGCGATCCTCCTTCACCTAGTTCGCCACGAACGGCCGCCGCGCCGATGGTACGTCGCCATGTCACATCGAAGCGGCGTGAGTGAGGACGGCGAACGGCCTCCTCCGAGCTAGCTACAATTTAGGTGACCCTGGACATCGCACCAGAGGAGCCCCGAGCCGATCGGGCTTGCCAGGGTCGCCGATCGCGCGATGGTCAATCGGATCGTGCGCTGCCGGCGTTCGGTCAGCCTAGCGATTCGCCGGGCTGCAGGTCCAAATAGCGCTGAAGCGTCTTCGCGGTGCCGTCGCGCCACAGGCTCGTCAACGCACCCGAGAATGCCTGCTGGAAAGCCGGGGCGTCGGCAAGGTCGCCGAAAATGTCGCGCAGTTCCAAGAAGGCGAGCGGCTCGGTGCGGGCGCGCTTGGCGAGGACCTGGAGCCGTTCGGCTTGGACGTCGTCGATGGTGATCGCCGCGCCACTGTCGGTCTCGCCTTGGAGATAGCGACACCACAAGGCACTCTCCAGCGCCAACCCAGTGACCGACCAGCCCTTCCGCACGCGGTCGCGGGTCGACGCCAGCACGAACTTGGGCTGACGGTTCGAGCCGTCGAGACAAAGCCGCGGGATGGTGTCGCCGACGCCGGGGTTGGCGAAACGTCGCTCGATGAGGGCGAGGTACTCAGTCAAGCTCACGCCCGGCACCGGCGGCACCACCGGCAGGATTTCCTCGCGCTCCAGCTTGTTCAGGAACCCGGCAACCAAAGGGTCCGCCATGGCGTCGTGGACGAAATGAATGTCCAAGAGCGCCGCCGGATAGGCGATCGTCGCGTGCCCGCCATTGAGGATCCGCAACTTCATGAATTCGAAGGCCGCGACGTCGGTGGTGAAGGTCACACCGACCTCTTCGAAGGCCGGGCGGCCGGCAACGAAGCGGTCCTCCATCACCCATTGCCGGAATGGCTCGCAGAACACCGGCCAACCGTCATCGATGCCGAAGTCTTCCTCCAGCATCGCGCGCTGGGCATCCGTCGTTGCCGGGGTGATGCGGTCGACCATCGAGTTGGGGAACGCCACGTCCTGGCCGATCCAATCGGCGAGGGCCGGGTCGACCAGCGTCGCCAGGCCGACGACGGCCCTACCGGCGGCGTGGCCGTTGCCAGGCAGGTTGTCGCACGACATGACCGAGAAGGGCGGGATGCCGGCTGCGCGGCGGCGGCGGAGCGCTTCGACGATGACACCGAACACGGTCTGCGGGCGATCGAGTGCTGCGGCATCGGCCTTGATCTCGGCATGGTCGGCATCGAACGCGCCGGTCGCCGGATCGACGAAGTAGCCACCTTCGGTCACGGTCATGGCGACGATGCGGATTCGTGGGTCGACCATCGCCTCGAGCAACGGGCCGTTGCCCGATGCGACCCCGGCAAAGTCGATCATGGCGCCGGTCACGCGCGCCGTGTTGGCTCCGCCGGGCTCCAGCTCGACGACGGTCGTCAGCCAGTCCTGGGCGGCGAGGGTCCGACGCATCGCGTCGTCGTTGGGGCGGACGCCGGCGCCGACCAGCGCCCAGTCGTGGTCGCGGCCGAGGTTGAACAGGTCGTCCATGTAGAGTGCTTGATGGGCGCGATGGAAGTTGCCGAGGCCGACGTGGAGGATGCCGGGCGAGAGCTGATCACGACGGTAGCGCGGAACGGCAACCTCGGGCGCGAGCTGTGGCAGCGCCTTGAGCGACAGACGGGTCATCGGCCGATCTCTCCCTCGAGAATGGTCGTCAGTGCGGCCATGTCAGCGACGCGCTCGGCGCCTCCCGGCGTCTCGACCTCGTCCTGCGGCCAGAACAAGGTCCGCATGCCGGCGGCGACACCGGCGCTTGCGCCAGTGGGCGAGTCCTCGACGACGATGCAGCGGGACGGCTCGACTCCGAGCAGCCACGCGGCGCGCTGATAGGGCTCGGCATGCGGCTTGCCCTCGCGAACGTCGTTGCGACTGACGACGACGCGGCGTGGCGCGCTGATGCCGACGGCGCGGAGATTGGCTTCGACGATCAGCCGGTCGGAGTTCGAGACGATTGCCTGATGCACGCCGCCGCGCTCCAACCGGCGGAACAGCTCGACGGCGCCGTCGCGGGCAAGCAGCTGATCCAGCGTTCCGAAGTAGGTCTCGTACTTCAGCTCCAGCCACGCCTGCAGGCCGAGGCCCAAGCCCAGATGCTCCTGGCACCAAGCGTGGATCTCCTCGGCACTGTGACCGACGACGAGCGCATGGAAGCCCGGCGGCGGTTCGATGTCCTGGCTCTGCAGGGCCTTGATCAACGCAGCCTCGTGGAACGGCTCGCTATCGACCAGCGTGCCGTCGACGTCCCAGAGAATGGCAGCCGCCATCAGCTCATCCAGTTGCCGCCGTCGACGTTGTAGGTCTGCGCGACGACGTACTCGCTCTCAGGACCGGCAAGGAACACGGCCATGCCGATGAGATCCTCGGCGGTGCCCATGCGGCCGTACGGGACGGCTTCGCCCACCAGCCGCTTCTTCTCGCCGGGCAGTCGCCCCTCGTGCTTCGCGAACAGGGCGTCGACACCGTCCCAGTGCTCCCCGTCGACGACCCCAGGCGCGATCGCGTTGACGTTGATGCGGTGGCGGATGAGGTTCAGCCCCGCGGATTGCGTCAGGCTGATGACCGCTGCCTTGGTGGCGCAGTAAACGGCGACCAGCGACTCGCCGCGGCGACCTGCCTGGCTCGCCATGTTGATGATCCGGCCCCCACGGCCCTGCGCGATCATGGCCTTGGCCGCGGCCTGCAACGTGAAGAGCGTGCCGGCAACGTTGATCGCGAACAGTCGATCGTAGCTTTCGCGCGTGATCTCGACGACCGGTGCCGCATCGAACACGGCGGCATTGTTGACCAGGATGTCCAATCCACCGGCCTTGGCGACGACCTCGGCGACGGCCGCCTCGATCGAGGCTTGGTCAGTGACGTCCATCGCGACGGCAAAGGCGCCGCCGCCCATTTCGGCCGCAGCGCGCTCAGCCCGTGGGAGGTCGATGTCGCAAAGGGCGACCGTGGCGCCCTCGCGTGTGTAGGCTTCGGCGAACGTCCTACCGATGCCGCGCGCGGCACCGGTGATCATGGCTATCTTGCCCGGGAGTCGGTTCATTGGAGCGCCAAGCCATCGGCACCGAAGCGATGGAGCTGGTCGCTCTGCGGGCTGAGGAAAATCCGGTCGCCATGGCCGGCCTCGAAGTCGCCGCCGGCCCGCGCCGTCATCTTGCCGATGCCGTCGACCTCGATGTGGAGGAAGGTGTCGGAGCCAAGATGCTCGGCGACCCCGACCGTGCCTTGCCAGTCGCCGCTGTCGTTCGAAAGACGGAGATGTTCGGGGCGAACGCCGACGGTACCGGCGCCGAAGCGCTGTGCCGCGTCGCCGTCGACGAGGTTCATCTTCGGTGAACCGATGAAGCCGGCAACGAACAGATTGGCCGGCCGCCGGTAGAGTTCGAGCGGCGAGCCGACCTGCTCGATCCTGCCGCCGTTCAGCACGACGATGGTGTCAGCCATGGTCATCGCCTCGACCTGATCGTGCGTCACGTAGATCATGGTGGTGGCGAGCTTCTGGTGCAGTTCGCTCAGCTCCAGCCGCATCGTTCCCCTGAGCGCAGCGTCGAGGTTCGAGAGGGGCTCGTCGAAGAGGAACGCCTTCGGTTCGCGGACGATGGCACGACCGATCGCCACCCGCTGACGCTGCCCGCCCGAGAGCTGCCCCGGACGACGCGACAAGTAAGGTGTCAGGTTCAACGTCGCCGCCGCCGCCTCGACCTTGGCTCGGATCGCTGACCGATCGAGGCCCGCCATCTTCAGCGGGAAGCCGATGTTGTTGTAGACGCTCATGTGCGGGTAGAGCGCGTAGGACTGGAACACCATCGCCAGACCACGCTTGGCCGGCGGCACGGCGGTCGCATCCTCGCCGTCGATGCGGATGGTGCCACCCGAGACGTCCTCCAGGCCCGCAACCAAACGTAGCAGCGTCGACTTCCCGCAACCCGAAGGTCCGACGAAAACGACGAAGGCGCCGTCGTCGATGGTGAGGTCGACGCCGTGGATGACCGTGGTGTCGTCGAAGGTCTTCAGCACGTTCTCGAGGGTGATTGCGCCCATGATGCGTGTCCCTATTTCACGGCGCCGAAGGTCAACCCGCGGACGAGCTGCTTCTGGCTGAACCACCCCAGCACCAGGATCGGCGCTATGGCGAGCGTGGAGGCGGCGGAGAGCTTGGCCCAGAAGAGACCTTCGGGGCTCGAGTAGGAGGCGATGAAGGCGCTCAGCGGTGCGGCGTCGACCGCCGTCAAGTTCAACGTCCAGAACGCTTCGTTCCACGCGAGGATGACGTTGAGCAGCAGCGTCGAGCTGATGCCGGGCACGGCCATGGGCACCAGTACGTAGGTGATTTCCTTCCGGAGCGACGCACCATCCATCCGCGCCGCTTCGAGGATGTCTCCGGGGATTTCGCGGAAGTAGGTGTACAACATCCAGACGATGATCGGCAGGTTCATCAACATGAGCACGACGACCAGTGCCGTGCGCGTGTCCAAGAGGCCGAGATCGCGAAAGATCAGGTAGATGGGGATGAGGGCGCCGACCGGCGGCAACATCTTGGTGCTGAGCATCCACATCAAGAGGCCGCGTGTTCCCTTGCCGGGCGAGAATGCCATCGACCACGCCGCGGGAATGGCAATGAGCAGGCCCAAGAAGGTCGAACCGAACGCGATGATCACCGAGTTCATCGCGTGGTGAAAGTAGTTCGATCGCTCTTGCACCTCGAAATAGTTCTCGAGCGTCCAATCGAAGAAAAAGAAGCTAGGCGGCAGCGCAATCGCCTCGCCTTCGGTCTTGAAGCTAGTGAGGAACGTCCAGAGGATCGGAAAGAAGAGAAGGAGGGCAGCCGTCCAGCCGGCAGCGGTGAACAGCATCTTGCGACGGGGAGAGAGCGCGCGAGCCATGGCGTCAGGCGTCCAGGTTCTTGCCGATGAGGCGAAGCAGGAAGATCGCAACGATGTTGGCGAGCACGATGGCGACCACACCGCCGGCGGATGCGCCACCGATGTCGAACTGCAGCAGTGCTTGGGCGTAGACCAGGAAGGTCAGGTTGGTCGTCGCCGTGCCCGGCCCGCCATTGGTGGTGACCAGGATCTCGGCGAAAATCGAGAGCAAGAAAATCGTCTCGATCAGGACGACCACGGTCAGCGCCCGCGCCAAATGCGGCAGCACGATGTAGCCGAAAATCGACAGCGGCCCGGCGCCGTCCATTTCCGCCGCCTCGCGCTGTTCGCTGTCGAGCGACTGTAGCGCCGTGAGGATGATCAAGGTCGCGAAGGGGAGCCAGCCCCACGAGACGATCATGATGATCGACATCATCGGGACGCTGGCGAACCAGTCGATCGGCTCCAACCCGAAGCCTCGCGCGATCCAGGCGAACAGGCCGTTCACCGGATTCATCAACATGTTCTTCCAGACCAGCGCCGACACCGTGGGCATCACGAAGAACGGCGAGATCACCAAGAGGCGAACGATGCCCCGCCCCCAGAACGGCTGGTCCAACAGCAACGCCAGCAGCGTGCCACCAACCACGGTGACGATCAGGATGCCGCCGACCAGCCGTAGCGTGTTCCAAAGCGCGTCGAAGAACGCGGGGTCACTCAGGAAATAGCTGTAGTTCTCGAAGCCGACGAAGCTCTCCAAGCCCGGCATCAGCAGGTTGTAGCGCAGCAACGAAAAGTAGATCGTCATGCAGAGCGGGATGAGCATCCACGCAAGGAGCATGACGACCGCCGGCGTGAGCATCACTCGAGCCGCCGCGCGCGTGTCCACCGTTGCCATCTTGGCCCCCCTGCCGCTGCTTCGCGGGCCGCCTGCCGTCGATGCAGGCGGCCCACTAGCGGTCGTTGCTTACTTAAGGTAACCGCCACGGCGCATTTCGCGCTCGGCGAGTTGCTGTGCGGTCGCCAGGGCCTGGTCGACGGTCACAGTACCAGCAAGCGCCGCCGAGAACTGCTGACCGACGGCCGTCCCCAACCCCTGGAATTCGGGGATGGCGACGAACTGAACGCCGACATACGGGACGGGATCGACCGCCGGATCGTTCGGGTCCGCAGACATGATCGAGTCCAGCGTCATCTGCGCGAACGGCGCCGCCTCGAGGTAGGCCGGGTTCTCGTAGAGCGAGGCGCGAGTGCCGGGCGGCACGTTGGCCCAGCCCTCGTTTTCGGCCACCAGTTCCAAGTAGTCCTTGCTGGTCGCCCAGGCGATGAAGTCCTTGGCGGCATCGACGTTTTGGCTGCCGGCGGGGATCGCCAGTGACCACGCCCAAAGCCAGTTGCCACGCTTGCCTAGTCCCGTGTCGGGGGCGAGCGCGAAGCCGACCTTGTCAGCGACCGTGCTTTCGGCGGGATTGGTGACGAAGCTGGCGGCAACCGTAGCGTCGATCCACATGCCACACTTGCCGGACTGGAACAGCGCGAGATTCTCGTTGAAGCCGTTGGACGACGCACCGGGCGGGCCGGCTTCGTTCATCAGGTCAACGTAGAACTGCAGCGTGTTCTTCCAGGCTTCGCCGTCGAACTGCGGCTGCCAGTCCATGTCGAACCAGCGGGCGCCGAACGCGTTGCCGGTGGCGGTGAGAAACGCCGTGTTCTCGCCCCAACCGGCTTTGCCGCGAAGACAGATACCGTAGATCTCGTTGTCCTTGTCGGTCATCGCCCGTGCGGCCTCGGCAATGAAGTCCCAAGTCGGCGCGTCCGGCATTTCGAGACCGGCCGCTTCCATGAGGTCGGTGCGATACATGACCATCGAGCTCTCGCCGTAGAACGGCGCGGCATAGAGCGTGCCGTCGACCGACAGCCCGCCACGAATTGGCGGCAGCAGGTCCTCGACATCGTAGTCGTCACCGAGGCCGTCGAGCGCGACCAGCCACTCCTGGTTGGCCCAGATCGGTACCTCGTAGGTGCCGATCGTCATCACGTCGTACTGGCCGCCCTTGGTGGCGATGTCGGTCGTGACCCGCTGGCGGAGCACGTTCTCCTCCAAGGTCACCCATTCCAGCTCGATGCCCGGATGCTTGGCGGTGAAGTCATCCGTCAGCTTCTGCATCCGGATCATGTCGCCGTTGTTCACCGTGGCGATGGTCAGCGTCTCGGCGCTGACGAGCGAGGTGGAGGCGAGCAGCGCGCCGACGGCAGCACCCAAGCGGAGCGAGGCCATGTTTTTCTCCCTGATCGTTACTGACTGGCCAGTGGTATGGTAGTCGTGCTTTTGCCAACGAGTCTATCACGAGTCTACGACGATTCGTCGCTTTCAGCCTGCCGGCGCCGCAGCCGTCCGTGGAGGTGACCTCAGCTCAGCAGTTGTACGCGCCAGCCGCGCAACGCCGGACCGTACGACGGCCGACGCCGGCCACGCTCACCGGCGTCAGCGGCCGGCCGGCCCGGGCTTCAGCCTCGCGCACCCAGCCGAACGCGCCCGCAACGCCGAGCCCGGTGCCGATCTCGACAGCGCCGAAGCCGAGAGCTATCGCCAGGGCGACGATGCGGAATCTCTTGGTGATGCTCATCGTCCGTCCGCCAACGAGAAGTGCGCCGGCAGCTCACTCACCTGCTCGGCAAATGCCGCTTCGTCGATGTCGGCCGCGCCCGTGTCGTTGGAGAACGCGAAATCAGTCGTGGCAACCGCGTCACCGGTCCGCCAGTCTCGAACCTGGATCGTGTACTGCGGCGCTTGATCGATCCGCTTCGAGGTGATGACGAAGCGACACGGGTACGGCTCGTCGCTTCGAGCGATCCAGATCTGCCAGTCGACGTCGTCGGTGCGGAAAGCGAGCCAATCGCACTCCCGCCCGCCGACGATACCGCTGCCCAGGTCCTTCACGTCCACGACTTCACTCATCAGTCCCTCGTAAGGATCCGACATGATGAGGTCCGCTGCCGGAAGCGGCCGCCCGTAGTTCTCTCGCAGTTCGTCGACCAAGTGGTCGATCGTGCCCGGCAGCTCGATTTGAGTGTAGACGTTGGCGTTCTTGCCGAAGAGCGTCAGCGTCTGGCCATCGAACGTCACCTGCAGGTCGACGAAGCCACCCGTGCGCGTGGCCAGGAGCCGGTCCGGCCGAGCGATCGTCACCGATCCCGAGTCGGCGAGGGCAAGCTTCTGATCGTCATCCGTCACCACCTCCAGGGTGGCATCGAAATCGAACGACAATCGATCCTGCTCCGCGAGGTAGTCCGACATCGCCTTCAACAGCGCTTTGGCGTCGGCCTCGTCGGCCCACGCTCCCGGCGGAGTCGTCGTCAGCCCGAGGAGTACCGCCGCCGCGAGCGCCCTTTGCCAAGCGCCAGCACGAGCATCGGTCACGATCGTTCCTCCCCTGCGCGTCCGCCTCTGCGATTGCTTAACACGTCGTCACCATCCACCCCTAAACGAATCGCGGCATCAGCCAGCGGGGGATGGCGAGGATCAGGTCGGGGAAGAGGATGACGATCATCAGCACGCCGAGCATCGGCAGGAGGATGACGGCAACGTCGCGCAGGGTTTGCACCAGCCTGACCTCGCCGATGGCCGACGCGATCAACAGGCAGAGCCCGTAGGGTGGCGTCACGAGCCCGAAGGCCAGCGAGATGACGCCGATGATGGCGAAGTGGATCGGGTGCATGCCGACGTTCTCGGCGACGGGGAAGAGCACGGTGCCGAGGATGATGATTGCCGGGATGGCATCGATGAACATGCCGATGATCAAGAACGCGCAAGCGACCATGATGCCCGTGCCGACGACTCCGAAGCCCAGTTCGGCAACGACCTCGACCAATGCCGCGGGAATGCGGAAGTACGCGAGCACCCAGCCGAACGCCGAAGCGGTGCCGATGCAGAAGAGCGAGATCGCGGCGAAACGGCCGCTGTCGTAGAAGATCTTCGGAAGATCTTTGGGGGCGACGCTGCGGTAGACGAAGAGTCCCAAGCTCAGAGAGTAGAGCACGGCGATCACCGACGCTTCGGTCGGCGTGAACCAGCCGCCGACCACGCCGCCGACGATGATCAAAGGCGTCATCAGCGCGAGCGACGCGGAGGCCAAAGCGATCAGCAACGCCAGCGCGCTGGAGCGGGCGTAGACCGGATAGCCGCGGCGCTTGGCGTAGATGTAGACGATCAGCATCTGCGCGCCGGCGATGAGGACGCCCGGGATGATGCCGGCGAGGAACAACCCGCCGATGGAGACCGACATCAACCCGCCCCACACCACCATGAGGATCGAGGGCGGGATGATGACGCCCATGACGCTGGAGCAGGCGGTGATGGCGACGGCGAAGCTGGCGTCGTAGCCCTGCTTCTTCATCTGCGGGATGAGCAGGGAGCCGATGCCCGCGGCGTCCGCGGTCGACGAGCCGGAGATACCCGCGAACAGCATCGACACGACCACGTTGACGTGCCCGAGCCCGCCCGGCAGGTGGCCGACCATGGATCGTGCGAGGTTGATCAGCCGGTCGGTGATGCCTGCGGAGTTCATCAGATTGGCGGCCAAGAGGAAGAACGGCACCGCGAGCAGCACGAACGCGTTGTAGCTCTTGAACATCTCGCGGAGCAGCAGGATCGGGGTCAGCCGATCCTCGATCAGGAATACCGGCACGACCGCCAGTGCCAGGGCGAAGGCGACAGGCACGCGGAGGATCACCAGGGTGACGAAGCCGCCGAAGAGGATCAACGCGACTTCGCCCGGTCCCATCAGCTCCCGCCTTTACGAAAGAGCGCGAGATCGGTTTGCACGCGTTCGACGAGAAACAGTAGCCAGGTCAGCCCGGCCAACGGCCAGGCGATGTAGATCGTCAGCATCGGCAAGCTGGCGATCTCCGAGGTCTGTCGTGCGCCGAGAACCGCGAAGTCGTAGCCGAACACGAGGAAAATGACGGCGACGGCGCCGACCGCGAAATGGACGAACAGCTTCGAGAGCGCTTCGAGCCGTGGCCGCTTGCTGTGCGGCAGCACGTCGACGTCGAAATGGGTGCCGTCGCGCACGGCGATCATCGCGCCGATCATGACGATCCAGACGAAGCAGAAGCGCGCGATCTCCTCGGTCCAGATGTAGCGCGGCACCCAGCCGGTGTAACGCGACAGGATCTGCATCGTCACCGGCAGGACGAGCCCGACCATCAACAAGGTCAAGAGGACCTGCAGTAGCCGGTAGTAGACATCGAGGAAGCGGCGCATCGACCGGCGGACACTGCGCGGGAGCGCGGCAGCGCCCCCACTAGCGTCGCTCACTGGACGGCGTTGATCGCCTCGTAGACCTGGAGCGCGCCGAGTTCTTCGGCATAGGCACGCTTGACCGGCTCGGCCAACTCCAACAGCCGATCGCGGTCGGCGAAGACGTGGGTCGTCAGCACGCCTTGCGCTTCCATCGCCGCCAGCTTCTCGCTGTCCTGAGAGCTTTCGATCTCTCGGCCGTGGGCACCTGCCGCGGCCCCGGCCTCGTCGACACAAGCTTGGAGCTCGGCCGGCAGCCGCTCGTAGGTGGCGTTGGAGAACGCCAATGGCCGCACGGTGATCGCGTGCTGGGTCAACGCCACGTGCGGGCCGACTTCGTAGAACTTCATCTGCTCGATGCCGGCCGCCTCGTTCTCCGCGCCCTCGATGACCCCGGTTTGGATGGCCGTATAGACCTCCGAGTAGGCGATCACCGTTGGCGCCGCCTGGATCGCCTCGAAGATCCGCGTCTGGATCGGCGCGCCCATCACCCGCATCGGCAAGTCGGTCAGCTCGTCGATGCTGGTGACCGGCTTGTTGGCGAAGACGTTGCGCGTGCCCCCCCCGGCATAGCCGACCAGGCGGACGTCTGCGGTCGCCAGCACGTCATCGGCGACCGGTTGCAGCGCGCCCGTTTCCATCACCGCGTTCCAATGGTCGAGGTCGCGGAACAAGAACGGCATGTCCATCAACGGCGCCATCTTCGAGAACGTCGACATGTGCGACGGCGCCACCACGGCGAAGTCGACGGCGATCCCCTGGCTCATGTTCTCGAAGTAGTCCTTCTCCAGGCCAAGCTCGGAGTTCAGGTGCATCTGGAACTCGACGTCGCCGTCGTAGCAGGCCTGAACCAGCTCCTCGAACTTGCGCAAGGTCTTGGTGAAGGCGTGGTCCTCGTCGAACTGGCTGGCGCCGACGAGCGTGACGGCCGTCGCCGGCGTCGCCAGGAGGCCGGCGGCGAACGCGCCGATGGCTAGAGTTCGGATCATGATAGGCGCTCCCTGAGCATCGCTTTTTCGTCACCAGGCCCGCTGGTGCTCGAGCGACCTTAGGCGCGCGGTCGGCATCGTCCAACCCCGTCATGTCGGTCAGATCTCTGCCGCCGACCGGTCGACGCGCGGCGGGCCAGCGCCTACGATCGCCGCCGACGTCGGTGCTGGGAGGCAAGATCGATGGCTGAACCGACAGCCAAGCGTGCGGCGCGTCGTGCCGCCTGCCGAGTGGGTGTGTGACTGTGGCGGTCCGCGGTTTGGCGGTAGTCGGCCTCGGCATGGCGTTGGCGCCCCATGCGCGGGCTTTGGCGGAACTGGCCGACCGCTACCGCGTGGTCGGCGCCTGGAGCCGGAGCGAGCCGCGACGTGCGGCCGCCGCTGCCGCCTACGATCTGCCGGTGACCGCAGATCTCGATGCGCTGGTGGCCGACCCGAACGTCGACGTCGGGCTCATCCTGACCCCGCCGGCGTCGCACTACGAGCTGGCCGAACGCTTCCTCGACGCCGGCAAACACGTGATCGTCGAGAAGCCGCTGGACACCGAACTCGGGCGCGCCGAGCGGCTGGTGGCGTCCGCAGCCGCGAAGAACCGGTCGCTCGGAATCGTCCTGCAACATCGGTTCCGCAAAGCCGCCCGAGCTCTCGGCGCCTTGCTGCAAGATGGCGAGCTCGGGCCGATCGGCACGGCGACCTGCATCGTGCCCTGGTGGCGGGATCAAACCTACTACGACCAGCCGGGACGCGGCACGCGGGAGCGTGACGGCGGCGGCGTACTGATGACCCAGGCGATCCACACCATCGACCTGTTTCGGGCGCTCACGGGCGGCATCGGCCGGGTTGCAGCTGCCGCCCAGACGACACCACTGCACCGGATGGAATGCGAGGACGTGGTGGCCGCCGTCGTCGAGCTGAACGGCGGCGCGATCGGCAGCCTCTATGCGACCACGGCGGCGTTCCCGGGCCACCCGGAGGAAATCCGCCTGGTCTGTGCCAATGGCGTGGCGGCGCTGCTCGGCGACGCTCTGCGCGTCGACTGGCTGGACGGTCGGCACACCGCGGTCGGTGAGGCCGCCGCCATGGGCTCAGGCGCTGACCCGATGGCCTTCTCCCACGACGCCCACAAGGCCCTGCTCGCCGATTATGCCGACGCGCTCGACCAAGGCCGGGCACCCGAGGCCGACGGTCGCGACGGTCTTGCCACCCAACGCCTGATCGAGCGCCTTCTCGATGCCGCCGCGGCGGGATCATGGGTCATCGTCGAAACGGAATGGTCCTGATGCAGGATGCTGCGTTCGGCGTCGTCGTCGGCGACCTGATCGAGATCTCGAAAACCCTGACCGATGCCGACCTTGCTGCTTTCGCCGAGCTAAGCGGCGATTTCGACCCCATCCACATGGACGAGACCTACGCCAGAACGACTGTCTTCGGTCGACGTGTTGCCCACGGCCTGCTGACCATGGCGCTACTTTCCGGCACCGCGTCGCGGATGAGCGAGCGGGCGCGCCAGCGTGGCTTTCGCGGCACGGCACTCTCCCTCGGCTACGACCGCGTCCGCTTCGTCCACCCGGTGTTCGTCGGCGATCGGCTGACAGCGCGCTACGCCATCGAGGCGCTACAGCCGGAGCGACGACGGACGGTCGGTCGGGTGGAAGTGGTCAACCAGGACGCTCGACCTTGTGTCGTTGGGCGGCATCTGATGAGCTGGAGAGACGCGTGACCGCCGGACGGCCGTTGGCGCCGGGGCTCTATCATCACGACGACCTCCGCGTCGGCGATCACTTCGCGACCGATGGCATCAAGGTGACCGAAGCCCACGTGGTCGGCTTCGCCGGTCTCGGCGGCGACTTCTTCTCGTTGCACATGGACGACGACGCTGCGCGCGGGCTCGGCTTCCCGGCACGGGTCGTCCACGGCCTCTTGGTGCTGAGCCTCGTCGACGCGCTGAAGAACCGCGCCGAGGTCCGGATAGCTGCAGTCGCCTCGCTGCACTGGGACTGGGCATTTCAGGAACCGGTGTTCATCGGCGACCGCATCGCCGCACGCTTGACCGTGGCGGCGAGCAGGACAACCGGCAATCCGGAGCGCGGGATCGTCGAGCTTGCCTTCGAGGTCACCAACCAGCTCGGCGAGGTCGTCCAAGCGGGCACCAATCGGCTGATGACCCGCCGCCGGACGCCGTCCTGACCAGGCCCCGGGACGCCTGAGCCACGATGTGGGACGCCATGCTGCCTTTGCCGAAGCACGATGCGGAGACCTACCGGCTGATCCGCGACACGGCACGGCGGTTCGCCGACGAAGCGATCCGACCGATCGCCGACGCGCTGGACCGCGAGGCACGCTTCCCTGGCGAACTCTACCGGCAGATGGGCAGCCTCGGGCTGTTCGGTATCTCGGCGCCACAACGACATGGCGGCATCGGGCTCGACACCCTCGCCTACGCCATGGTGATGGAAGAGCTGAGCCGCGGCTACGCGTCGGTCGCCGATCAATGCGGTCTGGTCGAGCTGATCGCCACGCTGCTGTCACGCTACGGCAGTGACGACCAACGAAAACGCTACATGAGCGCCGTGCTCGCCGGGGACCTGAAGGTGGCCTACTGCATCACCGAGGCGGAGGCTGGCTCCGATGTCGCCGGGATCCGCACGACCGCCAAACCGGACGGCACCGGATGGCGGCTCGATGGGACCAAACTCTGGATCCACAACGCGCCGGTCGCCGACGTCGGCTTCGTCCTGGCACGCACCGATCCGGCCGCGAGCCATCGCGGCATGTCGATCTTCGTCGTCGACCTGCACGCGGAGGGCGTCAGCCGCGGCGCCAAAGAGCAGAAGATGGGGCAGCGCGCCAGCCAAGTCGGCGCCCTGGCCTTTGCCGACGTTCGCCTGCCGGCCGACGCACTCCTCGGCGACGCCGGTCGCGGTTTCCAGATCATGATGAGCGTGCTCGAAAAGGGCCGCGTCGGGATCGCCGCACTGGCGGTCGGCATCGCCAGAGCCGGCCTGGAGGCAGCGCTCGACTACGCCCGCACCCGGCGTCAGTTCGGCCGCGCGATCGGCGACAACCAGGGCATCCAGTGGATGTTGGCCGACATGGCGACCGAGATCGAAGGCGCGCGTGCGCTCACCCACCGGGCGGCGCTGATGCTCGACGACGGTCTGCCCGCGAACGCCGCTTGCTCGATGGCCAAGCTCAAAGCCGGCGACGTGGCGGTGGCCCAGACCGCCAACGCGGTGCAGATCTTCGGTGGCTCCGGCTACATCCAGGGCTTCGAGGTGGAGCGGCTCTACCGCGACGCCAAGATCACCCAGATCTACGAAGGCACCCAGCAGATCCAACGCACGGTGATCGCCCGGGATCTCATGACGATTGGCTCGGCGACGTGACCGGGGCGGCGCTGGTCACCGGCGGACGACGCGGCATCGGCCGCGGGATCGCCCTGGCCCTGGCGGACGCCGGGTTCGCCGTGGCAATCAACGCCGAGGTCGCAGCCGACGACCTCGACGCCACGGTGCGCGACGTCGAACAGCGCGGCGTCGGCGCCACACCGGTGATCGGCAACGTCGCCGACCTGGCCAACCACGAGGGGCTGCTCGACGCGGCCGAGGCGGCGCTCGGCCCGTTGACGACGCTCGTCAACAACGCGGGCGTCACCGTCGTGAGCCGTGGCGATCTCCTCGACGCGACGCCAGCGAGCTTCGATCGCTGCATGGCGGTCAACGCTCGCGCCGTCTTCTTTTTGTCTCAGGCGTTCGGCCGGCGGCTGGTCGACCGCGCTCGGCCAACGGATCGCCACCACTGCATCATCAACGTCACGTCGGCCAATGCCCACGCCGTCGCCCTCAACCGCGCGGAGTACGCAGTCTCCAAAGCGGCCGCATCGATGGTCACCCGCTGCTTCGCCGCCCGGCTCGGCGGCGACGACATCAACGTCTACGAAATCCAGCCGGGGGTGATCCGTACCGACATGACCGCCCCGGCGATGGACCGCTACGAAGCGATGATCGCCGACGGCTTCACCCTGACGCCAAGAGCCGGCGAAGTTGGCGACGTCGGCAGGGTCGCTGCGGCACTCGCCGGGGGACAGTTCGGCTACTGCACCGGGCAGGCGGTCCAGGTCGACGGCGGCCTCTCGGTCGACCGTTTTTGATGGTCGACCGGACCCAGGCACCAGCCTCGCTCGAGGGCCGCCTCCACCGCTGCGCGATCAACACGGCGACCCTCGGCTTCCGCATGCCGATCGAGCGGACGATCGAGGCCGTGGCGCGGGCCGGGTTCGGCGGGATCGGGCCATGGCGCCGCGAGCTGGAAGGCCAAAGCACGGCGGCCGTGGCCCGACATGTCCGCGACAGCGGGCTCAGGGTGACCGGCTACTGCCGCTCGACCTATCTGCCGGCCATGGACCAGACAGCTCGCGCCGCGGCGATCGACGACAACCGGCGTGCCATCGACGACGCGGCGACGTTGGGGGCAGCCTGCTTCGTCATGGTGGTGGGTGCGCTGCCCGAAGGCAGCCGCGATCTGGCAGCGGCCCGCCACCAGGTCGAAGAGGGGACGGCAACGCTTTTGGACCACGCGCGGAAAGCCGGGGTCAGACTGGCGCTGGAGCCACTGCACCCGATGTATGCGGCCGACCGGTCCTGCCTGAACACCATCGACCAGGCGCTCGACCTCGCGGCGGCGCTGGAGCCGGCGCCCGGTGACTTGCCGGATCTCGGCGTCGTGATCGACGCCTATCATGTCTGGTGGGACCCGAGGCTGGGCGAGGCACTGGTCCGCGGCGGCTGCGACCGCCGCTTGGTGGGCTTCCACGTTTCCGACTGGCTGGTGCCGACCCGCGACCTGCTGACCGACCGCGGGATGATGGGCGACGGTGTGATCGACCTGCTGAAGTTGCGCGGCCTGATCGAACGTGCGGGCTACGCCGGCTTCGTCGAGGTAGAGATCTTTTCCGATCGGACGTGGTGGCGGCGACCCGTCGACGACGTGCTGGCCACCACCGCCGACCGCCTGCAGTCGAGATGCTGATCGGGCCACCAATCCACATGACGTCGATCGCCCCGAACACGCGCGGAGTCACCCAGCGATGCGACTGACCACGCTCGAAACCATCCGCGACCCGAGCGCCACCAACCTCTTGTGGGTGCGCCTGCACAGCGACGACGGGCTCGTTGGCCTCGGCGAGACGTTCCGCGGTGCCGCCGCGGTCGAAGCCCACCTGCACGACGCGGTGGCCGGCTACCTCCGTGACCGTCACCCCTTCGACCTCGAGCGGATCAACACCGATCTGACCCGTCCCTATGTCGGCGCACGCGCCGCAAGCGCGGAGATCCGTGCCGCGTCCGCCGTCGATCTCGCGCTGTGGGACTTGTTCGGCAAGGCCAAGCAAGAGCCCGTCTGGCGCTTGCTCGGCGGCCTCGCCCACGAACGAATGCCCACCTACAACACCTGCGCCGGCCCCCGCTACAACGCTTCGGGCGGGCGCCGCGCGATTGCCGAGGACGACGTCGCCACCGAGCGCTACGATGATCAGCTGGCGGTCGCCACCGACCCGGGCGCGTTGGCAAAGGACCTTCTGGCCGACGGCATCCAGGCCATGAAGATCTGGCCGTTCGATCCGGCAGCGGCGGCGTTTGGCGGCAACGGTATCTGGCGAAGCGACGTTCAGGCGGCGACCGCCACCATCGCCGCGATCCGCGATGCGGTCGGCGACGCCATGGAAATCATGGTCGAGTGCCACGCGCTCTGGGAACCCGCCGCGGCGCGGACGATCGCCGACACGATCGCGGGCTACGGCATTTTCTGGATGGAGGAACCGATCCGGCTGGCCGACCCGCAGGCACTCGCCGACTTCCGCCGCGCGGTCGCCGTGCCGATCACCGCCAGCGAGACTTGGTCGACCCGCGGCCCGTTCCTCGACGCACTGCGGCTCGGTGCGATCGACTACGCCATGCTCGATGTCTCGTGGTGCGGCGGCTTGACCGAGGCGCGCAAGATTGCCGCGCTGGCAGACGCGTTCCAGCGCCCGGTCGCCCCCCACGACTGCACCGGCCCGGTCGTCTTCGCCGCCTCGCTGCACTTGGCATTCGCCACCCCCAACTGCGTCTTCCAAGAGTCGGTGCGCGCCTACTATCGCGGCTGGTATGGCAATGTGGTGGATAGCCTACCCATGCCCGAGCGCGGCACGTTCGGGCCGCCGGGAGGCCACGGCCTCGGCGTCGCGCTCAGCGACGCCTTTCTCCAGCGTCGCGATCTGCTCCGCCGTTCGACGCGGCTCTGACCCCATCCTCGTGAACCGGCACACGTAGCACCACCGAACGCCAGCGAAGCGCCCGCCGGAGCCTCGACGCACGAGGCGGCTTGGCCCATGGATGCGCGGACAGCGCGCCGCGTGACGGACGGCGCACACGAGCTGTGTTCAGCATGAGGGAGGACTAGCCGCGATGCGCATCTACAACCTCTATCCACTTCTTGCTGGGCCGATCCGAACGTGGCGGGAACACCTGCCGCGAATCCGTGGGATGCGGTTCGACACGATCTACGTGAACGCGTTCCAGGCGCCCGGCGCATCCGGCAGCCTTTATGCGGTCCGCGATCCGTACGAGCTGCATCCGGCCGTTCGCGGCGATGCGACCGCACCGATGGCCGATCTGGTGAAGGGCTTTCTGGACGACGCTGCCGCGGCCGACTTGAGGGTGATCACCGATCTCGTTCTGCCCCACGCCGCCCGCGATGCGGCGATCACGGCCACTCATCCCGAGTGGTTCAAACGCGACGATGCGGGTCGGCTCGTCGTGCCGGTCCGAATCGACGCGGCCAGCGGCCGCCGGACGGCGCTCGACGATCTGGCCGAGCTCGATCTCGACGATCCGCGCTGGCGGGACGCACAGCTCGAACATTTCGGGGCACTCGGCGACGAGCTCCTGCGGTTGGGTTTCGCCGGCTTCCGCGTCAGCACCGCCTACAAGGTCCCGAGCGCGCTGGCCCGCGACCTTCTGGCCCGTTGGCGGGCCACGCGATCGGACGCGACGTTCGTCGCCGCCACGCTGGGCTGTGCATTCGAAGACGTCCTGCGCGTCGCCGAGGTCGGCTACGACTACGTGCTCAACAGCAGCCGCTGGTGGGACTTCCGGGAGCCGTGGCTACTCCGCCAGTACGAGCAGTTGCGGCAGTTCACGGCCTCGATCTCGTTCCCGGAGGACCACAACTCGCCAAGGCTCGCCGCCGTCGCCGGCATCGAGCAGCCGGCGCTGTTGCGAGATTACTACCGCGCCCGCTACCTTTTCGCTGCCACCCATTCGGCCGGCGTGATGATGCCGATGGGCTACGAGTTCGGTTGTCGGCGCAATCTCGATCCGGTCCAAAGCTCGCCGCGCGACTGGCTGGAGGAGACACGATCGCCGCGGCTCGACGTCACCGCCGACATCGCGACGATCAACGCGCTGAAAGCCGCCGAACCGCTGCTTTCGACGGAAGCGCCGCAGCGTCAGGTCACGGCCCCGGACAACCCGGTCACGGGCCTGCTCCGACACGATCCGAGCGCACCGGATCGTGCCGTCGTGACCCTGATCAACAGCGACGCAGCCCGCAGCCACGGCACCAACTACGGCTCCCTGCTGATGGCGGCCGGCGGTGCCTTCGAGAGCCTCGACGACGCCCTGCCGAGGCCCGACGAGACACCGCTCGACCCACTGCAACCGCTCCGGCTGGCGCCACTCGAGGTTCGCGTCCTCAGCGGGCGGGCGCGCGCGGTCCGACCAAAGCCGCCGAGCAAGGCGGCAAGCGAGAAGCGATTGCGCGCGCTGGCGCAGAACCGCATCACCATCGAGGGCGTGCAGCCGGAACTCGACGGCGGCCGTTTCCCGATCAAGCGCGTGGTTGGCGATCGCCTCACCGTCGGCGCCGACGTCTTCGTCGACGGCCATGACAAGCTGGCCGTCCGGCTGGCGCATCGGGCCGTCGACGAAGACGACTGGCACGAAGCGGCGATGACGATGGTCGGCAATGACCGCTGGGAATGCACCATCGCCCTCACGCACAATACCCGCGTCGTCTACACGGTCGTCGCGTGGCGCGACCTGTTCGAATCGTGGCGTAGCGAAACCGCAAAAAAACACGATGCCGGCCAGCGCATCGATTTGGAGCTGATCGAGGGGCGCAAACTGGTCAGCGACGCGGCCGCCGCGATGGGCAAGCCGGACGCCACGCTTCTCGACATGGTCAACCGCCTCGAAGCCGTCGCGGAGGAGGCCGGGCCGCTCTTGGCGCTGCTCTTCGGCGACGAGCTCGCAGCGCTCATGGCCATCCACGGCCAACGGACCAACGCATCGCGCTACGAGCGCGACCTGGAGGTCGTGGTCGATCGTACCCGCGCCGCTTTCGCCTCCTGGTACGAAGTGATGCCACGGTCACAGAGCGACGACGAGAGCCGCCACGGCACCTTCGACGACGTGATCAGGCGCATCCCTCATGCACGGGACATGGGCTTCGACGTCCTCTATTTCCCGCCGATCCACCCGATCGGCAAGACCAACCGCAAAGGCCGCAACAACACCCTGGTGGCGCAACCAGACGACCCCGGTTCACCCTACGCCATCGGCGCCGCGGAAGGCGGTCACACGGCGATCCACCCGGAACTCGGTACCCTGGAGGACTTTCGCCGCTTGGTCGACGCCGCCCGCGCCGCCGGCATGGAGTTGGCGCTCGACTTCGCCATCCAGTGCTCGCCCGACCACCCGTGGATCAAAGAGAACCCGCATTGGTTCGACTGGCGTCCCGACGGCACCATCAAATTCGCAGAGAATCCTCCAAAGAAGTACGAGGACATCGTCAACGTTCACTTCTATCGGGACGCTTTACCTTCGGTGTGGTTGGAACTGCGTGACGTCGTCCTGTTTTGGGTCGAACAGGGGGTGCGAATCTTCCGGGTCGACAACCCGCACACCAAGCCTTTGCCATTCTGGGAGTGGCTGATCGGCGAGGTGCAGCAGCGTGACCCAGGTGTCGCGTTTCTCGCCGAAGCCTTTACGCGTCCAAAGGTGATGAAACGCCTAGCGAAGCTCGGGTTCACCCAATCGTACAGCTACTTTACCTGGCGAAACAGCAAAGCCGAGCTGACGGAGTATCTGATTGAGCTCACGAATACTGAGTGCTCTGAATACATGCGGACGAATTTCTTCGTCAACACACCTGACATCAACCCGGTTTACCTGCAAACGAGCGGCAGGGCGGGGTTCCAGGTGCGCGCCGTGCTGGCCGCAACGCTTTCGCCGGTCTGGGGCATGTACAACGGTTTCGAGCTTTGCGAGGGCGCGGCGATCGCCGGCAAGGAGGAGTATCTCGATTCCGAGAAGTACCAACTACGGGCCTGGGACTGGGATCGGCCCGGCAACATCCGTGACGATATCACGCTGTTGAACGAATGCCGTGAAGCCAATCCAGCGCTGTGGACCTTTACCAATCTTCAATTCCACAACGCCTGGGATGACAACATCATCGTCTACTCGAAGATGACGGCAGAGCGGGACAACGCGGTGTTGGTGGCGATCAACCTCGATCCGCACAACGCCCACGGCTGCAACTTCGAGGTCCCGCTTTGGGAGTTCGGCCTGCCCGACGACGCACCGATCGTCGTCGAGGACTTGGCGACTCGGAGCCGTCAGGTCTGGTCCGGCAAGATCCAGCACGTCTGGCTCGACCCTGGGCAACGCCCCTACGCGATTTGGCGTCTGCTACCGCCGCATGCCCCCCGCTTCACCCGCTGAGACCACGCCATGAGCCTCCGAGCCGATCCTCTCTGGTACAAAGATGCCGTCATCTATCAGACGCACATCAAAGCCTTCTTCGATTCGAACAACGATGGTGTCGGCGACTTCTGCGGGTTGATCGCGAAGCTCGACTACATCGAGTATCTCGGCGCCACGGCGATTTGGCTGATGCCGTTCTACCCCTCGCCGATGCGCGACGACGGCTACGACATCTCGGACTACCGACAGATCAACCCGGCCTTCGGCACCATGGCCGACTTCCGGCGTTTGGTACGTGAGGCGCACCGGCGCGGCCTCCGCATCATCACGGAGTTGGTCATCAATCACACCTCCGACCAGCACCCGTGGTTCGAGCGGGCGCGCCGTGCCAAGTCCGGTTCGTCTCACCGCGACTTCTACGTGTGGAGTGACAACGACCACAAGTACGGCGAGACACGTATCATCTTTCTCGATACGGAGACCTCGAACTGGACCTGGGATCCGGTCGCCCAAGCCTATTACTGGCACCGGTTCTACAGCCATCAGCCCGACCTCAATTTCGACAATCCGGCGGTACGACGCGAAGTCATGGCGTTGCTGCGGTTCTGGTTGGACACCGGCGTCGACGGGCTACGGTTGGACGCCATTCCCTACCTCATCGAACGAGAGGGCACCAATTGCGAGAATCTGGACGAGACACATCAGGTTCTCAAAGAACTGCGCGCGGAAATGGACGCACGCTACCAAGATCGCATGTTTCTAGCCGAAGCCAATCAATGGCCGGAAGACACCCGTCCCTACTTCGGCGACGGTGACGAGTGTCATATGGGTTTTCACTTCCCGCTGATGCCGCGGATGTTCCTGGCGATCGCTCAGGAAGATCGGCATCCGATCACCGACATCATCCGCCAGACTCCGGACATTCCGGAAAACTGCCAATGGGCCATCTTTCTGCGCAATCACGACGAGTTGACGCTGGAGATGGTGACCGAGCACGACCGCGAATATTTGTGGAATACTTACGCTGCCGACTCACGGATGCGAATCAACCTCGGCATCCGGCGACGGCTCGCGCCGTTGATGGACCACGACCGGCGCAAGATCGAGCTGATGAAGCTGCTGTTGTTCTCGATGCCCGGCACCCCGATCATCTACTACGGCGACGAGTTGGGCTTGGGCGACAACGTCTATCTCGGTGACCGCGACGGCGTGCGGACGCCGATGCAGTGGTCGCCCGACAGAAATGGCGGGTTCAGCCGCGCCAACCCGCAGGCACTGTACCTGCCACCGGTAATGGACCCGCTCTACGGCTACGCTGCAGTCAACGTCGAGTCGCAGCAGAGCGACCCGTCTTCGTTGCTCAACTGGACCAGGCGAATGATCGCGGTGCGCCGGACGCATCCAGCCTTCGGCCGCGGGTCGCTGCGCTTTCTCTATCCGGGCAACCGCAAGATCCTCGCGTTCGTCCGCGAGTACGAAGACGATTGCCTGCTTTGCGTCTTCAACCTGTCGCGCAGTGCCCAATCGTTCCAACTGGAGCTTGGCGAGTTCGCCGGCAGGGTGCCGGTGGAGCTCTTGGGACGCACCCCGTTCATGCCGGTCGGCGAAACCGGCTATCCATTGACGCTCCCCGGATACGGCTTCTACTGGTTCATCCTGAGCGACGCGGCGGCGGTGCCGACGTGGCACGAACCGGCGCCCGAGCCCTTGCCCGAATTCCTGACGATCGTATTGCGCGACGGCTGGCGGTCGGTCATCGACGGGCGTGAGACGCTCGAGCTCACCCGCGACGTGCTGCCGGCGTTCGTGACGCCGAAGCGCTGGTTCGGCGCCAAGGACGCGAAGGTTCGCCAGATCAGCTTCGGCTTCAGCTGTGTGTTGCCCGGTCCGAACCCCGGCCTCATTCTTGCCGAGTTGCAGGTCGTGCTCGCCGGCAAGGCGGAGCCGCAGAACTACGTCCAGCCGTTCGCGATCGCCTGGGGCGACGATCGGCTGAGCCATGGCTCGGCCATCCTGCCCCACGCCTTGGCGAAGGTCCGCAAGGGCGCCAAAGTCGGTGCGCTCTACGACGCTGCCGCCGCCGACGACCTCTTCCTCTCGCTGATCGACCTGATCCACGACCAACGTGACGTCGAGGGTCGGGGAGGGCGTGCGGTGGCGTTCGCGACCAGCGCATTGGAAGGAGAGGCGCCAGGCGATCGCTCGGTCCGCCGCCTCGGGGTCGAGCAATCGAACACGTCGGCCATCGTCGATGGGACGACCGTCGTGAAGCTGTTTCGAAGGCTCCATCCCGGTGTCCATCCGGAGGTCGAAGTCAGCCGGTTCCTGACCGAAGTTGCCCACTTCGAGCACGCACCGGCCTTGATCGGCGCCGTGGAGTGGCATGGCGACGGCGGCGAAAGCACGGCACTCGCCGTCGCCGTCAAGTTCGTGTCGAACCAGGGCGACGCTTGGAGCTTCACCCTCGACTACCTCGACCGCACCTTCGAGCACTTGCGCTCGACGCCGACGCCAGAAGAGGCGGAGGAAGACGCCACGCACCACGCCGACTATCTCGCGCAGGCCCACCTCCTCGGCGAACGAGTCGCCGGCCTGCACCATGCGCTCGCGACCGAAACCGACGATCCGGCGTTCGTCGCCGAGCCGATCGAAGCCGCGGACCTCGATCAATGGGTCGACGGCGCCCTCCGCCAGGCAGAAGCGGCGTCCGCCGAGGTCAAGCGCCGGCTGCCGACGACGACCGGCAGCGTCGCCGAGCTGGGCGCGCGCTTCTTGGACGCACGCGAAACGATCGTCGCGAAGATCGAAGCGGTCCGACGACTGCCGGTCCAGGCGGCCAAGACCCGCATGCACGGGGATCTGCATCTGGGACAAGTGCTGGTTGCCCAGGGCGACTTCCTGATCATCGATTTCGAGGGCGAGCCGGCTGCACCCTTGGCGGAACGACGCGGCAAGAGCTGCCCGTTGCGCGACGTCGCTGGGATCGTGCGATCCTTCGACTACGCCGCGTGGAGCTCGCTGCGCCGTTACGAGGCCAGTGACGCCGACGCCTACGACGCGCTCTTCGCACCGGCGATGGCTTGGCGCGACAGCGCCATTGCCGCGTTCCTCGACGGCTATCGAACCAGTATCGCCGGCTGCGCGAGCTATCCCGCGGAAGGCCAGGCGGAGGCCATGATGAACATGTTCGTCCTGCAGAAAGCCCTCTACGAGATCTGCTACGAGGCGGCCAACCGGCCGCAGTGGTTGGAGATCCCGTTGCGCGGCGTCGACAGTTTGATCGCGCCGGCCCGCGACGATGGGTGATCCGATGTCCGGCGACCGCAGCCAACGCACCACGTGGACACGAGCGCCTGCGGACGAGGTCGCCCGCCTCGTCGACGGCCGCCATGACGACCCGTTCGCGCTTCTCGGCCCCAAGCCGGGGGCCGAACCGGGGCGCCCCGTCGTGCGCAGCTTCCAGCCCGATGCCGTCTCCGTCGCCGTCGTCGACGGCGGCACCGGTCGCAAGCTCGCCTCGCTCGAACGCACCCACGATGTGGGGTTCTTCGAGGGCCCGTTGGATGAAGCACCCGGAGCCCGTGGCTACCGGCTGCGCGTGGCATGGCCGACCGGCGACGAGCAGGACCTGGACGATCCCTATCGCTTCCCGTTGATCCTCGGCGCGCTGGACATGCACCTCTTGGCCGAGGGTCGCCATCTCGACGTCCACGAGAAACTGGGGGCGCAGCCGACCCGCGTCGACGGGGTCGACGGCACCACCTTCGCCGTCTGGGCGCCCAGCGCACAGCGCGTCAGCGTCGTTGGCGACTTCAACCGCTGGGACGGCCGCCGGCATCCGATGCGCCACCGAGTCGAGGCGGGTATCTGGGAACTGTTCGTCCCGGAACTCGGCGCGGGCGAGACGTACAAGTTCGAGATCCTGGGCGCCACCGGCGTCACGCTACCGCTCAAGGCCGATCCGGTCGGCCTGCGCGCCGAGCGATCGCCCGGCACCGCCTCCGTCGTGAACGGCCCGGTGGACCACGGCTGGGCGGATGAGACCTGGATGCACGAGCGGGCGGGCCGGCAAGCACCGAATGCACCGGTCAGCATCTACGAGGTCCACCTCGGCTCATGGGGCCGCGTACCCGAGGAGGGTGATCGCTATCTGACCTACGAAGAGCTTGCCGAGGAGTTGGTGCGCTACGTCCGGGACATGGGCTTCACCCATATCCAGTTGCTACCGGTCAGCGAGCACCCGTTCGACGGCTCCTGGGGCTATCAGCCGCTCGGGCTGTTCGCGCCTACGAGCCGGTTCGGGCCGCCCGCAGCTTTCGCGGCGTTCGTCGACCGTTGCCACCAGGCCGGGATCGGCGTGCTGCTCGATTGGGTGCCTGGGCATTTTCCGACCGACCCTCACGGCCTGGGACGCTTCGACGGCACCGCTCTCTACGAGCACGAAGACCCGCGGCAAGGCTTCCATCAAGACTGGAACACGCTCATTTACAATTACGGACGAAACGAAGTTGCCAATTACTTGTTGTCGAATGGACTTTATTGGTGCAGCCATTTTCATATCGATGGGCTCCGGGTGGATGCGGTGGCATCCATGCTGTATCTTGATTACTCCAGGCCGGCGGATGCCTGGATCCCGAACCGCTATGGCGGCAACGAGAACCTGGAGGCCGTCGACTTCTTGCGCCGGCTCACACAGCTGATCGACGACGATGCCGCTGGCGCCATCACCATTGCCGAAGAGTCCACCGCGTGGCCCGGCGTCACCCGTGCCTCCCATCTCGGCGGGCTTGGCTTCGATTACAAATGGAATATGGGGTGGATGCACGACACCCTCAATTACATGCGGCGCGAGCCGATCTACCGCAAGCACCATCAACACGATCTGACCTTCGGGCTGCTGTACGCGTTTTCCGAGAATTTCGTTCTACCGTTGAGCCACGACGAAGTCGTTCATGGAAAAGGCTCGCTACTGAACAAAATGCCTGGCGATAGCTGGCGACAGTTCGCCAATTTGCGTGCTTACTTTGGTTTCATGTGGACTCATCCCGGCAAGAAGCTGTTGTTCATGGGCGGCGAGTTCGCCCAACGACGAGAGTGGAACCACGACCGAAGTTTGGACTGGCATCTGCTGGACGACCCGCAGCACGACGGTGTGCGATCGTTGGTTCGAGATCTGAACGAGGTCTACTGCGGCACGCCGGCTTTGCACGAGCGTGACGCCGACCCTGGTGGTTTCGAATGGATCGACGCCACCGACACCGAGCAGAGCGTGATCAGTTTCATGCGCCACGGAAGCGAGCCCGGCGCCCTGGCCGTGGTCGTTTGCAACTTCACGCCCACGCCGCGCGACGGCTACCGTGTCGGTGTCCCGGTGGCCGGGGGTTACCGGGAGCGCATCAACACCGATGCGACACAGTACGGAGGCAGCGGTATCGGCAACGCCGGCTGGGTGGAGGCCGAAGACGTGCCCTGGCACGGCCGCCCCTGTTCGCTGCGACTCTCGCTACCGCCGCTCGCCACGCTCGTCCTGGAGCCCGCGGCCCACTGACCGCGCCACCCTCCTGCCGCATCGGTCAGCGCCCGAACGTTTCGTCATCGGAGAGATTGGTGGAGCCGATCGGGATCGAACCGACGACCTCCTGAATGCCATTCAGGCGCTCTCCCAGCTGAGCTACGGCCCCACCGGCTGGAAGCGGAGCGGAGGGGTAGGCGATTTCGCGCACCCCTGCAAGCCCCACCTTACCGGCCGGCATCGTTAACCATTTCTAGAGCCGGCAGGGTCAGGCTCGCATTGGTCGTCCGTCCACACTCGGAAGGTACCGATGCGGGAACGCCGCCAATACCCACGCTACGTCGTCGAAGGCCTCGACGTGTTCGTCGACGGCATGTCGGTACACACGCTGGACGTCTCCGCCGTGGCGGTGCGAATCGTGGCGCCGGATCGCACGCCAGCTCGGCGAAGCGTTCGCCTGCGTTTCGAGAGCCACCCTGACATGCCTGCGCTGACCGCCGACGTCGACGGACAGCTCCTCCGTGCGACCCAGCTCGAGGCCGTCTACGCCTATGTAGCGCCAGCAGCGGACTGGGGGGAGCGCCTCGCCGACTACGACACGTTCCGCCAGCTGCACATCGCCGAGTTGGAGGACTGACATGGACCCGGCGCTCCTACAAACGCTGTTGACCGCCGGCCCCTCCAGGCGGCTGGACGTGCTCGCCAGCTCCCAGGAGTTGCGGTCCAAGGACCCGGCCGCGCCACTGATGTTCAACACGCCCTACCTGAACCGCTCGGTCATCCTCAAATTCGTCGACCCCAAGGGCAGTGACCAAGCCGACCGGCGATCCGGCGCCATGCCCAAGCCGATCCGCACGCTGATCTACCTTCCCTACGACGTGACCGATCCGCCCGCCGGCGGCGAAAGCCTCCTCTACTCGCGGCGCGCGCTGCGGCGGCTGCACTTCCAGAAGACGAACGAGGAACCCGACGGGCAGGGCAGCTTCGCCGCCGACGAGGCGACGATGCAGGCGCTGGACGATGTTCCGGCCTTCAACCCGTTCCTGCTGCGCGACGCGTTCGAACGTGCCGGCCTGCCGCTGCACGAGGCCTATCTGGACCTGGACCAAGGCACCGCCAAGCGCATCCGTCGACGCCTGCTGCTACGGATCCGCCCGCTGATCGTCGCGGTCCTGGGCAGCTCCAGCGGCCTGGTCGGCGAGGCGCTCGAGCACATGGTCGACGCTTTCCTGGATCCCGCACGCAAGGAAGAGCTGCGGCCCCTGGCAGCCGCCCTGCACCTGCGCTCGGACGATGCCGTCGAAGTGCTCGGAGCCTGGGCCGGCATCGCCTACTTCGAGGAAGAGCTCGAGCGACTGACGCCGCAGATCGCGAGCCTCGCCCAGTGGCTCGCTACGTCACCTCGGCCGCGCGAGCGGGTTCCGCCGAGCGCGGCCAAGGATTTCGCCTCGCAGATCCAACGGATCCGCATCGGCGTGCGCACCGCCTGGCAGTCGCTCCAGGCGATCCTCGGTCAGTATCAGGCCAGCTACCGTAGCCTCGTGGTCGACAGCCAGCCGGCGCCGTTCGTCGAGTTCCTGCGCGACTGCCGCCAACATTATTGGTCGGCTGGCGACCTGTTCGGCCGGTTCGAGCAGTCGATCTACGGCTGGCGCGTGCTAACGCAAAACTATCAAGACGAGAGCTTGCCACTCATCCAATACACGGATCTTCTGGCGTTCCTGCTGCGGACGCACCTGTTGGGCCGCGAGAACGTCCTGGAAGCGCCCGCGGCCGAGCGCCCTGCTGCAGCCAGCCCCGCCTGAGCGGCGGCACCGCAGCTCCCGTACCGTCCCTGCCTCAGCGGCCCTCGTCTCCGTCGTGCTGGTCCTTTCGCAGCCAGAACCGCGCACCGACGAAACCGGCGACCCCGCCGGCCAACGGGTACAGCACCAAGGCGAACAGAACGCTCTTGAGCGCCGCAAAGTTCAGCACGACCGCCGTCAGTAATCCCAACGCCGCGCCGATGATGCCGTAGCGCGACGCGGCGCCTCGCTTCCGCCAACCCTCGAGCATTCGCGTCTGCCTCCTCGCCTAGAAGGATCGGCCGCGCGCTACACCGTGCGTCCGCGCCCGTGAACCAGGTTTCATGCCCCGTCGCCATCACGTCGCAATGCCTGCACCTCCGAGCGCAGCGCCTTGAGCTCGGCCATGACCTCCGCGTGGTCGATGCCGTGTTGCTGCTCGTCGCCTTGATGCGACTCCTGCATCGCATTGACGATGATGGCGATGAACAGGTTCAGCACTGCGAATGTCGTCAGCAGGATGAAGGGCACGAAGAACGCCCAGGCGTTCGGGTGCACCTCCATCACCGGTCGGACGATGCCCATCGACCAGCTTTCGAGGGTCATGATCTGGAACAGCGAATAGAGCGAGTCGCCGAGGTTGCCGAACCAATCGGGGAAGGTCGGCCCGAACAGCTTGGTCGCCATCACGGCGAAGACGTAGAAGACCAGCGTCATCAGCGCCACCACCGAACCCATACCTGGAATGGCGGCGAGCAAAGCTTGGACGACCCGACGCATCGCCGGCAGCACCGAGACGAGGCGCAGCACGCGCAGGATGCGGAACGCGCGCAGCACCGACAGGCCGTTGTTGGCCGGCACCAGCGCAACGCCGACGATGATCAGGTCGAACCAATTCCAGCCTCGGCGGAAGAACCCCCAGCCGTAGGCGATCATCTTCAGCGCGAGTTCGACGACGAATACGCCGAGTGCGATCTGGTCGATCAGCAGCAGGGTGGAGCCGATGGCGCGCATGACCGGCGGCACCGTCTCCAGGCCCAGCGTGAGGCCGTTCAGTACGATCACGCCGATGATCACGCGTTCGAACCACGGACGCTCGACGAACGCCCGCAAGTTCGAGCGCCAGGTCCGCGAGCCGAGATCCATCGTCGCCATGCCGCACTCACCGTGTTCGGAGTTTCGCCGACCGCGTCGACGTCCATGTCATGTAGGCGCCGGGGATGCGTTCGTGGAGCCCCTCGGGCAGCGGCAGGCTCAGCCCGCCTTCGCGACCAGCAGAGTGGTCAGCCCGCCGTCCTGCTCTTGACTGATCAGGCCGTGACCCTGGGCCTCGCAGAACGCGGCGACGTCGCCAGGCGCCGCGGGATCCGTTACCAGCAGGCAGATACGCGCGCCCGGATCGACCACCATCAGCGCTTGACGCAGCCGCACCAGCGGCAGCGGGCAAGCGAGGCCGCGCGCGTCGATCACCGCAGCCACGGGCGAGGTCGGCGTGGTTCCGTCGTCGGCATTCATGTGCAGAACGAACCGCAGAGCAGGCCTCCTGGCAAGGCCGTCGTCGCCGCGGCTGGCCGTCGTCGTCCAGCCGGTCTATGCCCGGCGCCGTGATGGTCTCCCTCAGCGCACGACCTCGCCACGACAGTACGCCACCGCCAGCTACGGGACTAGGCTGGCACGTTCGCCGCACGTTGCACCTGGCCTGGCCGGTGATGCTTGCGCGCGCCGGGCTGTTGGTGATGGCGATGGTCGACGCGCTGATGATCGGTCGGATCAGCTCGGCCGGCCTTGCACACTACGGCTTGGCAACGGCGCCGTTCCTGTTGGGCATGCTGACCGGCATCGCGATGCTGATCGGCACCGTGGTCCTGGTGGGGCAGGCGCACGGCCAGGGCGAACTCCGCCGCTGCGGCGTGATCTGGCGGCTGGCGCTGCTGGAGGCGGTCGTCTACGGCGTCGCCGTGTCGGCACTCTTTGCCTTCGGGCCCGCCATCCTGACCCTCGCCGGCCAGACCGAGGAGCTGGCCCAGGGCGGTGGCCACGCGCTCCGGGCGCTGGCCATCGGGCTCGTGCCGATGCTGATTTTCTCCGCAACCAGCCTGTTCCTGGAAGGCCTCGGCCGGCCGCGGCCGGGAATGGTGGTGATGCTTGCTGCCAACGTTTTGAACGCCGGCCTGAATGCCCTGTTTCTGTTCGGCGGCGTCGACGTCGCCAGCGGTCCGGCGGCCGAGGCCAGCCTCGCCACCAGCCTCACCCGCTACGCCATGGCGGCCGCTCTGGTCGGCTACGTCCTCCGGCTGCCGGAGCGCCGTGCCCTCGGCATCGTCGGGCCGCTCGTCGACGGTGCAGTGCTGCTCCGGAAGCTGCTGCGCCTCGGCGTGCCCCTGGCGCTGTCGAACTTCTTGGAGAGTGCCACGTTCACGGCGTTGGCGATGTTCGCCGGCTGGCTCGGCACCGTGGCGAGCGCCGCCTACCTCGTCTGTCTCAATCTGACGTCGCTGGTCTACATGCTCGCCATCGGCCTCGCGACGGCCACTGCCGTGCGGGTTGCCAACGCGGTCGGGCGCGACGATCCTCCTGGCCTGCGGCTCGCCGGGTGGACCGGCGTCGGCCTCGGCGCCTTGATCATGTTCATGATCGCTCCGCTGATCGCCACCTTCCGCGCGTCGCTGGCGCAGCTCTACACCGACGACCCGGCGGTGCTGGCGGTTGCGGTGCCCGGGATGCTGCTGGTCGCAGCGATGCTCGTGGTCGACGCACTGCAAGGTATCTTGATCGGCGCACTCCGCGGGCGCGGCGACGTCTGGCTCCCGATCGCGCTGCAGGCCGTCGCGTTCCTTGCCGTCACGGTCCCTCTGGCGGCTTGGCTCGCGTTCGGCGCCGGCGCCGGTGTGCCAGGGTTGCTGATGAGCCTCGTCGTCGGTCTTGGCATCGCTGCCATCCTGCTCGGCGCACGTTTTCACCAATTGGCCCACCGGCCAGCGATCGCTCTTTGAACAACGCCCCTTGTCCGGCAGCGCTGCGCCGGCCATTTCCGGGCCATGAGCACGCCTGAGGTCTTCGACGTGCGAGCACTTCGCCGTCAGCGCGATCGCCGCGCCGCTTCGACCATGGCGGACGACAGCCTGCTCGCCGAACTGGCGAACCGGTTGGTCGATCGTGTGGCGGACGTAACGCGTCGCTTTCCGTGTGTGCTCGATCTGGGTGGGCGGCACGGGCCGCTCGCACGCGCTCTGAGAATCCACGACCCCGAGACCGAGGTGGTCGTCGCCGAACCGAGCGCCGTTCTCGCCGCCGCCGCGCCGGTGGCCAGCGTGGTGATGGATTTGGAACGGTTGCCGTTCGCCGATGCGAGCTTCGATGCAGTCGTCAGCGCTGGCAGTCTGCAGTGGGTCAACGATCTGCCGGGCCTGCTGGTGCAGATCCGACACGTGCTCCGACCCGACGGATTGCTGTTGGCCGCTTTTCCCGGTGGCGACACGTTGATCGAGCTGCGCCAAGCCTTGTTGGCCGCGGAGCTGGACGTCAGCGACGGCGCGAGCCCTCGGGTCGCACCCTTCGTCGACGTTCGCGACCTCGGCGCTTTGTTGCAGCGGGCCGGCTTCGTGCTGCCTGTCGTCGACGTCGACCGTGTGGTGTTGACCTACCCCGACCCGTTGCAGCTGCTGCGGGAGATCCGCCACGCGGGCGAAGCCAATCTACTCCGCGGTCGAGGCCAGAAACCGCTCAGCCGGCGCGTGTTGGCACGCACGTTCGAGCGCTACGCCGCTGAACACGTCGATCATCGCGGGCGGCTGCAGGTCACCGTCGATCTGTTGTTCGCGACCGGGTGGTCGCCGGCGCCGAACCAACCGCAGCCGGCCCGCCGTGGTACGGGGACCGTCAACCTCGCGAAGGCGATGGGGGTCGACCCCGCAATCCTGGATGGCACGCGGAAGGCCGGCGGTGGTGCAACCGATTGAGGGGTTTCACTCGCCCTGAATGGCAGCGTGCACGATCGGGGCGACGTCGGATGTTGCCGGCCGAATCGCTTCGAGTTTGCCGCCGACTTCGCCACCGCGTGAGACCTCCAGCTCGCCGAAGCGGATCGATCCGAACACGGCCCCGGTCGCTTTGACGAACAACCGCCCGCGCACCTCGAGATCGCCCTCGTAACGACCGGCGATCTCCGCCGTCTCGACCTCGCAGCGCCCCTCGAAACGGCCGCCTTCGGCAATCACCAAGTGGTCGGTGCTGTGAAGGGTCGCCTCGACGTCGCCCTGGACGAGAAGGCGTTCACAGCCGGTGATCTCGCCCTTCAGCTCGATGCCGGCGCCGACCACGAGTTGGCGCGCCGGCACCCCAACCGCGGCAGGGACGTCGTGGAATCCGCGGTCGAGCATCGCCGGCGCCGTCTGACTGGCAACCGGCAAGTCGAGCGTGCGACGCGGCAATTCGGCCATGGCCGGCACCGGCTCGGCCGGCTGCCGATGGCCATCACCTGCGGCCTGCTCGCGTCTGCGGAACATGCGTCCTCCACGTCCTGGCGTCGACGGGCGCTAGCCTAGTCGAGCCGCCAAGTTCTGCCAATGCATCGACCGACGACCTCCAAGTTCGGCGACGCTGCGACCAGGGCCGGTCAGCATAGCGCGACGTTGGACCCACGCGTGCCGCCCCCTATAGTGCCCCTCCCCTCGCCCGACCGGAGCCTGATCCATGCCTGTTTCGTCGCCGACCCCAACCGATTTGGACGTCGTGGGAATCGGCAATGCCATCGTCGACGTTCTTGCGCCGGCGCCCATCGACGTGGTCGAAACGGCGGGCCTGCCGGCCGGGATCATGACCCTTGTCGATGCGGAACGCTCCGATGCGCTCTACGCCCTGATGGGCCAAGGGGTCGAAATGTCCGGTGGGTCCTGCGCCAATTCGATGGCCGCGGTCGCCGCGATGGGTGGTCGGGCTGGCTATGTCGGCCGCGTCCGCGACGACCAGTTCGGTCAGGTGTTCGCTCACGACTGCCGTGCGGTCGGCGTCACCTTCACGAACCCGCCCGCGGCCGGTGGCGCCCCGACCGCCCGCTGCCTCGTGTTCGTCCACCCAGACGGGCAACGAACCATGGCCACCCATCTAGGTGCATGCGTCGAACTCAGCCCGGACGACCTCCCGCCGGGCCTGATCGAGAGCGCCGCGGCGACCTTGCTGGAAGGCTATCTGTGGGACAAGCCGGCGGCGAAGGCTGCTTGCCTGGCTGCCGCCGAGCGTGCCCACGCCCATGGCCGCAAGGTGGCGCTGACGCTCTCGGACCCGTTCTGCGTCGACCGTTGGCGGGCCGAGTTTCGTCCGCTGATTGCCGACCACGTCGACGTCCTCTTCGCCAACGAAGCCGAGATCACCAGCCTCTACGAGGTCGACGACTTCGACGCAGCTCTCCAGATCGTGCGCCGATCGGTCGACGTCGCGGCGCTCACCCGAGGCGCCAAGGGGGCGGTGATCGTCGGCGGCGACGAGGTCCACGTGATCGACGCGGCACCGGTCGACAAGGTGGTCGACACGACCGGCGCCGGCGACTTGTTCGCGGCCGGCTTCCTGCGCGGCCTGACCGGCGGCCTCGATCTGGCGGCGTCGGGGCGGCTCGGCGCCTTCGCGGCCGCACAGATCATCCAGCAGTACGGACCGCGCGCCGAGGAGCCACTGTTTCCGCTGGTCGAACGTGCCCGTGTTGGCGCAGCAGCCTTCTGATGCCCGGCGTCGCTCTCAACCGACGGTGACGGCGAAGGTCATATCGAGCAGGCCGGTCGTCGCCGTCATCCGATCCTCCGCCGTGGCAGATAGAGCAAGGCCTGGCCGCCGGCGACGAAACCGAGGGCGATCACCTCGGCGGCGTCGATGGGCTCGCCGACCAGCAACGCCGAGCCGACCAGGCCGACCGCCGGAATTGCCATGGTGCTGATCGCCGCGACCGTCGCGGGCAGCACCGTCACCAGCCAGACGTAGCTGCAAAAGCAAAAGACCATCGCCACGAACGTGGTGTAGGCCAAGCCGAACACCGCCGGCGGCGTGACACTCGAGACGTCGAGGTTGGCGCCCATCGCCAGCCACACACCGACGATCGGGATGGCGCCGATGGCGAGCTGCCACGCGGTGAGAACGATGGCGTTCACCCCCCAGGTGAATGCTTTGACCGCGACCGTGCCAACCGCCCAGGAAAGCGCCGCCAGCAGCATCAACACAACGCCGATGGGCGCGGCGCCGAGCGCGGCGACGTCATCCACCAACAGCAGCGTCAGCCCGATGAAGCCGAGGATCATCGCCCCGATGCGGGCGGCGTTGATCCGTTCTCCGAGGAAGAGGATGGAGAGAATCGACGCCCAGACCGGCATGGTGAAGGCGATGATCGCCGCACGACCGCTGCCGATGTGGGTGAGACCGAACGCCGAGAACATGTGCCAGCCGGTGACCGTCGCAGCAGGCAGGAGGATCGGCAGCCAAGCGTGACGCGGCAGGGACAAGCGGTCGCCACGAACGCCAGCGATGACGAAGAGCGTCATAGCCGCCATGACGAGCACCAGGGACCGGAACGTCCACGGCTCGAACCCACCGACCGCAAGCTTCATCGATGGCCAATTGAGGCCCCAGAGCACGGTGACCGCGATCAACATGCCGAGGTGACCGCCGTCGCTGGCAGCCGTCGAACGCGACGTGGCGCCAGCGCCGTCAGCCATGAGGCGTGCGTCGGACCTCGACACCGGCTAGAGGAAGCGGGCACCCGTACTGCCGCGCCCGCGGCACGGGGCGGCGGGAGGCGGGCGTGGAAGGGTCGAACGACGTGGTCAGCGGCAATGCTCTCGTGACCGAGCCGGTGCCTCCGCTGATCCGCCAACTCGCGATCCCAGCCGGTACCGGCTTCCTGTTCAACACTCTCTACAACGTCATCGACAGCGTCTACGCCGGCTTGTGGTCGACGGAAGCCCTGGCAGCCCTTGGCGCCAGTTTCCCGGTCTTCTTCCTGATCATCGCGACGATGGCAGGATTCGGCCAAGGCGCCACCGGGCTCATGGCGCGGGCGCTCGGCGCCGACGATCGGGAGCGCGCCCGCGCGATCTACGGCCAGGCCCTGCTGGTCGCCGTCGTCCTCGGGATAGGCGTCAGCATCCTCGGCATCGCCGTTTCGGTGCCGGTCCTGAGCTTTCTCGGGCTCGCGGAGGAGACCCGCGACCTCGCGGCCGACTACCTGCTGCCGGTGATGCTGGCCGCACCGTTTTTCCTCGCGAACAGTGTGGTCAACGGCCTGCTCACGGCCCAGGGCAACACCCGCACCTATCGCAACGCCCTGATCGTCGGCTGCATCGCCAACATCGGCCTGAACCCGTTGTTCATGTTCGGGTTCGGCCTCGGTGTCTCCGGGATCGCGTGGGCGACCGCGTTGGTGCAGGTCGCCACCCTGGTCTACCTGCTCGCCGTAAGCCGCCGGAATGCGCTCGGCCGGCCCGGCGCCATCCGACTACAGGGGCGCCTGTTGGCGGATCTCGCCGCCCAGTCGCTGCCGCCGATCGGCAATCTGACCTTGATCGGCATCTCGATCTTCACGATCACGGCCTTCGTCGCCGGCCATGGCGATGCCGCCGTCGCGGCCTACAGCGTTGCCCTGCGCATCGAGCAACTGTTCATGCTGCCGACCTACGGCCTCAGCTCGGCGGCGCTGTCCCTGGTCGGCAACAACTTCGGGGCCGGACGCAACGACCGGATCGCGCTGATCCTGCGCACCACCTCGCACTACGGTTTGCTGGTCATGGGCACCGGTGCCGTGGTCATCTTGCTGTTCCGGGAGCCGCTGATGCTGGTCTTCAGCCGCGACCCGGCGGTGGTTGCCATCGGCGCGCAGTACCTGCTCGCGGCGGCGATGATCCAAATCGCCTATCTGGTCACGATGCTGGGCGGCTCGACGTTGCAGGGCATCGGCCAGCCGATCTGGGGGCTCTACGTCACCATCGGTCGGTCACTGGTCGCACCTTTGGTGGTGCTGACGTTGGTCGACACGGTGCTCGGGCTCGGCCTCACCGGCATCTTCTGGAGCCTGGTCGTCATCAATTGGACGGCGGCGCTGGTGATGGTGATGATCCTCCGGTGGCGCCTCAAATGCGATTGCGGCTTCGGCTTCGGCGCGGTTGCCCAGGCCGGCCGCGCGGCGTGAGACGGCTCGGTCCTCAAAACGGCATCGGCGTCTCGCCAGCCAGCACCTGACGGAACACCGGCACGTCGACGTTGCCACCGCAGAGGATCACCCCGACGCGCTTGCCTGCCATGTGCTCGCGCTCCTGCATGAGGGCCGCCAGGGGTGCTGCGCCGGCGCCTTCGGCGAGGTTGTGCGTGGCTGTGTAGTAGAGCCGCATCGCCTCGGCGATGTCGTGGTCGTCGACCTCCACGATCCGTTCTGCACCTGCACGGATTGCAGCGACGGCATCGGGGTGGGGATCGCGGCAGGCCATGCCGTCGGCAAAGGTGGTGGCCCGTTCGGTCGCGACCGGGCGGCCGGCCTCGTAGGACAACCGATAGGCGGGCGCGCCATTGGCAACCACACCTACGATCTCGGTGTGGAAACCCAACAGGTCCCGGGTACGCATCAGCCCACAGATCCCAGAGCCCATCCCGATCGGCACGTAGACGGCGTCGAGTTCGCCGGCCGCGGCGAACAACTCGCGCGCGTAGGTCGCGACGCCCCGGACCAGCAACGGATCGAACGATGGGACCATGAACAGACCGCGCTGCTCGGCGAGCGTGGTGGCGTGCACCCGCGCCGCATCGAAGTCGTGGCCGAACTCGACGAGTTCGGCGCCGAACGCCCGCATCGCGCGGTTCTTTTCCGGGCTGTTGGTGGTCGGCACGACGATCACCACCGCCAGACCCGCCGCACGACCAGCGAAGGCGAGGCTCTGCCCATGATTGCCGCGGGTAGCGCTGATGATGCCTTCGACGTCGGGATGGCGACGCTCGAGATCGTCGACGAACACGAGGCCGCCGCGCACTTTGAACGCCCCCGTCGCCGTGTGGTTCTCGTGCTTCACCCAAAGCTCGGTGCCGGTAGCCTCCGCCAGCAACGGCCAACGATGCTGCGGCGTCGGTGAGACGCGTTTTCGAACCAAGCTGTGGGCAGCGTCGAGCTCGTCGAGCGTGAACATGGAACCTCCAAATGCCACCCTCCGATGGTAACGAAGAGCCGCATGGGCGTCGACGGCGGCCACGGATCGTGCAATGCCGAAGCCATCCTGCAAGCCCGTTCCGGAGGCGACGATGGACCTGGAGCCTGGCCGCGAACCGAGCCTCAACGTCTGGGGCGAACCGTTGCAAGCCTGTTCGACCCGGCCGCTCACCGGCTTCTTCCGGGACGGCTGCTGCAACACCGGGCCGGAGGACCGCGGCGCGCATGTGGTCTGTGCCGTGATGACCGACACGTTCCTGGAGTTCAGCCGGCGCGCCGGCAACGACCTGTCGACGCCGCGGCCGGAGTTCGGCTTCGCCGGCTTGGCGACCGGCGACCGCTGGTGCTTGTGTGCGCTCCGTTGGCTCGAAGCCTTCGAGGTCGGCATGGCACCACAGGTGGTCCTCGCCGCGACCCATCGACGGGCGCTGGACGTGATCGACCTCGAAGAGCTCAAACGTCACGCCGTCGACGTCAGCTGAGCCGAGGGTTCAGGACGCGAGCCGATCGAGGGCGTCGTCGAGCTTGTGCAGCACCCGGTCGATCGCGCGCCGTTCCGACAACCCTAGCGCCTGGGTCAGATCGCGCTCCCAGGCCAGCGCGACGGCCGCCACCTCGGCGTAAAGCGCATGGCCCGCTTCGGTCAGCCGCAGCCGCACCGCGCGGCGGTCCTCCGGATCCGTCTGGCGCTCGACGAGGCCGCGCGACACCAGCCCGCGCAGCGCCCGACTGGTCTGCACCTTGTCCAGTTTGGCGCGCGCACCGAGGTCCTTGGCGGTGACGTTGGTCACGCGGCCGAGCACGGCAAGACAACGCCACTCAGGGATGTCGATGCCGAACTGAGCCTCGTAGCGGCGGGCCAAGGCGCGGCTGACCCGCTGGCTCAAGACGGCGAGCCGGTAGGGCAGGAAATGCTCAAGCTCGAGAGCGTTGGAAACGAGCGACCAAGCCGGAATTTCACCATTCCCAAAGGAAGGTTGCATTTGAAACAAAACCGGAGTTGCCCGCGTTTGTCGACTATGGTTGTGTGCGGCGTCCTGTCGCCACCGGCGGACTCGCCGGCACGAAGCGAGCTGACTGCGTGGCCACAGGACAGGACTGCGGACAGCTGCGTCCGTGACGTGCCGAAGAGAGTTCGGCGGCCGAGGCCGACCGGATCGACGCCGTCAGGACGTGACTGAACGCTGACGAGCCACCCCTGGTGGGCGCCGCCCGTTCGCGGACACGGCGCACGGGTGGTCGACGTCGGGACGGGGGGTGCCCTGGCGAGCCTGAAAGGGAGGTCGGCGGTCGGTGGACGTACACCGACCGCCGGTGCCACAGCGATGACGGGCTCGATCCACCGCACCGCGACCCCCGCGAACAGCCGCCGCGACGGAGGTTCCACGCTTGCCGCTCATCACCGAGCCGCACTTCGCCGACCCGGACGCGGTCTACGCACGGCTGCGCGAGGCCCACGAAGGCCTCAACCCTGACGAGAGCGCCGCGCTGGACGTCCGCCTCGTCCTGATCCTCGCCAACCACGTCGGCGATGCCGATGTCCTGAACGAGGCCATCGCGCTCGCGCGTCGCAGTCTCGAACTGCGGCGTAGCGACGAAGGGCGACGCTGAGTTCCTGGCCGCGCCCGTTACTCGCGCCACCTTTCCGGTCAAACGGGAGAACTCGATCCGCTCAGACCGATGCAGCAAAGGGAGTGCCCGTCACCATGGACCGGAGGCTTCGCGACCGCGTGGAAGGTGCGGTGCTGGGCACGTTGATCGGCGATGCGCTCGGCGCCGGCTGCCACTGGTACTACGACCTGGAGGCCTTCCATCGCGACCACGGTCCTTGGGTTCGGGATTACGTCGCACCCCGTCCGGGGGGTTGGCACGAGGGGCTGTCGCCGGGGGACTCGTCCCAGACCGGGCAGGTCGCGCTGTTGCTGCTCGAGAGCCTGGCCGAGCACGGCACCTACCATCAGGAGGCGTTCACCGCGCGCCTCGACGACCTGTTGGCGACATTGGACGGCACCGTGCGCGGCGGGCGTGTCACGGACATCGCCATGCGCGATCTGTGGGCTGCCCGGCGGAGCGGCACGCCGTGGAGCGAAACGGGCAGCCTAGCCGAAACCTCCGAAGCGGCAACGCGCGCCGTCATGCTGATCGCGGCGTATGCCGAGCACCCGGAGCAATTGGCGGCTGCGGCACTCGCGAACGTCCGGCTCACCCACTGCGACCCTTTCATCGCTGCCCAGGCATTGGCGTTCACTCTGACCACCGCCAGTCTCGTCCAAGGTGGCGATCTGCGGCTCGCCAGTCAGCGCAGTCGTCGCTGGGTCGAGGGTCTGGGCGTCACCCCGCAGGCGACGGACTGCTTCCTGCAGCCGGCGTTCGTCGAACGGGCCGCGACCCACCCGAAGCTTCAGGGCCTTGACCCGGTCGTGATCGCCGAGATCTACGGCCTGCCCTGCCAGCAAGGCATGCTGTTGCCCGCCGCCTATTGGTATGCGAGCCGCTTCGCTGGTGACTTCGAGAACGCGGTTCTCACAGCCGTCAACAGCGGTGGCAACAACATGGCGCGCGCCGGTCTGACCGGCGCGCTGGTCGGAGCTCGGGTCGGCACCGCCGGCATCCCGAAACGCTTCCTCCAAGGCCTGGTCGACCTGCCGCGCGCCCGCGCCGCGTTGTCGCGACTGCTCGACAACTGAGCACTCTGAGCAACGACCGCCACGCAGCGCGGCGACTGCGGCGGAGCGTCGCGGCCGCTCGGCACGACCAACACGCGAGCACCGCCCTGGCCGCATGATCGTGCGCCACCCCGCAGAAGCGCTCGTCTGCCACAATTCCCTTCAAAAGCCGTACTCTTCGCCCCCGCCTCACGCGCTCGCCAGCAAATTGTGGTGTAGCGATATGAATGACGTTACAGTGATCATGTGCTGGTTAGTCAGAAGCATTGTCATTGGTCTGTCACGAGCTAGATCGTTGTCACCGTCACTCGCGGCGTTGCTCACATGACGCGTCGCAGTTCCGTCAACTTCTGATCGGCACCGGACTGTGGCGAGCTGACACCATCGATGGCACGGTTTTCGCTCGATAGAATGAGATCCAACGATAATCAACCTTCAGTTTTACATCTTCTTTCGTGAAACACCCGGTTGCCATTGCCAACCAGTGCGGCAGACGAGGAACGGAACGACATGCACCGACTGTTCGACGACGACGTGCCGACCCCACGCGCTTTCGGCGGCGAATGGCGACAACTCCTGACGGTATGGCGCGTGGGCGAACGCCAACGCACGCAGTCCTTGCTGTTGCTCCGCTTCACGCTGCTGAACGCCATCGGCTGCGCCCTGGTGGCCGCGGCCTGGCTGCAGGGTTGGATCACACCGTTGTTCGCCGGCAGCTCGCAATGGATGGTCGGCGCCATCGTCGCGGTGTTCGTTTTCGGCCTTGCCTGGTGCGCGCGCTTGGTGATGGACACCGGCGCCGAACTCGACCAGCTGAAGTCCCGCCGGTTGCGCCCCGGGTCACGCTCCAGCAAGCATCTCGACAAGCTGCTGGGCGCCAGCAAGATCCGCCGCCGGGCCGCCGAGAGCGCGCTCAAGATCAAGCTGTCCGGGCGGATCGTCGGTGTGCGCCACGTCGCCGGGAGCCTCGTGTTCCTCGGCCTCATCGGCACCGTGCTGGGCTTCATGATCGCGCTTTCGGGCGTCGATCCGACCGCTGCCGGCGACGCGCGGTCGATCGCACCGATGGTCGCCACCCTCATCGACGGTATGGGCCTTGCGCTCAATACCACGCTCGTCGGCGCGATCCTCAATCTGTGGCTCATGGCCGACTACCGCATCCTCGAGCATGGCACGGGCAAGCTGCTGGCCGAACTGATCGAGCGGGGGGCCGAGCATGGCGATGCTTGACCCGTTCTTCGACGACCACGAGACGACCGTGTTCCGCGACGTGCTGATGCTCGCGCTCGCCGGCTTCATGGCCATCGTGATCCTGCTGTTGCCTCACCTGAACCCGCCGGGCGAGGCGAAGTCGGCCGACGTCGAGCCGCCGGGCAACGTGGTCGTCGAGGCCCGCTGGCCGGATGGCTGGCGCACCGACGTCGATCTCTGGGTCCAGGCGCCCGGCGACGTCCCGGTGGGCTACTCCAACAAGGGTGGCGCGGTGTTCAACCTGCTGCGCGACGACCTGGGCATCCGCAGCGACGCGACGCCTCTCAACTACGAGGTCAGCTACTCGCGCGGCATCCCGATTGGCGAGTACGTCGTCAACTTGCACCTCTACCGCAACGAGGAGAACCACACCCAGCCCGTTCCCGTCACGGTCACGGTCAGCGTCAAGGGCGACGCGAAGCGCAACTCGCGCCAAGTCCTGGTCAGCGACACGAACCTCCAGCGTGAGGGCCAGGAGCTGACGGTTTTCCGCTTCAGTCTGGAAGACACCGGCACGTTGGTCGCCGGCAGCGTTCATGCGCTACCCAAGGCGCTGCGCAGCGGAGGCAAGTCATGACCAGTGTGCCCATGTTCTACGCCGTCATGGTGATCGTCGCCGGACTGATCGCCGGGGTGTGTTTGTGGGCGCGGGTGAGGCGCGAACTGAAGGCCTTCGTGCTCGGCCTCACGGTGTTCTGGTTCGCCCTCGCCTACGGCGCTCTCACCGAGCTGTTGAGCCGCCCGAAGCCGGTCGGGTTCGAGTTCGCCCAAGCGGCGATGACCGAAGCTGACGTGCTCGCCGGCGACGTCATCGAGGACGAGGCGATCTTCGTCTGGTTGAAGTTCGAAGGCGTATCTGAGCCACGGGCGTACAGCATGCCGTTCGATCGAGAGGCTGCAGAGCAGCTCCGCCAAGCACTCGCGGAAGGCGAGCGCAGCGGCGTCGGCGTACGGATGCGTCTACCGTTCGAGGGGAGCTTGGACGACGGGGAGCCTCGGTTCTACGCGCTGCCGCAGCCACGGCTGCCGCGCAAGCCGACACCAGCGCCGGACGATCCGTTGCGTTTGGATCACCCCGGCACACCGGCCTGATCGCCGCCGCCGGGCGCTCCCGGCGACGCCGAAGGCCGCAGTCGTCAGCGTGGCTCAGGAGGCTGCGTGAAGCAACTGTCCACGACCGCCCGACAACCACTCGCCCAGGCCGGCAGCGGTGAGCGGTGCACCGACCCAGGCGCCGCTCGCCCACTCACAACCGAGGTCGCAGACGTCGCGGGCCAAGACCGGCCGGTCGACGCCGGCGGCGCCGACCTCGACGCCAAGGTCCTGACCAAGCTTCACGATCGCCCTGGCGATCATGCCGTCATGCGCGTTCTCGCGATGCCGCGCGACGAGATCGGCGGCGAGCTCCAACGCATCGACCGGAAGGAACCGCAACGCCGTCAGTGAGCCGTTCCGCCCACCGAATCCAGCCAAGGCGACGCGCAGGCCAAGGTCGCGGAGCGCTTGAAGATGCGCCGTGGTGGCGCGATCGCCGACGAAGGTCGCGTCGGGCCGGACGGCGACCTCGAACCAGGCGGGATGGCAGCCGGCGCCGAGCAGCCGCCGACGGATCATTTCGACGACGTCGTTGCGGTGCAGGAGGCGCAGCGGCAGGTCGACGACCAGCGGCACCAGCGGCACGTCCTGGGCCAGCCACTCGCCCATCTGATTGCCCGCCGTCTCCAGCGTCCAGCGGATCACCGGCAGCGCCAGGTCGTCGAACGCATCGCTGCCGAGGTCCAGCATCTCGCCGCGATCCGAGGTCTTCAACTGCAGGCGGGCAGCGCGCGGACGCTCGGTGCGCAGATCGACCTGCGGTTCGAACGCGAGCGTCAGCGAACCGGCGGCCAGATCGCGCCGCGCCGCCGCCCGCTGGCGTACTTGTACCGTCGAGCTGCCCACCAGCAACGGCTGGTGGACCCGGTAGCAATCAGGACCCGCGATCTTGGCCCGGAAGGCCGCGGCCTCGGCGCGCGCCAACAGCGTCTCCGGGCACTGCGCATCGGCGGGGTAGAGAGCGACGCCGGCACAGGCGGTGAGGCCGAGTTTGTGGCTGCCGTGGCGGAGCGGCCGGGCGATGGCGTCGAGCAGTCGGCGCACCAACAGCAGTACTGCCTCGAGCGACTTGCCCCCCTCGGTCCATACCGCGAACCGACCGGCGCCGATGGTGCCGAGGGACGCATCCTCACCAGCGGCGCCAGCGAGCCGCTCGGCGAGATCGTGCAGCACGTGATCGCCGCCCGCCTCACCGATGAGGAGATTGAGCCCCTGCAGTCCGTCGACGTCCAAGCAGATCAGCGCTGCGGGCACGGCCGGAACGGCATCCAGGCGCGGCCCGAGCTGCGCCACGAATGCCGGCCGCGTCGGCAGGCCGGTCACCTTGTCGAATCGCTCGTCGTCGCGTCGCTGCTCCAGGGCGCGGCAGTCGGCGACGACCTGGCGGAGCGCGCGCAACACCTCTTTCGAGCCGTCATCGGCAACGAGCCGAACGTCACTCTCCAACACGGCGGGAGCCAGGGTTTTGATTTCGGTGAGCGCATCGGGTGTCGTCACCAACAACAATGGACGGTGGCTCACCAACGGCGCGAGACGCTTCACCAGTTCGACGGCCTCACTCGGCGCCGCGGCGCCATCCACCAACACGAAGTCGACGCGGTCGCTCCCCAATCGGCTTAGCGCCTCCGTCAACGAACCGACCACGACGAACCGAACGAGGCCTATCGGTTGCTGCTGCCATCGCACGTCACCGGCGCGTTTCGGGGTCACGACCAACGCAACGAGCGGGCCCGCCATTTGCATCACGATCGTCTCCTGCTGGGTTCGCGTGAGGTCCTGTCGGCTGGCCGAAGGTCGTAGATCAACGGTTGGGCCATGTCCACGAATTTCGCGTCTAAGTTGATTATCTGTAGCGTCGCACCGACGTGCGGCCGTTGCGACGGGCGCGCTGCTGCGCCATGTTTGCACGAACGGTCGACCGAGCCGGCAAACGCCGATCGCGGCCGAGCATCCGATCCGTCCGCCGCTGCGAGAGCCAGTGGCCCAGCATCATCGTCACGAGGGAAGACCGTTCAGTGGTGACCGACGACGCCGGCGCCCCCGGGTGGCGGTGGCTGCACGCCGCCGTGCTACCGCACCTGTGGCCGGCCGGCGAGCCTGGCCTGAAAGCGCGGGTCGTGCTGGCACTGGCGATGATCATCGCCGCGAAGCTGGTCAACGTGCAGGTCCCTTTCCTGCTGAAAGGTGCCATCGACGACCTCAGCCCGCCCGCCGGCGAGGTGGTCACCCTGCCGCTCTTGATTCTGCTCGCCTACGGGGCGGCGAGATTGACCGCTGCAGCGTTCGGCCAGGTGCGCGAGGCGGTGTTCTCCAGGGTCGCGCAGCGCGCCGGCCGACGCCTGCAGCTGCGCGTCTTCCGCCACGTGCTCTCCTTGTCGCTGCGCTACCACCTCGACCGGCGCACGGGCGAGTTGAGCCGCGCCGTCGAGCGCGGCGTCCGCGCCATGAGCTTCCTGCTCGGCATGGTGCTGTTCAACCTCGCGCCAACAGCCTTCGAGTTCCTGTTGGTGATCGGCCTGTTGTTGTGGAACTACGAGTGGTGGTTCGCTGCGATCATCGCCGTCACCATCGTCGGCTACGCGACCTTCACGGTAGTCGCGGCCAATTGGCGAACCGGGTTCGTCCGCGAGATGAACGCGCGCGACAACGACGTCGCTGGCCGTGCCGTCGACGGCCTCTTGAACTACGAGACCGTCAAGACCTTCACCAACGAGGACCACGAAGCCGAACGGCTCGATCGGTCCCTGACGGACTACGAGGACGCCGCAGTCCGTTCTCAGCAATCGCTTGCGTTCTTGAACTTCGGCCAGCAAGCGATCGTAGCCCTCGGGGTCACCGCCGTGATGATCGCGGCCGCCCAAGGTGTGGTGGCGGGTACGATGACCGTCGGCGACGTCGTGCTGGTCAACGCGTTCGTTCTCCAACTCTATCAGCCGCTCAGCATTCTCGGCTTCGTCTACCGCGAGCTGAAGCAGTCGCTGGCCGATCTGGAGAACCTGGCGGCGCTGCTCGCGCTTCGTCCCGAGATCGCCGATGCGCCAGGCGCGCCGTCGTTGGTGCGCGGCCCCGGCGAGGTGAAGTTCGAGCAGGTGCGGTTCGGCTACGACCCGCGGCGCCCGATCCTCGACGACCTCGATCTGACCTTGGCCCCTGGCCGAACGCTCGCCGTGGTCGGTGGCTCGGGCGCCGGCAAGTCGACCCTGGTGCGGCTGCTCTGCCGTTTCTACGACGTCGACGGAGGCCGCATCCTCGTCGACGATCAGGACGTCCGCGAGGTGACCCAGAACAGTCTCAGGCGAGCCATCGGCGTCGTGCCCCAGGACACGGTTCTGTTCAACGACACGATCGCCGCCAACGTAGCGTACGGCCGGCCAGGCGCTGCCGCGGAAGAGGTCGCTGCCGCAGCACGCATCGCCCAGATCCACGACTTCGTGGTGGCACTGCCCGAGGGCTACGAGACGGTCGTCGGCGAGCGTGGGCTCAAACTGTCGGGAGGCGAGAAGCAGCGCGTGGCGATCGCGCGGATGGTTCTCAAGGACCCGCGGATTCTGGTTCTCGACGAGGCCACCTCCGCGCTCGACACGGTGACCGAACGTGCGCTGCAGGGTGCGATCCGCGCCATCACCCAGGGTCGAACGTCACTGGTGATCGCGCACAGACTGTCGACCATCGTCGACGCCGATCGCATCGTCGTGATGGGCGCGGGGCGGGTGGTCGAAGCCGGCACCCACGACGAACTGGTCCGTTCCGAAGGCGCGTACGCGGCGTTGTGGCAGCATCAGCATGCCGACGCTGGGACGTAAAACGCGCCAACACACCCGCACGACGGATGTAGGTGGTCGCTGTATCGCCAGAAACGCGTGGAAAGTAGCCTAGAACTCGTCGCGCTCGGCGCGCTTCTTCATCAGCTTACGGAACCGGCGGATCGCCTCCGCCTTTTCACGGGCGCGGCGCTCGGACGGCTTCTCGTAATGCCGACGCATCCGCATCTCGCGGTAGAGGCCCTCGCGCTGCATCTTCTTCTTGAGCGCGCGCAGCGCCTGATCGACGTTGTTGTCGCGAACCTGAACCTCGACGGTCATTCTCACTCCCGAGTTCGATGCCGCAGACACTCTGGCCTCGGCGGCAAACAACAAAATGGGTCACGCGGTTCCCCGCGCGGGGACGCGGAACATAGGCTGATGCCGTCGTCACGGCAAGCTGATCTCGAAACCGGCACCGCTGATGCCAGGTTCGGATCGCGCTGAAGTAGCATGCGCTGCCGGCCGCCGCCGTGGCTGAGCCGTTGCCGACATCACGGGCTGGCCTATGGTCAGCCCATGACGCTCCTCAAGATCGCGGCGATGGGTCACCCGGTCCTATGGGCCGAAGCCGAGCCCCTCACGTTCCCTCTGGCCACAGAGGTGCGCCGGCTGGCCGCCGACATGGTCGCGACGATGCAGGACGCGCCTGGCGTCGGCCTGGCGGCGCCACAAGTCTACGAGCCGGTCCGGCTGATCGTCGTCCAACCCGAACGCGGCCCCGACATCCGCCCGGCCGTCCTGGTCAACCCGGTGCTGACACCCGACGGCGAGGCCGACTCCCTCGGCATCGAGGGCTGCCTCTCCATTCCCGAGTGGCAGGGCATCGTCCCCCGCCATCATCGGGTCCGCTGCCGCGCGTGCGATCTGGACGGCGAGCCGATCGATCTGTTGGCGGAGGGGTTCCATGCCCGGGTGCTGCAGCACGAGGTCGACCATCTCGATGGCATCCTTTATCCCATGCGCCTGATCGACCCACGCGACGTCGCCCACAGTAGCGCGCAGCGCCACCTGCTCGCACGTCTGGAGCGCTACGCCGGAGATGCCAGCCGATGACCGACCGCCAGGCCCAGAAGGACGCCTTGCTGCTTGCCGCCCTGGAGCACGTGCCCTTCGAGGGTTGGGGCAAGGCAGCACTCGGTGCCGGCGCCCGTGACCTCGACTTGGAGTCGATCACCGCCAGGCGGTTGTTCCCGCAAGCCAGCGACAGCCTGCTCGACGCTTTCGACGATTGGGCGGACCGGCAGATGCTCGATCGGCTGGAGGCGCTGGGCGTCGGCGACATGCGGTTGCGCGATCGAATCACCGCGGCGGTGAAATCGCGGCTGGAGGTGCTCGCACCCTATCGTGAGGCGACGCGGCGGGCGCTGGCAGCGCGCGCCTTGCCGACCGCGGCGCTCGGCGGCTGGCAAGCGCTCTGGCGTACCGTCGATCGGATGTGGTTGGCGGCCGGCGACACCAAATCCGACGGAGTCAGCACCTATACCAAACGGATCATTCTCAGCGGAGTCTGGACCTCGACGCTGCTGTTTTGGATGGAAGACAATTCCGACGGCTACACTGACACCTGGAGCTTCCTCGATCGTCGCGTCGAGGAGATCATGCAGCTCGGCAAGCTCACGACCCGCGTCCAGGAACTGACCGATCGCTTGCCGTTTCCCAAGCCCGGGGCCAGCAGTAGCGACTGAGCCCACTCACACCGGGAGCGTCCGGTCACGCCAAGCGGCCAGGCGCTGCGCCACCAGGCTCGGCGCCTCGACCGGCAGCATGTGACCGAGCCCCTCGACGATCTCGGGCTCCCCCTCAGACAAGGCCTGGGCCAGCGCCCGTCCCGCCTTCGCCGGCGCCATCCGATCGCGGGCGCCGCACAACACCAAGGTCGGCAGGGCGATCGACGGCAGCGCGGCTTCCACCTCCGAGCAGTCGTTGCACGCCTGGAGGTCGGTCGCTAGGACCAGGGGCCCCTGATCGCGCAGGATCCGTCGCGCCAAGGCAACCAACGCGATCCCCGGAGGTCGCGCGGCTTGCGGCGGGGCGAACGCCCAGGCCAGCATCTGTTCGACGGCGCGCTCCGGCGCTGCTGCCGCCGCCTGGAGCAGGGCCGGATGCACCGGCAACCGCGCAGCAGCCCCCAGCACAGCCAACGCCGCCACCCGATCACCGTCGTTCGCGGCCGCCGCAAGGGCGATCAGGGCCCCCATCGAATGACCGACCAGCATCGTCCGCCGCGAGCCGACCGTGTCGAGCAGCGTCGCGACCCAGGCAGCCTGAGCGCCGACCGAGGTCAGCGGGATGCCGGCGCTCGCTTGGGTGGAGCCAGGCATACCGTGACCCGGCAAGGTCGGCGCCAACACGGCTGTCGCCTCGTCGGCGAGCGCATGGAGCTGGCCAGCCCAAACCGCCGCCGACATACCGGCGCCGTGCAGCAGCACGACCGTCCTCGCTGCGTCGCTCACCTCCGGCCCCGCGGTCGCGACGAATGTCTCGTCGCCACTGACCGTCAACCGCATGGTGCTTGTCTCCCTCTTGCGCCGCGCTGCGGCCGTGCGCACCGTACGCCGTCACCAACGCTCCGGGGAGAGCAGGCGTGTTCGGTTTTCTCGGCAAGCTCTTGGGTGGCGGCGGCGCCGGCGATGGCGCGCCGGAGAGCGCGGCGGGCCCCGCCGTCGACTACAAGGGCTTCACCATCGTCCCCGAGCCCTACCGCAACGGCGGCCAGTGGCAGCTGGCGGCGCGGATCACCAAGACGGTCGACGGCGAACCCAAGGAGCACCACTTGATTCGCGCCGACCTGCTGGCGGACCCGGACGAGGCACGCAGCCACGCGCTGGCCAAAGCGCAGCGGGTGATCGACGAGCAGGGTGATGGCCTCTTCGGCTGACGCGACGCCGGCCGCACCGACAGAGCCACCCCGGCTCAAGGCGCGGATCCGTCGTCTCTACGACGGCAACGGTCGCACCTCGATGCTGTTCCGCTGGTCGATGTTCGGCGTCGACGTCGTGACGATCGGCCTGTTCATCGAGATGACGTTCTTCGCGGAGACGCGCTTCGTCCTCGCGTTGGAGCTGACCCTTGGCGTCATCATTCTCATCGACCTGATCGCGCGGTTCTACATCAGCCGCAGTCGCCTGCGGTTCGTCGTGCGGCCGGTGACCATCGCTGACGTCATCGTCGTGTTCTCGATGCTCGGCGCCGCACTTGCCGAAAACCTCGGCTTCCTGCGTGTGCTCCGCGCTTTACGGCTGTTCCGCTCCTACCATGTGCTCGGCATGATGCGGCGGCGTTCGCCTTGGGTACGTCGCAACGAGGAGGTCATCGTCTCGATCGTCAACCTCGCCGTGTTCGTCTTCACCACGACGGCCCTGGTGTTCGTCACCCAGCACCAGATCAACCCCGGCATCACCAACTACGTGGACGCCCTCTACTTCACGGTCGCCACGCTGACGACCACGGGCTTCGGCGACATCACCTTGGTCGGCGACTGGGGTCACTTGATCAGCGTGATGATCATGATCCTCGGGCTGTCGCTGTTCGTGCGGTTGCTGCAGACCGTGTTCCGACCGGCCAAAGTCAACGCGCCCTGCGAGCATTGCGGCTTGTCGCGACACGACCCCGATGCCGTGCACTGCAAGCACTGCGGCCGAGTCATCAGGATACCGACCGAGGGGCAGTCATGAGCCGGCGCGCCGTCCTGGCCGTCGTCCTGGCCGTCGTCCTGGGCCTCGGTGGCTGTGCCGGGGTCGCCGGCCAGGGCAGCGACCTCGCCGCGTTCGTCGACCAGGGCGCAACCCGAGTCGCAGGCGATCAACGCGACGAACTGCTGATCGGCAACACCGTCGTCGCCGACGACGTCACGGTCTTCTACGACCCTGACGGCACCAAGCGCGTCCATCTCGCCGACGGGCGAAGCCTGGAACGCGGCTGGCGGATCCGCGAGGATGGCGTGATGTGCGAGGAGCTCAGTCAATCCGGCGCCGAGGTGTGCGCCGACCGCACCAACCTCTACGGACTCTTGGGCACCTACCGCGCCTTCCGCCCGGACGGCTCGGCCGCAGCGTTGACGTTCCGTCTGGAGCGAGGCGAGGTGAAACCGGGGCCGGCCGGAACACCGGCAGGCTGATTCTTTTTTTCGCTCTGACTGAACCCGCACCCGCTGCCGCGGCACTCAGTGACGTCCGACCACGCCAAAAGGAGGCGCGCGATACGCGCACCCCTGAGCGGAGACATGATATGGCCGATTGATCCGACCGGTGTTCGGTACGGCGCCGCCGACCCGGCGGCGGCCGGCCAACCGACTTACGCCGCTTCGACGGCCTTGACGATTTCCTCGGTCATCTTCTTGGCATCGCCGAACAGCATCATCGTGTTGTCCTGGAAGAACAACGTGTTGTCGATGCCGGCGTAGCCGGCAGCCATCGACCGCTTGACGAAGAAGACGGCCTTGGCATCCGCAACGTCGAGCACCGGCATGCCGAAGATCGGGCTTTGCGGGTCGTTCTTCGCCGACGGGTTGGTGATGTCGTTGGCGCCGATGACGTAGGCGACGTCGGCCTGTTGGAACTCGCCGTTGACGTCCTCCATCTCGAACACGTCGTCGTACGGGATCTGCGCCTCGGCCAAGAGCACGTTCATGTGACCCGGCATGCGCCCTGCCACCGGGTGGATGGCGAACTTCACCGACACGCCTTCCTTGGTGAGTTGGTCATAGAGGTCGCGCACGGCATGCTGGGCCTGTGCCACGGCCATGCCATAGCCCGGCACGATGATGACGTTTTGCGCGTTGGCCATGATGTAGGCGGCATCTTCGGCCGACCCCGGCTTGACCGAGCGGTCGTCGTCGCCAGCACCGGCGGCAGCGGCGCTCTCGCCGAAGCCGCCGAGAATGACCGATATGAACGACCGATTCATCGCCTTGCACATGATGTAGCTGAGGATCGCGCCCGAGCTACCGACCAGGGCACCGACGATGATCAGCGCCTGGTTGTTGAGTGTGAAGCCGATACCGGCGGCGGCCCAACCCGAGTAGGAGTTCAGCATCGAGACGACGACAGGCATGTCGGCGCCGCCGATCGGGATGATCAACAGCACGCCGAGCGCGAACGCCAACAGCGTCATCAACAAGAACACGCCGGGGCTGGCGCCGGTCATGAACGCTATCAGCAGTGCAACGAGTCCGGCGCCGATGGCGATGTTGATGACGTGGCGTGCCGGCAAGATGATCGGCTTCGAGCTCATCGCCGGTCGGATCACGGCCATCAATGGCCCGAGCGCCTTCTCGACACCCTCAGGGAACTTCGCTTGCAGCTTACCGAAGGCGATGACCGAGCCCGTGAAGGTCACGGCGCCGACGATGGTCCCAAGCCCCATCTCGAACAAGGACAACGCCTTGATGTGGCCATCCTTGAGGATGCCGAACTCTTCGGGGTTCATGAGCGCTGAGGCGGCGACGAACACGGCGGCAAGGCCGACCAGCGAGTGGAACGCGGCTACCAGCTGCGGCATGGCCGTCATCTGGATGCGCTGGGCGACGACGTAGCCGACCGAGCCGCCGGCCGCGAGGCCGACCGCGATCAGGACGTAGGCAATGATCGAGGGTTGAGGCAGGCTGACGAGCGTGATGACGATGGCCAGCGCCATGCCGATCATGCCGTAGACGTTGCCCTGCCGCGCCGTCGACGGGTGGGACAGGCCGCGGAGTGCCAGGATGAAGAAGACGGCTGACGCCAGGTAGCCGAGGGCAGCGACGTTCACACCCATGGGCTCAGCTCCGCTTCTTGTACATGGCGAGCATGCGCTGGGTGACGGCGAAGGCGCCGAAGATGTTCACCGCGGCGAGCACCGTCGCCAGGAAGCCCCAAACGCTGCCGACGCCAAGCGAGATCAACGCACCGACGACGATGACGCTGGAGATGGCGTTGGTGACGCTCATCAACGGCGTGTGCAGCGCTGGTGTCACCGACCAGACGACGTAGTAGCCGACGAAGATCGCGAGCACGAAGATGATCAGGTTGAAGACCGCAGGATCGATCGCTGCCATGGCGCGCCTCAGCTCTGGAAGTTGGGGTGGACCACGGCACCGCCCTCGGTGAGGAGCGTGCCGACGACCAGGTCGTCGTCCTTGTTGACGACCAGCTGCTGCTCCTTGTCGACCAGCAGGCTGACGAAGTTCAGGAGGTTCTTGGCATAGAGGATACTGGTGGCCGGGGCCAGTCGCGCCGGCAGATTGGCGATTCCGACGATCCGAACACCTCCGGCCTTGACGACTTTGCCGGGCTTCGAACCCTCGACGTTGCCGCCGCTCTCGACCGCCATGTCGAGGATCACCGAGCCCGCGCGCATCGACTTCACCATCTCGCCGGTGACGATCCGAGGTGCCGCCCGGCCCGGGATCTGGGCGGTCGTGACGACGATGTCCTGGCCCTTCAGATGTTCGGCGACCGTCGCCGCCTGCTCGGCCTGCTCTTCGGGTGTCAGCGGCCGAGCGTAGCCGCCGGACGTCGCGGCGTCTTCGGGCACGAAACCGACGAACTTGGCGCCTAGACTCTGCACCTCCTCGCGCGCCGCGGGGCGCACGTCGGTCGCCGAGACGACCGCTCCCATGCGCCGGGCCGTGGCGATGGCCTGCAGGCCGGCAACACCGGCGCCGATCACGAACAACTTGGCCGGCGTGACCGTACCGGCGGCCGTCATCATCATCGGCATCACGCGGTCGTACGCCGCCATCGCCTCGACCACGGCCTTGTAGCCGGCCAGGTTGGCCTGGCTCGACAGCACGTCCATCGCCTGGGCGCGCGTCGTCCGCGGCAACAATTCCATGGCGAACGCCGTTACGCCGTGGTCAGCGTACGCCTTGACTTGGTCCTTGTGCTGGTAGGGATCGAGCATGCCGACCAGCAGCTGACCCTGCCGCAGCATCTCCATCTCGGCATCGTCGGGACGCTGTACCTTCATCAGAACGTCGCCGGAGAACGCGCCAGCTTTGTCGCTGATCGCGGCACCGGCGGCCTCGTACGCCGAGTCGGCGATCGCGGCACCACTGCCGGCACCCGCCTCGACGACGATCTCGTGCCCCTGACCAACCAGCTTCTTGACGGTGTCAGGCGTCGCCGCCACACGCCGCTCGTTTTCCCGCACCTCCTTCGGGATACCCACTTTCATGATGTTCTCCCAACTCGACGAGGTTCGGCCGGAGCGGGCGCGGCTCTCGAGCCCGGGGCGTCTTTAGCAGACGACGAACGCCGCGCAAGCTGGTCACTCGGCGGCCGCCGTCGGAGCCTTGGAGCTTGCGACGAACCGTGCGACGAAGGACAACATTGGTCGGCTCTCGTTCGAAGGGCCCCCGCTACCGCAACGACAGGTGGAGCGCATGCGTCGGTTTAAGCGGATCTTGGTCGTCTACGGCGACGGCGAGAGCTTCGGCGACTTCGAGCCCGACCTCATCGGGCTGGCCAAAGGCAACGGCGCCGAAGTGGCCGTGACCGGCTGGTCGCGACCGCCATCGCCGTCGCTCTTGAAGGCGCTGTTCGAGCGGAAAGGCAAACGGCCGGACGAGCTGGTCAAGGCGGGGCAGCAACGCTTGTTGGAAGGTCACGCCGAGCGGTTTCGCGCCGCCGAGGTCCCGGTCCGGACCGTGGTCTTGGAGGGCGACCCGCTCCAGGCGCTATGTATGCTGATCGACGACGGCGAGTTCGACCTGGTGGTGAAGGCTGTGGACGGTGCCAAACCGGACGACCACTTCACCTTCGGCTCGTTCGATCGTGCGCTGGTGAGATTGTCTAGCGCCCCGGTGATGATGGCGAAGCCGGAAGCGCACCGCGCGACACGCGTGCTGGTCGCCGTGGACGTCAGCGATCCGGACGAAGCTGCCCTGAACGAGTACCTCCTGGAGATCTCGACGTCGCAGGCCGAGATCGCCCACGACGAGGTGCACGTCGTGCACGCCTGGTCACTGGATGGCGAAGGGGCTTTGCGCAGCGGCGCCTTCACCGAAGTGTCTGCTGCCGAGATCGAGAGCTTGCGCGATCAAGAACAGTCGTTCCGCCACCAGGCCCTCCAGGCGCTCTTGGCAAAGTACGTCGACCGGCCGGTGACCATCGTCGAACATCTGGTCGAGGGACCGGCACCGAACGCCATCGCCGCCGTGGCCGAGCGGATCGACGCCGAGTTCCTGGTGATGGGCGCCAAGCCGCGCCGGCGCGTGACCACGCTGGTCCTGAGTGACTGTGCCGAAACGGTGCTGGCGGCGGTCGACTGCTCCGTGTTGATGGTCAAGGACGTGCCCGAAATCGCGCTCGGGGCCCCGATTTGAACGCGCCCTTCCAGCGCGCCGGACGTTCGCCGGCGCTGGGCGAACGCGGTATGGCGGCGTGTTCCCATCCGCTGGCAACGACGACGGCAGTGGACGTGTTGCGCTCCGGCGGCAACGCCGTCGACGCGGCGATCGCTGCCGCGGCCGTGCTCGCCGTCGTCGAGCCTTCGCAAACCGGGATCGGCGGCGACATGTTCGCGATCGTCGCCCCCAAAGGCGGTGCGCCCGTCGCGTTGAACGGCTCCGGCGCGGCGCCTACCGACCTTTCCCCCGAACGGCTGCACGCCGAGGCCGTGACGAGTATTGCGCAAACCTCGCCTCATGCGGTGACCGTACCCGGGGCTCTAGCCGGCTGGCACGCGCTTGCCGAGGCCTACGGCTCACGCCCGCTCGGTGATCTCTTGGAGCCGGCGATCGTCGCTGCACGCGACGGCGTGCGCGTCACCGCACGGGTCGCGTGGGATTGGGAGCGCGCCGCCGAAACCTTGCGCGCCGACCCGGCGACGGCCGCCGCCTACCTGCCCAACGACCGGGCACCGGCGCTGGGCGATCGCCACCGGCTGCCGACCTTGGCCCTCACGCTCGCCAAGATCGCCAAGGAAGGTGTCCGCACGTTTTACCAGGGCGAGGTCGCCGAACGGATGGTCGCCTCGCTCCGCGCGGTCGGTGGCACCCATCAGATGGCGGATTTCGCGGCTGCAGAAGCCGAATGGGTGAAACCGATCGCCACCGATCATCACGGCGTCACCGTTCACGAGTGCCCACCGAACGGGCAGGGCATCATCGCGCTGTTGATGCTGAACATGCTGGCGGACGACGCGACGCCAACCCTGCCCGCGAACGGCGCGCCTTGGGTGCATCTCCTGGCCGAAGCGACGCGGCTGGCCTATCGCGAGCGCGACGCGTCGCTGGCTGATCCGCGTGTGGCCGACGTGCCGACAGCGGGCCTGCTCGATCCCGGCTTCGCGACGGCGTTGCGGCGTGAGATCGTGACCGAGCGCGCCATGACGTCGCTGCCACCGCGGCGCCTGCCGCCGCACCCGGACACCGTCTATCTCAGCGTGGTCGATCGCGACGGGACCTCGGTATCGTTCATCAATTCGATCTACGACCTCTTCGGCTCGACGCTCACCTGTGCCGAGACGGGAGTGCTGTTCCACAGCCGTGGACGCGCCTTCAGCCTGGAGCCCGGGCATCCGAACGGCCTGGCGCCCGGCAAACGGCCCATGCACACGATCATTCCGGCGATGGCCTACCGGTCGGGCCGCCCGTGGCTGTCGTTCGGCGTGATGGGCGGCGACTACCAACCCGTCGGTCAGGTCCAAGTGCTCAAGGCGATCCTCGATCACGGCCTGGACCCGCAAGCCGCGTTGGAGTTGCCGCGGAGCTTCGCCTACCCGGACGATCTCGTCGTCGAGGCTGGGATTCCCGATCCGACCGTGGCGGCTCTGGAGCGTGCTGGTCACCGCGTTACGCATGCACCCGCACCGCTTGGCGGCGGCCAGGCGATCCTGATCGACCATGCGCGTGGCGTCTTCGTCGGCGGCACCGATCCGCGAAAGGATGGATTGGCCCTCGGGCTCTGACCTGCAACACATGCAGACGAGCCAGGGATCGACTCGCGGTCGGCCTGCCGCAACGAAACGAGAACGGACAAAGCATCTATGGCCGAAGGCATCGCCGAGGCGCCGGTGACCGTCACCGACCGGTTGACCCACCCCTTTCGCCGCTTGATGCAGCAGCAGAGCGCCAGCGGCATCATCCTCATCGCCTGCGCGGCATTGGCCTTCGCTTGGGCGAACTCGCCTTGGGCCGACAGCTACTTCCACATGAAGCACATCGAGACGGCGGTCGAGTTCGGCAGCTTTCATCTGCACCTGCATCTCGAACACGTCGTCAACGACCTGTTGATGGCGATCTTCTTTTTCGTGGTCGGACTGGAGATCAAGCGCGAGTTCATGGTCGGCGAGTTGGCCGGCATACGCCGGGCGGCCCTGCCGATCGCCGGTGCCATCGGCGGCATGGTGGTGCCGGCGCTGATCTACGTGGCGTTCAACCTCGGTGAGCCGACCTTGCGCGGCTGGGGCGTGCCGATGGCGACGGACATCGCGTTCGCCGTGGGCGTCCTGGCGATCATCGGCGACCGGGTGCCGTTGGCTTTGAAAGTCTTCTTGTTGGCACTGGCGATCGTCGACGACCTCGGCGCGGTGATCGTCATCGCCGTGTTCTACACCGCCGATTTGGACGTGAACGCCTTGCTGATTTCGTTGGTCGTCTGGGGCGTGGCGCTGCTCTATGGCCGGTTCGGCCACGCCCGGGCGATGGTGTTCGTGCTGATCGGGGCAGTCTGCTGGTACTTCATGCACGAGAGCGGTGTCCACGCCACGATCGCCGGTGTTCTGATGGCGCTTTCGGTCCCGCTCGGCGGCACGATGCGTGAGGACCGCCTGACCGACGAAGTCCGACAGATGGTCATGCCGGCGGCTGGCGGTGTCGAGGTGAAAGTCGAACGGATGGGCTACCTCGTCGATCGAGCCCGCAGCCCGCTGCTCTCCTTCGAACACACGTTGAGCCCGTGGGTGGCGTTCTTCATCATGCCGGTCTTCGCCGTGTTCAACGCGGGCGTTGCGGTCGGCGGCAGCAGCGAAGGCTCGATCATCGGCCTCGCAACGATCGGCGCGTTCTTCGGCCTGTTGCTCGGCAAGCCCGTCGGCATTGCTGCAACGGCCTGGCTCACCGTACGCGTCGGCCTCGCCAGCTTTCCACGGGATGCCAACTGGCCGGGCGTGGTCGGTATCGGTTGCCTCGGTGGCATTGGTTTCACCATGGCGTTGTTCGTCGCCAACTTGGCGTTCGGGCCGACCTTGGCGCTCGATCAAGCGAAGATCGGCGTCCTCTCCGCATCGGTCGTCTCGGCGGTCGTCGGCTACATCCTGCTGTTGCGGGCGTTCCCCAAGGTGGAACGGGAGACCGCCACCGCTACCGCCTGACCGCCAGATGCCAGATGAGCGGGGTCGCGTTCCCGCTCAGAGCTAGCGGCGACGCCTGGCGAACCGCGCGGTGACGGCCGCGGCCAAGGCGGCGAGAGCGGCCGTAGCGAAAGCGACCAAGGCGCTCGGCTGAACCAGCAACGGGACCACCACCGTGTCCCACACTGCTGGATGCAGATAGCGCTGGATCAACGCTTGGGTGAGATTGAGACTTGGCGCGTCGACGCTGAACCAGAGTTGACCCAAGGGTGGCGCTCCGGCCACCGTTGCCCAGAGCGCTACGCAACCGCTGCCCACCGCCAGTAGCAAGAACACCATCCGCAGGACTGCCAAAGATCACCTCCCGCTGCCGCGCTGCATGTGGGACGTCGTGCGGCCGGGGCAACCACTACCGAGCCCCGCGGCACCTTGCTCGCCGCCGCCCCCTCCACTTGGACGTTCGCCTCCCCAGATGTAGGGATGAACGAGCGCTGGCCGAGCCGACACCAGCGACACCACTTCAAGGATCCGCCTTGTTCGACCCCATCGACGCCCGCTTCTTGCCGGTGGCCGGCAACGTGCTACCCCGCTTCGCCGGCCTGCCGAGCTTCATGCGGTTGCCGATCGTCGCGCTCGATCAGGCGCACGACGTCGACATCGGCCTGATCGGCGTCCCGTTCGACAGCGCGACGTCGAACCGCCCGGGCGCGCGCCATGGACCGCGTCAGCTCCGCGACCTGTCGACGATGATTCGCTTGGTCAACCAAGCGACGCGGATCGCTCCCTTCCACCTCGCCCGCTGCGCCGAACTCGGCGATGCGCCGGTCAACCCGGTGGACATGGCGAGCAGCGCCGAGCGCATTGCCGGGTTCTATCGCGACGTCAAGGCGATGGCGGTGCGCCCCCTGTCGGCCGGTGGTGACCACTTCGTCTCCTTGCCGATCCTGCGCGGCCTCCTCGGTGCGGACGGGCCAGTGGGGATGGTGCATTTCGATGCGCATTCGGACCTCTATCCACCCTATTTCGGTGGCTACGACAGCCACGGAACGCCGTTTCGACGGGCGATCGAGGAGGGCCTCCTGGATCCCGAACGCGTCGTGCAAATCGGCCTCCGGGGCACGTCGATCGACATGAGCGACGTGGCGTTCGGCGAAGCCCACGGCGTGCGGATGATCCCGATCGAGGAGGTCCACGACCGCGGTGTCGACGCGATCATGGCGGAAGCCCGTGCGATCGTCGGCGACCGTCCGACCTATCTGAGCTTCGACATCGACGCCATCGACCCTAGCCAGGCACCCGGCACGGGCACGCCCGAAGTCGGCGGCATCTTCGTTCACGACGCCCAGCGGATGATAAGGGCGCTGGTTGGCGTCGACGTCATTGGGGCGGATCTGGTCGAAGTCAGTCCGCCGTTCGACGCCTCGGGCAATACCGCCTGGGTCGGCGTCAGCTTGATGTTCGAGATTCTCTGCGTCATGGCCGACGCCGTGCGGAGGCAACGATGATGTGGATGCGCGCGCTCGCCGCCGGCTGGCTGATGATGATCGTGATGCCGGCGCTTGCCGACGTCGAGCCGGTGACCGGCTTCGACCTCGACCGCTATCTCGGGACGTGGCACGAGATCGCCTCGATTCCGACCTCGTTCCAAGAGGATTGCGTCTACGCGACGCGCGCCATGTACGGCCACGACCCTCGAGGTCGGCTGCGCGTCGAGAACAGCTGCCAGACGGCAGCCGGCGAGACGATTCGCGTCAAAGGTGTCGCTCGCTTCGCCGGGCCGGACGACGAGGCCCACTTGGAGGTGACCTTCGTTCGGTTGCTGGAGGCGCCGCTGTGGTTCGCCGGCGGGGACTACGTCGTGATTGCCCTGGACGAGGACTACCGTTGGAGTGCGGTCGCCGATCCATCCACGAGCTTCGCCTGGATCCTTGCCCGCGAGCCGGAGCTGAACTTGGATACGCTGATGAGCTTGAAGCCGGTGTACGAGGCCGCCGGCTACGATACCTGCAACATCTTGACGTCGCGCCACGTCCGCAACGACGTCCGCCAACCGCTCTGCACCTTGTCTGCCGATACGGACTGATACTATGTACCAACCGGCTCCGTTCCGCGAGGCGACGCTGTCACTCCAACAAGCACTGATGCGCGACCACCCGCTCGGCCTGCTGATCTCCAACGCGCCCGACGGTCCAGTCGCGGACCCGGTGCCGTTCCTGCTCGATGCCGAGGCGTCGCCGCAGGGCACGCTGCGGGGCCACGTCGCCCGGGCCAACCCCCACTGGCGTCATCTCGATGCACCGGACGCGCGCGCACTGGTCGTCTTTCAGGGGCCACAAGCCTACGTGACACCGGCTTGGTACGCGACCAAGCGGGAGACCGGCAAAGTCGTACCAACGTGGAACTACGTCGTCGTCCAGGCCCGGGGTCCGGTGCGGGTGATCCACGACACCGGGTGGCTGCGGGCACAGGTCGATGCGCTCACCACCCGGCAAGAAGGCGGCCGCCCTGAGCCTTGGGCCGTGAGCGACGCACCCGAGCGCTTCGTCGAGAACCAACTGCGCGCGATCGTCGGCCTCGAGATTACGATCGACAGTATCGACGGCAAATGGAAGGTCAGTCAGAACCGCCCGCTGGCGGACCGCGTCGGCGTCGCCGAAGGCTTGGTCGACGCGGCCGCCGAGATGGCGCGGCTGGTGGATCCCACCTCGCCGGCCGACGGTGACGGGGACCCGTCTCAGACTTCGTAGCGTACCGCCTGTGCCATCCCTGTCGCCAGATGCCAAATGTTGTGGCAGTGAAAGAACCACTTGCCAGGGTTGTTGGCGACGAACTCGATCGAGATCTTCTGTTTTGGATAGACGACGACGGTATCGCGCAACGGCGCGTCTGCCTTGGTATCGCCGTTGCCGATCACCCGGAAGACATGACCGTGCAGGTGCATTGGATGTGCCATCATCGTGTGGTTGACGAAGTCGAACCGCACGTTCTGGCCGAAGGCGACGTCGTAGTAACTCTCCGCGGCTTGATCGTCCGCAAACTTGGCATAAGGCTCGGGCCAAACGTTGCCGTTCATGGCCCAGAGGTACTTCTTCATCTCGCCCGTCAGCTCAACGGTGTGTCGGGTCACCGGACCCGCCGGCAGTTCCGTGGGCTCGGTTGCCTGGAGCGTGGCGACGTCAAGGCTGCGACCATCGAGCTTGGGGCGACCGGTATTGGCGTTCGGCGTCGTGTCCTTCGTGTGCAGCACGCCGATCGCCTGCTTATCGTCGCCCAAAGCCGCCGCGTGGATGGTGTAGCTCCCGGACTCCGGCAGCGTCACCAGGACGTCGTAGCGTTGCGCCGTACCGATGATCACGTCGTCGGCCTCGACCGGTTCGACGGCATCGCCGTCGCAGGCGACGACCATCATCGACAGCCCGTCGATCGCCACGCGAAAGAAGGTGGAGCCCGAGGCATTGATGAACCGCAGCCGCGCTCGCCTGCCGGCGCGTAGCGCCTGCGTCCAAGGCGTCTCCGGGGTCTTGCCGTTCAGCAGGTAACCGAGATAGGGGACATCGATGGGAAAGGCCGAGCCATCAGGCATCGTGTACGGCTCGTGCGGGTCGGCCTGCAGCGAACCACCGCGCAGCTTGCCGATGACGTCGTCGACCGGGATGTCTGTCACGTCTCCCAGCACGATCGTGACGTCTTCGTCGTAGTCATTCGGCTCATCTGGATCGTCGATGATCAGTGCGCCGAGCAGACCTTGCTGCTCCTGCAAGCCAAAATGCGAGTGATACCAGAACGTCCCAGCCTGCTTCAGTTCGAACTCGTAGTAGAGACTGGTACTCGGAAGGATCGGAGATTGTGTGACAGACGGAACACCATCCTCGAGATTGGGTAGTATCAATCCGTGCCAGTGGATGCTGGTTGGTTCGGCGAGATGATTGTTGACCAGAACGCGGAACCGCTCGCCTTTGCGATAGCGGATCGGCGTGCCCGGCCAAGTCTGGCCGACCAGCAGCGCATCGATCGACTTGCCGAACAGCTCCACCTTGTCGGCGCGAACGTCCAACGTGAAATCGGGATGGGCCCCCATCGCCCAAGGGCCGCTGGACGTTTCGCTCGCCTGACCTCGCACCGGCGACGCGCCGAACGACGCTAGCCCGACAAGTCCGACCGGCGCGATCAAAGCACCGCTGGCGAACGTTCGCCTTTGCATGCTGCGTCCTCCCCTTTCGGTCTTTGGGGTTGTTCGGCACTGGCCCCGCGAACGGTTCCCAGGCTGCCGACACCCAGTCGGCACGATCGCTTGCTTCGGCGGCGTGAGCAACGCCCGACTGGCGCCGCCCGCGCCGTCGTTCGTCCCACACGGAAAACCGCCGCGTCGGCACCCTCGGGTCGCCATCCCGCGACACGACGCTCCCCCTCGAAACAGCGATCGTGCTGACGTCGATGTCGCTTCTATGAACAATGCGCTTCGTCCGCATAGGGACGAGCGTTAGGGTCTCAGCCAAGCTCGCCGATTTCGACGGCCAACTAGGCGTGGGGACGCTTCATGAAAGCTTGGTGGGATTCGCTGCTGCAACACCCTAGCGGCGGCGGCATCGTCTTGTTCCTCGCCGCGGTCGCCGCGATGGTCGTCGACAACAGCTTCCTCTCGCCGCTCTACGATCTCTTCAAGTCGTTGCAGCTCGGCATCCGCGTCGGCGACCTGATCATCGACAAGCCGTTGATCCTATGGGTCAACGACGGGCTGATGGCAGTGTTCTTCTTCCACGTCGGCCTCGAGATCAAACACGAGATGCGGGAAGGCAACCTGGCCGATCCCAAGCAGCTTCTGCTGCCGGCCGCGGCGGCAGTCGGTGGCATGGTCGTGCCCGCCGCCATCTACCTGGCGCTCAACACCGGCGATCCGCTGCTGCTGAAGGGGTGGGCGATCCCGGCCGCGACCGACATCGCCTTCGCGCTCGGCATCCTGACGCTACTCGGCCGACGGGTGCCGCTCCAGCTCAAGGTGTTTCTCCTGGCGCTCGCGATCATCGATGACATCGGCGCGATCGCGATCATCGCCGTCTTCTACACGACCGCGCTCTCGTTCACGGCACTCGAGGTGGCGGCGACGCTCTTGGCCCTGCTGTTGGTGATGAACCTCCTGGGTGTGCGCAAGGTCGCGCTCTACCTCTTGGTCGGCATCGCCCTTTGGGTAGCGGTCCTCAAGTCCGGCGTGCACGCCACGTTGGCGGGCGTGCTGCTGGCCTTCTTCATTCCGACCAAGCTCCCGGATGGTCGTCGACCGGTCCACGAGCTGGAGCACGGGCTGAAGGGTTACGTGGCCTTCCTGGTGATGCCGATCTTCGCCTTCGCCAACGCCGGGGTGAGCTTGGACAACCTCACCTTCGAGACGCTCTCCGGATCGCTGCCGCTCGGCATCATCCTCGGGCTGGTGGTCGGCAAGCAACTCGGTGTCTTCGCGGCCACGGCGCTGGTCGTGGGCTCGGGTTTGGCCAAGCTGCCACCCGGCGTCGGCTGGGCTCAGGTCTACGGCGTCGCCTGCCTCGCAGGCGTCGGCTTCACCATGAGCCTGTTCATCGGCGGCCTCGCGTTCACAGAAGCCAACGTCCTGGCCACCGATCCGATCCTCGCGGAGACGGCGCTCAGCGTCGCCAATGGCTTGGTCGACCAAGTGCGTTACGGCGTGCTCACGGCGTCCGTGATCGCCGGTCTGATGGGCTTCTTGGTGCTGTTGCTGGCACCACGCAAACGCGACGTCGCGACACCGGGCTGACCGACCAGCGGCCCGTGCCGGATCTCAGCTGGAACCGGCGCGCACGCGAGCCTCGGCATTCGCCACCGACACCGCGCGCGGTACCAACGCCTTGAGCACGTCCTTCATGTCGACCACACCCACCGGCACGCTTCCCTGGGTGACCAGATAGCGTTTGCCGGTATCGCCGTCGGACATCCCGATCAGCATCTCCAGATTGGCATCTTGGTCGACGTCCCCCGCCATCTCCGGCGACGGCCGACGCAGCGGCTTCATGATGGAGCGCACCCGTAGCACCCGTGCCCGGTTGATGTCGCTGACGAAGTCTTCGATGTACGGGTCGGCCGGCTCCAGCAGGATGTGCTGAGGCTCGCCTTGCTGCACCACGTCGCCGTCCTTGAGGATCACCAAGTGGTCGGCGAGCTTGAGCGCCTCGTCGAGGTCGTGGGTGATGAAGACGATGGTCTTCTGCAGCTCGCGCTGCAGCTCGAGGAGCAGGTCCTGCATGTCGGTGCGGATCAGCGGATCGAGCGCCGAGAAGGCTTCGTCCATCAACATCAGCTCGGCATTGGACGTCAGCGCGCGGGCGATGCCGACACGCTGCTGCATCCCACCGGAAAGCTGATGCGGGTAGTGGTCCTCGTAGCCCTCGAGGCCGACCCTGGCGAGCCACCGCCGCGCCTCTTCTTCGCTTTGCGGGCCTTCTTCGCCGCGGACCATCAGGGCCAGTTCCGCGTTCTTCAGGACCGTACGATGCGGTAACAGGGCGAACTTCTGGAAGACCATCGACATCCGCGTCCGCCGCAGCTCCCGTAGCGCGGCGACCGAATAGCCGGTGACGTCCTCGCCATCGATCAGCACCTCGCCAGCGGTCGGCTCGATCAGGCGGTTGAGGTGGCGGATCAGCGTCGACTTGCCGGAACCCGAAAGCCCCATCACCACGGTGGTCTTGTGCGCCGCCATGTCGACGTTGATGTCGCGCAAGCCCAGGACGTGGCCGTAGTTCTCCAAAAGCTCGCGCTTCTCCACGCCCGCGTGGACGTGCTCCAGCGCACCGGCCGGGTCGGAGCCGAAGATCTTGTAGAGGTGCCGGATCGAGACCTTCGGCTGGTGCGCGGGCACCGAATCCGCGGACATCGCGGCCCGTTGCGTCATCGTCATTGCCCTCAATGTTGTTGCGCCGCGTTGATGCGCGCGAGCGACGCCTTGCTCACCCGGTCCAGCATCACCGCCAAGAGCACGATGCCGAAGCCGGCGATCAGCCCGACGCCGAGTTCCAGATTGCGGATGCCGCGGAGCACGAGAACACCCAAACCAGGGGCGGACACCAGTGACGCGATCACGACCATGGCCAGCGACATCATGATGGTCTGGTTGACCCCAGCCATGATGTTCGGCAGCGCCAGCGGAATCTCCACGTTGAAGAGCTTTTGCGCCGGGCTCATGCCGAAGGCGTCCGCCGCTTCGATCACGTCGCGATCGACCAGTCGGATGCCGAGATCGGTCAGCCGAACTACGGGCACGATCGCGTAGAGGATGATCGCGATGCCGTAGAGCTTCGATTCCGTCACACTGAACAAGAAGATCAGTGGGATCAGATAGACGAACGAAGGCAGCGTCTGCAGCATGTCGAGGATCGGTATGTTGATCCGGCGAAAGCCGTCGTACTTGGCCATCGTGATCCCGATCGGGACGCCGATCGCGACGCACAAAGCCGTGCAGACGAAGATGATCGAGAGCGTCTGGATCGCGTAGGAATAGTGGTCGATCAGGGCCAGCAGCATGAAGCTGATCGCCACGAACAGCGTGATCGCCGGCGACCGCGACACTCTGAAGACGAGCAGGAGGAGCAGCGGAATGACGACCCACCAAGGCGTCACCGTGAAGGCCTCCAACGTGCCGTCGAGCAGCCAGCTGAGCGGTTGCGTCAACGGGTCGAGGACGAATTTGAGGCTGTCCTTGATCCCAAGGAACGCCGCTTCGACACCTTCGGTGAAGTCGCGTGTGCGGATGATCGCATGGCACGACTCGTGAAGCTCGTCGAGCGACGGGAACGGTGCCCGCCACCAGGGCTCTGCAGCGATCTGCTGCCCGCTGCTCTGCGCGAGCAGCTGCTCCATGGTCATCGGCCCGTCGGACTTCTCGGCATCGCACCAGCCGCGCAAGCCCAACGTGTCGAACAACCAATCGTAGTAGGCCATCAGCAGCCCCCCTTGTCGCCGGCACCCGGGCCGACCGGATCGCGGCTAGGTCCGACGCTGAGCCGGTGGCCGTCGGGACCGCGGCAACGGCCCCGACGGCACTCACCGCGTCGCCGCAAGATTACTGCAAGAGCGGTGCCAGCTTCTCGCGCGCGTCATCGTTGAGCCAGTCGGCCCAGACGTCTTTGTAGTTGCTGAGGAAGTAGACGGCGGCCTCCTCGGGCGACGCGCTGTTCTCCTCCTGCCACGCGAGGATCTCGCCCATCTGCTGGTTCGTGAAGGAAACATTGCGCATCAGCTCGACGATCTCGGGCTCGCGCTCGGCGAACGTCGTCGTCGCGCCCGTCAGCACCTCGGCATTCGGGTAGGCGGACTTGCCGGGGGTGGCGCAGTCCTCGCGAATGTTGCAGGCGTGAGCGTCGGAATCGTAAGCGCCGACGTCGACCATCGCCATCGGGTACTTCCCGAGCACCGACGTCGGCGCCCAGTAGTAACCGAACCACGGCGCCTCGTCGGCGTAGGCCGAGGCGATCGAGGTGGCGAGGGTCTCACCTGAACCGTGGTCGAACACCTCTAGGCCGTTGCCTTCCAGATCGTAGGCGACCTTCAGGTTGTCGTTGATGGTCCGGCAGCCCCAACCGTCCGGACAGTTGTGGAATCGGCCGCCCACCAGCTCCGGATTGGCGAGCACACCGTCGATCGTCGTCAGTTCGGGATGAGCGTCGGCAAGGTACTGCGGGATCCACCAAGCCTCAACGCCGCCGTCGGAAAGCACGTTGCCGAGCGTCGCGACTTTGCCCTCGGCCTCGAGTTCACGGTAGACGGGCGCAGAGTTGACCCACATCTCGGTGACGATGTCCGGGCTGCCGGTCTCGGCGACCGACGTGACGACCGGCACCGTGTCCGACGGCACGACGGTCACCGAACAGCCGTAGCCCTGCTCCATCAAGAACTTCGAAACGGCCGTCACCACCGTTGCCGAAGCCCAGTTCATTTCGCTGATCGACACCTCGCCGCAGTCGGCGTGCGCAGGTGCGATGGTCATGGCTGTGATGGCGACGGCACTAGCCGCGCCCAACAGTTGCAGTTTCATTCAAGCACTCTCCCATTTCGGCGCTTGGGCGCCGCGCGTCCTCGCAGTCGTCGTGCATCATCACAGTCGACGCGGGCAGTCGCACGCTGCGATTGACCCGAGATGGGTCGGCGGTGGGCGCCACCGCAACGCAAATGAAGCTCGGCGACGTCTACGTCTGAACCGCCGATGACAGGGAGGATTGTCGCTTTCGACGGGTTTGTCTACCCGGCGAGGCCGATTTCCGGCGGCGACGACCTGCAAGACGGGCACGACGGAATCGCCCAAGCCCGCAGAAACCAAAGGCCGAACGCCAGTGATCGTGGCGCATGGCCGCGACCTATGTTGTGGTCGTCGCGGCCCGTTCGGCGCGCTTCCGCTTGGCCCCGGCCACGACCTTGGCGACGTCGACGAAAGCGCGCAGCTTCGGCGCCAAGGTCGCCCGCTCCGGGTAGTAGAGAAACAGGCCAGGTTCGGTGATCGCCGCCGCAGGCAACACGTCGATCAACCGACCGGCGGCGAGATCGTCGGCGACCAGCGGCTCCAGCAGGTAAGCGAGCCCGAGCCCCTGCAGCGCCAACTCGCGGGCATAGAGCGCGTCGTTGACGATCAAGGGGCCGACCGCCTCGACCTCGACGTCCCGCTCGCCGTCGCGGAGTTCCCAGCGGTAGAGCCCCCCTGACGAAATCTGGCGGTAGCCGATGCAGGCGTGTTCGCGCAGGTCACGGATGTCTGCCGGCGCGCCACGTGCCTGGAGATAGCCGGGGGTACCGACGACCACGGCGCGGAACGGGGGCGTGAGGCGCACGGCGACCATGTCTTTCGCGATCATCGCCCCGAGGCGGATGCCGGCGTCGAACCCGCCCTCGACGATGTCCACGAAGCCGTCGTCGACGAACAGCTCGATCCGCAGATCGGGCCAGCGCTCGACCGCCTCTTTGACGATACGTGTGACGATCATCGGCAAGGCCACGCCCGGCGTGTTCAGCCGCAACAGGCCGCCGACCCGACCAGCCGAACCCCGCGCTTCGTCCAGCTGTGCCTGAAGTTCGGCCAGCGCCGGACCGGCGCCGGCCACCAAGCGGGAACCCGCCTCCGTAAGCACCACTCTTCGCGTGGTTCTAGCGAACAGAGGCGTGCCCAGGCGGTCCTCGACCAGCCGGATCGCGTGGCTCACTGCAGACGGACTCATGCCGAGTTCGCCTGCAGCCGCGGCGAATCCGCCGCGCTTGGCTACGGCGAGTACCAGAGGCAGGTGGCCGAGCAGGTTGCGATCCATTGATGAGCAAAATCGCAAGGTACTTGAAGATCATGCGGCCTTATCGTCGATTTGAGTCGCGCGCAAGGTGGCGCCGAAGCTCGAGGAGACAGCCTTGACCGACATCAGCGATCTCGCCCGCTACTATACGCTCGGGCGCACCGGCCTCCGGGTCAGCCGGCTGGCGCTAGGCACCATGACCTTCGGCACGGAATGGGGCTGGGGCGCCGACGAACGCACGGCCCGCGAGCTGTTCGACACCTATGTCGACGCCGGCGGCAATCTGTTCGACACCGCCGATCTCTATACCGGCGGCACGTCGGAGGAGTGGCTTGGCCGCTTCATCGCCGAACGTGGCATACGCGACCGCGTGGTCGTCGCCAGCAAGTATGGCTACGCCGCGGAGCCCGGCAACGCCAATGCCGGCGGCAACGGCCGCAAGAACCTGATGCGCGCGGTCGACGGCTCGCTGCGCCGGCTGGGCACTGACTATCTCGACCTCTATCTCGTCCACACCTGGGACCGGGTGACGCCGGTCGAGGAGGTCATGCGCACGTTCGACGATCTCGTCCGTGCGGGCAAAGTGCGGCATGTCGGCCTCTCCAACATCCCGCCTGGTACGCTGCCCGCGCGC
>JBCBTD010000005.1:0-114053 GCA_039818825.1 Pseudomonadota bacterium
CCGGGGTAGGTTCTCTCAGGGATGGTCGATTCATAGAAGTAGGGTAGCGCCTCGACGAACGCGGCGATCTCGTCGCCACTGAAGCGGTAGAGGTCGATCCCGGTGGCGGCGGCGAGCTGGACCGTTGCCGGCGTCGGCGCTCCCGCGACCTGGAAGTACGCGTCGAGCTCGCCGCTCGCGAGGCTCTCGGCACTCGCGGTGTTGTCGAGTTCGACCGGTTCGAACTCTGCGACGTCGTTCATCGCCAGCAGCTCGCGGACGGCAACCTGCGTCCCTGACCCCGGCTGGCCGATGCCGACCCGGCGCCCAGCCAGATCGGCCAGCGTTTCGATCGGCAGCCCCTTCTTCAGCACGAGTTGGAGATGCTCGGGGTAGAGATTGGCGATGACCCTGAGCTTTGGATGGGGGGCGAACGGCTCCACGCCGTTGTAAGCCAGGTGGACGATGTCTGCCGACGCGAGGCCACTCTGCAACTCACCGGACTCGACACTCGCAACGTTGGCGGCGGAAGCATGAGTGGCCTGAGCGATGGCGACCAGACCGGGTACGCCGCACGATCCGCCGTCCTCGCACGCCCGCGATCCGGGCGGGTTGGACACGGCTCCGGCCAAGAGCCCGGCGATCGGGAAGTAGGTCCCGCCGACCGCTCCGCTACCGATCCGGAAGAACACCATTTCCTGAGCGCGCGCCAAGCCGCCCACCCCGAAACCGACGACCATTGCCGCCGCCGTGAACGTTCGTCGCTGCATCGCATCCCCCTGGTCGACGAGGCGTGCGTTGGGCACACCGCAAGAGCGCGCGCACATTGCCGAGGCGGCCCGCCGACGGCAAGCGGGCAGCGGCTCATCCGTAGGCGCGAAGCGCCGCCGCGAACAAGAGTGGCACGGTGAACGCGGCCATCGACGTCTGGCTGGTGACCAGCGCCGCCATGTATTCGGCATCGGCGCCGAGCTGCTTGGCGAGCACGTAGGCGCCCGGCGCCGTCGGTCCGGCATGGTAGAGTACGACGGCCAACGCGGCGGGTGCCGCCATACCCATCGCCGACGCCAACCCGAGCGCCATGAGGGGCATCAAAGCCAGCTTCAGGCCTGCGGTGACCAGCAGCCCAGCCGGCGCCATGCGCACGGCGGGCAAGGTCAGGCCGGCACCGACACAAACCAACGCCAGACCCAACGCGCTGTCCGACAATAGCTTTGCCGCCGGGTCGAGCGGCCCCGGCAAGCCGATGTCGGTCAGATTGAGCACGAGCCCGACCGCGGTTGCGACGATGAAGGGATTGGAGGACAGCGCCCGGATCGTCGCCCAAACGGCCGTTGACGGCGCTGAGCCGTAGCGCATGCAGGCGACGACACCGATGACGTTCACCGCAGGCACGTAGATCATCGCGGCGATCGCCGTGAGCGCGGCCGCTTCGTCGCCCAAGAGGGCTTGGCTGGCGGCGAAGACGATGAAGATGTTGTTGCGTGTGAGTCCCATGATCGTCGACGGGAACCCGGGTCCGTGCAACCATCGGACTCTGGTCGGGGCAGCGGCCCGCAAGGCGAATGCCAGCGCGCAGATCAACGCGATCGGAACCAACACCGTCACCAGCAGCGGGACGACGACGGCGGCCTCGAACTCGGCGCGGTTCATCGCCCGAATGATCAAAGGCGGTACCAGCACGAAGTAGACGACGCTCTCCAGCGCCGCGCGGCGGGTCGGATCGAGAAAGCCGATCAGCCGCAAGACGGCACCGAACGCGGTCAGGATCACCAGCGGCAAGATCGCCTGGACGATCTCCATCATCGGCGATCGCGCCGCAGCAGAATCCTGCGGCGCGGCCGAGCGCCTGATCCATGAGTTCGAAGCGGCCGACACAACCCGGCTTGGGCATTGCCGGCGGAACGCGATGCCGTCATGCGTCGAGCCGAACCGCCGTGCCGGTTGCGATGACCATGATCATCCCGCGACCACCGATCGGTTCGACGTCCACGCGCAGGCCGAGCACCGCTTCGGCGCCGAATTCGACCGCGTGCTTCGGCAACTCGCCGATCGCAGTGTCGAGGGCTTCACGTGAGCTCTTCTCGTAGGCGCCGGCCCGGCCGCAGACGATCTCTCTGATCTTCGCGAACACGTCGCGAACGACGTTGGCACCGATGATCGACTAGCCATGCACCACACCCAGATTGCTGGTGACGCGCTGGCGATCGATGCCATCGGTCGTCGTCACGATCATGGGGGCCTCCGTTGCCCGATCGGGAGACGGTTGCTCTAACGTCGGTGCACCCTGACGGCAATGTCCGAAGCCTAGGAGGATCGTGCCCTTGACCGAACGCGTGGCCGACCGTTTCGCCCAACGGCTCGCTGCAGCCGGGATCCGCTACGCGTTCGGAATCCCGGGCGGCGAGGTCCTGACCCTGATCGACGCGCTGGAGCAGGCCGGCATCAGCTACGTCGTCGTCACCCACGAAGCTGCTGCTGGGTTCATGGCCGAGGCGGTCTGGCAGCGCACCGGATCGCCCGGACTGCTGGTCGCGACGGTAGGCCCTGGGCTCACCAACGCCGTCAACGTGATCGCCAACGCGGCGCTGGACAGGGTGCCGCTGCTGGTGCTGGCGGGCGTCGTCGACGCCACCGAGCGCCTGACTTACACGCACCAGATCCTCGATCACGTTCGGCTGGTCGACCCACTGGTCAAAGGTAGCTTCACCCTGACGGCCGAAGCCGCCGATCTGGTCGCCGAGCGGGCTTTGGTGCTGGCGACCGATCCACGGCCCGGCCCCGTCCACGTCGACGTGCCGATCGAGGTCGCCGCCCAGCCGGCCATCGCCGAGCCGCGCCGCCGGCGACGGCCACCTATGGCCACCGCTCCGGCACCGGGACCGGCTCTCGACCGGGCGCGGCAAGCGCTGGCCGCCGCCGAGCGTCCGTTGGTGATCGCCGGGTTCGACGCGGTCGAGGACGATGCTGGCGCGGCACTCCAAAGGTTCGCGGCGACACTCCGCGCACCCGTCATCCAGACCTACAAGGCGAAGGGCCTGTTGGCGGAGGACGACGACTGGGCACTGGCTCCGGCAGCCCTGTCACCGGTCGCCGATGCGCTCCTGCTGCCGGTCGTCGGCGCCGCCGACGCCATCGTCCTCGCCGGCTATGACGCCGTCGAAATGCGAAGCGGCTGGCGGGAGCCCTGGGACCCGGATCGTGTCACCGTCATCGATGTCGGGCCGGTGCCGAACGACCACTTTCTGCATCAAGCCACGCTGAACGTCGTCGCCGACGTCGGCGCCACCCTCGATGCCTTGGCGGCAGACGTCGTCGGCCGGTCTTCGTGGACGGTGGCGGCAGTCAGGGCCTTGCGGGACGACGTGCGCTCGGCGTTCGGCCCGGACGAGGCCTGGGGTCCGGCAGCGGTCGTCGACGTTGCCCGTGGTGTGCTGCCACGCGAGACGATCGCCACCACGGACGCCGGCGCGCACCGCATCCTCTTCAGCCAGGTCTGGGAGAGCTTCACGCCCCGGACCCTGCTGCAGTCCAACGGCCTCTGCACCATGGGCGGTGCGTTGCCGCTGGCAATCGGCGCCAAGTTGGTGGAACCCGACCGGCCGGTGGTGGCGTTCCTGGGCGACGGCGGGCTTTTGATGGGGCTCGGCGAACTCGCCACCTGTGCCGCACGCGGCCTGGCCGTCGTGGTGGTCGTGTTCGTCGACCGGTCTCTCGCGCTCATCGAAAAGAAGCAGCGCGAGCGGCAGTTGGCACCCACGGGCATCGGTGTCGCGGCGGTCGACCTCGGGGCAGCGGCTCGGGCGCTGGGCGGCCACGGCGTAACGGTCCGTGACCGCGACTCGCTGACAGTGGCGCTCCGCGAGGCGCTGGTCGCCCCCTGTTTCACGGTGGTCGCCGCGGAGATCCCCGATCGCAGCTACGACGGTCGGATCTGAACGGCTCCGCCTCGCGCGCCGAAGACCTCCATCCCGACCAGCCGCGGGATGAGGCCGGATGGGCCGCGACCATTCGCCCGCCCCACTTCGCTGACGACGGCGCGTCGTTCCTGGGTTACCCTGAGGCCATGTTACCAAATCTTCTTCCTTACGACGGTGAAGCATTTCTGGTCCCGTCGGCGGTTGCCGAACCCGATGACGTGTTCGCCCGGCTCGCCAGTACGGTCGTGTGGCGCCAGGAAACAGCCTCGATCATGGGACGTGCCGTACCGTTGCCACGGCTGACCGCTTGGTACGGCGAAAGCGCCTATCAATACAGTGGCATCAGCAATGCGCCACAGCCGTGGCTGCCTGATCTGGCAGCCGTCAGGCACGTCGTCGAAGCATTGAGCGGCGTCACGTTCAATTGTGTGCTGTTGAACTTCTACCGCGACGGCCGCGACAGCGTCGCTTGGCATCGTGACGCCGAACCGGCACTCGGGCCGGACCCCGTGATCGCCAGTGTTTCGCTCGGTGCCACGCGCCGATTCGCGTTCCGCCACCGGCATCGCAAAGATGCGCGGATCGCCTTGGAGTTGGCTTCTGGCTCGTGCTTGGTCATGGGCAATGGTTGCCAGCGGAACTGGCTTCATACGCTTCCCAAGACCCGCCGGCCCGTCGGGCCGCGCATCAACCTGACCTACCGTCGGATCGACCAACCGGCGGAAGCTACCTCACCAGCGCGGAGCAACAGTTTTCGTGGAGCTCAAAACACCTTGCACAACCGTTCACAGACGGTTTAGTTAAGACGTGGATATCAAGGACCTGTACACGTTCGTTGCGATCGCCGAGCATGGCAGTTTTTTGGCTGCCAGCCGGGCACTTGGTCTGTCTCCAGCAGCGGTCAGCCTGCACGTCAAGACGATCGAGGACAGCCTAGGTGAGATCCTCTTCGACCGCTCCGTCCGTCCTCCCGTTCTGACCGACGCCGGCCGACGCGCCCTGCTCCGGGCGCGGCGCGCGCTGGAGGCGTGGGAGGAACTGTCCGCGCGCCAGCCACCGGACGTCAGCGGCATTCTCGAGATCGGCGCCGTGCCAACGGCCATCGCCGGACTGTTGGCCGACGGTCTCGCGCAGATGCGGCGAACCAGTCCGCAACTCAAAGTTCACCTCAGCACCGGCTATTCGGACGAGCTTGCGGAACGGGTCACACGTGGGACCCTCGACGCGGCAGTGATGATGCCGCCGGTCACCGTTCCGCTCGGCCTGGCCTTCGACGAGGTGGTCGTGGAACCATTCCACGTGGTCGCCGCGGCGTCGGCCAAAGGGCGGACCGACCTCGACCTCTTGCGCAGCCAGCCCTACATCCGTTTCCGTCGACAGGCGTGGATATCGCGGCTGATCGAGGGAGAGCTCGAGCGGCGAAAAATCCGGCTCGAGGCCGCCATGGAGATCGACACCCTGAGCGGCGTCCTCGCACTGGTCGAAGCGGGCCTCGGCGTCTCGATCCTGCCGCTCGGACAGATCGGGGTGCATCACGCCACGGCCATCCGTGCCATACCGTTCGGCAACCCGCCGGCCACGCGCACGCTCGGACTGCTTCATCGTCCCGACCATCCGCGCGCACCGCAGCTCTTGGAGCTGAAAGCCGCCTTGGCGGCAATCGTCAGCACAACCAGGGCCTCAAACGACGCTGACCCAGAGCCCGTGCAAGAACCCCATGGTGACGGCAAAACCCAGCAGAAACAACAAGTTGACGCCAACGACGATCGTCCGTAACGGCACGTCGAAGAAGCCGGCGGCCGCAACCACCGACAGGGATGCGTAAGACACCATCGCCCCAGCGGTCCAGGCGAACAGCACGATCTGCACCTGCACGAGATCGGGCAACGTCGAATCGAGCGGCGCCATCACCGCGAACAACACCGTGCCTGCAACGATCGGGTGCAGGCCGGCGACGGCCATCACAGGCCCCAGCAACAAAAGCGCCGTCGGCACCGCCATTGGCGGCCACGACGTCAGTGCGAGGCCAGCGACCAGCGCTGCGGGGAGTCCGGAGACGTCGAGCAGGCGGCCGATCAGGACGGCTGCGGCGAAGATCACCAGTTCGTCGCCCATCCGCGGCAGGTCGTCGACGACCCGTGCCACCGCCGCCGCAGGGCGAGCGGTGCGCAGCGCCCAAAGTCTGAGAAGGCAGAGCGGCGGCAGCGCCAGCGCAACCACTTGCAACGTCGACAGCGGTGCGATGCTGGCCAGCACGACGACCAAGGTGACCGCGACGGCGACGGGCGTGCCCAGACTGCGAAAGGCCATCAGGGCGGGCAGTGCGGCAAGCACCCCAGCCCAACGGCGGTCAACGTAGAGCGCAGCGCCGAGGCCGAGGGCAGCAAGCGGGAGACCCGCCAGGACGGCCGCCGCCAGCGTCACGTCGGGCTTCTGCGTCAGGACGAAGCCCATGCCGACCGTGAAGGGCGACCACAAGACCACCAGGGCGAAGCCGCGCATCGCCGCGCGCACCAATTCGCGGCGCAGCGTCGGATCGGTTTGGCGCACCACGAACGGCCGGATGATCGGCAGCGCGCCGATGATCATCACGCTGGCGACGATGTGGCTGCCGATCGTCAGGCCGGCGATGCGCCGCCCCGGCTCCAGCCCGTCGAACGCCGCCTTGGCCGCCTCCGTCTCCGGGCTCTGGGCCAGGGTTTCGCGGATCATGAACAGTGCGGGCAGAAACAGCACGAAAACCTGCGTGCGCTCGGCAGCCACGAGCAGCGCGGCGGCGTCGCCGTAGAGCAGCCAGAGTGCGGCGGCTGCGGCCAAGCCCACGGACGCGAGCGTCCGGGTGATCGGCTTCGCTGAGGGAATGGCCAGCGCCAAAAACAAGAGCAACGCTGCGTCCCGCACCATCGGGGCGCCCGGGACAGTGACGAACAACGTCACGATGCCGCTCGACCACAGCCCGAGAGCCAACGCCAGCTTCGTCCTGCGCACGACGCGGGATGGCGGCCGCCAGCGGCCGGCGACGGCCAGGTCCGAGCCAGGACTAGGATCGCTCATCCGACGATCGAGACGAACGGCACGTCAAGCCACGACGGGAAATGCCCGCAGGAACCGGCCCATCAGCGGCACCTGTTGGTCGAGCATGTGCCGGCCGTAGTGGATCGTACAGCCACGGGCCTCGGCGGCCACCAACAGCGCCGTCCGTTCGGGCTTCATCACGATGTCGGCGACGACGACACCTGGACCCAAGCAATCCACCTCGAACGGCAATCCGTCGCCGGCCTGAAGGCCCAGCGACGTGGCGTTCACCACCAGATCGAATCCCCTCGGGTCGTTGTCGCCGAACCGAATCGGCACCTGCGGATAGGCGGCGCGGACCCGGGCGATCAGCGCTTCGGCCTTACCGGAGTCACGATTGGCGACGACCAGTTCGCCGACCCGCGCTTCAGCCAGTGCGCAGGTGATCGCCTTGCCCGCTCCGCCGGCTCCGACCACCAGCACTCGGCGGTCGATCACCTCGCGGCCGAGTTCGCGCAGACCAGCAACGAAACCCAGACCGTCGAAGTTCTCTGCCGTCAGTCGACCGTCCGATTCGCGGCGGACGATGTTGGCGGCGCCGACCAACTCCGCCTGCGGGCCGACCTCGTCGACGAAGGCCAGAATCTCTTCCTTGTGGGGAATCGTCACGAGGATGCCGAACAGGTTGGCCAGCGATCGGAATCCCGCAACCGCGCGACCGATCTCACCCACCGGCACGTGCAGTGGCACCAGCACCGCATCGATGCCGCGGGCGCGGAACAGCGGGTTGAACACCTCGCAGGCGCGCACGTGGGTGATGGGGTCGGCAATGACCCCGTAGAGCCTGGTCCGCCCGGTGATCGGGATCGTCGTCGGTTCGCTCATCCTGCCCTCGACACCGGTCGCTGGCCCTTCCTAGACCATCGCCTGCGAGCGCAGAACTGCCCATGCGGCACACCGGATCGGCACCGCCCCGCGAACCGATCACCGATGGCCTCGACGCTAGACAGCCTCTCGCTGCCCGAGCCCGCGGGCCAGGCAACAGCCTTGTCGGCAGCGCCAAGGCAAGCGCAGATCAGGCTCGACCACCGCGGTCTTCCTCGAACAGCTCCGTCAGCTTGCCCAACATGGCGCCGCCGAGCTGTTCCGGATCGGAGATCGTCACCGCCCGCTGGTAGTAGCGGGTCACGTCGTGGCCGATGCCGATTGCCAAGAGCTCGACACCGCTCCGGCCCTCGACGTGGTCGATCACCTCGCGCAGGTGCTTCTCCAGGTAGTTGCCCGGGTTGGCCGACAACGTGCTGTCGTCGACCGGCGCACCATCGGAGATGACCATCAAGATCTTGCGCTGCTCGGTGCGGTTGCCGAGCCGCTGATGCGCCCAGAGGATCGCCTCGCCGTCGATGTTTTCCTTTAGGATCCCCTCGCGCAGCATCAGTCCGAGATTGCGTCTGGACCGTCGCCACGGGCTGTCGGCGTTCTTGTAGACGATGTGTCGTAGGTCGTTCAGCCGGCCGGGTCCCGCCGGTTTACCGGACCTGAGCCAGGCTTCACGCGACTGGCCGCCTTTCCAGGCGCGAGTCGTGAACCCGAGAATCTCTACCTTGACGCCACAGCGCTCCAAGGTCCGGGCGAGAATGTCGCCACAGGCAGCGGCGACGGCGATCGGGCGGCCGCGCATCGAGCCCGAATTGTCGATCAACAGCGTCACCACGGTGTCGCGGAAGTCGGTATCCTTCTCGCGCTTGAACGTCAGCGGCATCCCGGGATTGGTCACGACTCGTGACAATCGCGCGGTATCGAGCAAGCCCTCGTCGAGATCGAACGACCAAGACCGTAGCTGCTGCGCCATGAGCTTGCGCTGCAACCGGTTGGCCATGCGGCCGATCATGCCCTGGAACCGCTCCAGCGACTGGTCGAGCTGCATCCGCAGCCGGGTCAGTTCAGCGGAGCTGCACAGCTCCTCCGCGGAGATGATCTGATCGCTTTCGTAGGAAAACACTCGGTAGTCGCCGCCCTGCCCCGGGCCACCCGCAACCTGCGGCTGGTTCGCGCGCGGGTCTTCGGCAGCGTCGGCGTCCGCACCCATCGCCTCGACCGCATCGGCGTCGGCTTCGGTCTCCGCCTCGCCGGCCATGTCTTCGGTCTCGGCATCGCCGCGCTGGTCGCCGTCACCGTCCTGACTGTCGTCACTGCCGCCGTCGTCGTCCTCGGTCTCCTGTTCTCCAGAGCCCGGCGGTTCTTGGCTGTCCTGCTCCTCCTCTTCGTCGTGGCTCTGGTCCGGCGGCAACTCGGTGTCATCGTCGAGACCGAGTTGCCGCAGGAGTTCGCGCACCCGCAGCGCGAAATCACCCTGGTCGGCAAGGACCCCGTTCAGGTCGCGGACTTCGCTGCCGATGCGACCTTCGAGCATTTCGCGCCAGCGCTCCAGCACGCGTGCCTGCATGGCCGGCGCCTTGAATCCGAGGAGCGTCTCGCGGGCATAGAGTTCGGCGACTTGGGCCAGCGCACCCTCGTCCTGACGATCACCCGAGCCGGCGGTGTGCTGCTGGCCCTCTTGCGGCCCCGTCAGGCGCGCCGCGACGGCTTGGGCGAGATTGCCGCGCACGCCCTCCATCGTCACGCAACCGAGCGCCTCGCAACGCACCTGCTCCAGCGCATCGAAGATCGCCGTCGCCACCTCGCCCTGGGGCTGAAAGCGTGCATGGAGCTTCGCGTCGTGGTGCCGGAGCCTCAGCGCCGCACCGTCGGCCTCGCCGCGGACGCGGGCGACCTCGCTCGGGTGAAGGTCGGGTCGTGGCGCCGCCAACCGAACGTCGGCTGGGGCGTTGGCTCGGCGACGATCACCACCCTTGTAGGCGACGGTCAGGGTCGGACGGTCGGCTATCGCCCGAGTCGCCGCAGCGACCGCGCGCTGAAAGTCTTCGAGACGCCGTTTGGGGTCGCTCACCGCATCAGCTCAAGGTCACGCCGATCGTCGACTCCTTCAGCTCGGCGCCGAAGCAGCGCTGATAGTATTCGGCGACGATCTGTCGTTCGGCCTCGTCGCATTTGTTCATGAAGGTGACGCGGAACGCGAAATCGACGTCGCCGAAGATCGTCGCGTTTTCGGCCCAGGTGATCACGGCCCGCGGCGACATCACCGTCGAGATGTCGCCGGCGATGAAGCCCGAGCGGGTCAGGTCGGCGAGCGCCACCATCTGCGCAACGGTCTTGCGACCTGCCTCGGAATCGAAGCTCGGCAGCTTGGCGATGACGATCTCGCACTCGGCGTCGTGGGTCAGATAGTTGAGCTGGGCGACGATGTTCCAGCGGTCCATCTGCCCTTGGTTGATCTGTTGCGTGCCGTGGTAAAGACCGGACGTGTCGCCCAAACCAACGGTGTTTGCCGTCGCGAACAGCCGGAACGACCGGTGCGGGGTGAGGACTTTGTTCTGGTCGAGCAAGGTCATCCGCCCTTCGGCTTCCAAGACGCGTTGGATGACGAACATGACGTCGGGCCGCCCTGCGTCATACTCGTCGAACACCAAAGCCACGGGGTGCTGGAACGACCAGGGCAGGATGCCTTCCTGGTACTCGGTCACCTGCTTGCCGTCGCGCAGCACGATCGCATCCTTGCCGATCAGATCGATGCGGCTGATGTGACTGTCGAGGTTGACGCGGACACATGGCCAATTGAGCCGCGCAGCAATCTGCTCGATATGCGTCGACTTACCGGTGCCATGATAACCTTGGATCATAACTCGCCGATTGTGAGCGAAACCAGCCAAAATCGCCAACGTCGTGTCGCGATCGAAGCGATAGGTCTCGTCGAGTGGCGGGACGTAGGCGGTCGGCGTGGCGAACCCGCCGATCTCCATGTCGCTGTCGACGCCGAAGGTCTGGCGCACCGAAATGCGGATGTCCGGCGCCTCTGGCAACAGGTCGATGTCACCGGTCGCAGGCGTGGCAGCCTTCGCGCTCAACGCGGTTCTCCGGTCGGCTGGTTCGGGGACGGCGCGGTCAGGCGAGCGCGCCGCAGTGCAGTAGGTAACTATAGGCCTCGTTGATCAACTTCAACCGTTCCACGGCGGCCGGGTCGCCGCCGTGCAGGTCCGGATGATGCCGCTTCACGAGCAGCTTGTAGCGCCTCTTCAGCGCAGCGAGGTCGGCGTCACCCGACAAGCCCAACCGTCGAAGCATCTTGTCCGCCTGCGTTTCCAACCGTGGTCGCGCGGGCGGCGGTTCGGCATCCTCGCCGAGAATGCCGAGCGGATCGTCGATCGTTAGGCCGTTGACCGTCGTCCGCCAAGTCGGGCGATGCCAGGTGACGTCTTCTCGACGATGCTGCTCGATCTCGTCGGTCGACATGCCGTTGAAGAAGTCCCAGCTCTTGTTGAACGCGCGGACGTGCTCCAGGCACAGCCATTGGTAGTCGCGAAGCGTGTCGCGTGATCGCGGCGCCTTGAACTCGCCGACGGCCGCACACCCCAGCACGGCGCAAGCACGCGGCCCGCCGCGCCCGAGGGGGGGCGGATCCAGGTCCTCGCGGTGCTCGTCGCGGCGCTGACGCATCGCCGGATTATGGTTCCAGCCGCCCGCCGCCTCAACCCGCCACGGGCATCGGCGGCAGCCCTCGGGAGCGCATCGGCTCGACCCTTCGTCGCGTCGCCGGTGCCCACGACGTCGCCGCCGCCGGTCAGGGCCGGCGCCCTGCAGGCACGCGTACTGACGGATGCTCCAGACACGTACGGGGCTATGGCGACGCCGCGGCTCGGCCTTACAAACCCTAAAAAATTCATAAAATTTGAACTTAATCCAACAGCGTTTCAGGAACCGACATGCACAGATGGATTGGGACGATTGCCGCCGTTGCGGCACTCTGGGCCGTTGGCAGCGCCCCGGCCGCTGCAGCGACGGTGAAGATCATGGGCACGGCGACCGGCAGTGTCACCGCTCACAACAACGGTCAAGCCTACTACGGGCCGAGTGCGCTCGAGCTGACGACCTACGGCCCTGACCTCCAGGTTCAGCTGGATGGCATCTCCGTGTTGGGGATGACCTCGTTCGGCGGCGAGACGACCACAGCGGCCGCGACGTGGAACGTCGGCGGCTTCATGCTCAACACCCAGGGTGATCCGGCTGCGATGGTCGGCACCATGGGGCTCGGCGCGAGCGACGGCTGGCTGCATCTGATGTTCTACGATGGACTGACGTCGTCATATGTCGGCACCAGCGGCCTCGCCGGCGGACCCGCCGCCGGCATGATGCAGATCGCCATGTCCGGGCTCGTCCGCATCACCGACAACCTCGCCGTGATCTTCGCCGCGGTGGACAACGGCGACGGCGGCGTGCCGTTCAACGATCAGCAAGTGGCGATCGGCCTTTACTCGCCCGACGGCATCGTGGCGACGCCGATCCCTGCCGCCGCGCCGCTCCTGGCTGCCGGCATTGCCGGCTTGGCATGGCTCCGTCGTCGTAACCGCCAGACGGCTTGACCGGACGACGGCGCCGCGCCCCGGAGATCGGGGCGGCACCGATGATCCTTGCCATCGCCCCGGTGCGCCCACGCACGCCGGGGCGATTTGCACTCGGGGCACCACCTGCGGCCGCGGCTAGGGGGCCGAACGAGTGACGTCTTGTCGGCCCCGCGGCGACGGCGTATCGGCTTGCGCGTTCGTCGCGGGGTGGGTTCGTGCTTCATCGCTCCCTGGCGGGGACCCGCATCGAGCTGTGGCGGCTGGCCTGGCCGCTCTTGATCGCCAACACGACGGTCCCGTTGGTTGGCCTCGTCGACACTGCGGTGGTGGGGCACCTGCCGGAAGCCCACCATATGGGCGCCGTTGGTCTCGGCGCGGCTACTTTCTCAGCGCTCTATCTCGTCTTTGCCTCGGTCCGGATGGGCACGACCGGCCTGACGGCCCAGGCCGTGGGCGCCGGCGACGGTGCCGAAATCCGCGCTTCGCTGTTGCGGCCGCTGGCCGTCGCTATCGTCGTCGGTGCGGTGCTCGTGGCCCTCGTGGTACCGATCACGGCGGCGGCCGTCGTCGTGTTCGGCCCCGGCCAAGCCATCGCCGACGGCCTTCGCGCCTATGTCGGGTGGCGCATCCTGGGCGCACCGGCGGCATTGGCGACGTTCGTCATCCTCGGCTGGCTGCTGGGCAATCAGGATACCCGCAGCCAGCTCGTGTTGCTGGTGGTGATCAACGTCAGCAACGCCGCCCTCAGCGCCGGGCTTGGGCTTGGCTTGGGGCTCGGCGTCGTCGGCGTCGCCATGGGTAGCGCGCTCGCCGACGTCGTCGGCGTGGGCCTTGGGTTGGTGCTCGTCCGCCGTCGCTGGCGAGGTCTCCCCGGTGTTTTCGACGTGCCGACTTTGCTCGCACCCCGAGCGTTCGGGCGCTTGTTCGAGGTCAACGGCAACCTCGTGCTCCGCACTCTGCTGATGGAGGTGACCTTCGTCGCCTTCGCGGCGATCGGCGCGCGACAGGGCGAGATCACGCTCGCTGCCAACGCCGCCTTGCAGAATCTCGTGCTGCTCCAGGCCTACGTCCTGGATGGTTTCGCGTTCGCCACCGAGGCGATGGTCGGTCGTGCCGTCGGGCGCCGGTCGCAGGCGGCGTTGCGCGCGGCCTTCAGGGCAGCGGCGCAAGCTTCGGCAGTACTGGCGGTACTGATCGCGCTCGGCTTTGCCGCCACCACGCCGGCGCTGGTCGCCTTGTTGACGAACATCGATGCGGTGCGCGTGACCGCCGACGCGCACGCGATCTACGTGGCTCTCGTGCCGTTGATCGGTGTTTGGGCCTATCTCCTCGACGGCGTGTTCAGCGGTGCCACCCGCACGGCCGACCTTCGTGACGCATCGCTCGTCGCCACCCTTGCGTTCCTCGCTTGCGCCGCTGCTCTCGTTCCCTTCGCCGGCAATCACGGCCTCTGGTGGGCATTCCTGGTGTTCCTCGGCTGTCGGGTCCTAGTACTCGGTCGCCGCTTCGCCACCATCGACGCCGCCGTCGCCCACCACGCCGGTCGGGCTGGCTGAACTGCGGCTTGACCCCAGGTCTTGCGTATCGGGGTATCGGCTAATCGGCCTGCAGAACACGTTCGCGCGAGATTTCGCCGCCGTCAGACCGCCAGCCAGGACCGCAAGCGCCACCGCCACCTCCAGACCGCCCAACGGCTTGAGCCGGCTTCCCGCCTTGCCTTGCGCGCGCCGCGCCCACCGGCGGCTGCGGCGATCGTGGCGCGACGAGGACGGCAGGCCGAAGGTCGCACGCCGAGGGTCGGGGGTGCAAGCTGCTGCATTCACGCTTAGTTTCCGATTGGATAGCATTGTGCCCTGACCGCCGACCGCTGTCGCCGAAGCGCCTCATTCGCTCTGGCGGCGCCGGGGCCGCCCATTGAACGGGAACTGGATCATGCGTCTCGCCGTTTTGGCCATCGGAATCGCCGCCCTCGGTCTGGGCGCCTGCAGCCACACACCCACGACCGACGACTCGATCGTCCTGGCGCGCGCCGATGCCGTGTTCGACGACTTGCTGCCGTCATCCCTGGCGACGTCGAGTAGCGTCGAAAAGCAGCGCCTGACCGCGTTCTATCTCGCGCGCAGCTTCGCGCCAGTGTGGCATGGCACCGGCGAGCACGCGGCGGCGCGAGAGGCGGCCTGGGCCGAACTGGAGCGGACGCTCGGTGGCATGCCGCCGATCAGCGGCCCGCCGGTCACGACCGAGCTGGCCCTGAGCGAGGCGGCGCTTCGTTACGCCCAGGTTCCCGCAGTCGACCGAGCCGGCGCCGATGCCGTCGCTGCCGCGGCGCTGACCGAGGTTGCGGCCGCCGTCGACGCGGCACAGCCTGCCGGCACCTCGGCGTCGGTGGCGTTCGGAGGGCAAGGTGACGCCATCGAGCGCTACCGCGCCATCGCTGCTGCCGGCGGCTGGAGCCAACTGCCGGGTGGCAAGAACCTCGAGCCCGGCGCGACGGATCCACGTCTTCCCCTGCTCCGCGAGCGCTTGGAACGGACCGGAGATCTGCTGCCGCGGGCGAGCAGCGGCCCCGTCTACGACGCGGTGCTGGTCGCGGCGGTGAAGGCATTCCAAAACCGTCACGGCCTGAGCCCCGACGGGGTGGTTGGCCCGGGCACGCTGCGCGCGCTCAACGTCAGTGCGGACGCGCGGCTGGCGCAGTTGCAGCTGGCCGAACGGAAGATGGAGGCGATCAGCCGACAGCTCGGCGAGCGTTACGTCCTGGTCAACGTGCCGGCCTACGAGCTCGCCTTCGCCTCCAACGGTGCGGTGGTCCACCGCGCTCGGGTCGTCACCGGTTCGAAGGCGCACCAGACGCCCATCTTCTCCGATCGGATCGAGTATCTGGTGTTCAACCCCGGTTGGAGCGTGCCGGCGAGCATCGCCGGGCGATCGTTGTTGCCGAAGTTCAAGGCCGACCCCCAAGGCATGGCGGCCAAAGGCTACCGGCTCGTGGGTTCGGGCGGGGAGACGTTGCGGCCGACGGACGTCGACTGGTCGGCCGTTTCGGCAGGCAGCATGCCGTATCGGGTCCGCCAGTCACCCGGCCGCGCCAACGCGCTCGGCGCGGTGAAGTTCATGTTCCCCAATGACCACGCGGTCTATCTCCACGACACGCCGAGCAAGAGCTACTTCGACCGCTCGATGCGTGCGCTGAGCAACGGCTGCGTCCGGGTCGACGATCCGATGGTCCTGGCCGAGCATCTGCTCTCGACCGATGGCTGGGATCGCAGCCGGATCGACGCCGCCGTCGCCAGCGGCAGGAGCCGAACGGTGCACCTGGACCAGCCGGTGCCGGTGCACCTCGTCTACGTCACGGCGTGGGTCGACGAGCAGGGACAGGTCCAGTTCCGCGACGACGTCTACCGCCGGGAGGCACGCTCGCTGCAAGTGGCGGCGCGCTGAAGGGTACGCCGTGCTGGCCGAAAGTCCTTGCGCGGTGTCGGTGCTTTGGTACGGGTCGGAGCTTCAGGGAGGCGGGCGCGGCACGACGACGACGCTCCGCTGAACAAAAAAGGGAGCATCGACGTGACCAAGACCCTCTTGGCGGCTACGGCCGCCATTGCCCTCCTTGCGGGCACCCAAGGAGCGACGGCCGACGAGGTCCGGCTCGATCTGCAAGGCGGCTACGGTTCGAATGTCGGCGTGCTCGGGCCAACGCAGGTCCGGCTGGTCGAGACCTTGAACAAAGCGTCGGGCGGCTCGCTCGACGTCCGGTTCCACGAGCCGAACTCGTTCGTACCGAACCTTCAGTCGCTCGATGCCGTGGGCTCCGGTGCGTTGGACGCAGCTTGGACGTCGCCCGGCTACTGGACCGGCAAAGACGTGGCCTTCGCCCTGGTCGGGGCGGTGCCGTTCGGTCCGGGTGCCGGTGAGTACATCGCCTGGCTGAAGTTCGGCGGTGGTCGGGAACTCTGGGACGAGCTCTACAGCTCGTACAACGTCAAGGCCATTCCCTGTGGCGTCATCCCGCCCGAGAGCTCCGGCTGGTTCCGCCAACCGATCGAAGGCGTGGAGGACCTCCAGGGCATCAAGATGCGCTTCTACGGGCTCGGCGCCGAAGTCATGGAGAAGCTCGGGGTTTCGACCCAGCTGATCGGCGGCGGCGAGATTTTCCAGGCGTTGCAGCTCGGGACGATCGACGCCACCGAGTTCTCGATGCCGGTGATGGACCTCACCTACGGCTTCTACCAGGTCGCCACCCACAACTACTTCCCGGGCTGGCATCAGCAGTCGACGATGAACGATCTGCTGATCTCGCTCGAGAAGTGGGAAGAGATGGACGAGACGCAGCAATTCCTGATCGAGACGGTCTGTGACGCCAACATGATGTGGCAGTTCGCCTATGGCGAGTCGCTGCAGGGCGAAGCGATGAAAGAGCTGGAAGCCAAAGGCGTCACCTTCCACAAGTGGTCGCCGGAGATGCTGGCGCTCATGGAGGAGAAATGGGCTGAGGTGGTCGACGAAAAGCGCGCCGAAAGCGAGATGTTCGAGCGCATGTGGACCTCGTTGTCGGCCTTCCGCGAAGAATACGAGCCCTGGAAGAACATGGGCTACCTCAACTGATCTGACACGCGCACCGGGCCGGCGGCGGCCCGGTGCCGTCATGTCATTCTGATTCGGCCGACGCCCAGCTCGCGGGACCCTTCATGTCATTTCTACTGACGGTCAGTCGCGTCATCGACGCCGTACTGACGCGTGTCGCGCAGATCACAGGGTGGCTGTTTCTTGCGGCGATCTTCGTCATCTGCTTCGACGTCATCACCCGGAAGTTCGGTTACCAGCTGCCTTACTGGACGTCGACGCGGCTGCAGGAGCTGCAATGGCACCTGACGGCGACCCTGTTCCTCGGATGGTTGGCCTATGGCGTCATCCGCAATACCCACGTCCGCATCGACGTGTTCACAGCCGGACTCTCACAGCGACGCCGTGACTGGATCGACTTGGTCTGCACCTTGGTCTTCGCGCTGCCCTTCTGCATCGTCATCCTTCCCTACGCTTGGGACTACGCGAATACCTCCTGGGTCCAGAACGAAAGCTCCGACGCACCGAACGGCCTGCCGGCGCGCTACGTCATCAAGACCATCGCGGCGATCGGCCTTTCTCTCCTGCTGTTCGCGGCGATTTCGGTGCTTTGCCGCAAGATCGTCGACCTCTTCGGCCCGACCGACTGGCACTCGCGCCACGCCGCCGTCGACGGAAAACCTCGATGATGGGCGAGTGGCTGATCGAGCACCTCGCCGTCTTCATGTTCGGCACCCTCATCGCCGGTTTGTTCCTCGGCTACCCGGTCGGTTTCACCCTCGGTGCCATCGGCGTTCTGTTCGGCCTGATCGGCTACCTGCTGGGCGAGTTCCGGCTGGTGCGCTTTGGTTTGATGATGCCGCGCATCTACGGCGGCATCGTCACGAGCCAGGTGCTGATGGCGATCCCGATGTTCATCTTCATGGGCGTGGTCCTGGAACGAAGTCGCGTCGCCGAAGACCTGCTGAAGACCCTTCAAGTGCTGCTCCGTCGGGTGCCCGGCGGCTTGGCCATGGCCGTTTGCGCCATGGGCACGATCATGGCCGCGACCACGGGCATCGTCGGCGCGTCGGTCATCATGCTCACCTTGATGGCGCTGCCGACGATGCTGGAGCGAAACTACGCGGTGCCGCTCGCCACCGGGACGATCGCCGCGTCCGGTACGCTCGGCATTCTGATCCCGCCGTCGATCATGCTGGTCATCCTCGGTGACCTGATGCAAGTCCCGGTCGGGACGTTGTTCGCCGCTGCGGTCGTGCCCGGCTTGATGCTTTCCGGGCTGTATCTGCTCTACATTGGCACCTACGCCGCGTTGTTTCCCAAAGACGCACCGCCGCTTCCCGACGACGCCAGCCCCGATGGTGGCCAAGCGTTGCTGCTGCTGGTGCTCAAGAGCCTGGTACCGCCGGTGGTCCTGATCGTCGTGGTGCTCGGCTCGATCTTCGGCGGCTTGGCGACGCCGACGGAAGCGTCGGCGATGGGGTGCGCAGGCGCGCTGGTGCTCGCTCTGGCCTACGGACGTCTCAACCTCCGCATGCTGTTGGACGTCATTCAAGGCGCCGGCACCACCAATGCGCTCGTCTTCTTCATCATCATTGGCGCCACCGTTTTCTCGTTCGTCTTCCGGGCGCTCGGTGGCGACGAGGTCGTCTACGAAATCCTGTCCACCATGGGGATCGAGACGGCCTGGGAAGTCTTGATCTTCATGATGATTTTGGTGTTTTTTCTTGGCTTTTTTTTCGACTTCATCGAGATCGCGCTAATCGTCATCCCGATCTTCTATCCGATCATCAGCAGGCTCGACTTCACCGAACACGTCGGGCCGGCATTTGCGATGTTGCCGTGGATCACGATCCTGATCTCGGTGAACCTGCAGACGTCGTTCCTCACCCCGCCTTTCGGCTTCTCGCTGTTCTACATGAAGGGCGTGGTACCGCCGGAGGTCCGTATGCAGCAGATCTACCGAGGCATCATCCCGTTCGTCCTACTTCAGCTGACGGCCGTGATCCTGGTGATGAGCTTTCCCGAGATCGCCCTCTGGCTGCCGAGGGCAACGGGCTTCCTCGACTGACCACCAGCACCGGTGGCGGCCGAGCGCAGACCCACTAGTCAGGAGGGCGTCCGGTCGTCGGGCACACCGGCGGCCAACGCCTGCTCGACGATGTCGGCGAAGACTGCCGCTTCGAACCACGGCTCGAAGCGGCGGGAGAAGACGTCGATCGTGTAGTCAGGCCTGATCCGGAGCAGTCGTTCGAGCGCCTCACTGGCTTGGCCGTGCCGCCCCGCCTTTTGGTACATGAAGACGAGGTGGACGAGAGGGATCTCGGCCTCCGGCGTCAGGTGGTGGCGGGTCTCGGCGAGGTCGATGGCGGTTCGATGGTCGCCAGCGACGTAGTGCGTGACGGCCAGCGCCGAAAGCAGCTCGTTCGGGTAGTTCGGGCTGATCCGCATGATGCGGTCGGCGATCGCCTCGACCTCGTTGGGATCGCCACCCGTCATCGCCAGGAACAGCGCCAACCAGGTCAGGTTGTCGACGTGGTTCGGAGCGATCTCCGCCGCCTTGCGCAACGTGGCGATCGCCGCATCGTGCTCCTGGCGGTCCATCAGCACGTTCGCTCTCGCACCCAGGGCGTCGACGTTTTCGGGATCGCGTTCCAAAGCCTCCGCCACATGGGTCTCGCCGGTCCGTCGTGCCGCATCGACGTCGGCTACCCAGCCGTTGCGCGCCTGCTCGACATAGCTGTGGCCCAGCAGTGCGCGGGCCGAGACGAACGCCGGGTCCAGTTCCAGCGCCTGCTCGAACGCACCTTGTGCCTCGACCTGGCCGTCCGCCGAGAAGCTGTCCAACGCCTGGAGCCCCTTGTTGAACGCAACGTACGCGTCGAGGCTCTCGGTCTGGTGCTTGCGGATGCGCGCCTGTTCGCCTTCCGAGAGATGAACCTCGAGCTCCGTGACGACCTCACGGGTCACGTCGTCCTGCACCGCCAGCGGGTCGCCGAACGGCTGGTCGTAGTCCTCGGCCCACACCACTTCGCCGGTCGACGCGTTGGCAAGTTGTGCTTGGACGCGCAGCAGGTCCTCGGATCGCTGTACGCTTCCCTTGAGCACGTAGAACGCACCGACCGTCTCGGCCGCGTCGTTGATACCGGATCGATCGTCATCGCCCCCCTCGGGCGCCTCACGGTCGATCAAGAGGATACCGGGCACCCGCGCGAGCGCGCCGGTCACGGCATCCGTGAGGCCATCCGCGAGTGCCTTTTGTTCGAGTTCGTCGGCGACGCTTCGGAACGGGACCACCACGACCGACGGCTGGACTGGAAGCGGGAACGCCGCGCGATCGGGGTCCGCAGGTTCGAACGCCGCCTCGCTCTCGGGCGGGCTGCTGAAAAGGGCGCCGGCGCCGAGCGCTATGACGACGGCCAGGGCGACGGCGGCGAGAGCGAAACGACCGAACCGATGCGGCGCGTCGGCGGCCGGTCGGGGTGCGTCGTCCGCGACCTCGCCGTCCTGCAGCACGCGATAGACCTTGATCGGCTTGGCGACGTTCTTGAACGTCTTCGGACCGAGATCGCGGAAGCCGACACCGGCGCTGCGCTCGACCTGCTCGAAAACCCGTTCCGAAACGAGCACCGAGCCGGCGTCGGCCAGTGCTTCGAGGCGCGCCGCGAGGTTGACGCCGTCGCCGTAGATGTCGTCGCCGTCGACGATGACGTCGCCGACGTTGATGCCCATGCGGAACGTCAGCCGCCTCGCCGGTGCCTCCGCGATGCCATGTGCCGCGACGCTGCGCTGGATCTGTGCCGCACATCTGACCGCGTCGACCACGCTGCCGAACTCGATCAGTGCGCCATCGCCCATCAACTTGACGACTCGGCCGCGATAGTCGGCGATCAGCGGATCGACGACGTCGCGGCGAACTTCCTGGAGCCGCGCGAGCGTTCCTTCTTCGTCGGCTTCCGTCATCCGTGTGAAGCCGACCACGTCTGCGGCGAGAATGGCAGCGAGCCGACGTTCCATCGAGAACCCTCCAAATCGCCCGGAGTGTTGCCCGAGAACGTCGGCAGCGTCCAGGCGGAGGGGGCGACAGGCCGCCCCTCCACCGCCACTTGTCCCGTCGGTCAGGCGGCCATCGATGCCGTACCGCCGGCCAACGGTATCCACGTCAGCGATCCCGTGTAACGCTGAGCGACGGCGCCGGTCTCGTTCATCTGGAATAGATGGAGCCAACCGTTGTCGACCAGCTGGCGCACCGCGTCGTGCTTGGCGATGACGGCGTTCATCGCCTCGGTCGGCGCCTCGATGACGACCGACAACCGCAGCGGCTCGTGGATCAGGCGCTCGCCGTCATGCACCGACTGCCACGGCAAGCCGACGCGGAGATCGCCGCCATTGCCCTCGAGCACCCCGAGCGTGCCGACGACGTTGTGCAAGACCTTGTTGCCGCTGCCGAACATCTCGTTGTCGACGGTCGAGCCATAGTACTGCAGGCTGATCCAGCTGGCGACGACCATCGGCGCCGTCATGATCAACTCCAAAACGCCGAACCCGTCGTCTTTCCGCCACTCGTAGGAATGAAGAAACGACCGGCCACCGAGGTCGGTGCCGTGGGTCCGATGGCGTGGCGCCGCGATGAACGCCGCGCAGCCGGCAAGACCCCACTCCGGGCGCACCTGGCTCCAATCGCGGCTCCGCTCCAGGACGGCCGTGTCGACCGGTCGCCCTTCCTCCAAGCTTAGCCATGCGGCGCGCTCGGCGCGCGACCGCCGTCCGGCCTCCTCCAACAACGACAGCAACCGCTCCAGGTCGTCGCGGTGGCTGGCGGGAACCGTGTCCTGGTCGAAGATCACGACCTCGTCGGTGGTGGTGTCATGGAGCGCACCGAGGAACACGGTGTCGTCGGGAATGATCGTTCCCTTTTCGACAAGGCCTGCTCGCACGTCGGGGTCGTTGAGGATCGCTGCCGCAACCCTGGCATTGGCTTCGCCCGTATGGCCACCGCAAGCGCCACAATCCAGGCCGGTCGCATGGGGGTTGTTCACCGTCGTCGAACCATGGCCGGCGAGCAGGACCAGCCGGCCGAAGCCCTCGGTCATCGACATCGCGCCCAAGACCGCGCCGGCCATAGCCAGCCGCTCGGCCGGCGGGAAGCCGACGATGCGCCCGGCCAGCTCCTGGGGCGTGAGGCGCGGCCCGAGCCGCTCGACCACGGCCTGGTCTAGTCCGTCAGCGGACGGGTGAACGACGGTCCGGGTCAGGCGCAAGCTGTCGGTCGCGAGCTTGCCGCCGAAGGCCAGTCCCACGGTCTCGACGAAACCGAAGGACGACACCGCTTCGCGCTTGAAGGACTTCCAAGCCTTGGCGGCGCGCCGTCGCAGCATGCGCAGGCCCAGCAGCTCGACTTCCTCCGTCTCCGAAGCTCCCTCCACCGCTTCGCGCACGACGAACGTCGGCGTGAGCAGTACCGGGCATTGTGCGCCGCCATGATCGTGCCCGAGCAGGACGTACTCGATCGGAAACCCGAAGAAGCCGGCGAACCCGATCGTCTCGACCTCCCGGTCGGCGCTCTCCAGGGCCCGCCTGAACACCTCGGAACGAACGTCGATGCAAAACGCTGCCTGCACCTTGGGACGCTCGGCGACCGCTGCCGCTGGCGCCACCGGGAACCGGCCAGCCAGGCCGCGCTGCCACGCGTGCTCGAGCGCGGTCTGCAGGAGCACGTCGATGGCGATGTCGGTGTCGGCCGCGGTCATGACCGGCGCGGCAAGAGCGCTCCGGGCACTATCCCAAGCCTGGGCAACGCCGCGAGCGCGCAACCCTTCGAGGATGGCAAGATCCCAAGCCAACCGCGCGACGAGAACCTCCGCATGGGCGTCGTCGCCGCCGCCGTAGAGCTCCGCTTGCCACACCCGGTAGCGGGCGTAGGCGGACCAGCCACCGAAGCTCATCACGAGGCGGTGGAGGTAAGCGTCCAAGCCTGCCGAAGGCACGCCCAGCCGGTCGAGGATCACCTCAGCAGCGTCGGCAGCGTTGGCTGGCAAACCGCGTACCGTCTGGCGAAAGCCCTTGATGCCCATGATCTCGGGTGTGCGATCCAACACAGCGGCCGCCCGCCAGGCGGCGTAGGGTGCCAGGTCCCGCCCGGGCTGACGCCAGGACGCCTGACCCTCGTCGAAATAGCCAGCCGCCCACAACGACAGTCGTTCCACCACGAGGCGCCCCCAGTCCTTGCCGGTCGCCGTCGCCGCCGCGTCCGCGACGCATGGGGTCCGCGTCAACGGGGCCGACGTGGGGTTGGCCGCGAGTGCCGCCCGGATTGCTGCGACGTCACGCGGCAGTTCGGCTGCCAGCGCACTGCCGGTCGACTGAGCCGCGTCCAAGGCCGTCCCCAGATCGGCGTCGGTGATCCGGCCGCTGGCGATGGCGTCGGTATAGTGCGCGCGCGGCATCGTCACGCGGGTGCCCGCGGCACGCCCGAGGATCTGCCCGGCCTCGGCGAAACCGCGTTCGGCCACACCGAGATAGGGGTTCACCGCGACGAAGTGGCGGAGGGGCCAGACGGGTGCCACCTTGCGCGCCGCACGATCCAATGCGTCGCGCAGGGCCGGCGCGCCGTGGCGCAGCTCGGCATCGTCGTGGGTCGCGGCCGTCGTTGAGGGGTTCGCAGGCATCGGTGCTCTCCTTCGATCGGGGCGGGGCCGATCAGGTCTTGGTGGCCGCCGAACGCCCCAGCGCGTCGACGAGGCGGTTGAAGTACGCATTGGCGTAGAAGCCATCGACGATCAGCGCGTAGCGGCGCTGCCAGCCCGGGTCGTCGGCGCGGTAGGGTGCGAGGACCTGCATCACCGTCAGCGCGGCAAAGGCGGCAACGGCCAGGATCATCAGCACGATCGTCCACGGATCGGGCCACCCGGCCAGCGGCACCGCACCGGCGAGCACGGTCTCAGCGCCGATCTGGAGCCCGAAATAGGCCACCGCCACCAGCGTTGCCGCCAGCACCGTTCGGCCGATCACGTAGCCGTTCGCGGGCCCGTCGAGCGCCTGGGCCAGCAGGTGAGTGAGCCCGAGCACGAGGATCGCACCGAGCGCGACGATGGCCGGCTTGTCGGCCAGCGACATCCCCATCAAGGCACCCACCGTCAGGAACACGACCAAAGCCCCGACGAGGCTGACGAGCAGCCGCACGCGCCGGGAACCGCCAGCGACGTTCGGCACCCAGGATGCCCGCGCCAGATCGACGACGCTGCCGGAGGAAAGAAACGCATGGGCCTTGTAGAGTGAGTGCGCGACGATGTGCAGGACAGCCGAGGTGAAGGCCCCGAGACCGCATTGCAGCAGCATGAAGCCCATCTGCGCGACGGTAGAGTAGGCGAGCGCCACCTTGACGCTGGTCTGCGTGAGCATGACCAACGAACCGAAGATCGCCGTCAAACCGCCGGCCAGCGCCAGCACGTGCAGCGACGGCATGCTGAGCAGCATGACGTCGGCGAACCGCACGACCAGGAACCCACCGGCGTTGATGACGCCGGCGTGGAGCAGTGCCGAAACCGGTGTCGGCGTCTCCATCACTTCGGCGAGCCAGCCGTGGGTCGGGAACTGCGCCGACTTGAGCAGGGCGGCACAGGCCACGAGCAGGGCGGCGATCGGCACACCGGCCGGGACGCTGCCGGCGCCCAGTGCTGCCTTGGCATCCGCCAGTATGGTGGCGATGTCGGCAGTGCCGAAGGCGCGGGCGATGAGGACGACCGCAACGATCAGGCAAAGGTCGCCTAGCCGCGCGACGATCCACTTCTTGCGCGCCGCGACGATGGCGTTGGGTCGCTCGGCGTAGAACAGCAACAGCCGATGGAGTGCGAGGCTGGTGCCGACCCACGCGGCCACGAGGTGGTAGAGATTGCCGGCCAGGACCAACAGCAACACGGCCGCGAGGGTGAGGCACAGACCGCCGACGAACGTGCCGTGGCGGTCGTCGCCATCCAGGTAGTTGCGGCTGAACTGGACGACGATCGCGCCGACGAATGCGACGAGGCCGAACATCACCGCGCTCAACGCATCGAGCCGCAGCGACGAGCCAACGCCAGCGAAGCCCAAAAGCGGGCTCGTCGCGGGTCCGAGCAGCGCGACGCCGATCCCGGTCAGCACGGCAATGGCCAAGACGAGAAGCGTCGCCGCGCGGGCTGCCTGGAGCACGCGTGGGGTCCCGCGACCCTGGTCGGCACGGGCCAGCAGGAAGACGGCGACGAGCGCCAGGGGAGCCAAGTACGGCAACAGGGTCAGGACGGGCGGCATGATTTCCTCCGGCGCGGCGCAACGATGCGACCAAGGTAGCGGTCGCTTGATCGTTCTCAAAATTCAACATTTCTTACGTTTCGTTCTTGGAAAACGAACGATGAGATGCCGGGCCTCAACTACAATCACCTTCGCTACTTCTGGGCCGTCGCGCATGCCGGCAGCCTCACTCGAACGGCGGCCCGGCTGCATGTGGCGCCCTCGGCCTTGTCGGTGCAGATCAAGAAGCTGGAGGAAATGCTCGGCCATGCGCTGTTCGAGCGCCGCGGCAAGCGGCTGGTTCTGACCGAAGCGGGCCGCATCGCGCTCGACCACGCCGATGCCATCTTCGCCGTCGGCGACGAATTGCTCGGCACGCTCGGTGAGCGCCCCGGTGCGATCCGCGAGGTCTTGCGCGTCGGCGCGCTCGCGACGCTGTCGCGCAACTTCCAGATCGAGTTCCTGCAGCCGCTTTTGGCCCGCAACGACGTCGAGCTGGTCCTTCGATCTGGCGGACTGGCGGACCTCTTGGCGAGCCTGGAGGCGCACCGACTCGACGTCGTTCTGGTCAACACGCCGCCGCCGCGCGACGCCGCCACGCCTTGGTTGGCCCACGCCATCGCCGAGCAACCGGTCAGTCTGGTGGGCACCCCGGGGCGGGTCGGCCAGGATGCAGCGCTGGAAACGTTGCTGCGTCGCGAGCCGCTCGTCGTGCCGACCGTTGCGAGTAGTATCCGAACCGGGTTCGACGCCTTGGTCGACCGCCTGGGTCTGCGGGTCAAGTTGGCCGCCGAAGTCGACGACATGGCGCTACTCCGGCTGGTCGCGCGTGCCGACGTCGGCCTCGCGGTCGTACCGCCCATCGTCGTCGCGGACGAGCTGGCGAACGGCCTCCTGGTGGAGGCCGCCCAGCTACCCGAGCTGTGCGAGACGTTCTTCGCCATCACGTTGACGCGGCGATTCCCGAGCCCGCTGCTGCGCGAGATCGTTCACAGCACCGCCGCCGAGGCTTGACCTCGACCGGGATCGTCGCCGAAGACGGCGCCCCATCGAGGCGCGCACGTCGCCAAGGAAGGTCGAACCATGACCTCGCCCTGCATCATCACGGTCGCGATCACCGGTTCGGTACCGCGCAAGGCCGACAACCCAGCGGTGCCGATCACCATCGCCGAGCAAGTGGAATCGACCCAGGCCGCGTTCGAGGCCGGTGCTGCTCTGGTGCACGCCCACGTCCGCAACGACGACGAGACACCGACGGCAGACCCCGACCGGTTCCAACGTCTGATCGAAGGGATACGTCGACACTGTCCCGGCATGATCGTGCAACTGTCGACCGGCGGGCGGACCGGTGCCGGGCGCGCGCGCGGCGGCATGATCCCGCTCGGCCCCGAGATGTGCTCGCTCGCGGTCGGCTCGAACAACTTCCCGACACGGGTCTACGAGAATCCACCGGACCTCGTCGATTGGCTCGCGGCCGAGATGCGGTCGCACGACGTGAAACCGGAGATCGAAGTCTTCGATCTCAGCCACCTGACCCAGGCGGCGAAGATGGTCGCCGACGGCCGACTCGCCCCGCCCCTGCACGTCCAATTCGTGATGGGCGTGAAGAACGCCATGCCTGTCGACCGGCCGATCTTCGAGTTCTACGTCGAGACGACGCGGCGGCTGCTACCGGGTGCGACCTGGACGGGTGCTGGGATCGGCGCTGGTCAGCTCACCCTCAACCGCTGGAGCCTGGAGCTCGGCGGGCATTGTCGGACCGGCCTGGAGGACAACGTCCGGCTGGATCGGACGACGTTAGCCCCTTCCAACGCTGCGCTCGTCCGCCGGGTGGTGGACCTGTGTGCCGAGCATGACCGCCGCCCTGCCGAGGTCGCGGAAGCTCGCAAACTCCTCGGCTTGACGCCAAAGGCAGCGGCGGGCGACACGTAAAACCCGTGGACACACTGCGGAATTACCGTCGCAGCACCTCCACGCCTCCCCCGTTTCGACTAGCCAACGATCCGAGGAGAGCTCGATGATCCGATATCTCACGACGTCCGCCCTGGCGCTCTACCTGGTGGCAGTAACCGCACTGCCGGCCCGTGCTCAGGACGCGAACACCCTGTTCCTCAACCTCAAGAGCGACGACGTCTGGACCCAGCAGATGGCGTTTCAGTTCGCGCGCAACTACGTGGAGCTTACAGGTGGTGACCTGGTCACGTTCTTGAACGTTCGCGCCGTTGGCATCGGCAATACCGAAGTCCCGCAGCACACGACCGCTCTGACGGGCAAGACGCCGCAAGCGCTGCTGACCGACCTGATCGCCGATGGCGCTCAGGTGTTTCTCTGCGTCGGTTGCACCCAGCAGGCCGGCCTCTCCATCGACGATCGCATCGATGGCGTCGAACCCTCGGGCCCTGAGTTGCACGAGATCCTAGCCGCACCCGGAACCAAGGTGATGAGCTACTGAGCCAACGGACGAACGTTCACAGTGATTGGCCGCAGAGTCGCAATCCGGCGGCCTTGGCGGTCGCCGCGCAAGAACCGATGCGCCAAACTTCGCGGCAGCCACAAACGAACGGCAGGAGGACGGCATGTCCACGGTCTTGGTCGTCGTCGACGTGCAGAACGCCTTCTTCGACGGCCGTATGGGACCGCCCGTGTTCGGGGCCGCGCCGATGTTGGCTCGAATCTCCCACCTACTGGCGCGGGCCCGAACGCAGTCCGTCCCGGTAGTCTTCGTCCAACACGGCGAGGACGGCAGCGAACTCGACAGGTCGGGGCCGGGTTGGCCGCTGCACGCCGACCTCCAGGTGCGGCCGGGCGAACCGATCATCGAGAAAGCCAGCCCAGACAGTTTCTACGAGACGGACCTCGCGGGCGTGCTGGACGGCCATGGCGCTAGCCATCTGGTCATCACCGGCAACCAGACCGAGTTCTGCATCGACACCACGTGCCGTGCGGCCAAGAGCCGGGGCTATCGGGTGACACTGGCGGCCGATGGGCACGGCACATGGGACAATCCCCATCTTTCGGCGCAGCAGATCATCGCGCACCACAACCACGTTCTGGGTATGGGCTTTGCCGACGTCGTGCCGAGCGGGGCGATCGCCTTCAGCTAGCACGCCTCCAGTCGCCGGCGGGCTCGAGCACGCGCGGCCCCACTGTCCGGGATGATCCGGGCCGGGAGCGATCATCGTCGATGACCGTCCGGTGAACGATCTCCAACCCCGCGAACGAGCAGGCGCCACCGTGCGCCGAGGGCGATCTCGGTCAAGCGTCGACAGTGATGGCTCCGGCAACGATTAGCCGATCACCCGGGGAGCGGAATCTCGCCGACCTTCTTCGGCACGTCGTAGCCGCGCTGTACGGCCGGCCGGCCGGCGATGTCGACGTACCAGCGCTTGACGTTCGGGAAGGCGTCGAGGTCGATCTCCTGCCACTCGAACCGCGAGATCCAAGGCCACGTGGCGATGTCGGCGATCGAGTAGTCGCCGGCTAGGTACGTGTGGTCGGCGAGGCGCCGGTCGAGCACGCCGTAGAGCCGTTTCGCCTCGTTGCCGTAGCGCTCCTCCGCGTACGGCGCCTTGCCCTTGTTGAACCGCAAGAAGTGATGCGCTTGGCCGAGCATCGGCCCGATACCGCCCATCTGCCACATCAACCACTCGATCGTGGTGTGGCGCGCCGGACCCGCGGCGGGCAGGAGCTGGCCGGTCTTGTCGGCGAGGTAGATCATGATCGCCCCCGACTCCATCATCGCGACGCCGGTCTCGTCGTCGACGATCGCGGGAATCCGGTTGTTCGGTGCGATCTTCAGGAAGTCCGGCGCGAACTGCTCGTCCTTGCCGATGTCGATGGCGTGGGCGCGGTACGGGACGCCCAGTTCCTCCAACATGATGGAAACCTTGCGGCCATTGGGGGTCGTCCAGGTGTAGAGATCGATCACGGTATTCTCCCTTTCGCAACGGTCACATAGACCGGCGGACGGGGGCTGACGAGCGGACGCTTTGCTTGACAGGCGACGGGCTGGGAGTAGGACCAGTTCGCACTTGCGAAAGGGTTTCCACCATGACCGTCGCACATCTCGGGATCATCGGGGCAGGCACGATGGGGAGCGGCATCGCCATCGCCTCGGCCGCCAACGGCTTGACCGTGCGCTTGGTCGACGCCAACACCGACGCCACGACCAAGGCCAAAGCGGCCGCGCGCAGCTTCTACGGGCGCGCCGTGGACAAGGGCCGCATGGCCGACACCACCGCCAAGGCGGCAGAAGCGCGAATCGAGCCAGCGACCGAACTCTCCGAGCTTGCGGACTGCGATCTCGTGATCGAGGCGGTGTTCGAAGATTTCGACCTCAAGGCGCAGGTCTTCGAGGACCTGGCCAAAATCGTTCGGCCGGGCTGCCTCATCGCCACCAACACCAGCTGCCTCCGGGTGAGCGACCTGCAGCGCCACGTCACCCATCCCGAACGGTTCCTGGGCCTCCACTACTTCAGCCCGGCACAGATCAACCCGATCGTCGAGGTGGTCCGCGGCGAGTCGACGACGCCCGAAACCTTCGACGCGGCGGTGGCGTTCTGCAAAGCCACCGGCAAGGACCCGTTGGCGTGCAAAGATCAGTTCGGCTTCGCGATCAACCGCTTCTTCTGCCCGTACACCAACGAAGCGGCACGGGCCCTCGATGACGGGCTGGGCACGACGGCCGAGATCGACGTCGTCGCCAAGGACGTGTTGGGTGCCGCGGCCGGGCCGTTCCTGGTGATGAACCTGATCAAGCCACGCATCAACCTGCACGCGATCCGCAATCTCGGCCCGCTCGGCAGCTTCTACGCGCCCGCCTTGTCCATGGCCGCCACGGGCGATGCCGACCAGGATTGGTCGATCGGCGAGGCCGGAACGATTCCGCCGGAACGCTACGGCGCCATCGCCGACCGGCTGCTGGCCGGCGTGTTCTTGCCGACGTTACAGGAGTTGGACGAAGCCGTAGCGGTACCCGCCGACATCGACCACGGGGCGCGCGAGGCGTTGAAGCTGGGCAACCCGCCCTGCGCGCTGATGGACCAGCTCGGCGAAGCTGAGGTAGCGCGGATCCTGGCGCCTGCCCTGGAAGCCCACGACCTCGAAACGCCGGCGTCGCTTCGTCAAGTCGGGCGGTTGCTCGCTTGATGAGCGACGTTGCCGGCCGAATCACGGGCCTGTTCGTCTACCCGATCAAAGGCTGCGCGGCCGTCGCTTTGGCCGAGACCATCGTCGAGCGACGCGGCCTCGCCCATGATCGCCGCTGGGCGGTGGCAACGCCCAGCGGCCGGGTCCTGACCCAGCGCGAGCACCCGCGGTTGGCCCGAGTTCATTGTGGGATCAAGCCCGACGACGGCCTGGACGTGCAGATCGACGGGGTACGATTGCCGGCACCTAGTCTTGGTACCGGCACCATGGGCGACGTTCGAATCTGGCGCGACAGCGTCATCGCCGAGTGTTTCGGAGGCCCGCTCGGCGAAGCGTTCAGCGCTTTGCTCGGCGTTCCGGTGCAGCTGGTACACTTTCCGGAGACGACGGTCCGCGAGGTCGACCGTCACTGGGCGCCGGCAGGCGGTGAGACCGCCTTCACCGATGGTTTCCCGCTGTTGGTCACCAACGAGGCGACATTGGTTCAGCTGGACGAACAGCTGGTCGAGCTTGGCGCCGAACCGGTGCCCATGAGCCGCTTCCGCCCCAATGTGGTCGTTGCCGACATGCCCGCTGGCGCCGAAGACGACCATGGCGAATTGCGCGCCGACAGCGGCTTGATCTTGGATTTGGTCAAGCCCAGCGAGCGTTGCATCGTGTTGACGATCGATCAGGAGACCGGCGAGCCGCATGGCGATCAGCCGCTGGCGATCCTGCGGCAGACACGGCGCCATCCGGTGTTGAAACAGCCGGTTTTCGGCCAGAACGCGGTGCCGCGATTGACGGCCGGCGCGACCGGCCGGCTCCACGTTGGCAGCCACGTCGTTCTCGCCGGATCGGGTGCCGCCTGACGCTGCCCCAAGGTGCGGGTGGACCGGCCGATTTTCGCCTCCATCGTCATCATCGCATTGTCCACCTTCGTGGACTCACCGAGCCGCCCAGCCATGGTCCTATCGGGCGGCCGGGCGGGGTGTGCGGGTGGCTCGGAATTCCTGGATGATGCTCTAGTCACGACCAGGAGGGATCGGCATGAGCTGGCATGACTGCACCGAGGCGGAGTGCCGCTTCACCGCCGCCGACATCGACCCGATCGAGACCGTGATCGTGCCGCGTTCGCACGACATCGGCGGCTTCGAGGTGCGCCGGGCTTTGCCGTCGCGGCAGAAGCGCATGGTCGGGCCGTTCGTCTTCTTCGACCAGATGGGACCCAGCGAGTTCCTGCTCGGCAACGGTCTCGACGTCCGGCCGCATCCGCACATCGGGCTCGCCACCGTCACCTACCTGTTCCGTGGCGAGATCGTCCACAAGGACAGCCTCGGCACCGACCTGCCGATCCGGCCGGGCGCCGTCAATTGGATGACGGCAGGGCGCGGGATCGCGCATTCCGAGCGCACCGGCCCCGAAGAACGGGCGCGCGGTGCAGCCCTTTTCGGCATTCAGGCGTGGGTCGCCCTGCCCCGCACGTCCGAAGAGACGGATCCGGCATTTTGGCACCATGCCGCCACCGACATGCCGGTCGTCGAGGACCATGGGGTGCGCGCGCAGGTCATCGCCGGCGGGGCGTTCGGCCACCGCTCGCCGGTGCCGACCCACACCGACATGGTCTATGTCGATCTCCACCTGCAGCCGAATGCTCGAGTGCCGATCGATGCCAGCCACGTCGAGCGCGCGCTTTACGTCGCCGAGGGTGAGGTCGAGATCGCCGGCATCGCCCACCCGGCGGGCGAACTCTTGGTGTTCCGCCCCGGCGACGCGCTGACGGTGACGGCGCTCCGCGAAACGCGGGCGATGCTCCTCGGCGGCGAGCCGATGGACGGCCCGCGCTACATCTGGTGGAACTTCGTTTCGTCGTCCAAGGAGCGAATCGAGCACGCGAAACGCGATTGGCTCGGCGGCCGTTTCGATGCCGTTCCCGGCGAGGTCGAGTTCATCCCGCTGCCGGACACGCCAGGGCCCTGAGGGCGCAACCGCGGCCGCTCCGGCCGCAGCGTTGGTGTCGGAGCGGGCTCCCTCCGGAGGTTTGCCAAGCGCGCCCCTTGACATTCCAGTTACTGGAAACTGCACGCTGAAGCCGATCCGGTCATCTGGAGCAGGCCTTGGACGATGTGCAGCCCGGTCGGCATGAACGCCAGAGTGCAGCCCCGAAAGACGGAGCGGCCAACGCCTCGGTTGCGGCCGTCTACACGTGCCCGATGCATCCGGAGATCGAGCAGGTCGGGCCGGGCGAGTGCCCGATCTGCGGCATGGCGTTGGAACCGAAAGGCGTTCCGGCGGCGGACGCGGCTCCCAATCCCGAGTTCGTCGATTTCCGGCGGCGTTTCGTCCTTGGCGCTGCGCTCGCTCTGCCGCTCGTCGTGCTTGCCATGGGTCCGCACGTTGGCCTGCCGATCAGGGAATGGCTGGGCGAACGCACGGCGCTCTGGATCGAGCTGGTCCTCGCCACACCCGTCATCCTCTGGGCCGGCTGGCCGTTCCTGGTGCGGGGCGCCAAGTCGTTTCTGACCCGACATCTCAACATGTTCAGCCTGATCGCCGTCGGCGTGACCGCGGCTTATGCGTTCAGCGTCGTGGCGGTCCTGGCACCCGATCGGTTCCCGTCCGGCTTTCGCGATGCCGACGGCAATGTCGGCGTCTACTTCGAGGCTGGGGCCGTGATCGTCGTACTGGTGCTGTTGGGGCAGATTTTGGAGCTGCGCGCGCGGGAGCGGACCGGCACCGCCATTCGTGCGTTGCTCGACCTTGCCCCGAAGACGGCGCGGGTGATCAGGCCGGACGGCACGGAAGACGAGATCGCGCTGGAAGAGGTTCAAATCGGCGATCGTTTGCGCGTCCGACCCGGCGACAAAGTGCCGGTCGACGGTGAGGTCGTCGAGGGCCGCTCGTCGGTCGACGAGTCGATGCTGACGGGTGAGCCCGTGCCCGTCGAGAAGGCCAAAGGCGACGGTGTGACAGGCGCGACGATCAACGGCACCGGCAGCTTGGTGATCGAGGCCAGACGCGTCGGCAACGACACGATGCTGGCGCAGATCGTCGAAATGGTCGCGGCCGCACAGAGATCGCGCGCGCCCATTCAAAAGCTCGCCGATTCGGTCGCCGGCCTGTTCGTCCCAGCCGTCATCCTGATCGCCTTCCTGACGTTTGTCGCCTGGTCGATCTGGGGACCGGCGCCGGCCTATGGCTACGCTTTGGTCTCGGCCATCGCCGTCCTGATCATCGCCTGCCCGTGCGCGCTCGGTCTGGCGACACCGGTCTCGATCATGACCGCAACGGGGCGGGGTGCGCAGGCCGGCGTCCTCGTCAAGAACGCTGAAGCGCTCGAGCGTTTCGCCGCCGTGGACACGCTGGTGGTCGACAAGACCGGCACGTTGACGGTGGGCAAGCCGCAGCTCGTCGCCGTTCTGCCGAGTCAAGGCAAAGGCGAGGACGAGGTGTTGCGGCTTGCAGCAAGCCTGGAACGCGGCTCCGAGCACCCTCTCGCCGAGGCCATCGTCAACGGCGCCGAGGCGCGCGGGCTGACGCTCGGCAGTGCCAGCGACTTCGAAGCGCTGACCGGCAAGGGTGTGATGGGCCGTGTCGATGGCCATGAGGTGGGGCTAGGCAACGCCCGGTTCGCGGCCGACCGCGGGCTCGACGGCAGCGAACACGAGATGGCGGCCAACAAGCGGCGCGACGCCGGCGAAACGGTCATGTTCGTGGTCATCGACGGGGCGATCGCCGGGCTGGCCAGCGTCGCCGACCCGGTCAAGGAGAGCACGGCCGAAGCCCTCCAGGAGCTTCACCGCCAAGGCTTGCGCATCGTCATGGCGACCGGCGACAACGAGCGAACCGCCAAAGCGATCGCGGGCCAGCTTGGTATCGACGAGATCCGCGCCGAGGTGCTGCCGGAGGACAAGGCCCGCATCGTCCGCGAGCTTCAGGAGGGCGGGCGACGTGTCGCCATGGCCGGCGACGGCGTCAACGATGCGCCGGCCTTGGCCCAGGCCGATGTCGGCATCGCCATGGGAACGGGCGCCGACGTCGCGATCGAGAGCGCCGGGTTCACCCTCGTCGGCGGCGATCTGACCGGCATCGTCCGGGGCCGGCGCCTGGCCGTGGCGACGATGCGCAACATCAAGCAGAACCTGTTCTTCGCGTTCATCTACAACGCAGCGGGCGTGCCCGTCGCAGCGGGCGTCCTCTACCCGTTCCTAGGTGTTCTGGTTTCTCCGATGTTCGCGGCCGCAGCGATGAGCTTGTCGTCGGTTTCGGTCATCAGCAATGCCCTGAGGCTCAGGTCGGTCAGGCTTTGACGCCAGAGCGCGTCGGGCTCAGCCCGGGCAGTATGCCTCGACTCGGGTATGGGCTTCTGACGGCGCGGCGGCGCTCGGATCTTCGATCCAGGCGACCATGGAGTCGAGCGTGGCGAGCCCCGCTGGCTCCTGCATGAGCCGGTGGCCGCCGCCTGGGTACACCCATGACGCCGAATCGTTACCCAGGCGGGAAGCCAGCTCGCACAAGGAGACGTCCGGCACGACGCTGTCCTCGTCGCCAAAGAGCAGGAGCGTCCGCGGCAGGCGACCTGCGGGCAGTGCCGAGGCGGCATTGGCGAGCCGCAGCAGGCCCCAATAGGTGTCGGCGCGCACCTCGCGCAGCACGCGCGGATCGTCCGCCAACCGGTCCCGGGCAACCTCGGTCAATGTCGCTTCGCCGTGGTCGACCTCGCGCGTGTACCACGGGACGACCGTCGCGGCGGTGCGGAAGCCGACGTCCCAGGCCCAGCGATGGGGCAGCTCTGCCCGCACCGCCGGAGCTGCCAGGATCACGGCATCGGCGCCAGCCGGCGTGGCGGCGAGCATGGCCACCGCGCCACCCATGCTCTCACCCAGCAGGATGACCGGCAGGTCGCCAAACTCGTCACGCAACAGCCCGGCGAGGGTCACTGCGTCGGCCACCATCACGTCGTGGCCCCACCATCGTCCGAACGCGGGGCTCTGGCCGAAACCGCGCTGATCAGGCGCGACGACGGCGAACCCGCGCGCCGCGAGCGCCGGCCCGACCTGCTCGAAGGCCAGCCCGAAGTCGCCGAAGCTGTGGAGCGCCAGCACGATGGCCCGTGGCTCGCCCTCCGGCGCGTAGCGCTGCGCCGGCAGGCGCACGCCGTCGGCAGCGACGTAGGCCGTGTCGGTCAATCCCGCCGACCGAACGTCGGACCCGTGGTCCACGAACTGCGGTCCGCAGCCCGTCAGCAGCGAGGCGAGCAGCGCTGCCACTGCCACCGCCAATGCGGAGTTTGGCGCCGGCGGCGGCCGACGGCAGCTGCCGGCTGGCCGTGGTCGGGCGTTCACACGAAGCCGTAGAGTGCCGCGGGGTTCTCGACCAGCACGCGACGGCGGACCCGCTCGTCGGTGACGACGCGATCCAGCGCATCCAGCAGCGCGCCGGAGTCGGGCGTCGATGCGTCCGCCAGCATCAGATGCGGCCAGTCGCTACCCCACACGCAACGTTCGGGGTTGGCGTCGACCAGCGCTGCGACAGCCTCGTCCGCCGCTCGGTAAGCCGGCCCACACAGGCGGTAGACGCCCGACAACTTCACCCAGGCACGGCCTTCCGCCAGCAGCGCACACAGCATCCGAAAGCCAGGTTCCTCGATGCCGGCGCCAAGATCCGGCCACCCGATGTGGTCGAAGCAAACGGGAACCGGCAGGCGGCGGACGTCCTCGGCGATCTCGACCATGTGCCGATCCGCGTTGAGCAGCATCTGCACGTGCATGCTGCGGTCGCGAAGCCGCGGCGCCAGCGCCCGAACGCCCGCCCAGCTCAACACACCGCCGTGGACGTAGTTCAGCCTGACGCCGACGACGGCCTGATCGGCAAGCCGGTTCAGCGTGGCGTCGTCGACCAAGTCGGTCACCAGGGCGATCGCCCGAAAGCGGTCGGTCCCCAGTCGGCGCACGGCCTCGATGGTGATGGCGTTGTCGTCGCCGTAGAGGATCGTGTGGACGATGACCCCACGCTCGAAGCCGAGCGTCGCCAAGTGCTCCCGGTAGCGTTGCAGCCAGAGTTCGAAGGTGCCGGGTGCAGGGTCCTCGGTTCGCCCGGGCCACAATGGAAACTCCTGCGGTCCCGCCAGCATGTGGGCGTGGGCGTCACAGGCGCCGCGAGGAATCGGCCGCTTCGGGATCGCCAATGGCGGCACGCCGATGGGCCGGTCGGTCATCGTCACTGGGTCCCCCCTCGTCTCGAACGGCGTCAGGCTGCGTTCTCTCAGCGCTTGCCGAGGAACGCAACCAACGCCGGCAGGCGCTCCGCTTGCGCGCCCTGGCTCGGCTAGGGCGCCAGGAAACCGACGAGGCGGGGATCGTCGCGGACTTCTGCCGCCGGCCCCTCCATGCCGACATGACCGCGATCGATGACGTAAGCGTAGTCGGTGACCCGCAGAGCGAGCTCGACGTGCTGCTCGACGATGACCACGGCGATCTCGCGGGCAAGCGCCGACAGGCGCGCGGCGATCTCCTCGATCACACCGATCCACACCCCTTCGGTCGGCTCGTCCAACAGCAGGAGCTTTGGCTTGCCCAGCAGCGCCCGGCTGATGGCCAACATCTTGCGCTCACCACCAGAAAGTGTCCCCGCCGGCTGGGTCAGCCGCTGGCTGAGCTTGGGAAAGAAGTCGAGGACCATGGCCATGCCGTCCCGATCACGGCTGACCACGTTGCCGAGCTGCAGGTTCTCCCTGACCGTCAACGTCGAGAACACCGCTTGTTCCTGAGGCACGTAGCCGATGCCGCGGCGCACCCGCTTCTCGGTGTCTTGGTCGACGGCGTGCGCACCGTCGAAGAAGATGACGCCGCTGGTCGGCCGCAATTCGCCGATCAACGTCTTCAACAGGGTGGTCTTGCCGGCTCCGTTGCGGCCGAGGATCGCCACGCCGCCAGTGCGCGGCACCAACATCGACACGTCGAACAGCACCTGCGAGCGACCATAGCCGGCATCGAGATGCTGAACGTCGAGGATGGCCCCCTGATCAGACACGGGTGGTGTAGACCTCCTGCACCTTGGCCGACGCTTCGATCTCGGCAACGGTTCCCTGGTCGAGCACCCGACCCTGGTCGAACACCGTCAGGCGGTCGCAGATGTCCTTGATGAAGTCGAGGTCGTGCTCGACGATCACCAATGCCGTGGTGGCCTTGATCGGCATCAGCAACTCGCCGGTCACGCGCCGCTCCTGCGGGCTCATGCCGCCGGTCGGCTCGTCGAGCAGCAGGAGTTGCGGCTCGCCGGTCAGCGCCATGGCGATCTCGAGCCATTGCTGTTCGCCGTGGCTGAGTTCGGCGGCGAGGTTGCTGCACTTGTCGGCCAGGCGGAAGCGCTCCAACAGCGCCATGACGTCGCCGTGCAGGCGCCGCCGGCTCCGCGAGCGAAGCAACGCCCAGACCTTCTCCCGCGACTGCATCGCCAACAGCACGTTGTCGTAGACCGACAGTTCCGGCAGCACCGCCGTGATCTGGAACTTCAGACTCATCCCGAACCGTGACCGCTCGGCCGGCGTTGCCGTCGTGATGTCGTGGCCGGCGAAGGTGATGGTGCCGGACGTCGTGAAGTGATCCCCGGCGAGCGCCTTCAAGAAGGTGCTCTTCCCCGACCCGTTCGGCCCGATCAGGCCGTGGAAGCTGTTGGGCCGGACCGCGACGTCGACGCCGTCGAGCGCCCGCAAGGTTCCGAATACCTTGGCGACGCCGTGGGTCTCAAGCAGGGCCACGGTCGACCTCGCGCGGCGGCGCGCTGCCCGGTTCGTCGCCGCCCCGATCGTCCCCGAAGGTCCCGAGCCGCTCGCGCTCCGACAAAAAGAAGCCCATGATCCCGGTCGGCTTGTAAGCAACGACGACGAGCAGGATCACGCCGAGGACGACCGGCCAGTAGTTCTTCAGCTCGTCGCGGTCGGCGAGGACGAAGGTGATCGTCTCGATCGCCAGCGTGCCGATGATCGGCCCGATCAGCGTACCGACACCGCCGAACAGGCCATAGAGCACGGCATAGGTGGACTGGGTGATCCCGAGAGAGGTCGGACCGACGAACCCCTCGTGAAAGCTGTAGAGCGTGCCCGAAAGCCCGGCGAGCATGCCGGCGAACGCGAAGACCAACAGCTTGAAGGTCTGCACCCGATAGCCGAAGAACGCCAGCCGACGCTCGTTCTGGCGCATCCCGGCCAGAACCAAACCGAACTGCGATCGCACGAGGTAGCGACTGGCCAGGTAGGCGAACAGCAGGAACGCCAGGCCGACGTAGTAGAAGACGAGACCGGTATCGAGCTCGTAGGGACCGAGCATCGCAAAGTCCCAGATCGACATGCCGTTGCCGGCGCCGACCCACTGCCAGCCGGCAACCAAGCGCTCGGCGGCGTAGGATGCGGTCAGTGTGCCAAGAGCGACGAAGATGATCGTTGGAGTCTGCCGCGCCCAGAGCAGGAACCAGCCAACGAGTCCCGCTGCGACCAAGCCGACGAGCATCCCGATCGGCACAAGCGCCGCGAGCTGCAGCACACCGGCTTTGTTCGCAAACAACGCAACGACATAACCGGCGATACCGAAGAAAAGAGCTTGGCCGAAACTCATGATACCCGAGTAGCCCCAGCAAAGGTCGAAGCTGAGAGCCAATATCGCAAGAATGAGCATTCGCGTCGTGATGATGACGTGGAAGTCGCTGATGAACCAGGGCAGGACGACCAACAGCACAAGCAGCAATAGCTCGGCTATCGGCAGCACACGCAGTGGCGCAGCAAGCCGACGGCCCGGCGTCACCGACGACATGGGCAAGGATCCAGATCCGAGCAGCCGGTGCCCACGCGCTGCAAGCAGCGCAGCGCCCGGTTCACGTCAAACACACTCTTTCGGATCGACCATGTCGTACTTCTCGACGACGTTGTATTTACCGTCCTCGGCGATGGCAATGTACATGTTCATGGCACAGTGGCCGCTACCAGGGATCATCTTCGCGCCGCCGCCCGGGCCTTCGGTGATCTCGGCACTGTCGAGCGCCTCCGAGACGGCATCACGGGCGAGGTCGCCATTGGTGGCGATCACTGCCTGCTCGTAGAGCTTGATGCCGCGATACATACCAGTGGCCGCACTGCCTGCGGTGAAGAGGTACTTGGAGTCGGGGAACATCGCGCTGTAGCCCGCTTGCAGTTCCGCCGAGAACGGATCGTCGATCGCCTGGAAGTAATCCAGGCAGGACACCAACCCTTCCATCTCCCGTGCCGGGTGGTAGTTGAGCAGGTTCTCGTCGTAGTAGACACAGGCCAACTGGCCGCCCTGGTCGAGGAAACCAGCTTCGTACAGCTGCTTCATGAACGCCTGCAGGCCCGGTGGGATGATCGTGTTGAACACGCAGTCGACGTTCTCGTTCATGATCTTCGAGACCGTTGCCGAGTATTCGAGCTGATCAAGCGGGAAGTAATCTTCGAAGACGACTTCGCCGCCATTGGCCTCGACGACTTCGCGAGCATACTCGTTGAGTAGCTGCGGCCAGAGATAGTTCGCAGATGGGAAAACGAACCGCTTGCTGCCGCGGGCGATCAACCACGGTATCAGCTCGTCGCACTGCTGTGCCGGGGTCGGGCCGGTGCAGAAGAGATGCTCGGTGCACTCCTGCCCCTCGTAGAGCTGCGGGTAGATGTAGAGCGTGCGGCCGCGGCGAACGATCGGGTTCTTGATCGCTTCGCGCATGGCGCTGGTGATGCCGCCGAGCACGACGTCGACGTTCTCCTGTTCGATCAGCTTGCGGACGTTGCCGACGGCAGTGCCGGGATCGGACGCGGTGTCCTCGAGATGGAGTTCGACGGGCCGGCCGAGGATGCCGCCGGCGTCGTTGATCTGCTGCGCGGTGAACTGCGCGACCTGCCAGTTGGCGTTGCCGGACGGCGCGATGGCGCCGGTGATGTCGGTGGCGATGCCGAGTTTGATCGGGTCCGCGGCATGGGCCCAACGCGGCCGCAGCACCCAGCCGCCGCCGAAGCCTGCCGTCCAGCCGGCGGCGGTCAGCGCCGCCGTGCCGCGCAACAAAGACCGGCGGTCGAGGCCGCGCTTTGGCCCGTGGTCGTTGGTCATGTCATGTTCTCCCATGAGCGATGAGGCCCTGCGGACGCAGCTTCACGATGATCAGCGCAACCACGAAGACCAGGACTTCGGTGACCACCGGGCCGACATAGGCGTTGATCACCGGTAACTCGCGGAGCCATTGGAAGCCGGGGACCATGGCGCCCAACAGCGCGCTGCCGACGATCGGTCCTTCGAACGTGCCGACGCCGCCCAGCATCACCGACAAGAACGCCTGCACCAGGAACCGGACGCCGATGTCGGCCGACAAGGAGAAGAGCGGTACCATCAACGCGCCCGCGAGCCCGGCGAGCGCCGCGCCGAACGCGAAAGTCATGGCGTAGAGACGGGTCGTGGATACGCCGGACGCGCGGGCCAGGTTGGGGTTCTCCAAGGCGGCCCGGATCTGCAAGCCCAGCGTCGTCCGCTTGAGGATCAGGAAGCAACCGATCATCACCACCACGGTCAGGACGATGATGACCGTGCGCCACGCCGAGACGCTGACGCCGAACAAGTCGACCGAGCCGGGAATCGGCTCGTCGATCGAGTAATACTGGCCGCCGATCAGGCCGCGAACGAGTTCACGGATGATCAGGCCCAGCGCGTAGGTCGCCAACATGGCGATGACCGGTGCCGCGTAGAGTCTTCGGATCACCGCCCATTCGACCACCAACCCCACCAGCGCCACGAACAGCGGTGCCGCGAGCATCCCGAGCCAAGTCGGCAGGCCCCAACTGCCGAAAAGATAGACGGTGTAGGCGCCGAGCAGCACGAACTCGCCATGCCCGAGGTTGAAGATGCCCATCAAGCTGGCGATCACCGCGAGGCCCGCCACCACGAGCACCATGATCGACGAGAACGCCAATATGTCGAAGATCAGCTTGATGACGGCGTCCATGTCCCACCTGCGAAACCGCGCACGATCCTCGTGTTGCGAGCCACTCCACGCAAGCACCATGCCACGGCCGGCCGCTGCCAGGTGGCAGCGCGGGTCGTGAAAATCGAAGTTGCATGATTGCGCAGGATGCGAAACTCCTAGGCATGCTCGATCGGTCGTGCCTCGCAGACTAGCGTCGATCATGCGCCGACGGGCTGGCACCGGCTTTGCTATGATGTCGACGTCACGGCCGAACGTGACCAAGCTCCGACGGAGGACGCGCCATGCCGGTTTCCCGCCCGACCGCCGCGCAACTCGCCGACATTGCCGACCGCTTCGGCATGACGCTCTCTGATCAGGACGTCGCCGACTACCTGGCGCTCATGCAGCCGACGATCGACGCCTATGACGTCGTCGACGCGATGCCCGACCATCTCCCGGAGGTCGCCTATCCCAGGCGGCCGGGCTACCGCCCTGAGGGCGAGGAAAACCTCTACAACGCCTGGTACTACAAGACCGAGATCGTCGGCGCGCCGGCCGGCCCGCTCGCTGGCAAGACGATCGCCATCAAGGACAACATCTGCGTCGCCGGCGTACCGATGATGAACGGAGCGTCGACCCTGGAGGGCTACACACCGGAGGTCAACGCCACCGTAGTGACGCGGATCCTCGACGCCGGCGGCACGATCAAAGGCAAGTCGGTCTGCGAGTACTTCTGCCTGTCGGGTGGCAGCCATACCAGCGCACCCGCCGCCGTGCACAACCCACTGAAACCAGGCTACTCGGCCGGCGGCTCGTCATCCGGTTCCGGCGCGCTGGTCGCCGCGGGCGAGGTCGACATGGCGCTCGGCGGCGACCAGGGCGGGTCGATCCGCATGCCAGCCGCCTTTTGTGGGATCGTCGGCCTGAAGCCGACCCACGGGCTGGTTCCCTATACCGGCATCATGCCGATCGAGGTGACCATCGACCACACCGGGCCGATGACGCGCTCGGTCGCCGACAACGCCCTGCTCCTCGAGGTGATCGCAGGCGCCGACGGGCTCGACCCGCGCCAGTACGAGCCAGCCACGGCACCCTACACCAAGGCGCTGGGCCAGGACGTCAGCGGACTCAAGATCGGCATCCTGCGGGAAGGCTTCGGCCACGCCAATTCGATGGCGGGGGTCGACGACAAGATCCGTGCCGGCGCGGAAGTCCTCCGCGGCCTCGGTTGCGTCGTCGAAGAGGTCAGCATCCCGATGCACGCCGTCGGGACGGCCATCTGGACACCGATCGCGCTGGAGGGCCTGACGGCGTTGATGATGGAGGGCGACGGCTTCGGCACCGCCTGGAAGGGCCTGTATCTCCCAAGCTTGATGAAGGCGCACAGCGGCTGGCGGCTGCGCGCCGACGAGCTTTCCGCTAGCCTCAAGATCTCGATGTTCGTCGGCAAGTACTTTCTGGAGCAATATGGCGGTCGTTTTTACGCCAAATCGCAAAATCTCTCGCGCAAATTGAAAGCGGCCTACGACGCCGAGTTGGCGAACTACGACCTGTTGTTGATGCCGACCTTGCCGATCACCGCATCGAGACTGCCGGAGCCGGAAGCACCGCTCGACGAGATCATCGCCCGGGCCTTCGAGATGATCGCCAACACGGCGCCGTTCGACGCGACGGGCCACCCCGCCATCTCGCTGCCCTGCGGCATGATCGACGGCTTGCCGGCCGGGTTGATGCTGATCGGCAAGAGCTACGACGAGATGACGGTCTACAAGGCCGCGAGCGCGTTCGAAGAGGGTTGCGACTGGCGAGCGATCTGAGCGGGCGGCAGCGATGATGAACCTGACGCCGACCGAGATCGACCGGCTCCTGTTGTTCCAGGCGGCGGCGTTCGCCCGGCGCAACCGTGAGCACGGCATCCGCCTCAGCCAGCCGGAAGCCGTCGCGCTGATCGCCGACCAGGCGATGCTCTGGGCGCGCCAAGGGCTGGCGCACGAGGACATCGTCGACCGAGCCGGACGACTGCTGAGCACCGACGACGTGATGCCCGGTGTCGCCGACATGGTCGGCGTCGTCTCGGCCGAGTGCAGCTTCGCCGAGGGGACCAAGCTAGTGGTCGTGTTCGATCCGATCGGGCCAGGCGATCTGCCGATCGAGCCGGCGCCGAAGGCGGGCGAGATCATCACGCCGCCCGCGGCCGTCGTCGAGACCGGTGCCGGCCGCGATCGGATCACCATCGACGTCGTCAACACCGGCGACCGGGACGTTCAGGTTCGGAGCCACACCCATTTCTTCGAGGTGAACCGCGCCCTCCGCTTCCCACGGCGACGGGCGTTCGGCCGGCGGTTGGACGTGCCGTCTGGTACCGGCGTTCGGTTCGAGCCCGGCGTCGCCAAGACCGTCGATCTGATCCCGTTCGCCGGCGAGCGAGCGGTGTTCGGGTTCGCGGGCTTGGTGGACGGCCCGCTCGACGATCCGGCGGCCGAACGGCGGGCTGCAGAGCGCGCGCACGAGCGCGGCTACCTGGACCTGTAGCAGGTGGCCCAGCTCTCCCGGCGCCACTACGCGGAGCTGTACGGGCCGACCACCGGCGATCTCGTCCGCCTCGGCGACACCGACCTCTTGGCCGAGATCGAGCGCGATTTCACGGTGTACGGCGACGAACTGACCACCGGCGCCGGCAAGGTCATGCGCGACGGCGAGGGCTTCCGCACCAGCGGCACGGCCGCCGCCGGCGCCCTCGACATGGTGGTCCACAATTGCGTCGTCGTCGACGCGGTGCTCGGCATCGTCAAAGGCGACATCGGCATCCGCAACGGGCGCATCGTCGGCGTCGGCAAAGCCGGCAATCCCGATGTGATGGCCGGGGTCCACCCCGATCTGGTGTGCGGACCGAACACGACCGTCGTTCACGGCGACTTCTCGATCGTGACAGCTGGCGCCGTCGAAGGGCACGCGCACTTCCTCTCGCCCCAACAATGCGAACACGCACTCGCTGGCGGCATCACCACGATGATCGGCATGTCGCCAGGACCGCACTTCGACGTGAGCTGCTCGGGACCCAACGTCCTCGGCAATCTGATCCGGGGCGCCGATGGCTTCTGCCTGAACTTCGGCTTTCTCGGGCGCGGCTGTTCGGCACCGGGCGCCGTCGAGGAGTCGGTCGCCGGCGGCGCCTTGGGCGTCAAGATCCACGAGGACTTCGGCGCATCACCCGCGGTGATCGACGGCGCGCTCAGGGCTGCCGACGCCAACGACTTCGCGGTCCACCTGCACACCGACACGATCAACGAGTTCGGCTTCTGCGAGGACACGCTCCGGGCGATCGATGGCCGGACGATCCACATGTACCATGTCGAAGGTGCCGGCGGCGGGCACAGCCCCGACCTGCTCGTGGTCAATGGCCACGCCAACGTCATCCCGTCGTCGACCAACCCCACCAACCCGTTCACCGCCTACGCCCTGAACGAGGGCGTGCCGATGACGATGCTCTGCCACATCCTCAACTACCGGGTGCCGGAGGACGTCGCGTTCGCCGAGTGCCGGATTCGGCCCCAAAGCATGGGTGCGGAGGACCTGCTCCACGACATGGGCGCGATCTCGATCTTCGCGACCGACAGCCAGGGCATGGGCCGGCTCGCGGAGAACGTCGCCAAATGCTGGCAGCTCGCCTCGGTGATGAAGCAGCGCGTCGGTCGCCTGCCCGAGGAAACGACCGAGCACGCCGACAACGAGCGGATCAAGCGCTACGTCGCCAAGGTGACCGTCAACCCGGCGATCGCGGTCGGCATCGATGCCCATGTCGGCTCCATCCAACCCGGCCGGATGGCCGACCTCGTGCTGTGGCCCCGCCAAGCCTTCGGGCTCAAGGCGCAGCTCGTCATCAAGAGCGGCCAGGTGGTCTGGTCGCAGATGGGCGACGGCAACGGGAGCCACATCGGCACGGAGCCCGTCATTCAGCGGCCGATGTGGGGCTGCTTCGGCCGCGCGCCGGCGCAGCTCGGCGTCACCTTCGTTTCACGGCTGGCGATCGAGGCCGGGACCCACGAGCGTCTCGGCATTGCCAAGCCGTTCGTGCCGATCGCCGACGTGCGGCGGCTGCGCAAGCATGACATGGTCAGAAACGCGGCGCTGCCAGCGATCGAGGTCGATCCGCGCACCTTCGAGGTTCGAGCGGACGGCCACCTCCTCACCTGCCCGCCCGCGACGGTGGTCCCGCTGGCGCAGCGGCACCTCTTGCGATGAGCACCACCGCGCCCTTGGAGCCTTCGCTCGACCTCGGCTTCGCCCCGGTGCCATCCGGCACACGGCTGAACCGCAAGCGGGTCCGCTACCCCCACAGCGTCACGACCGCATTGACCTGGGACGGCCTGCCGGCGCGCGCCGCCGGCGTCATCCTGCAGTCGGGCTCGGGCGGTCTCTACCCAGGCGAGCACGTCGTCCAGCGCTGCGCCGTCGCCGCCGATGCCCGGGCCTGCGTCACCAGTCAGGCATCGGTCGTGGTCCAAGGTGTGGCGGGCCGGCACGGTCCCTGCCTCGAAACCACTCTCGAAGTCGGCGCCGGTGCACGGCTCGCGTGGTTCCCGCGGCTGACGTTGCTCAGGCCAGACGCCAGCCTGACCCAACGCGTCAGCCTGCGTCTGAACCCTGGCGGTGCTGCCGTCGTCGGCGAGGGCTTCGCGCTGCCGGAAACGCGTCGGGCCGGCCGGTTGCGCTCCAGCTTCGATCTCCTGCGCGACGGCGACAGGTTGGATCTCGCCGACCGCTTGGACGTCGATGATGGCGCGGATGGACCGCCGCGTCCGGCGCTCGCAGGCGCCAACCGCGCCTTCGCCACGATCTGGTCGTTCGGCCGGCCGCGACCTGCCGAGGCACGCACCTGGCTGGCCGACGTGTTGGACCGGCCGCACCTCAGTTGGAGTGTCGGCGACGCTCCTGGCGTGCCGGGTTTCGTCACGCGCCTCGCCTCGCCAAGCGCTGGCACGGTCGCCGCGACGCTCGATCTTCTGCACTGCCGCCTCGGCTCATGGCTGCTCGACCCCGCTCTGGAAGGAACCCCGACATGAGCAAGTCCACCCGCGCCGATCTCGGCGCACCTGAGATCGCTGCCCTGGCGAAGGGTGCCAACCTGCGCCTCGCGCCGGACCGCCCGGCGCATCTGGTCGAACCGCTGCGCGGCATCTTCCAATTGCTGGATCGGCTCGACGACGTCGTGCTCGGCGAGACCGCGCCGGCGTCTCGCTACGACGCCCGAGCCAGCGCCTCGGCGCCGAAGGTCCACCGCGATGGATGAGCTGCTGCACCGGCCGATCGACGAGGTGGCCGCGCTGATCCGCACCCGTGAGCTGTCACCGGTCGAGCTGGTCGATGCCGCGCTGGCCTTGATCGACGCCATGGAGCCGAAACTGTCGGCCTTCAGCGTCGTGCTCCACGACCGTGCCAGGGCCGCGGCGGCCAAAGCGGAGGCCGAGATCGTCGGCGGCGCCTATCGTGGTCCGCTTCACGGCATCCCGATCGGGATGAAGGAACTCTACGACGTCAAAGGGCTACCGACGACCTGTAGCTCCAAGGTTCGCCACGATCACCTCGCGACCCAGGACAGCGCCTCGACCGAACTGCTCGAAGCGGCAGGCGCGATCGTCGTCGGCAAGACCGAGACCCACGAATTCGCCTTCGGCATCAAGACCCCGCGCTCCGGCAATCCCTGGAACCCTGGCTGCATTCCCGGCGGCTCGTCGGGCGGATCGGGTGCCGCGGTCGCTGCCGGCGCCCTGTTCATGGGGATGGGTTCGGATACCGGCGGTTCCATCCGCATCCCGGCAGCGCTTTGCGGCACGGTGGGGATCAAGCCGACCTTCGGTCGCTGCTCGAGGTTCGGTGTCGCCTCATTGTCCTGGTCGCTCGATCATGTCGGGCCGTTGACCCGGACGGTGAAGGACGCCGCCCACTGCCTCCAGGCGCTCGCGGGCCATGACGCGCGCGATCCCGGGTCCGCCGACGTTCCGGTCCCTTACTTCTCTGCCGGCATCGACGGCGGCGTCGAGGGCCTGCGCATTGGCGTGCCACGCAACTACTTCTTCACCCAGGTCGAGCCCGAGGTGGAAGCGGCGACCCGTGCGGCGGTCCGCGTGCTGGAACGACGCGGCGCCGAGATCGTCGAGGTCGAGATCCCCTTCGCCGACGAGATCCTACCGGTCGAGTACGGGCTCTGTCTGGCCGAGGCCAGCGCCTATCATCGCGAGACGCTACGGACCCGCGCGGAGCTTTACGAGCCGGACGTGCGCACCTTCCTCGAAGCCGGCGAGCTGATACCGGCCACCGACTACATCCAGTGCCAACGCCTGCGCCTGCAGATCCGCGAGGCCTTTGCCGAGCTCTTCGCCGACGTCGACGTGATCATGGCGCCGACCGTTGCCGCGGAGGCCGTCGAGCGCGACGCCGACAGCTACACTTGGCCCGACGGCACCGTGGAATCACTCAATCCGGTCTACGTCCGGCTTTCCGCGCCGGCCAACGTCACCGGGCTGCCATCGATCGCGGTGCCGACGGGCTTCGGCGCCCGAGGTCTGCCGGTCAGCGCGCAGATCATCGGCCCCGCGTTCGGTGAAGCGACGATCCTCCGGGCCGCCCAGGCCCACGAAGCGGCCACCGACTGGCACACCCGCCGCCCACCGCTCTGAAAGCGGGCGGCGGCGGGCCTATTGCCGGCTGGCGCCGCCAAGCGATCGGTGCAAGCTCCGGCCCATGGACGTGTCACCACGTTTTCAGTCTGCAGTCCGAACCGCTTCGGCGATGACCCTCGCTTACGGCATCGCGCTCTGGATGGACTGGGACAAGCCGATGTGGGCGGGCTTCGCCGTGGCGGTCACCAGCCTCGGAACGATCGGCCAGTCCATCAACAAAGGCGCGCTCCGGATCGGCGGCACCTTCGCTGGCGTTGCCGTGGCACTCCTGCTGCTCGCCCTGTTCCCGCAGGACCGATGGTTGTTCGCCCTCGGCCTCTCGTTGCACGTCGGTTTCTGCACGTACATGATGGGGGGCCGGGAGGGGCAGTATTTCTGGACGGTCGCGGGTTTCGTCGCGCCCATCATCGCGCTGGAAGCCGGGCCGACGTCGGCCGCTTCCTTCGACATCGCAGTCGTGCGTGCTCAACAGACGGCAATCGGGGTCCTGGCCGTCGTGTTGATGGCGATCGTCGTTTGGCCACGCAGCAGCGGTGCCGCCTTCACCCACGTCGTGCGTGAGTTGGCGCGTGCCGACCACGCATTGTTCGACGTCTACTCGGCGCGCTTCCTCGGCGACGACGACGGGGCCGATCTCGTGGCGCGCCGTAAGGCTCTAGCCCCGCTCCGCGAACGAGCGGCCGGCCTGGTCGAGGCGGCGGAGACCGACACCTATGCGGTGTGGGAAGCGCGCCGCGCGTGGCAAGCGTATCGACGAGCGTTCGGCATGTTGGGTTCGGCGCTGGAGCGGTGGCGCCAAAGCTTCACCGACACGGCGGCGATGGACGTGCGTCGCCTGCTGCCCGATGTCGACGCCTTCCTCGGGGAGATCGGCTGGCGCCTTGCCACGATCGACGGGATGCATCACGGGCGGGGTCCCGAGCGCGAACCGGCCAGCCATCCACTGCATGTCGATTCCGCTGCCGCCCGCGCGCTCACTCGGTTCGAGCAGACGGCACTCGAGGTGGCGCGCGGTCGACTCGTCGAACTGGACCGCGTGAGCCGGTCGATGTTCGAAGCGAGCCGGGCCATCTACGATGGCGCGCCGACACCGAGCGTGGCGGACGATCATTTCGACGCCCAAGAGAGCGCCTTCCCACCCGATCCCGACCGTTTGTTCGCAGCTCTCCGCGTGATCGTCATGGTCTGGCTGGCCTGGATGATGTTCGTCTTCGTTCCGGACCTCCCCGGAGGCGTGGCCCTCGTCGTCACGACGGCGGCCTTCGCCATGCCGTTGGCGATCAGCCCACAAATCCAGATTACCAGCTTGCTCGTCCCGACCGCCTTTGGCTTTTTCCTGTCCGGCTGCGTCTACATGCTGGTGATGCCGGCGCTCACGTCGTTCTGGCAGCTGGCCATCGTCATTTTCGTTGCAACGTTCTCCGCCCCGCTGTTGTTTCCAGCACCACAACAGTTTTTGTCCCAAATGATGTATCTCGCTTTCTTTTTGATTGGAATCAGCGTCGAGAATTCACAAACCTACAGTTTCACCATTTGGGCTGACAAAGGCCTGATGATAATCTTCATGTTTGCCTTGTTGACGCTTGGCGCTTACATTCCGAGATCAACAATGCCAGATGTCCATGTCGCCCATTTGCTGGAAAGATTCAAGAACAGCGCGGACTATCTTCTGGCGTCTTTGCATCGAGAAGGCGAACGACCGTTGAGTGCTTGGCACCAAGCTTGGCGCAATCATCATCTGCGGCAGATCAGGGCGACCCCGCGACAACTGCGCAGTTGGCTGCCGGTGCTCCGTTCCGAGGCCTTGCTGCCGACCGATCGGCCGGGCTTCGCGGCGATGATCGAGACGTTGGCAGATCTCGGCCTCCGGCTGGCCGATCTCGTCGAAATCCGGGCGAAGGCGCAGGCAACACCCTTGGTGCGGCGACCGGCCGACGACATCAGGGCTTCGCGGCGCGCGCTGCAAACCAAGTTGGCCCACTTTGGCGCAGGCAGCATGCAGGACGCTGCCGAAGCAGGTCCTGCCATGACCGAGCTCACCTTGCGTGTAGACCGCGCCATCGAGGCGTTCCTGAGGGCCCCTGCCGCCAGCCAGGTCGGTGCCGAAGAACGCGCGAACATGTACCGCGTGCTAGGCGCCTATCGTGGCGTCGTCGGCGCGGTGGACACGCTCACGCACCAAGCCAGCGCCGTTGATTGGCAACGCTTGAGGGAGGCACGGTTTTGAACCGTCGGGCGAGCCGGACGTGAATGCGGTCCCCAGCGAGTTGGACGTCGGCGGTGTGTTCCTGCCACCTCTCCTGATCGCAAGCCTCTTGGGACTAGGGATGGCTTGGGCCAGCGCGCACCTGCTCAATCGGTTTCGTCTGTCCCGGTGGTTCGCCTATCCACCTTCGGTGTTCGTGGCGCTCGCAGTGCTGTACACGATCGTGATCGGCACGTTCGTGGTGCCGATTTAGGGACCCGTCGTCGTGCTCCGTCTTGCTTTGACTACGTTCGTCCTGTTGATCGCGGTCGCCGCGGCGGCATGGAAGTTCGCCGACTACTTGCGCAACCCGTGGACCCGCGACGGGCAGGTCCGCGCTCAGGTCATCCAGGTGACGCCACGGGTGACGGGCCCGGTCGTGGAACTCCCCATCGTCGACAACCAGGCGGTGGCCGCCGGCGACCTCCTCTTCCGCATCGACCCACGGACCTATGCGGCCACCCTGGCGCAGGCGGAAGCGAACGTCGATCTGGTGCGCGACGAGATCACCTCGCTGACCGAGGTCGTCGCGGCCAAGACGGCCGCGGTGCAACAGATCGAGCAGCACATCGAGGAAGCGCGCGCCAACGTCGAGAGCGCCAATGCCAACGAGTTCCAGGTCCGACGGGAGCTGGACCGCGTCCGCGCGCTGGTCGAACGAGGCGATTTGGCGCAGACTCGGTTGGATGAGGCTCTGGCCGCAGAACGCCAGGCCACGGCAGAAATCCAGAGCGCGCAGGCTTTGGTCATCCAGGCACAAGCCGCGCTGGCGCAAGCCCAAGCCGACCTCGCGGGAGCGGAAGCCGACCTCGGGGCCAGCGGCGACGAAAACGCCCGCCTCAGGGCGGCGCTTGCCTCGCTGGAAGCGGCGCGGCTCGACTTCGAGTTCACCGAGGTCCGCGCGTCGGTCGACGGCTGGATCACCAACCTCAAACTGCGGCACGGCAGCCAAGCCGTTGCCGACCAGCCGGCACTGGCGCTGGTCGACCGGACGAGCTTCTGGGTCGATGGCTACTTCCGCGAGACTTTGCTCGAAAACGTCAGCGCCGGCGACCCGGTCGTCGTGACCCTCATGACCTACCCCGATCGACCGATTACCGGCCGCGTCGACAGCATCGGGTGGGGCATCGCCACGCCGGACGGCACCACTGGCGAGGATCTGCTGCCCGAAGTCACCCCGACCTTCCAGTGGATCAGGCTCGCCCAGCGCATACCGGTGCGGATCGCGTTGGACGAGGTGCCGGAGACGGTGGAACTCAGGGTCGGCACGACGGCGTCGGTCCTGGTCATGACCGGAGATGGCAGCGCTGACACGGTCCCGGCGCTGCCTGCTCTCCTGCAATAGCCCTGCTGCCGCCAGCGCGCTGCCTGCGTGCGCCGGTCACCGCCACCCTGGTGGCCGCGGCGTTGCCACCAGCGTCCGGCGATGGCAAGACGCCGGCTGCAGGGAGAACGAAGAGTATGGCCATGCTGCCGCGGACGCTGGACACGAAGCTCGACCGGATCAGGGAGGGCACGTACCGCCCGACCGACTTCGTGATCGCCGACGCCAAAGACGCGGACATGGGCTTCGGCCGAGCGGCACCTGGGCCCGCGACCGACGAGGCCGGACGACTGAGCACAGGCTTCAAGTCGCGTGCCGACTACCTGCAGGCGATCCGGACGATGACCGAGAGTGGCCTCGTCGACGTGATGCTGATGTCCGCGTCGTCCGCCGAGGCGCTGGTCGACGAAGGTGCGTTCGAAGCGAACGGCGTGACCCCGGCCGTAAGGCTCAACGACGCCACCGACATCTGGGCGATGCGCGGTGGCGCGTACCTGCAGGGCGCGTCACGCCCGTTCGCGACGGTGCGGCCCGCCACCGCCAGGGTGTCGGTCGATCTCGGGCTCTATTCGGTCACCTTCTCCAACGATCTCGACCACGACGTGCGCTCGCTCGAGGCCTATGCGGCGTTCCGCGAGACCGCTTCCGCCGTCGGCCTTCGCCACTTCCTGGAGGTATTCAACCCGGCGTTCGACGTCGGTCTGATCGGCGCGCGCCTGGGTGCATTCGTCAACGACTGCATCATCCGCAGTCTCGCCGGTGTCGTCGCCGCCGAGCGCCCGCTGTTCTTGAAGCTGGTCTACAATGGCCCAGAGGCGATGGAAGAACTCGCCAGCTACGATCCTGCGGGCCTCGTCGTGGGCGTCCTCGGCGGGTCGAAGGGAACGACGCGCGACACTTTCGAGCTGGCGCGCCAAGCCGAGCGGCACGGTGCGCGGATCGCGCTCTTCGGACGCAAGATCAACTTGGCCGAAGACCCGCTGGCACTGGTCGATCTGATGCGCCGCGTGGTCGAGGGCGACACCACCAGCGCCGACGCCGTGCGCACCTACCACGACCGCCTCGCCAAGGCCGGCCGGGCAGCGCAGCGGTCATTGGAGGAGGATCTGGTCGTCACCGACCCGGTCCTCGCCGCCGAAGCATGAAGCGCAACGGCATCGTCTGCGCCGGGTCCTGGGTCGTCGACGTCATCAAGACCGTGGATCGCTGGCCGGACGAGGAGACGCTGTCGATCATCGACAGCCAGACGGTCAGGTGCGGTGGTCCGGGTCAGAACATGGCGATCGATCTGGCTCGGCTCGGTGCCCGCTTTCCGATCGCCGCCGCAGCCCGGCTGGGCGACGACACCCACGCCGACGTCATCCGCGAGAGCTGTCGCGACCATGGGATCGATTCCCGCGGTCTCTTGGTGAGCCCCGGCCTGCCCACGGGCTTCACCGACGTGATCAGTGTCCGCGGGACCGGGCGACGGACGTTCTTCTACTGCGAGGGTGCCGGCGGGCGATTGTTGCCGCAGGACTTCGACGTCGCGTCGAGCCAAGCCCGGATTTTCCATTTGGGAGCGCCCGGCATCCACGGCGCGATGGACCAGCCAACCGCCGACGGCGGCAATGGCTGGGTGACCGTCCTCCGCGCCGCCAAAGCGCTCGGCTTTCGCACCAACATGGAACTCGTGACCCTGGCACCCGAGCGCCTCGTCGAGCTGGTCCACCCCTGCCTGCCGCTCTTGGACACGCTGATCGTCAACGATGCCGAAATCGGTGCGCTCGGTGCCGAGCGGACGGTCGGGCGCGATGGCACCGACGTCAGTGCCTGCCGCCGCGCTGCAAGGCGACTGGTGGACGACCACGGCCTGGGGCTGGCCGTGGCGCATTTCCCAGGCGGCTGCATTGCCGAGGCCGTCGACGTCAGCTTGGTGATGCCATCGGTCGACGTCCCCACGGAGGAGGTCGTCGGCACCAACGGTGCAGGTGACGCATTTGCCGCCGGCGTGGTGTTCGGCCTGCACGACGCCTGGCCCTTGGAGAACGCGCTGCGGCTCGGTCACGCGACCGCGGCGGCCAGCCTCCGCTCGCTGTCGACCAGCGAGTCGGTGGACACTGCCGAACGGTGCCTCGCGCTTGCCGAACGCTGGGGCTGGCGCGACCTGCCCGACGGAGCATGACGGCATGAAACGCTCGCGCATCAACACGATCATCCGCGACGCCGAGACGTTCATCGAGAAGCAGGGGTTCGCCCTCCCGCCCTTTGCGGCGTGGACGCCCGAGCAATGGCGGGCCAGAGCCACCCCGGCGCTGATCGATGCAAGGCTCGGCTGGGACGTCACCGACTTCGGGCGCGACACGTTCGAGCATCTGGGGCTCGTCCTGGTCACGCTGCGCAACGGCCAGACGGACAGCCCGCGGCCCTATGCCGAGAAGATCATCGTCGTCCGCGACGGTCAGCACTGTCCGATGCACCGCCATTTCCGCAAGGTGGAAGACATCATCAACCGCGGCGCCGGAACACTGGTACTGGCGCTCCACGCCGCTGGCGACCAAGGCGCTGTCGACCGGACGGCCGAGGTCGTCATCGAGACCGATGGCTGCGTCCGTACACTCGCCGCCGGCCAACCGTTGCGCCTCCGGCCCGGTGAGAGCGTCACCCTCCATCCGCACCACTGGCACGGCTTCTGGGCGGAGGGCGACGTGCTGGTCGGCGAGGTGTCGACGGTCAACGATGATGCGACCGACAACTGGTTCGAGGAGCCGCTCGGCCGCTTCGCCGCGATCGAGGAGGACGAGCCGCCCTACCGACTGCTGGTGGCCGACTACCCGGCCTGAGCGGTCGCCGGTCGGCCGCGGGCGAACGTTCGATCGCTCAGCATCGCGCCGACACGAGCCGGGCACCCTCGGCGAGGCTGGCAAGCTTGGCCCAGGCGATGTCGGGATCAACCGCGCCGAAGCCGGCGAAGGTGCCGAAGCCGCAGTCGGTGCTGGCGATCACCCGCTCCGGGCCGACGATGTCGACGAACCGCTGGATGCGCTGGGCCACGAGTTCCGGATGCTCGACGAAGTTGGTGGTGGAGTCGATCACCCCCGGGGCCAGAACCATGTCGTCGGGAATCTCTCGGGCACGGTCGCGGAACACCGCCCATTCGTGGCCGTGCCGCGGGTTCGCAGTCTCGAACAGAACGGTCCTGGCGCGCACCGACATCAGTGTGCGGAACACCCGCTCCATCGGGATGTCGCAGACGTGGGGTCCTTCGTAGTTGCCCCAGCAGATGTGGACGCGCACCCGCGCCGGATCCGCATCGCGCAGCGCGTGGTTGAGCGCTTCGACATGGCTGTCAGCGACCTCGACGAAGGCCTCGTCAGAAAGATCGGGAAACAGCATATGGCGCGCCAGCGCGAGGTCCGGGCAATCGAGCTGCAGATCGAACCCGGCGGCCAGGATCGCGTCGTACTCGGGCTTCATCGCGTCACTGAGAGCCGCGAGGTAGGCCTCTCGCGAGGGGTAGTGGGCGTTGGGCAGGAACAGCGAGACGACCCCGGGCGAGGCAGCGTTCATGAAGCCTCGCTTGGCACCGTGGGTATCCATCGCCGCCCGGAGGTTGGCGAGATCGGCGTGCAGCGCGCCCTGGTCCTTCGCTGCCACCGGACCGATACATTGCGGCCGCGCGTATTTGGGCGTGCCGCCGTCGTTGGCCAAACGGTCGAGGAACCGCGGAAACAAGCGAAGATCGGCAGGCGGCCGCCGCGGGCTGTCACCGCCGAAGCCGGTGTAGCGATCCTTCACGTAGGTCGCGTAGGAGATCTTCGAGGTTTCGCCATCGGACACGACGTCGATGCCGACTTCGACCTGTCGAGCAACCGCGGCATCCACAGCCTCGGCCATGGTCGCGGCGAAGGCCGATTTGTCGTGAGCCTCGCTGCGCTCCCGCGCGAACAGACAGTCAACCACGGCCTGGCTGCGCGGCAGCGAACCGACGTGGCTCGTCAGGACCCGTGTCATGACGGCTGCCACGTCGGGCCGGCGGCATCGTCGGTGCCGCGAACGCGGAACAGCGACGCCTCGCCCGACATTGACGGCTCCAGGCCGTGCTCCAGGCCCGGTGGCACGGCGCAGGTGTCGCCCGGCGCCAATACCGTCTCACCGCCGGGCCAACGCAATCGCCAATGCCCGAGCTGGACCATCAGCACCTCGTGTCGGTCGAAGCCGTAGGCATCGGCCGGGATCGAGCCGCGGGCCAGGAGTTCCACTTCGAAGCCTGGCCGGTCCAGGATCAGCGCGGCGTTGCCGCCGATGACCTTGGCCGGCTGGCCGACGGCACGCGCCATCATGTCCTGATAGCGCCCGACATAGGCCGGAACGACCTCTTCCACCGGCGTCTCCGGGAAAGCCTCCAGTTCCGCGTCGCTCAGGACCGGCATCGGTCGAACACCGTCGGGCAGCTGCTCGCCGCGCTTGGTATCGTACAGCCGGCCGTTCTCGCCGAGCACCAGACCGTGCGCCCGGGCGTCTTCGATCACCTGAGGCGCCCAGATCACCCCGCCGCCGGCGTCGTCCCCACCGAGGATGGCCATGATGATACCGTAGTCGGTGCCGACGTTCTCGAAGCCGCGGAAGATCCCGGTCGGGATGTCGAAGATGTCGCCTTCCTCCAGCACCACCTCGCCGGCATCGCCCCACCGGCCCCAGAAGAAGCGCCACCGTCCTTTGTGGACGTAGAAGACCTCTGCAGTGCGATGCGAATGGAGCGAGTTGCGGCAACGGGGCGGCTGACCGGCGGCGCCGATGTTGAAGCCCGGGGTGTCTTGGATGTGAACGTGCTGCTCGGCCGACTCCGAGACGCCACCGCCGATGATGGTGAAATTCTCCTTCTGGTCGGACCCCGGCGTATGGGCGTCGATGAACGCCGTCCGGCACGGGCGCAAGTCGCCGTAGCGGACGATGCGGGCTTCCATCTCCAATGGGGTCATGTCTCTCATCCGGTCTGCATGAGGATCTGTTTCCAGATCGCGGTCTCGTCGTAGAGCACCCACTCGCGCCTGAGGCCGCGTGGCCCGAATTCGGCGTGGCTGATGCCGAGCACGTAGACCTCTGCGCCTGTCGGCGCGCCGAACGCGCCGAAGCCGTCGTGCTTGCCCCAAAGGCTCCAGCGAAGGGCGGCGCGAGGCGGCATCATCGGATCCTCGCGACCGACCTGGTGGTGGATCTCGAACAGCGCCGAAGGGAACGCGGCGCGCAGGCCCACCCAGAACCGGTCGGCCGCATCGAACCCGTGGCCGGTGACGCCGCCCGGCAGCTCCAGTTGCGCGGCCCGGTCGTAGACCTCGGGGATCGCCGCCATGTCGGCGGCCATGACGCGCGTCAGCAGGTCGGCGTACCGCTCGCCCCACGGGTCGTCGTTGCCGCGGCCGTTGTAGGGGCCCGCGCGGTCGGTCGTCGGAGTCAGGGGGCGCACGCAAGCCGCTGCGCCACCTTCGGCGGCGATCCGCTCGGCGGCGTAGCGTTGGGGCGTGCTGCCCAATTGGCGGACGATCGCTCCTTGGTCCCTGATCAGCCATTCGTCGTCGATGACGTTCGCTCTCACCGCGCAATCGGCAATGATGCGGTAACGGAGCTTGGCACCGCTTGCCGCCCCGTAGGCGCCGTCACCCTCATGGGTGGCGGTCGACAGTATCCGGTGTGACGAGTGGAAGCCGACCCGGTCGTCGCCGGACCAGATGACGTCCTCGCCCAACAACGTGCGATCGGGGAACTCGGCCAAGGTCGCCATGGTCGCAGCGATGACGCCGCCGTTGCCGACGACCACCGACGTCGGGGAACGAACGACGATGTCCGGTGCGTAGTAGCGGTGGAGCGTGGCGATGCCGCGGTCTTCCCAGATCTCTCGGGTGATCCCGAGCACGTAGTCGGGAAGGTCGGCGAAACGGGCGTCAAACCCCTGCATCGGACCATCCTTCGGGCAACCGTGCGGACCGGCGAACCACCAGCTCGCCTGCGAAGACGCCGCGCCTCGGCCGGGGATCGTCGTCCTCGATCCGCGCCATGAGCGCATCGACCACGGCGTCGACCATCGGCTCGGTCGGCTGGCGCACGGTCGTCAGGGCGTAACTCGGCCAGGCGGCGGGCGGCGCGTCGTCGTAGCCCACGACCGACACGTCTTCCGGAACGCTCAGCCCCAGCTCGAAGCGGAGGACGTCCATCGCCGCGATCGCCATGTGATCGTTGGCGACGAACACGGCGTCAGGATGGCGTGCTCGGTGGAACAGCGATCGGGTCGCCGCCGCCGCACCAGCGAAGTCGTAGTCGCCCACGGCCCGGTCGACCAACTCGACGCCGCATTGGGCGAGGCCGGACCGGAAGCCGGCCTCGCGGTCGCGCTGCGTCGACGCGCCTTCCCAACCGGCGACGTAGGCGATCCGGGTGTGGCCGCCGGCAACAAGGAACCGAGCGAGCTCGGCGCCGCCGGCGGCGTTGTCCGAGGACACCGCAGAGAACCGATCGTCGTCCTGAACCCGGTTGAAGAGCACGACCGGAACGCCCGCTTCGTCGCAGCGCCCCGCAAGCTCGGACGACATCGCCACCGACGCCATGACGATGCCGTCGACCTGGTAGTCGAGGATTTCGGTAAGCACCTCGTCGACGTCGACACTGCTTTGGGCGGCCATGAACACCAGCACGTGGTAGCCCTGCCGCTGCAGGCGGTTGCACAGCTTTTCCAGCGCCATCGGGTAGTACTGGTTGTCCAAATACGCCACGACCAAGCCGATCATCCGACTACGACCGGTGATGAGCGTGCGGGCGACGACGTTCGGCCGATAGCCCAAGTCACGAGCGGCAGTGAGCACCTTGGCGCGGGTCTCCGACGAGACCGACGCACCAGGGGTGAAGGCGCGGCTGACCGCCGATTGGCTGACCCCTGCCCTGCGGGCGACGTCGAGCGAAGTGACCATCGTCGGCGTCAGGCCGCGGTCCAGCCGCCGTCGAGCATCAGTGCCGCTCCGGTCACCAACGCTGACGCGTCCGACGCCAAGAACACGACCGGTCCCATCAGGTCCTCGGGCTGACCGACCCGGCCGAGCGCAATCTTGCTCTCGATCAATGTGCGCATCTCCGGCCGGTCGAACGTCGGCCGGGTCAGCTCGGTCAGGACGAACGTCGGGCAGACGGTGTTGACGCGGATGCCGACGGGGCCGAGCTCCAACGCCATCACCTTGCTGAAGCCTTCGACGGCGTGCTTGGTCGCCGCATAGACCGCCCGCTCGGGACCGCCGACATGGCCCATCTGCGACGAGACGTTGACGATCGAGCCCCGGATGCCGGCGTCGACCATCTGACGGGCGACGCACTGAGCGCAGAAATAGGCCGCCTTGACGTTGAGATCGGTTACCGCGTCGTAGTCGGCTTCGTCGGTTTCCAGGAACCGGCTGTGCCGCGCCGAGCCGGCGTTGTTGACGAACACGTGGAACGGCCCGTGGGCTGTGACGGCGCCAGCGAACGCTGCTCGATCGGTGACGTCGGCGGCGACGGCCGTCGCGGCCAATCCTCGCTCCCGCATAGCCTCCGCTGCCGCCTCGACCTGGATGGTCGTGCGCGCCATCAGCACGACGGCGGCCCCAGCCTCGGCGAGGGCCACGGCCATGGCGAGCCCGAGGCCGCGACCGGCGCCCGTCACCAAGGCGCGGCGCTCGTCCAGGCGGAACGATGGCGTCGTGGGCAGCTCCACGGCGGTCACTCCGGAGCCACGGCCGTGTAGGCCGGCACGTTCCGGCCACCGTAGCGGCGCACGCGGATGTTGGCCTGCTCCGCATGGCCGGCGAAGCCCTCCAGCATGCACAGGCGCGAACAGTAGCCACCGACCGTGGCTGCGGCCTCGTCTGTGAGCACCTTCTGGTAGGTGCAGGTCTTGAGGAACTTGCCGACCCAGAGCCCGCCCGTGTACCGCGCCGCGCCCTTGGTCGGCAGTGTGTGGTTGGTGCCGATGACCTTGTCGCCGTAGGAGACATTGGTCCGCGGCCCGAGGAACAGCGCGCCGAAATTGCTCAGATTGGCGAGGTACCAGTCGTCCCGGTCGGTCATCACCTGGACGTGCTCCGAGGCGATGTCGTCGGCGACACGCACCATCTCGTCATGATCCTCGACGACGATCACCTGGCCGTAGTCCGCCCACGCCTGGCCGGCAATTCCGCCAGTCGGCATCTCGCCCAGGAGCTTGGTCACCCACCGGACCGTATCCTCGGCCAAGCGCTCGGAGGTGGTGAGCAGCACCGCCGGCGAGGTCGGTCCGTGCTCGGCCTGGCCCAACAGATCGACGGCGCAGAGTTCGCCATCGACGGTCTCGTCGGCGATGACCAGGGTCTCGGTCGGCCCGGCGAACAGGTCGATGCCGACGCGCCCGTAGAGCTGCCGCTTGGCCTCGGCGACGAAGGCGTTGCCTGGTCCCACCACCATGTCGACCGGATCGATGCTGGCGGTGCCGATCGCCATGGCTGCAACCGCCTGGATGCCGCCGAGCGCGTAGATCTCGTCCGCACCGGCCATTGCCTGGGCGGCGACGATCGCCGGCGCCGGCCGGCCCTCGAAGGGCGGCGCACAGGTGGCGACACGGCCGACACCTGCGACCTTTGCCGTCAGCACCGACATGTGGGCGGACGCGAGGAGCGGGTACTTGCCGCCAGGAACGTAAGCACCGACCGCGTTGACCGGGACGTGGCGATGGCCGAGGACCACGCCCGGCAAGGTCTCCACCTCGACCGGCCGCATGGAAGCGAGCTGGATCTCGGCGAAGTTCCGCACCTGGGTCTGAGCGAAGGCGATGTCGGCGCGGTCCTGATCGGAGAGTTCGGCGATGCAGGCCTCGATCTCAGCGGCCGAAAGCCGATAGTCCGGCCGATCCCAGCCGTCGAAGCGGATCGACATGTCGCGAACGGCTTCGTCGCCGCGCCGCTCGATGTCGAGCAGCGCCGCCTCGACCACGGTCCGGAGCTTGGCTTCGTCGGCGGCGAGTTGCTCCGCACTCCGTCCGGTTTTCAGCCACTTGGCCATGATCGCTACTCCGTGCCCATGAAGTGGGCCGGGCGTGGTGGCGCGGCGCGCCCTTCGTCATAGGCCTCCCAGCCATGGCCCTGGAACGGGTCGACGCCGAGCTGGCGCATCACGTCCGCAAAGTCGACGAACACGTGGTTGTCGACGATCTTGCCGTCGACGACCTTCCAGAAGTCCATGTAGCGGATCTGCACGGTCTTGCCGGTGGCCGGGATACCCATGAACGTGCCGACGTGGACGGCCTCCTGCCGGCCGAAGGATGCTGCCCACTGGCCGTCGACGATCTGCGCCTCGTCCACGGCTACCTTGTCCGCAAAGGCCGCCTGGAACGGCGCCTGCCAGTTGGCCTGGAACGCTTTCAGCCCGTGCTTCACACCGCAGCCGGCATTGCCGTGCCAGACGAAGTCATCGGCGAAGAACGCATCCATACCGACGATGTCGTGGTCGTTGAGTGCGTTGACCAAGGCATCGATGACGCCGCGCGTCTCGGCCGTCTTGGAGCGGTCGTTGTCCTTCGTCAGTGCCCCGTGCTGGGGTCGTGAGCCCTTCATCGTTCACCCTTTGACGGCGCCGGCAGTGAGCCCGCCGACCAGTTGTTTCTGGAAGACCACGACCAGCAGAAAGATCGGCGCCATGATCGACACGGCGGCAGCAATCGCCTCGATCTGGTCGGTCGAGGTGGTGTCCCGGTTGAAGTACTGAGTGATCGCCGGGACCATCGTCTGCGACTGCGCGTCCAACAGCAGCGCGCAGACCAAATAGTCGTTGTAAGCAAGGAGGAAGCTGAAGAGGCCGGTGGTGATCACGCCCGGCCACATCACCGGCATGATCACCCGGCGGAACGCCTCGAAATGGCCGCAACCATCGACCCGCGCCGCCTCGTCGAGGTCGTGGGGGATGTTGCGGAAGAAGCTCCTGAGCATCCAGATGGTGAAAGGCTGGTTGATGGAGACCAGCACCATGATGACCGCCAGCGGCTGACCGTAGAGCGTCGGCGCGGCGTCGCCGAAGATCGGTGCCAGGATCTCGCGGCTGTTGACGAAGGGCGGCAGATAGCCGGCGACCAGGACCGAGTGCGGCAGGGCGCGGAAGATCAGCGCGGCGATGAGCAGCCAGAAGGCGAGGTTGGAGCCCGACCGGGCGAGGCCGTAGCCGGCGAGCGTGCCGACGGTGAGCGAAATGGTCACCACGCCCAGGGTCACGATCATCGAGTTGACGAAGTTCCGCCAGAAACCGCGGTCGATCCAAACCGATTCGTAGTGTTCGGTGGTGACTCCGAGCACCGGCTCGACCAGCAACGACAGGCCCGGAACCGCGCCGAAGACGGCATCGACCAGGCTGAGCACGAGCGGCAAGGCGACGACCAGTGCCAAGGCCACACCGGCGACGCTGACCAACGCGGCGAGCAGCCAGCCCAATGCCACGCTGCCGGCCGGCATGATCCGCCGCGCCAAGGGACCGGTGCCACGAGCGACCAGGACGTAGCCGACATAGAGCGCCAAGGCCCCGACGGCGATGTCGAGAACGCTCAGCCCACCGATGGCGAGGCGTGTTTCGGGGCCGAACATGACCTGCAGCGGATTGGCCGCCAGGGCGTCGACCGGCAGCTTGAACGACATCACCGCAACCCAGAACAACGGAAACGCCGCGATGAGCAGCCAAAGGCCCAAAAACACGGCCGTCGTCAGCTGCAGGCCGAAGGAGGTTCGCATGGCGCGGGACGTGGACATGAGCGTTCGCCTCAACCCTGCCGGTGATCGCGCCAGGTGCGCCACAAAAGCGGGATCAAAAGGATCACGATGCCGATCATGGTCAGCATCGAGTTCGCCGACGCTCGGCTGATCGCCCGGTTTCCACTGTCGTCGGGGGTCAAAAGATTGAAGGTGAGCCACTGCAACGAGATGCGGTGCGCCTCGCTGGAGAAGCCGATGACCTCCTCGAACACCCGGTAGGCGTCCATCAGGTGGATGAGGGCGACGAAGACGATCAACGGCATCAGGTGCGGGATCACGACGTAGCGCAGTCGCTCGAACCGCGACGCGCCATCGAGGATCGCCGCTTCGAGGCTGTCCTGATTGACCGTCTGCAAGCCGGCATAGAAGACGACGAAGGCGAAGGGAGCCACGTGCCAGACGCGATAGAACAGCATCAGCACCTCGATGGTCCAACCTTGCGCGAACATCGAGACGTCCTGCTGCAGCCACCACTCCAAAAAGCGGGTCATGATGCCGTCGCCGATGAACAGCCAACGGATCGACAAGGCACCGATCACCGGGGTGACGACGAACGGCAAGAGCGAGATGAAGATGATCGGCCCGCGCAGGGCTCGCAACGCACTGTTGACAGCCAAGGCGATGCCGAGGCCGACGATCAGCACGAACGGTAGGGTGATGAGCGTGAAGGTGAGCGTGAACCGCAGCGCCTTGTAAAAGTCGATGCCCAAGAGCGTCTGGATGCCACCGCCGCCGGCCGCGAAAGCCGCCGACACGGCGCCCGGCTCGATCAAGGTCCCGTAGGCGGCGAGACCCACGAACGTGGTCTCGGTGATCGGGTCGCCAGCCGCATCGCGGAGCGGTTGGCTGCGCGTTTCGTCACGGCAGACCGGTGCCGGAAAGCCCGGCGTGCAGACTTCCGTCGTCACCTCTTCGAACAGGGTCTGCGTGACGTGGAAGCTCTGCCAGAGCACGCTCACCAAAGGTGCGGCGATGAAGATCAGCATCAACGCCAGCGAGGGTCCGACGAAGGCGAAGAACACGCGCGGCTTCATGGGCAGCCTCCGCCATCAATTGGCAGCGCCGGCCCGGCACCGCCCGGGACGGGGCACGACGTGGTCAGCGGATGATCCCGGCCTCGTTGGCGGCGGTGAGATAGGCCGCCTCGACGCGCGCGAGCGTCTCGGACGCGCTCGCCTGCCCGGTGAGGTAGGCGGCCAGGTTGTCGCCCAGTGCCGTGTGCATGAGACCGATTTCGGTGGAAGCCGGGTAAGAGGGCGCGCCGCCTTCCAAGGATTCCACGACACCAGTGGCCAGGTCACCGACCTTGTAGCCGTCGATCAGCCATACGGCGGCGTCCTGGTTGGCCTCGACCATCTCGCGGTCCATGCCCTCCATTGCCACGATGAAGGCGGCCTCGGCCTCCTCGTCGGAAATGTTCTCGGCGACGACGATGCCGTCCCACCAAACCGTCGTTGCGGACGGTCCGCCAGCAACGGCCGCCGGAGCGCCGGCGAAGCCGACTTTGCCGACCACGGACGACTCGCCCGGGTCGTTCATGGCGCCGGCGCGCGACGACCACAGGTTGGTCATCGCGATCTCGCCCTGCTGCATCTGTTTCTGCACGTAGGTGCTGTCCGACACCAAGAACTCGGGGTCCATGTAGTCGGTCATCGCCTTCATGGTCTCGAGTGCGGCAACGCCGGCGTCCGAGTTGACGTTCGGCTGGGCGCCTTCGACGAAGAACGTGCCGCCGTGGGCCAAAAACAGGTTGTTGAACTCTTGCGCCAGATTCCAGCCGGCCTTCAGGGTCGCACCGATCGGGTAGTCCATGAGCCCGGCGTCTTTGATGGTCGCGGCGGCGGCGAACATCTCCTCGTAGTTGGCCGGCACCGGCAGGCCGAGGTCTTCGAAGACGTCGGTGCGGTACATCAGGTGTTGGGCGTTGACCATCATGGCGATGGCCATGATCTCGCCATCGATGGTCACGAGCTGGTTGGGAGTCAGCTGCTGACCGTGCGCTTCGACGAGCGCGTCGAGCGGCCGGATGCTCCCGTCCTTGATCAGCGGCACGATCGTGCCGTTGGCGACACCGCCGATGTGGTAGAGTGCCGGGTTGGCAGCAAATGCCGCCGGCTGCTTGGTGCGGAACTCCTGGTCGAGCTCGGATTGGACGTTGCCACACTCGGCCATGGCCGTGGTCACCGCCTTCCAGGCCTCGAAGCCGGCCGACAGCGTCTTGATCGGCGTCTCGTTCTCGAACGCACAAGCGGCCTCTGCGGCCGGCGTTGCGGCGAGCGCTAGGCCTGCGGCAAGCAACGTGGATCGAAGCAACATGGCGTGGTTCCTTTCGTCTCGTCGCGGCCGACCGGGCCTCGTCGTCGTCATTCGAGGCGCTGCCCAGTCTCGCGATCGAACAGGTGGCAAACGTCAGGGGCGATCCCGAAGCGGACCGGCGCGCCGATCTCGGCCCGGTAATCTTTGGGCGCCTTGACCGCTGCCAACGCGCCGCCGGCCGCTTTGACGGTGACCAACGTCGCCTCGCCCAACAACTCGACGGAGTAGGTCTCGGCGGCGATGGCGCCGCCCGCATCGACGACGTTGGCGTCCTCCGCCCGGTAGCCGAGGGTCACCGGTCCGCGGGCGACGGGCGGCAGCCCCTCGATCCGCACGTTCTCGGTGGTGAACACCCCATCGCTGAGATCGCCGTCCAGCAGGTTCATGGCCGGCGAACCGATGAAGCCGGCAACGAAGGTGTTGGCTGGCCGGTCGTAGATCGCCGTCGGTGCCCCCACCTGCTGGACGATGCCCTTGTTCATCACGACCACACGGTCGGCCAAGGTCATGGCCTCGATCTGATCGTGGGTGACGTAGACCGTGGTCACGGCCAGCTCGTGCTGCAGGTGCTTGAGCTGGGCACGGGTCGACACGCGGAGCTTGGCATCGAGATTGGACAAGGGCTCGTCCATCAAGAACACGTTGGGCTCGCGGACGATGGCCCTGGCCAGGGCCACCCGTTGGCGCTGGCCGCCCGAAAGCTCGCGGGGGCGGCGGTGGAGAAAAGGCTCCAGCTCGACCATGGCCGCGGCACGGCGCACGCGCTCGTCGTGCTCGGCCGGCGGCACGCGCCGCACCTTCAAGGGAAAGCGGATGTTCTCGTAGACGTCGAGGTTGGGGTAGAGGGCGTAGCTCTGGAACACCATCGCCACGTCACGGTCCTTGGGGTCGAGGTCGTTGACGACACGGTTGCCGATGCGGATCGTGCCGCTACTCGGATCCTCCAAGCCGGCGATCATTCGCATCGTCGTGGTCTTGCCGCAGCCCGACGGCCCGAGCAGGACCAGAAACTCCCGATCGCCGATGGTCAGGTCGAAATCCTGAACCCCGACGAACGCTCCCCACCGTTTGGTTACGTGGTCCAGCGCGATCTCGGCCATCCGCCCTCCACCAACGTCTTGCCAAACCGTAAGCCCGGCTTGCATAGGTATGCAAGAGCGATTTCACCCGGAACCTCAATGGTGCTCGACACCCGAGCCGACATCCACGCCAAGTTGTGCCACCTGGCCGTCTGCAGCGCCGCGGATCTGCCGGCGGCGCTGACGGATCTGGTCGCCCAGAACGCGGTCTTCCACATTGCCGATCCCATCGGCGACCTCACCAGCACGTCGGCCATGCTGGAGCGCTGGTACGGCCCGCTTCGGCGCGCCCTACCCGGTGCGATGCGCCGCGACGACATGGTCATCGGTGGTGCCTCCGTGACGGGCTCGGGCTATTGGCTCGCGACCCTGGGTCACCACGTCGGCAACTTCGAAGCCCCCCTTTTCGGCATCGCGCCGCACGGCAAGCTCGTGTTCTTGCGCTGCGGCGAGTTCTACCGCGTCCACGAGGGTCGGGTGATCGAGGCGCGGATCCTGCCTGACGTGCTCGACCTGCTGCGCCAGGTCGGCCGGCTGCGCTTGCCCCAGTTGCTCGGCAGCGAGGGTCTCTTTCCAGCGCCGGCGACCCATGACGGCGTATTGCCGGGCGCGCCCGAGCGATCCACGGCGTCACTCCACCTGGTGGAAGCGATGCTGAGGGATCTGCGCCACTTCGACCCGACGACGTTCGAAAGCGCGCGGCAGACGGGCGACGGCGGCTACTGGCGCCACGACATGCTGTGGTACGGACCCTCCGGGATCGGCGCCAACTTCACGCACCCCGGGTTTCAGCGCGACCACCGCGTCCCGTTCCTGCAAGCCTTTCCCGATCGCGTCGGCGGCAACCACTTCGCCCGCTTCGGCGATGGCGACTACGTGGCTTCGGGCGGTTGGCCGTCGATGACCATGACCCACCGTGCCCCCTATCTGGGTATCGCGCCCACCGGCCGCGCCTTGACCTTGCGCGTGATGGACTTCTGGCGGGTCGCGGGCTCGCAGATCGCCGAAAACTGGGTGCTTTTGGATTTGGTCGACCTGTTTCGCCAGATGGGAACGGATCTCTTGGAGCGTGCCGGCACGCCCTGAGCGGACCGACGATCCGACCCTGGCGCCGAAGCGAGCGAGCGGCCACCCGCCGCAGCGTCGTCCGCGCGGTTGACGAGCGGGTGGCGAAGGCATCATGTAGGTTGGTTGGGAGAACCAGGAACTCGCCCGGCACGCGGGCATGGGGGCACGTCCATCGGACGGGCCCGCTACGCTGTGGGCAAGGAGGAGGGCATGTTGGCTGCGCAGGCGACGCCGACTGACCGCGCGGTCGAGGGCATCGCGCCCGCCGATCCGAAACTCACCCTGTTCCGCCGCTGCTTCCTCTTCAGTGACCTCGATCCTGATCTGTTGCGGCGGGTGGTCGCGAGCGCCACCGAGCGGCGCCTCAAAGTGGGCACGACCCTCTTCCAGATGGGCGACGAAGCCGACGGTCTCTACATCGTTCAGAGTGGGTTGATCCGCATCTGGATCAACGACGAGGGCGGCAACGAGCTGACCATGGCGTTGCTCGACGAAGGGGATGCCTTCGGTGAGATCGCATTACTCGACGGCCTGCCCCGCAGTGCCAACGCCTCCGCCGCCGCACCGACCAGCCTCGTCAGGGTATCGCGCGACTCGATCGTCGAGCTCTTGGAGACGGAACCCCGGCTTTGCCGCCACTTCCTGGAGCTGTTGTGTGAACGTTTGCGCCGCAACACCGACGAGATGGGCTCGACCGCCTTCCTCGATCTCGGCAGCCGCCTGGCCGCGAAGCTCGCGGAGCTGGCAATACGCTTGGGGCATCTCGATGGCGGCTCGGCGCGAATCGAGAAGGTGTCTCAAACCGAACTGGCGCAGATGCTCGGGGTGACCCGCGAAGCGGTCAACCGTCAGCTTCGCTGTCTGGTCGACCAGTCGTTGCTGCAGGTCGAGCGCGGCAGCGTCCTCATCACCGACCTCGATGCACTCACGCGGAAAGGTCGACTGTGGCGCGACCAGTACCGCTCGCACGACTAGCGCGGCCGTCAGCCTTGGGAACCCGTCCGGCCCCGGGCGGGGGCGGCTCTGGCGATGACTGATTGGCGCACGCGCCAGGCGTCACCGATCCGGACGATCGGCTTGGTCGCACCGGGCCATGCCCTGGCGCCCGATGCGATCGCCCGCGGCACGGAGCGGCTGCGCGCCCTGGGCTTCGAGTCGAAGCACTTTCTGCCGGACATGGCGGCGCAGTCGGGGCGCCTCGCTGCGACCGATGCTCAGCGCGCGGCGCTGTTGGTGGCGGCGTTGGACGATCCGTCGACGGACGCCGTGATGGCCGTGTGTGGCGGCTACGGCACCACGCGCTTGCTGCCGCATCTGCCGCCCGGCCTGTTCCATCGGCGGAGCAAACCGCTGATCGGCTACAGCGACGTCACCGCGCTGCTCCTGCTGGCCAGGGCTGGCGGCGCGCAGGCGATCCACGGGCCGATGGTCAAGGACCTGGCGGGCAAGATCTCATCCCGTTCGGTCGACGCGCTCGTCGCACTCTTGCGAGGTGACGTGGAAAGCTATTCCGCGATGTTCCGCCTCGCGACCACGGACGTGAACCTCTGCGGCACCCCGGTCGCCGGGCCGCTGATCGGCGGCAACCTGTCGGTGATGGCGGCAACCGCGGGCACCGCCTGGGCCGCACCGCTGCCGCTCGGAAGCCTCGTGTTCTTCGAGGATTGGAACGAACCTGCCTACAGCGTCGACCGGATGCTGGTGCAGGTTCAGCAAGCCGGTGTGTTCGATCATGCTGCGGCCACGGTCGTCGGCCATTTGACCAACGTCGTCGGCGAGAGCGAGCAGCTGGGAACGTCGCTCACCTCCCGCGTCGGCCGGTTGGCGCCGCCGGGCTCAGCTCTGGTGACCGGCCTGCCCGTCGGCCACGCCGAGCCGAACCTGGCCGTGCTCCAGGGGGCCCGTTACGCGGTGGCTGATGGCCGTTTGCAGCCGGCTTGAGGCACCGCCAACGGCGTGGTGCCGCCGAGTTCGTTGGCCGATGACCGCACGCAGGCACGTTACGACCTCCGCACAGCTCCTAGAACGCGACCCGGTCGGGGCCTTTGAGCGCCAGGATTTCACGGGCCTCGTCAGGTGTGGCCACCTGCAAACCCAGGCCCTCCAGGATCGCGCGGACGCGACGCACCTGGGCGGCGTTGCTCTCGGCCAGACGGCCCGGGCCGTCCCACAAGCTGTCCTCGAGGCCGACACGGACATGGGCTCCCATCGCCGCAGCGATAGCGGCAACGGTCATTTGGTTGCGGCCAGCACCCAAGACCGACCAGCGGTAGCTCTTGCCGAACAACCGATCGGCGGTGCGCCGCATGTGCTGGATGTCCTCGGGATGGGCGCCGATGCCGCCCATGATCCCGAACACGCTCTGCACGAACAACGGCGGGTCGACCAGCTTGGCATCGAGGAAGTGCGCGAGGTTGTAGAGATGGCCGATGTCGTAGCACTCGAATTCGAAGCGTGTACCGTTGGCCCGGCAGGCGCCGAGCACGTGCGCGATGTCGGCGAAGGTGTTGCGGAAGACGAGGTCGCGGCTCGACGCCAGGTGCGCCCGCTCCCAGTCATGTTCGAACCGATGAAACCGGCGCAGCATCGGAAAGAGCCCGAAGTTCATCGACCCCATGTTCAACGAGGCGACCTCGGGCTCGAAGGTCGCAGCAGGACGCGCCCGCTCCTCGACCGTCATGCCCGGCGCGCCGCCCGTCGTGAGGTTGATGACGGCAGCGGTGCGCTGCTTGATCCGAGGCAGGAAGCGACCGAACGCCTCTGGCGATTGGTCCGGTTCGCCGGTTGCTTCGTCGCGGGCGTGGAGATGAATGATCGACGCGCCGGCCGCGGCGGCGTCGATCGCTGCATCCGCAATATCGTCGGCGCTCACCGGTAGGTTGGGCGACATCGACGGTGTGTGGATCGAGCCGGTGACGGCACAGGTGATGATGACCTTCCGGGATTCGCTCAACGACGGCACTCCCCAAAGCCCTGATTCAAAGCGCCACGACGTGCCCGCAGACGCTCAGCGGTTGACCGGCGACACTGCGGCCGAGCGGCGAGCACAGCACGACGGCCATGTTGGCGATGTCTTGGGCGCGCACCAAGCGTCGAAGCGCAACTTTTGCGAGGTTGTCAGCCTTCGCTTGCTCGGGTGAGATCCCCAGGGCGGCGGCCTTGCCCTCGAACACGCGTTCGATGCGCTCGCCCTCGACCGGGCCGGGCAGCAGCGCATTGACGTGGATACCGGCTGGGCCGAGCTCCATGGACAAGGTCTGCGTGAGACCAACCACGCCCCACTTGGTCGCCGCATAGGGCGTGCGGTGAGCGAAGCCGAGCCGGCCTGCGACCGACGCGAGGTTGGTGATCCAGGCGGCGTCGTGCTCGCCGGCAGCCGCTCGCAACGCCGGCACCATACAGCGTGTCAGGTCGAACATGCCGTTCAGGTTCACGTCCACCGTCCGCCGCCACTGGGCAGCAGTGATGTCCTCGAGCGGCGCCGTCGGGCCGGCGATGCCGGCGTTGTTCACCAGCACGTCGAGGCCGCCGAGATGGGCCAGCGCGGCACTGGCGAAGCGCTCGACGTCGTGGGTGCTACCGGCATCGGCGACCGTCGTCAGATGACCTGGATGGGCCGCCTGGAAGCCCGCGAGCGCCGCTTCGTCGATGTCGAACAGGGCGATACGGGCACCGTGGGCGATGAAGGTCTCCGCAATGGCACGGCCGATGCCGGCGGCACCAGCGCTGATCGCGACCCGGAGGCCCGGCCGGACGCCGGGTACGATGGGGATGCCTTCGTCGTCGACCATCGCCACTGGCCTCCCTTTGGCCCCGTTCGCCAACTCGCCGGCGATCAGGGCGTTGCCGCAGCCTCACCGGCGGCCGGCTCGTTCTTCGCCAACCAAGCCCGCACCCGCGCCTGGGCCGCATCGTCCAGCGAGAGGCCGAGCTTGGTCCGGCGCCACAACACGTCGTCCGCCGTGACGGCCCACTCCTCGCGGACCAGGTAGTCGAGCTCGCGGGCGTAGAGATTCCCACCCAAGAGTTCGCCCAGATCGTCGAGACCGCGGGCATCGCCGAGAACGCAGTCGATGCGCGTGCCGTAGGCATGGGCGAGCCGGCGCGCCATCGGCAAAGGCAGCCAACGATAGCGGTTGCGTTGAGCCGCAAGAAAGGCATCGAAGTCGGCGTCGTCCACATCGCCGCCGGGCAGCGCGGCGCCGGCGGTCCAGGTCTTGGCCTCGGTGCCCAGAGCGGGCGCCAGCTTGGCGAGCGCGTGCTCCGCGAGCTTGCGATAGGTCGTCAGCTTGCCGCCGAACACCGAGAGGAGCGGCGGTCGCCCCTCGCCGCTGTCGAGATCGAAGACGTAGTCGCGCGTCACCGCCGACGGATTGCCGGAAGCGTCGTCGTAGAGTGGCCGCACACCGGAATAGCTCCAGACGATGTCGTCCGGCGTGGTCTGGCGGACGAAGTATCGGTTCACCACTGCAAGCAGGTAGGCGACCTCGTCGTCGTCGATCCGCGCCTCCCCCGGGTCGCCCTCGTAGGCGAGGTCAGTCGTGCCGATGATCGTCAGCTGTCCGTCCTGATAGGGGATCGCGAAGATGATGCGCTTGTCGTCGTTCTGCATGATGTAGGCGTGGTCGCCGTCGTAGAGCGCGGGGATCACGACGTGGCTGCCCTTGACCAACCGCACGCCGTGCGTGGTGGCGATGCCGAGCCCCTGGTCGATGAACCGCGAAACCCAAGGCCCCGCGGCGTTGACGACCGCCCGCGCGCCGACGACGGACGAGCTGCCCGTCCGCTGGTCCGTCAACGTCACCCGCCAGCCGTCGGGATCGCGCGCGGCGCCGGTGCACGCCGTCCGCGTCCGGATGTCGGCGCCGTGCTCAGCGGCAGCCAGGGCGTTGAGGACGACCAAGCGGCTGTCGTCGACCCAAGCGTCGGAGTAGACGAATCCTTGCGGGTAGGCGCGCTTGAGGGGACCGCCCATGGGCCCACGTCGGAGGTCGACTGCCGCTGACGGTGGCAGGATCTTGCGGCCACCCAGGTTGTCGTAGAGCGCCAGACCGATGCGGATGAGCCACCGCGGCCGCTGCTCGGGGCTGTGGGGCAGCACGAACCGCATCGGCTTGACGAGGTGCGGTGCTGCCCGCAGCAACACCTCGCGCTCGATCAACGCTTCGCGCACCAGGCGGAACTCGTAGTACTCGAGATAACGCAGGCCGCCGTGGAGCAGCTTGGAGGACCAGCTCGACGTGTGGCTGGCCAGATCGTCCTTCTCACAGAGCAGGACGGAGAGCCCCTGCCCGGCCGCGTCGCGTGCGATGCCGACGCCGTTGATTCCACCGCCGACCACGACGAGGTCGTAGCTCTGTCCCACGTCGTCCACGACGCCTGCCCCCCAAACAACCTTCCGCCCCTGGCGCGCGACGATGCCCGAGAGGTGGTCGTCCGTACACGAAAAACCCGGGCGAACGACGCAGGCGTCAGCCGCGCTCGCTCTTCACCCTGGCGACCGCCGTGTGCCAACCGGCGAGTGCCGCAGCGCGGCGATCCGCACTCCACGTGGGCTCGAAACGCCGCTCGCACCGCCACGCCGCCGCCACGTCGTCGAGGCTGCGGTAAACTCCGACAGCCAAGCCTGAAAGATAGGCGGCACCGAGCACCGTGGTCTCGATGACCTGCGGTCGCTCGACCGGCACGCCGAGAACGTCGGCCAGGGCCTGGCAAACGGTGTCGTTGGCAACCATGCCTCCGTCGACCCGAAGTGCCGTCGCCCGACTGATGCCGGCGGCGTCGGCATCGGCGACCATTGCGTTCATCAGATCGCTGGTCTGATAGGCCACCGCTTCGAGCGTGGCGCGCACCACATGGCCAAGGCCAACGTCGCGATGAAGGCCCAACAAGGCACCACGGGCGTCAGGGTCCCAATGCGGTGCGCCGAGGCCAGTGAAAGCCGGCACCATGTAGACGCCGCCGCTGTCGTCCACGGTCTGCGCCATCGCATCGGTGGCGGCGGCGGTGGCAACGACGCCGAGCTTGTCCCGCAGCCATTGCACCGCGGCACCAGCGACGAAGATGCTGCCTTCGATGGCGTAGGTCCGCTGCCCATCCAACTGCCACGCCACCGTCGTGATCAACCGGTTTTCGGATGGCACCGGTCGCTCGCCGATGTTGAGCAGCGCAAAGCACCCGGTACCGTAGGTGCTCTTGATCATCCCCGGTTCGAAGCAGGCCTGGCCGAACGTCGCCGCCTGCTGATCGCCAGCCATACCGGTCACCGGCAGCACTCCCCCGACCAGCGCGGGCTCGGTCTCGCCGAAGAAGCCGCTGTTGTCCTTGACCTCCGGGAGCAAGCTCCTGTCGATCTGCAACCGGGACAGCATCGTTTCGTCCCAGACACCGTCGACGATGTCGTAGAGCAGCGTGCGGCTGGCGTTTCCCGCATCTGTCGCGTGGACGCGGCCGCCCGTCAGGCGCCAGAGCAGGTAGCAGTCGATCGTGCCGAAGGCGAGTTCACCCCTCGCCGCGGCGGCGCGGGCGCCCCTGACGTTGTCGAGGATCCAGGCAAGCTTGGTACCGGCGAAATAGCTGTCGATCACCAGCCCGGTCCGGTCGCGAACATGCGCCTCCAGGCCGTCGGCGGCCAGTTCGCGGCAGAGCGGCGCCGTCCGGCGATCCTGCCAAACGATCGCACGATGGATCGGTCGGCCCGTCGCCTTTTCCCAAACGACCGTGGTCTCGCGCTGATTGGTGATGCCGATGGCGGCAATGTCGGTGACAACAAGACCTGCGTTGACCAACGCTTCCTTGCAGGTGGCGAGCACGTCGCACCAAATCTGCTCGGCGTCGTGCTCGACCCAGCCGCTCTGCGGGAAGTGCTGGGTGAGTTCCTGTTGGGTGACGCCGCGCATGGCGCCGCCTGCGTCGAACACCACCGCCCGTGTGCTGGTCGTTCCCTGGTCGATCGCCAGAACGTGCTCGGCCATCACCCAACCTCCCTCGCCGTGTCGATTTTTCCAGGGCGTTGGAAAACGAAAGAGCCGACGGGTCAATGCGCGGGCAGCCCGAACCGCCATGTTGGCTGTCGCCGCCGACATGGAAAGGACAACGGACGATCACGAGCGCCTTCGCCCTGCCCGTCCGGGTCCGCAGCGGCGTCATCGTCGCGAACGTCGGGGACGTCCTGACCGTTGCCGACAGGGCCGTCTTCGCGTCGTCCTTGAAGCAGGGCGACGCTTGGCGGACCGCCGTCGACCCGAACGAGCCGACGCCTTCGTGGCGGCGATCCAACGGTTGCGCTGACGGTTCCACCGTGGGCGGTTGGTGTTCCAACGTTTCAATGCTTATCTCAAGAGGTGGAGGTTTGCTCTGAACGGGCGATTTTCTCCGGAGGGACGATTGGCGTGAGCGTGCTGGTGGTCGGCAATGCGACGGTCGACCGCTCGTTTCGGGTCGCCGCCTTGCCTCGTGCTGGCAGTTCGATCCTCGCCGCGCGTGGTCCCGTGGGTCCAGGCGGCAAAGGCTTCAACCAGGCGATGATGGCGGCGCGTAGTGGCGCCGTCGTCACCTTGGTCGCTGCGGTCGGTGACGACGCGCCGGGGGTGCTGATCCGGGACATGCTGAGGGACGAGAGCATCGATCCCGGGCATCTCGTGCTGGGAACCGGGCCGACGGACGAGAGCTGCATCGTCGTCGACGAAGCTGGCGCGAACGTCGTCGTCACGACCGCCACGGCGACGCGCGCGCTGCCCCAAGCCGCCGTGGCAGCCGCGATCGCGGCCACCCCGGCGGGCGGCTGGCTCCTGTTGCAGGCCAACCTCGAGCCTCGGCAAACGACCGCGACGATCGAAGCCGGCCGCCGTGCCGGCTTGCGGATCGCCTTCAACGCCTCGCCGATCGACCCGGCGCAGGCGCCGCTCGCAGCACAGGTGGATTTGCTGGTGGTGAACGAAGTCGAAGCCGCCGCCGTCGACACGAGCCTCGCACCCATGTCGGTGAGGACCCTCGGCGCCGCCGGCGCAGTCCTACGGATCGGTGACCAGACGACCAGGGTGCCTGCGCCGACGGTCGAGGCCGTCGACACCGTGGGCGCTGGTGACGTCTTGTGCGGGGTGTTCGTGGGTCGCCTCGATCTCGGCGATTCGCCGTCAACGGCGCTCGAGCTCGCGGTGCGTGCGGCAAGTCTCCAGGCCGGTCGGGCCGGCACCGCCGACGTCTTCCCGACCCGTGCCGAGTTGCGCGCACTGGCGGGGCCATGAGCCGCCGGGCAACGCTCCGCGAGGTCGCCGCCGCCGCCGGCGTCTCGGTCGGCACCGTGTCGAACGTCGTGACGGGCCGCCGGCCGGTCAGACCCGAGACGCGGGCGATGGTCGAAGCAGCGGTCGCCAAGCTCGGCTATCGGCCCGACCCGGCAGCGCGTGCACTGTTCGCCCGGCGCGAACGACGCCCGCTACCGACGGACCCGGCAAGGCCGCGCCTCGGCTGCATCGGCTATCTCTGCGCCGACCACCGCGCCGAGGTCGACGTGCTGCCGCACCGCGACGACCGGGCGGTCGCGGCCTCCATCGATCAACGCCTCGGCGGGCGCGCCGCCAATGTCGCCGTCACCGCCGCCGGCCTCGGTCCGCCGCTCGATGTCGCCGTCGACATGCTCGCCGTCATCGGCGAGGACGGCGACAGCGACTGGGCGGCCGACCTATTGACATCGCGACGGGTTGCTCTGCATCCCGCGTCGCGCGTGCGGGGTGCCCGTCTCTCGCGCTGCATCATCCTGGTCGAGCCGAACGGTCACCGCACGATCCTCAACGAGCCCTTGCAGGTCGCGCCCGGCGCCGTCGGCGTGTGGCTCGCGGACCGCCGGAACGCTCCCGGACCGGTGGGCGCACTCTACGTCCAGGCCGACCAACTCCTCGGTATGGCGCCTGTGCTGCCCGACCTGCGCGCGTCCAGCTTGCGCCTTGCGACCCACCTCGTCAGCCGCGACGTCGAACGGCTGGGGGTTGCCGGCAGCCTCAACGTCGCTACCGGCTTCGACCTCGTCGTCGTCGATCGCGGTGCTGCGCGCCTCCTCACCGGACGTTCCGGCGGCGATGGGGATCTCGGCCGCCGCTTGGCTCAGAAGCTGGCGGTGCTCCCCGGCACGATCGCGCTCACGCTCGGCGCCGATGGCGCGATGTTGATCAGCGCCGGCGAGGTCGTCGCTCAGTCCCGAGCGCCCGCACTCGTGCCGATCGACACGACAGGGGCCGGCGACACCTTCACCGGTTGCCTCTTGGCGGCTCAGCTGACCGGTCTTGCAGCACCCACCGCGCTCGCATTCGCCGTCGCCGGCGCCAGCCGCTCGGTCCTGAGCAAAGGCGCGCAGGATCACGGCTTGACGGCCGCCGAGTTCACCATTTGAACGTTTCAGTCCACCGCCTTCGCGGTCGGGCCACCGAACGAAAGGAAGAACCATGGCGATGCGTCGACTCCTGCTTTCCGCCCTTCTCGCCGGTGCTTCGTGGCTGGGCGCTCCCGCCGCAGCCGACGCGCAGAACCTCGCCCTCGTCCAGATCAACCAACAGGCACTGTTCTTCACTCAAATGAACCAGGGGGCCGAAACGAAGGCGACGGAACTCGGCGCCGAGTTGGTCATCTTCAACGCCAACAACGACCCCGCGGCACAGAACAACGCGATCGAGACCTACGTTGCCCAGGGTGTCGACGGACTGATCGTGGTGGCGATCGACGTCAACGGTGTGATGCCGGCCGTCGAAGCCGCCCATGAGGCCGGCATCCCGGTCGTCGCGGTCGACGCGATCCTCCCGGAAGGGCCGCAGATCGCCCAGGTCGGTGTCGACAATGCCGAAGCTGGCAAGCTGATAGGCGAGCACTTCGTTACTTACATGAACGACGAGATGGGCGGCGAGGCAAAGCTCGGCATCGTCGGTGCGCTCAACTCGTTCATCCAGAACGTCCGCCAGGAAGGGTTCGAAGAGGTGGTGGCGAGTGCCCCCGGCGTGACCATGGCCGGGGTGGTCGACGGGCGGAACGTCCAGGACAACGCCATGAGCGCGGCCGAGAACCTGATGACGGCGAACCCGGACATGACCGCGATCTACGCCACCGGCGAACCGGCCCTGCTCGGCGCGGTCGCGGCCGTCGAGAGCCAGAGCCGCCAGGACGACGTGCGGATCGTCGGTTGGGACCTGACCGCCAGTGCCATTCGCGGGATCGACGAAGGCTACGTCGTCGGCGTCGTCCAGCAGGACCCGGCCGGCATGGGTGCCGCAGCCGTGCAGGCCCTGGTCGACGCGATCAACGGATCGAGCGTGCCGGCCGAGATCGCCGTACCGGTCACGATCGTGACCAACGAGAACGTCGACCCTTACCGCGCGATCTTCGAGTGACGACAGCGGCGCCGGGGCCGGCGGCCAACGGCTCCCCGGCGCCGCGGATTCGCCTTCGCGGAATCGAAAAGCGCTTCGGCTCGATCGAGGCGCTGCGCGGGGTCGACCTGGAGCTCTGGCCAGGCGAGGTGCTTGGGCTGGTCGGCGACAACGCGGCCGGAAAGTCGACGCTCACCAAGATCGTCGCCGGCACCTACGTCGCCGACGCCGGCAGCATCGAGATCGATGGCGAAGCGGTGCGCTTCGACGGGCCCGCCGATGCCCGCGCCCGGGCGATCGAGATGGTCTACCAGGACCTCTCGCTCTGCGACACGATCGACGTCGCCGGCAACCTGTTCCTCGGCCGCGAGCCGATGCGTTCGCGGTTCGGCCTGAGGTTCCTCGATCACCAGCAGATGCGCAGCGAGGCGAGGGCTCATCTCGACGCGCTGGACATCCACATCCCCAACGTCCGCGCCCTCGTCGCACAGCTCTCCGGCGGCCAGCGGCAGTCGATCGCGATCGGCCGGGCGGCGGCGTTCGCACCCCGCGTCCTGATCATGGACGAACCGACCTCGGCCCTCGCCGTGGCCGAGGTCGACGCGGTGCTGCGCCTCATCCGCCGCCTCGCCGACCAAGGCGTGTCGATCGTCCTGATCACGCATCGGCTGCAGGACCTGTTCCGCGTCTGCGACCGCATCGCCGTGATGTACGAGGGGACAAAGGTGGCCGAGCGGCGCATTGCCGAGACCGATCTCGAAGACCTCGTCCATCTCATCGTCGGCCAGCGGCTACCCGGCGCGAGGCGCGGCGATGACCACTGACGTTGGCGCGGAGCGGAGCCGACGCCCGGTCGGCAATCCGTGGCTCGACTTTCTCCGCGCCGAAGCGCCGACCTTGTCGATCGCCGCCTTCTTCGTGCTCGTGGTCTTGGTGTTCTCGCTCGGCACCGACGCTTTTGCCAGCCGTGCCAACCTGCTCAACCTGCTACGCCAGTCGGCGCCGCTGTTGATCGTGGCGGTTGCCATGACCTTCGTCATCACCACCGGCGGGATCGATCTTTCGGTCGGCTCCACCGTGGCACTGGTCAATGCCCTTGCCGCCACTACGCTCCAAGAGGGCGTGCCTTGGCCGCTGGTCGTCGTGCTGATGCTCGGTACCGGCGCCGTCGTCGGCGCGGTGCAGGGTTGGTTCGTTGCCCACGAGGCGATACCTGCCTTCATCGTCACTCTCGCTGGCCTGTCGATCCTGCGTGGCGTGGCCCTACTGCTCACCCAAGGCTTCTCGATCCCGATCAGCCCGGACAGCTGGTTCGTCCAGCTTGGTCGCGGCTGGGTGTTCGGTGTTCCACTGCCCGCCATCCTGGCGGTCGCCGTCGCCATCGTCGGCTGGGTCGTCCTCACTCAGCGCCGCTTCGGCCGCTACGTGACCGCGATCGGCACCAACGCGGAGGCGGCAAGGCGAGCCGGCATCCCGACGCGACGCACGACCCAGCTCACCTACGTCCTCACCGGCACGGCCGCAGCGCTGGCCGGGCTGATCATCGCCGCGCGGCTCGGCTCGGGGTCCTCCAACGCGGCCGTTGCATTCGAGCTCGAAGTCATCGCCGCAGTGGTTCTTGGCGGCACCGCCTTGATGGGCGGACGCGGAACCATCATCGGCACGGTGTTGGGTGCGCTCACCATCGCCGTCATCGGCAATGGCTTGATCCTCGCGCACGTCTCACCGTTCTTCACCCAGATCGTCACCGGCCTCATCATCCTCGCCGCGATCTGGCTCAACACCCGCATGCTGCAGCGGCTGGGCGAACGCGGAGGCCGCCGGTGAGCGAGCTCAGCCCCTGCCACGTCCGCTCCGGTCGCGTGATGACGGTGAAGGGCCCGATCGCCAGCCACGAACTCGGCGTCACCCTGCCCCACGAGCACATCCTCAACGACGTTCGCTGCTGGTGGCATCGACCGTCGTCGCCGGCAAGACGGCACCTGGCGACGGAGCCGGTGCACGCTGGCATCCTCGCCGCGCTGCGAGACGACCCGTTCGTCAACCTCGACAACTGCCGCCTCGACGACGAGCGTCTGGCGATCACCGAGCTCGCCGCCTTTCGCAGTGCCGGCGGTGCGACGGTCGTCGACCCGACTTGCCGCGGCATCGGTCGGAACCCCGCAGGCCTGCGGCGGATCAGCGAGGCGACCGGCCTGCACCTCGTCATGGCCGCCGGCTACTACCTCGAAAGCTCCCACCCGCCCGAACTCGCCGCCATGTCGATCGATGCCATTGCCGACGAGATCGTCGCGGAGGCGATCACCGGCGTCGACGGGGTGCGGATCGGCCTGATCGGCGAGATCGGTGTCTCGTCCGACTTCACCGCCACCGAACGGAAATCGCTGCAGGCAGCAGCCCGCGCCCAACGGCGGACCGGCCTGCCGCTGATGGTCCATCTTCCGGGATGGTTCCGCCTGGGGCTGGACGTGCTCGACGTCGTCGAAGGCGAAGGTGGCGATCCGCGGCACACGGTGCTCTGCCACATGAACCCGAGCTTCGACGACCCCGACTACCAGGTCGCCTGTGCTCGGCGCGGCGCGTTCGTCGAGTACGACATGCTCGGCATGGACTTTTTCTACGCGGACCAGGGCGTGCAGTGCCCGGCCGACGAGCAGACGGCCAGTGCGCTGGCACGGCTCGTCGACGTGGGTATCGGCGACCGGTTGCTGCTGTCGCAGGACGTCTTCTTGAAGATGATGCTCTCTGCCTATGGCGGAAACGGCTACGCGCACGTGCTGGAGCGGTTCGTCCCGAGGCTGCGCCGCCACGGCGTCGCCGAAGCGGCGATCCGCGGTCTGCTGGTCGACAATCCGCGCGCCGTTTTCGACGGCCGCCCCGAGGGAGAACGTCCATGATTCGCGTGCTGCTGGCCGGCGAGAGCTGGGTGAGCGCGGCTACCCACTACAAGGGCTTCGACCAGTTCGGGTCGGTGACGTTCCATCTGGGCGCGGAACCGTTGGTCGCAGCGCTCGAAGGCAGCGACGTCGAGCTCGTCTACATGAAGGCCCATGAGACCGCGACCGCATTCCCGCTCACCCTCGAGGCACTGCAGAGCTTCGACGTGGTCGTCCTCTCCGACCTCGGCGCCAACACGCTGCTCCTGCACCCCGACGTGTGGCTCAGCGGCAAGACGGTCCCCAACCGCCTGAAACTGCTCCGCGCCTATGTCGAGGGCGGCGGCGGGCTGGCGATGATCGGTGGCTACTTCAGCTTCCAGGGCATCAACGGTGCCGCCCGCTGGCACAAGACCCCGGTCGAGGCCGTCCTGCCGGTCACGTGTCTGCCGATCGACGACCGGCTCGAGGTGCCGGAGGGCTTCAGCGCCGAGCCGACCGGCGCCACGCACCCCATCCTGGAAGGCTTGGATGGTCCCTGGCCGGTCCTGCTCGGCCTGAACGAGGTCGTCGCCAAACCCGAGGCCACGGTGCTCTTGCGCACTCCCGCCGACCACGGCGGCCACCCGCTACTCGCAACAGCCACCGTCGGCGCCGGGCGAACCCTGGCCTGGACGTCCGACATCGGCCCGCACTGGCTACCCGAATCGTTCGTCGCCTGGCCCGGCTATGCCCGCCTCTGGCGCCAAGCTTTCCGTTGGCTGGCAGGGACCTGAGCCCAAGAGAATGGAGCGGGCGACGAGGGTCGAACTCGCGACATCCAGCTTGGGAAGCTGGCGCTCTACCACTGAGCTACACCCGCACCAGACCCGAATAGCAAGACGCGGGCCTGCCTTCAACGCCGTCGGCACCAGCTCGCCCAAACCGCTTGACGCTCCGTGGCCTTCGGCGTACTTCAGCCGCCGCGGGCGTATAGCTCAGTTGGTAGAGCAGCTGACTCTTAATCAGCGGGTCCAAGGTTCGAGTCCTTGTGCGCCCACCACGTTCCCAATCGATTAGCGTTGGTGCGACTGCTGGTTTCCCGGCTTTCCGGTCCGCTTTCGCGATTCAGCTGCTTTCCGAACCACCTTCGTTCCCAACGAGCCGGGCTACCGCGTGCGACGCGATCCGCTGCTGGACCAGTTCCATGAGGCAAGCCCGGCGTCGATGCCGATCTGCCGCCTGCGGCTGCCAGACTGAACGCCGACATGGAGACACTCGAGAACGCGCATCGAGAGTGAGGGAGAGAAGCCGGCGCCGTTCATGGATCATGAGGTCGATCGACGTTCGCAAAGCGTTCGTCCGGACACCGCCTGCTGCGGTCCACGCTCGGTCCGAGGCGGAACCGGCGAAGATCGACCTTCGGAATGCGTCAATCCGGTAGCGCCATCAGTCGCCGAGCAGGGCCTTGACCTCGGCAGCCACCGCCGTGCCGAGCGTCGCGTTGGTCGCGGCGGTGAAGTGGATGCCGTCGACACCGTCGGTTTCGATCACCGTGCCCGCGTCGAAGAACCCGGCACCGCCGGCGGCCGCGATCGCCTCGTAGACCTTGGGCAATGCTTCGCTCTTCGCACGTGAACCGGCGAAGATGTCGGCCGCCATGGGTGCAATCGTTTCGCCGAGCGGCGGCGGGCTGATCACCAGCACGGCCGGCGTCGGGTAATCCGTCCAATCCCAGCCAGGCGATTCCTGCACGATGTTGATCAGCTCACCCATGCCGAGCCCGATCTCGAACGGCGTCCGGTCGAGATAGGTCTTGGTATCGTTGGTCCCCAACAAGATGATCACGAGGTCGAGTGGCTCGTGCGAGGCGAGCGCTGCGGGCAGATAGTCGGCGCCGTTCAACTTCACATCGTTCGGATCGTCGACGTTGGTGGTGCGGCCACTCAACCCTTCGACCACCAGTGTGTACCCGTCACCCAGCGCGTCGCCGAGGGCGGTGGTCCACCGATCGGCGGGTTCGTGACGCGTCGTCGGCACGATCGGCTCCACCGGGGTCCACCCCCAGGTCAGGCTGTCGCCGAACACCAACACACGCTTGGGCGAGTCTTGGGCCAAGGCGGCGACTGGCAACAACAGCACAACGGCGAAAACGATTGCCCGAAGACCCACGGCCGACATGGCACCCTCCCTTTTGGTTGTGCCGAGAGTGAGCGTCGACGCCGCGCCGGTCAACGCCATCCGCGTCGAGCCGACGTTGACATCGCCGCCGCGATTGCTCACCTTCTGGCGCCCCTTTCCGCTCCGAGGTTCCCGCCATGGCGAAGCCCACATCCATCTTGATCAAGCTGGTCAGCACGGCTGGCACCGGCACGTTCTACACCACCAAGAAAAACACTCGGAACATCACCGAGAAAATGAAGATGAAGAAGTACGATCCGAAGATCCGTAAGCACGTCGAATTTACGGAATCCAAGATCAAGTAAGTCGCGCAGACTTTGACCACACCCGCCATCGGCATCGATCTCGGCGGGACGAAAACCGAGATCGCCGTGCTCGACGAGAACGGCGCCTTTCTGCTGCGCCGACGGGTGCCGACCGTCCGCGGTGACTACGACGCGACGATCGAGGCGATCACGGCGCTGGTCGAGGGAGCAGAAGCGGAGCTCGGCACGCGTTGCACCGTCGGCATCGGCCATCCGGGTTCGATCTCGCCGCGCACCGGCCTCATCCGCAACGCCAACTCGACCTGGCTCAACGGCCGGCGGCTCGGCGTCGACCTGGAGACGCGGCTCGCAAGACCCGCCGCTTTCGCCAACGACGCCAACTGTCTGGCCCTCTCCGAAGCGACCGACGGCGCCGGGGCTGGCGCCCGCGCCGTGTTCGCCGTGATCCTGGGCACCGGTTGCGGTGGCGGGCTGGTCGTCGACGGCCAGGTTCTCGGGGGGCACAACGGCATCGGCGGGGAATGGGGGCACAACCCCTTGCCCTGGCCTGAACCGGACGAGCTTCCTGGCCCCGCCTGCTGGTGCGGCCTGCACGGCTGCCAGGAGCTGTGGCTCAGCGGCACGGGCCTGGAGCACTACGCGGCAGAGGTGATCGGCACCGCCGTCGCTGCACCGGCGGTGGTCGCCCGCGCCGCTAGCGGCGACGAGCCGGCCCGCGCCGTGCTCGACCGGTACAACGGGCGTCTGGCGCGCGGCTTGGCGGCGGTGATCAACCTGTTCGATCCCGACGTCATCGTGCTCGGCGGCGGCGTCTCCAACGTCGACGAACTCTACGCCAGCGTGCCCGCAAGATGGCAACGCCACACCTTCGCCGACAGCATCGACACACCCTTGCGCAAAGCCCGGCACGGCGACAGTTCGGGCGTGCGCGGTGCCGCTTGGCTCGGGCGGGACATGCGACGCTGAAGATCGTCCCCGCCGACCATCGGTGATGGCGTGCGAGCGCTTGCAGCCCCGCACAGCTCCGGCGATCTCAGCTCGCGGTCGCGCCAGGTCGCGGCGTCAACGACAGCACCGGCACCGCGAACATGAGCAGGAATGCCGTGTTCATGACCATGTTGAACCAGGCGCCGACCAGGATCGAACCGGCGCCGTCGATGACGAACCAAACGAGCAAACTCGGCAGGATGATCGCCTTGCCGGCCGACGGCTCGTGGGCGAACACGCGGGTGGTGACGAGCCACGCCATGACACCCCAACCCGCCAGGACGCCGCCCGAAATCGCCGTCATCAGCCAAGCTGGGTCTGACGCGACGTTCTGCGCCCCGTCGACCGGCAAGAACGCGAGATCGACGAACCGGTGCAGCAACCCGGCCGTCGGCGTCCACAAAGTCGAAAACAACAAGAGACCGAACCCGATCACGACGAAGCAGGCGATCTCGAGCATCCTGATGCTGGCTTGATGAGACATCGAAGTTCCTCCACCGCTGATGGCTGGCCAGGGTTCTCGAAGATTGCTCGGCGCCGGACAATTACCCCGGAGGTAAGCGCAGTCGGAGCGATCGCCGCTATGCTGGGAGGGCACGAAAGCGAAAGGGCCAAGACATGACCTGCGCCTTCGGCGTGGCGATGAAGGAGTGGCGGGCGCGGCGAAGGATGAGCCAGCTCGATCTCGGCCTGTCGGCCGAGGTCTCGCCACGCCACATCTCGTTCCTGGAAACCGGGCGCGCGCGGCCCAGCCGCACGATGGTGCTCCGGCTGTGCGACGAGCTCGAGGTGCCGCGCGCCGCCAGAAACCAGCTCCTGGCCGCCGCGGGGTTCGCCCATGCTTATGCCGAGCGCGCGCTCACCGAGACCGACATGCGACCGGTACGCCTGGCGGTCGACTGGATGCTGGAACGTCATGCCCCGTTCCCTGCCTTTGCCGTCGATCGTCACTGGAATCTGGTGGAGCTGAATCGCACCGCCGCGCAGCTCTTCTCCGGGCTGGGGCTTGGCCCCGGCGACAGCCTGATCGACGCCCTGGCCAGCAATCACCTGCTCCGCGAGGCGCTCGCGAATCTGGACGAGGTGCTGGCGCACGTGACCGCCCGACTGCGCACCGAGAGCGCTCATCTCGGTGGCGATCCCGTACTCGACGCGGGCATAGCCGCGCTTGGCGACGGCACGTCCAGAACCCATCCGGACGCTGCGCCGGCGTTCTCGGCGTTCGTGCCGACGCGCTATCGCCTCGACGACGCGACCCTGTCGCTGTTCTCCACCGTTGCCCAGTTCGGCGCCACCGACGACATCGCTTTGTCCGAACTCAAGATCGAGATGCTGTTCCCGGCCGACGAACCATCGAGACGTCTGCTCGTTGCGATGGCGGAAAGCTCATGACGGCGCACGTTGCGTTCGATCGGTCTCTGACCGCGACGCCCTGCCAGCTCAGCCGCAAGCGGTAGCGCCGAGCAACTCGAGGTCATCGAGATGCGCACGCAAGGCGAAGTCGCCGTAGTCCAGCTCGATCCGTTGCATGATGCCGCGGTCCGTCAAGTCGAACCGCAACTCGAAGACCGGCAGATCGGCGCCGCTGTCGCCGGGTGTGTGGTACGCGAGCGCCATCGGCCACGCCTTGGCGCCGGCATCACCCTCGATCGCCGTGGGCTCGCCGACGACGGCCGTGACCGCGGAGAACGCTTCGTCGAGCTGCCCGGCGCCGTCGAACACGGTGTAGGTCACCAACCGGTCGCCGGCCGCGGCCTGGCCCAGCAGACGTGACATGTGCTCCGAGGGGAACACCGTCTCCTCCGGCAGCATGAGCTCGGTCTCCTCCGGTTCGCTGTAGATCGCCCTCACCTGATCGCCGACGCGTATCGCCTCGCCACGAACGTCGTCGAAAATCTCGCCGTCCATGTAGCTGCGCATGACGAATTGCAGCGCGGAGCCATCGGCGGCTTCGAAGCTGGAGAAGCGGACGTCGTGGGTCAGAGTCCCGCCGGTTTCGGTCAGCGCAACGAACGACAGCCGCTGCTGTGTGACGAAACCCTCGCAGGCGTCACGCCACTCGAGGGCCAACCCACCCTTGGCGTCGACCAGCCCGCCGCCCGCTTCGGCCAAGCTCAGCAGATAGAATGCGCGGTGCGATGCCAGTGCTGCACCGGCGACGCCGTCGGCCGGCAACATCAAAGCCGCAACCATCGCGACACGACAAATGGTCTTCAAATCAACTCCTTCCCGATGCCCGACCGAACGACGGCGCCTAGCGCAATCGTCCGCCCTGCGTTACGCCGCTCCCGCGTACAACCGCACGGTCAACGCCGAAAGGACAATGGTCATGGCAGGCACACGTCCCACCATCTTCGTGACCAGACGGTTACCGCCGGCCGTGACCGAACGATTGATCGCCGACTACGACGCCCGTCTGAACGACGACGATCGGCCGTTGAACGACGACGAAGTCGCAGCCGGTCTTGCCGATGCCGACGGCATCATCACGGCGTCGCCTATGAAATGGGACGCAGCACGTATCGCCGCTCTTCCCAAACGCGTGACGATTTTGACGACCTTCTCCGTCGGCTACGAACACATCGACCTCGAGGCCGCCAAGGCCCGCGGTCTCCGCGTCGGCAACACGCCCGACGTGTTGACCGAGGCCGTCGCCGACATCGCCATGCTCTGCCTCCTTGGCGCCGCGCGCAGGGTCGTCGAAGCAACGTCGACGCTTCGCGGCGGCCGGTGGACCGGCTTCCACACCACCCAGTTCGTCGGGATGGAGTTGCACGGGCGCAAACTCGGGATCGTCGGCATGGGCCGCATCGGTCGCGCCATCGCCCGTCGCGCCCGCGGCTTCGGCTTGGCGGTGCACTACCACAACCGTCACCGCTTGCCGGCCGACGAGGAGCAGGGCGCCGTCTTCCACGACCGGCTCGATTCGCTGCTACCCGAAGTCGACGCCGTGTCGCTGAGCTGCCCGGCAACGCCCGAGACCAAGCTCATGGTCGACGGCGAGTTCCTCGCGCAGATGAAACCGGGGTCGATCCTGGTCAACACCGCCCGCGGCGCTCTCGTCGACGAGACGGCGCTCAAGGTCGCGCTGGCGAGCGGTCACCTGTTCGCTGCGGGCCTCGACGTGTTCCACGACGAGCCGAACGTCGATCCGGGCCTTCTGGCACTCGACAGCGTGTTTGCCTTGCCGCACATCGGCAGCGCCACGGTCGACACGCGCAACGCGATGGGCTTTTGCTGCCTCGACAATCTCGACGCCCATTTCGCCGGCCGCCCGCTGCCGTTCGGCCTGGTCTGACGCCGCGCGTCGGCAACGTCACGGCTGGCGTTGGCTGCGCGCCGTCGACAGCAAAGTGATCGTGCTAGCGACCGGCCGTGGCTCCTGGTCGTAGGCCATGGCCACCGCCGGCTCGACCAGCGCCAGGCGCAGGCGACGGCAGACCTCGGCGCTCGCCCCACCACGCACGACGGCGTCGAGCGCATCGAAGACGAGGTGACGGTCCTCGCCCGGCCGGGCCGCGGAACAGACGAAGGGTGGCGCCAAGCCTGGATCGGTTTCGGCGAGATAGCGAAGGCCCAGCGCTGCCGCGGGCAGATGCTCGCGCACCAGCGCCCACGAGACGCAGTCGAGCACGGCGTAGTCGGCCGCGCGGGTCCGGACCAGGCTCAGGCTCTCGATCGCACCGCCGCTGATCATGACCCGGCCGAAGAACTCCGCCGGATCGACGACGCCGGCGACCCACGCCTTGAACAGCCGCCACGACCCGAGCCGATCGAGACCTTCCACGGCTGCGACGCGCAGCTCCAGATCCGTCCAGGCCCGCGCCAGGTCCTCGTCGCGCACCACGACCACGGCGCGATAGAGCGGGCCGACGCAGCCCTCGACGTCGTAGTGTGGTGCTGCCACCGGCGAGAGGCTCGACGGGAACACCTGGGCGAAGCGATAGGCGTCGAGCTGGCCGAGCAGGACTGCCGGATGCGTCCAGAGCCGCCGCTCGTCGATCGGCCGCGTCAGCTTGGACGGCAGTCCGGCCATCCCTCGCTGCTCGAGTTCGCCTTTGACCGCCAACCACAACGCATCCTGCGCCGGCCGCAGAAACGGCAGATCGAAGGCTGCGAGAGCGGCGATCGCGTGCATGGCGCCCGCTCGCTCAGAGTGCCGGAAGGAGGCGCTTGAGGATCACCGCCGACGTCGCCGCCACTTCGTCGACGAACGCCGTGAAGTCCATCCGCGAGCTGGCGCCGGCTAGGTCGCTCAAGGCGCGAATGTCCAGCCAGTCGACGCCCAGCACGGCGCCGACCTGGCCGAGCGCGCCACCTTCCATCTCGACCGCATGCGCCTTGAACCGCCCGTGCAGCCGTTCGCGGGTCGCCTCGCAATGGACGTACTGGTCGCCACTGACGATCGTCCCGAAGACGATCTGCGGCGGCCGCCCCTCGCCACCCGCCGCGGACGACAGGGGCGGCAGGCCGAGATCAGCCAGCGCCGCCCTGGTCCTCGCCACCAAGCCCGCGGAACTGTGATAGCCGAACGCATCGGTCGGATTGAAGAACGGCACGTGGCCCGCCTGATAGGGCTGCAGTTCGCCATTCTCGATCACTCCGGCGTCGTGCTGGAAAGTGTGGATGCCGACCACCACGTCACCGATCGCCAAGGCCGGATCGAGGCCGCCGGCGACCCCAGAGAACAGGATCGTCCGGCAGCCGAACCGTTCGGCCAGCAAAATCGCCACCATCGCCGTATTGACCTTGCCGACGCCGGCCTGGACGAGCACGACGTCGCGACTCTCCAAGCGGCCGCGCGAGAACATCAGCGGTCCGACGTGCTCTTCACGAACGTCCACCATCGCTTCGTGCAGATGACGCCATTCGGGCGGGATGGCGCAGAGCAAACCGATCGACATTGCCGACGATCCCATGCGAACAAGCGGAGACGAGTCGGCTGGCAAACACCGACTTGGATAGCCTGCGGCAGTGCGAAAGGAACCGCAACCGTGGATCGGACCCTCGGCGGCCTGGACCATCTGCCCAGCCGCGACGTGACGAAGCCGCGGAGCGCGAGCACCGCCGGCCAACTGCAACGCCCATGACCAAGCCGCCGACGCCGGCGCCGCGCTTCGGCCCTGACACCCCCGCTCTCGGCGCCCCGCTCGAGATCGAACCGGGCATCTGGTGGCTCCGGTTTCCGCTGCCTTTCGCCCTCGATCACGTCAATCTGTGGGCACTCGACGACGGCGACGGTTGGACTCTGATCGACACGGGCTTCGGCAACGAAGCGACCCGGGACTTGTGGCTGGCGCTGCTCGACGGGTTCCTGGCGACAAAGCCCGTCCACCGGCTCGTGGTCACCCATTTCCACCCGGACCATGTCGGCCAGGCCGGGTGGCTAGCAGCGCGGACGGGCGCCGAGGTTTGGATGCCACAGACCGAATGGCTGACCGCCCGGCTCTTGTTCCTCGACGACGGCGCGGACGCACTCGCGACCGCCATGCAGTTCTACCGCCAGGCCGGCCTCGAACCCTCGATGCTCGATGCGATGGGGCGGGAGGGCAACGTCTATCCCCGCCGCATCGTAGCGCCGCCGCGTGCCTTCCGGCCGCTCGTCGACGGGGCGCGGCTGGTCATGGGCCAGCGGAGCTGGGCCGTGCGCATGGGCCGTGGCCACGCCCCCGAACAGGCGACCTTCTGGTGCGAGGCGGAGGCGCTGTGGATCGCCGCCGACCAGGTCTTGCCGCGGATCAGCCCGAACGTAGCGGTCTGGCCGGGCGCCGACCGCGCCGACCCGCTCGCCCTCTTCCTCGACAGTTGCCGGACGTTCCAGGCGCTGCCGGCGACGACGCGGGTGCTGCCGTCACATGATTGGCCGTTCGTCGATCTGCCGAGCCGGATCGAAGCGTTGGTCCGCCACCACGACGAGCGGCTCGACCAATGCCTCGACGCGCTCCGGAGCGGCGGGACGGCGACGGCGGCGCTGCGGCGGCTCTTCCCCAAGGTCACCGACACGCACCAGCTCCGCTTCGCGCTCGGCGAGACCTTGGCCCACCTCAATCGCCTCGTGGCACTGGGCCGTCTGGCGCGGATCGACGACGGCGACGTCTGGCACTTCGTCGAGGCCGGTTGACGCCCCGGAGAGAACGCCACAGTCATGGCCTCCATGGATGAGCCGCACCTTCCGGCCGAACGGGTCGACGCCCCGGCGCTGGCGCGTAGGCTGCTGCGAACGGCGCCGATGGCGTCGCTCGCCACGCGGGCGGACGACCGTGACGGCTGGCCCTACACCTCGCTCGTGGCCTTTGCCACCGGCCACGACGGCACGCCCGTCATGCTGCTCTCCGACCTCGCCGACCACACTCGGCACCTGACGGCCGACGACCGCGCGTCGCTGCTGTTGGACGGCACGGGTGATCTAGCCAACCGCATGGCCGGCGAACGGATGACACTGTTGGGGCGGATCACGCGGCTGCCGCCAGCGGACTCCGAGCCGCTCCGCCGCCGCTACCTGGCGCGGCACCCGGCTGCTCGGGCCTACGAAGGCTTCGGCGACTTCGCCTACTGGCAGATGCGGATCGAGCGCGCCCGCGTGATCGGCGGGTTCGCCAAGGCCAGTTGGCTGGAAGCCGACGCGTTCATGCCGAGCTTGCCGGACCGCTACACGATCGATGCCGCGGAAGCGGACATCCTCGAACACATGAACAGAGACCACCTCGACGCGATCCAGCTCTACGCCAACCAGATCGCCGGCCAGCCCGGCACCGGCTGGCGGCTGACCGGCGTGGACGTCGACGGTATCGACCTCCGCCGCGGCGGTCACACCGCACGGATCGCCTTCGACCGGGAGGTCATCGATGCCGCCATGGCCAAGGACTCCTTGATCGCCCTGGTCGCCGGCGCCCGCACCGCGCTGCCGAGCAGCTGAGCGGCCGTGCCCTCATCGCGCATCGTCGTCTCCAGCGAGCCGTCACCGCCCTTGGTGCTGGTGCTCGGCGGCCAGCGTTCGGGGAAAAGCCGGTGGGCCGAAGCGCGGACCGTGGCCGCTGGCGGCAGCCCCGTCTACATCGCGACCGCCGAAGCCAAGGACGACGAGATGGCGGCCCGGATCGCCGCCCATCGCGCCCGTCGCGGTGGGGCTTGGCGCGTGGTCGAAGAACCGCTCGAGCTGGCAGCGGCGATCGCCGCTGAGAGCGCACCACGGCAACCGTTGCTCGTCGATTGCCTGACCTTGTGGCTCACCAACCTGCTGATGGCCGAACGCGCCGTCGCCCCAGCCGTCGAGGACCTGACCTCGGCGCTCGAGACGCGCCGTGGCGCCGTGGTCCTGGTGTCGAACGACGTCGGCTCGGGCGTCGTGCCGATCAACCCGCTGGCACGGCGCTTCGTCGACGAGGCCGGCCTGCTCCACCAGCGGATCGCAGCCGCGGCCACCGAAGCCGTTTCGATGGTCGCCGGTCTGCCGCTGGTACTGAAAGGTCACTCGCCCAACCTCCAAGATTGAGCCAAATCAAGGCTGGTGAGTGGGCCGGGTGGCAGTGGACGTCATTCGGGCAATCTCTTGAGAAAGGCTGGGGGGATGGCCACGTCGACGCGCCTGGCGTTGCAGTACGGTGACCAGAAGGTGCCACGGTACACCAGCTACCCGACGGCACCTCATTTCCACGCGGTGAGTGCCCCTACCTATCGCAACTGGCTCAAGGGGCTGACTGCAGACGCGCGCCTGTCGCTCTACGTGCACGTGCCGTTCTGCAAGGAGCTCTGCTGGTACTGCGGGTGCGCGACCACGGTCACCCAGAAGACGACGCGGCTGCGCGCCTACGTCGACCTGCTGCTGCGCGAGATCGACCTCTTGGCCGACGCCGTCCCAGCCGGCCCGGAGGTGTGCCACCTCCACTTCGGCGGCGGCACGCCGTCGGCCGTGGGACCAGCTGGCGTCGAGGAGATCCTGGCGAAGCTGCGCGCGTCGTTCCCGTTCGAGGATGGCGCAGAGCTGGCGATGGAACTCGACCCGCGGACCGTCGACGACGAACTGATCGCGGCGCTCGCCAGGGGCGGCATCACTCGGGCGAGCCTCGGCGTCCAGTCGCTCGACGAGCGCGTCCAGAAGGCGATCAATCGGGTCCAACCTTTCGCCGTGACCGCGCAGGTGGCGACGAGCTTGCGCGCCCAGGGCATCCGCGGCCTCAACCTCGATCTGCTCTACGGCCTGCCCTACCAGTCCGAAGCGAGCTGCCGCGACGACGCGAAGCGCGTGTTGGCGCTCGAGCCCGATCGCCTGTCGGTGTTCGGCTACGCCCACGTGCCGCAGATGCGCCGGCATCAGCTTCTCCTGCCTGAGAACGAGCTGCCGGACGGTCTGGAACGCGCGGCGCAGTTCGAGGCGATCGCTGACGCCCTGGACGAGGCCGGCTACGTCCGTATCGGCCTCGACCACTTCGCCCGGCCCGACGATTCGATGGCGGTCGCGGTCGCGGACGGCAGCCTTCACCGCAATTTCCAAGGCTACACGACCGACCCCGCCGACGCGCTGCTCGGCCTCGGCACCACAGCCATCGGCTCGCTGCCGGACGGCTACGCCCAGAACCACGCCCACATGACCGACTACCGCAAGGCGGTGATGGCCGGCGAGCTGCCGGTCTCCCGTGGCCGGCCGATCGACAGCGACGACCGCGCCAGACGGCGGATCATCGAGCGGCTGATGTGCAACGGCACCGTCGATCTGGCCGTGGTCGCCGACGAGATCGGCGTCGACGTCGGCACCTTGGCGCCGGATGCTGCACGGTTGCAGCCGCTGGTCGCCGACGGCGTGGTCGAGACCGACGGCCGCCACTACCGGGTCGATCCGGAGCATTGGTCGCTGCTGCGGCTGGCGGCGGCAGCGTTCGACCGCTATCTCGATCGAGGCGCCGATCGTCACAGCCGCGCGGTCTGACCATCGGTCGACACGGGTGAGCCGGCGGGCGCCATGGGCCTCACCCGCGGCTGACCCCAGCCGGCGACACGGAACCGGAGACCGGTGCACCTACTGAATGCGCAAGCGGTCGAGGCCGACGACGGCGAACCCGTCGATCTCGGCCAGACTCCTGGCGACCTCGTGTTGCTGTCCGCCGCCGAGACCGAGCTCGGCGTGCTGGCCGCGGCCCAGCGCCACCTCGGCAAAGACGCACCGCGCCTGCGCCTCGCCAACCTCCTGAAGCTGCAGCACCCCTTCTCGGTCGATCTCTACGTCGACGCCATCGTCGCCAAGGCCCGCTACGTCGTCGTCCGCCTGCTCGGCGGGCGCGCCTACTGGCCCTATGGCATCGAACGATTGGCCGAGGTCGCCCGAGCCAATGGAGTGCCGTTGGCGATCCTGCCGGGCGACGATCGACCCGACCCGGACCTCATGGATTGGTCGACGGCGCCTGCCGACGACCTGCGCCGGCTCTGGCTCTACCTGGTCCACGGTGGCCCCGACAATGCACTGCAGCTCTTGCGCTTCCTCGGCGAACGGATCGGCCGACCGGCGGGTCCGTGGCGGGAGCCCGCACCGCTGGTCGCCGCAGGCGTGCACCACGACAGCAGCACCCCGACCGGCCCCAATGCCGCCGTCCTGTTCTATCGAGCCCTGGTTCAGGCGGGTAACGTCGAAGCGGTCGACGCGCTGGTCGCCAGCCTCGAAGCCAAGGGGTTGGGCGTGCGCAGCCTCTACGCCACGAGCCTCAAGGACGCTCAGGCCGCGGCGATCGTCGGACGGCTCTTGACCGAAAACGCCATCGACGTCGTCGTCAACCTCACGGGCTTTGCGCTCGGCGGGGGCCGCACGTTGCTGGACGACGGTGAACGGCCGGTACTGCAAGCGACGCTCGCGTCGGGACCACGCGAGGCGTGGTCCGCGGGCACGCGCGGCCTGAGCCCCCGCGATCTGGCCATGCAGGTCGCCCTGCCCGAGGTCGACGGTCGCCTCTTCACCCGGGCCATCGCCTTCCGCGAGCCGGGCGAGATCGACCCCATCGTCGAGGCGCCGCTGGCTCGCCACATGCCGGCCGCCGACCGGATCGACTGGGTCGCCGAGCTGGCGACCGCCTGGAGCCGGCTGCGGCGCACGCCCGTCGCCGATCGCCGCGTCGCCCTGATCCTCCCGAACTACCCCAACAAGGACGGGCGGCTGGCCAACGGCGTCGGTCTCGACACGCCAGCCAGCGCCGTCAACGTCCTCCAGACGCTCCACGAGACCGGCTACACCGTCCGTGGCGCTCCCGCCTGTGCGGCGGCGCTCATGGAGCGCTTGCTCGCCGGCCCCACCAACGCGCTCCAAGGCCGCGCCGACCGCCGGTCGGACGTTCGCCTCGACCTCGACCAGTACCAAATGGCCCTAGACGCGCTGCCTACCGAGCTTCGGCAGGCGATCGACGAGCGCTGGGGACCACCCGAAGGCGATCCGCACGTCGTCGGCGATGGCTTCGATCTGGCGCTCCACCGGCTCGGCAACGTCGTCGTCGGCATCCAACCGAGCCGCGGCTACAATATCGACCCGACCAGCAGCTACCACGACCCGGACCTGCCGCCGCCCCACGGCTATCTCGCCTTCTACGTCTGGCTACGCCGCTCGTTCGGCGCGCACGCCGTCATCCATCTCGGCAAGCACGGCAATCTGGAGTGGCTGCCGGGCAAGGCGTTGGCGCTGTCGGGGGCCTGTGCACCGGAGGCGATGCTGGGGCCGCTGCCGCATCTCTACCCCTTCATCGTCAACGATCCGGGCGAAGGCAGCCAGGCGAAGCGGCGCGCCGCGGCCGTGATCGTCGACCACCTGACGCCGCCCTTGACGCGTGCCGAGAGCCACGGCGCCTATGACGATTTGGAGCAACTGGTCGACGAGTACGCGTCGGCCGTGGGCCTCGACGGCCGACGCGCCGACCATCTCCGCCGAAAGATCGCTCGGACGACCGGCGAGCTGGGGCTCGATGCCGACCTCGGCCTCACGGGTGAGGTCGACGAGACGACCCGGCTCGCAGCGCTCGACAACCATCTTTGCGAGCTGAAGGAGCTGCAGATCCGCGACGGCCTGCACGTGTTCGGCCGGTCGCCGGCCGGCGATCGGCGCACCGACTTGCTGGTTGCGCTGGTCCGTACCGACCGCGGCAGCGGCGCCGAAGCGCGCTCGCTGACCGGCGCACTTGCCGCCGACCTCGGGCTCGACGGATTCGACGCGCTGACCCGCGATCTCGGCCGACGCTACGACGGGCCGCGCCCAGCCGCGCTCGCCGATCTCGACAACGCGCCGTGGCGGACGGCGGGTGACACCGTCGAACGGCTCGAACGCCTCGCCCGCGCCCTGGTGGCCAAGTCGCACGTACTGCCTGCCACCTGGACCGCAACGGCGGCCGTCCTGGCGCAGCTCCACAACACCTTGATGCCGCGGCTCGACGGCTCCGGCGCCGCTGAGATGGCCGCACTGTTGCGGGGGCTCGACGGCCGCTTCGTCGCCCCTGGACCAAGCGGCGCTCCGACCCGCGGCCGTCCCGACGTGCTGCCGACGGGCCGCAATTTCTACAGCGTCGACAGCCGCGCGGTGCCGACGCCGGCGGCCTGGCAACTCGGCTGGCGCTCGGCCGAGGCCGTGATCGAGCGTTACGTCCAGGAGGCCGGCGACTGGCCGAAACGGTTGGCATTGACCGCCTGGGGCACCGCCAACATGCGGACGGGCGGCGACGACGTCGCCCAGGCGTTGGCGCTGATGGGCGTTCGCCCGCGCTGGGACGCTGCGAGCCACCGGGTGATCGGCACCGAGGTCATACCGCTGACCAGCCTCGGCCGGCCACGGGTCGATGTCACGTTGCGCATCTCTGGCTTCTTCCGCGATGCCTTCCCGACCCAAGTAGCATTGGTCGACGCGGCGGTTCAGGCCGTCGCTGCAGCCGACGACGAGCCTGACGAGCTCAATCCCATCGCCGCCCGGGTCCGTGGGGAGCGCGCCCAGCTCATGGCCGAGGGGCTCGGCGAGGCGGAGGCGTTCCGGCGCGCCAGCTACCGCGTGTTCGGCTCGAAGCCGGGCGCCTACGGTGCCGGGCTCCAGGCGCTGATCGACGAGGGCGGTTGGAGCGACGATGCCGACCTCGCCCGGGCGTTCGTCGCCTGGGGCGGCTGGGCCTACGGTGCGGTGCCGGGCGCCGGCGCCGACGACGACCCGGTCGCGGCCGCCACCGACCGGCTGGAGGCCCGCCTCGAAGGCGTCGAGCTGGTCGTCCAGAACCAGGACAACCGCGAGCACGACGTCCTCGACAGCGACGACTACTATCAGTTTCAGGGCGGGCTGACCGCGGCGGTACGTGAGCATGCCGGCCGCCAACCGTTGGTGTTCCATGCCGACCACAGCCGGCCGGAGCACCTGCGTATCCGGCGCCTGGAGGAGGAGCTCAGCCTGATCGTCCGCGGCCGCGCGACCAACCCCAAATGGCTCCAGGGCGTGATGCGCCACGGCTACAAGGGTGCCTTCGAAATCGCCGCGACCGTCGACTACCTGTTCGCCTATGCCGCAACCACCCGGCTGGTCGGCGACCACCATTTCGATGCGCTCTGGGCGGCTTACGTCGAGGACCAGCGGGTGCGCGACTTCATCGAGGACGCCAATCCGGCCGCCATGCAGGAGATCCTGGCGCGCTTCGACGAGGCGCGTCGGCGCGGCCTCTGGCACCCCAAGCGCAACCTCGACGCCGGCCGAGAATGACCGCCGCGGCGGATGGCCGCCAACCCGAGCGCCGGGTCGAGGAATGGTTGCGGCGCCAGGGTCTCCGCCCGGAGCGGTTTTCGGCGCGCCGGCGCAAGACGACCAAGACCCCGGATTTCCGCGTGTCGACCCCCCGCGACGAGAGCTTCCTCGTCGAGGTGAAGCGCTTGGCCAACCCGGCGCCCGGTCGTGGCGCCGTCGCCCTCAAGCTGATCCGGGCCCGCGCGCAGTTCGATGCCGTCAATCAGGGCGGCCACTTGGCGAACGTGCTGGCCCTGGTCGTACCCTCGCCGCCGGCGCTCCTGCCGATCCTCGAAAGCTTCGCCGCCGTGCACCTACCCAACCCGCTTCAAGGCGTCGACCTCGTGGTCGGGCTCGCCGACGATGGCCCGGGCGGCGCCGCCCGGCTCTTGCATGATGCTGTGCGGCCGCGGCATCGTGCCGTGCTGGCAGCGAACCTCGAACTCGAACCGCCGCTCGCCGACCCGGAGGGCCGACCATGACCGCAACCGACGGCGCCACCACCCACGCTGCGAAGAAGGCCCGCATCAAGGAGGCCAAGGACAAGCTCTACGCGTCCAAGACCTTGGAAAAGGGCCTGCTCGTCGTCCATACCGGCACCGGCAAAGGCAAGAGCACAGCCGCTTGGGGCCTGGTCATGCGCACCCTCGGCCACGGCCTGAAAGTCGGGGTCGTCCAATTCGTGAAGGGCCGGCGCGAAACGGGCGAGCGCCGGTTCCTGGAGCGTTTTCCCGATCTCGTCACAGTCAAAGTCATGGGCGAAGGCTTCACCTGGGAAACCCAGGACAAGGAGCGCGACGTCGCCGCCGCCGAGGCCGCCTGGGCCGAAGCCGTCGCCATGTTCCAAGACCCGGAGTTGCACCTCATCGTGCTCGACGAACTGAACATCGTGCTCCGCTACGACTACTTGCCCGTCGACCGCATCCTCGCCGACCTCGCGGCCCGCCGCGACGGCCTCCACGTCGTCTGCACGGGGCGCAACGCCAAGCCCGAACTGATCGAAGCCGCCGACCTCGTCACCGAGATGACTCTGGTGAAGCACCCGTTCCGCGAGGGTGTGAAGGCACAGCTCGGGGTCGAATACTGATCGGACGCCTCGGCTACCGGCTGGCGGTCAGCACCACCAACGTGACGAGCACGGTCGGCGTGAGCAAGAGGGCCGTCCAGAAGATCACCATCGGGCCGAACCACCAGACGGCGACCAACCAGCCGACGGCGAGGTTGAACGCGAAGTAGCCACGGGCGGCGGCATCCCCGCGAACGGCGTCGGCGATCATCCACCCCATGACGGGCACGGCGGCGACGGCGCGGCCGACGGACCGGGCGACGGCCCCGAGTCGAAACGGCGCCCGACCGGTGCCGTCTTCATCGCTCCGCCGGCGCGCCTCGCCCTTGCGGATGGCTATGGCGAACACCAGGGCCACGCCCAACGGCAGAAGCATGGCCCAGCGCAGCCCGTCGACCGTGAGGAGATAGGCACCGGCGGCGACGCCGAGGACGAGCGTTGCCGGCGGCAACGCTCGCAGGAGCCAGCGCGCGGGCGCGAAGCGCGGCACTTGAAAGGCCGACGTGCCCGCCATCGAGTTCGCGACCGAGCCGAGGCTGGCGATCATGAACCAGAGCACGAACGGGATCGAAACCAGGAAGAGGGCGTTGCCGAGCGGGTCCTCGAAGCCGGCCTTGGGGCCTCCGAGCCCGGTCGACCACAGTGCGGTCCAGATCAGGAGCGGTACCAAAAAGAACGCGCCGAGCAGGTAGGGCAGCGTGCCACGAAGCATGCAGGGTCTCCGGAACGTGTTGCACCGCACAACGAACTGTGGGCGGCCACCCTGCGTTCCAACGCCCCCGCCCTGCGACACAGCGCACCACGCCAAGTCCAATCCGATCGCCACGGCGACGAGGGTCGCCGCCCGATCTCCGGCACCAACGGGTGACCACGACGTTCGACGAGACTTGACGCTTGATCGGCCTGGAAGATGAACGTTCTGGCTGGTAAATCTTCATGAGATCAATTTCTGGGAGATCGATGATGAGGCGCGAACGTCCGAACGGCTTGGCTACTGCCGCGATCGCCTTGATGGTCTCCGGAGGCTGGCTCGCCCCAAGTCCCGCTGCAGCCGACGACGAGGCCGTCGACAAGGGCCGATACATCTCGATCGCCGCCGATTGCGTCGCCTGCCATCAAGCACCCGACGGCACGCCTTACGCCGGCGGCCACGTGCTGAAGACACCGTTCGGCGACCTCGCGGTGCCGAACATCACGCCCGACGCGGACACCGGCATCGGATCCTGGACCTACGACGACTTCGAGGGGGCAGTGCGCCGCGGCGTCGGCCACGACGGCGAGCTGCTCTATCCGGCCATGCCCTATCCACATTACACCGGCATGACCGACGACGACGTTGCAGCCCTTTGGGCCTACATGCAGACGGTGACGCCGGTGACCAACGCCGTCGACGTCAACCGCTTGCCCTTCCCGTTCGACGTCCGCGACAGTCTCTACGTCTGGCGGGCCCTCTACTTCGAGCCCGCACGTTTCAAGACCGACTCCTCGGCCACCAAGGAGGTCAACCGCGGCGCCTACCTCGTCGAGGTGCTCGGCCATTGCGGCGACTGCCACACGCCACGGGATGCCCTCGGCGCCGAGATCAAGGCCGAAGCCCTGCAGGGTGCGGCGATCGAGGAATGGTACGCGCCCGACATCTCGAACGGCCCCGATTCGCTGATCGCCGACTGGAGCGTCGAGCAGCTCGCGGCCTTCCTCGGCGGTGCCGATCAATCGGCCCGCCATCCCGCGTTCGGGGAGATGTTGGCGGTGGTCGGCGAGCTGGCGCAGCTCCGCGAGGACGACGTCCAGGCGATGGCGGCATTCCTGAAGTCACGGACGCCGGACGAACCGAGCCAGCACCGCAGCCCCGGCCACGAGGCGAGCGCCGACGAGCTGGCGCTGGGCGAGGAGATCTTCGTCGCCAGTTGCACCTCGTGCCATCAGACCGACGGCGAGGGCGATCCGGGCCTTGCGGCATCGCTGGTCGGCAACGGCGGCGTCATTGCCGCCCAACCGTTCAACGTCATCGCCGTGGTCCTCGAGGGCATGGCGCCACAGGGTGACTACGGCGTGATGCCGAGCTTCCACGAGGCGCTGACCGACTCGCAGATCGCAGCGGTGACGAACTACGTGCGCACTGCCTGGACCAATGAAGCGCCGGCCAATGCCACCCCGGCGATGGTCGCCGATCTGCGCCAGATCATCGGCCCGATCGACGGTACCGCCACCGTCGCCGTGACCTGCCCCAACCCACCGGCCGACCGGATGAACGACACGACGCGGACGGCCCTGACCGAGCTCGCCAAATCCCGCCAGGTGACCGCCGACGACCTTCGGCCGATCGTCGCCGCCTACGACGAGAGCTTCCCCGATCTCTCGACCGTCGACCGGGTGGCGGCGCTCACCGGCGTTTACTGCGTCGCTGCTGCTGCCGATGCCACAGCGAACACCCAGGTACTCGCCAAGCAGGTCCACTTCATGAACGCAGTGGCGAGGGTCGAAGCCGAGCAGCAAGCGCAGCAGTGACACCAGCGGTTTGGACGCTGCGCACGGCCGTGGCCCACCGGGCTACCGCCGGCTCGCTGGTCACGTCTGACTTCCGCGCGCGGTCGTCGTCAATACCGAAACGTCATCACTTGGCCTGACGAGAGCGTGACCGCGATCCCGTCATCGCCGTGGTCGGTCGCGCTCTCAGGCATGAACGGCTTGGCCGGAGTGTGGTTGCCAACAAAGGGAATCACGCCGTTGGTGAAGTCGTTGCTGTCCGAGAATCGAAAGAACTTCCCTTGGCCGGTAAGCAACCGGATTTCATCGTTGCCGGACCACAGGGTCACGATGTTTTGACCGATCGGCGCGCTTGCGATCTCGCTACCGGTATCGGGATCGATCTTCACCAGCAGATCGGGACGCTCACGCGAGAAGTAGTAGATGCCGTTCTCGCGCACCGTCAGATGCTGAGCGCCCGCATTTGGCTGAAACACCGCATCGGTGGCGAGGCTTCGCCCGTCGATCTTCGTGATGCCGACCGACCCTTGCGCGATCCAAATCACCCCGTCCTCACCAACGGTGATTTGCCAGGCGTCAGGCCCGAGGTCCTGAATGGTCTGAGTGGTGTTCGGGGAGTTCAAATCGATGATCATCACCGAAGCGTTCGCCGAGCTACAATCGTTCCAGATCAGCACGTACAAACGATCACCGGACAGAGCAAAATCCTGCGGGCAGTCGCCAATCGAGCGAAGGACCTCGGCGCGATTCGATCGTTGGTCGATCTTCCAGACGAGCTGATCCGTTTGGCTGATGGCGAAAATCAGCTGGTCGTTCCAAACGGCGACGTTGACGGGAAGACGACCGACAGCGATGTCCGCCGCAACCGTGTTCGCCTGAAGATCCAGTCGGGCCAGCTTCTTCTCGCCGGAAACGGCGACCCACGCACTGTCGCCGACCGTCACGATACCTTCGGGCCACTTGCCGACATCGATCGTGGCGACTTCGACGAGCGGACCGGCGACCGTCTCGGCGGCGACTGGCTCGGTCGCTTCCGCTTGGCTTTGCTGAGCGGCGGACGAGCCTGCCGGCAGCATGAGGAATGCGGCAAACAGCGGTCCAAGCAACTTGCGCATCGGGAGCGTCTCCAAGACGTGTGCGTTCAACGAGGAGCCGGCAAAAGCGCGACCCACACCCCCATCGTCAGCGAAGCCGGTAGATCGCGTGCTGCCGATTGCTCGTGTGAGGCCGCACCGCTTCGGCCCAGCGCCCCTTCTCGACTGCAGCCGCCCAAGCGTCGCTGGCGATGACATCGGCACTCTCCAGCTCGTAGAGCGCGATGTAGGCCGGACTCGCCGCCGACTTGTCGTCGACGCGACCGGCCATCGCCACACGGAACGTCTCGGCCTTGGCGCGACGCACGCCGAGCACGCCCGGCACTGCCATCAGGTACGGGACGTGTTCGGTGTCGTAGACTTCGTTGAACAGGTCTTCTTTGTCGGGCGCGACGTCCATGCTGACGACGAACACGTAGCGGGCAGCGCTGGACATCCACTCGGCCTCCGTGGAACGGCGATGGTCCAGCCATAGCCGAGCCTCGGCGATCTTCCCAGGCTCGGCTGCGCCGCCAACCGCAAGCGTCGAGAGAATCGGCTCGACGCCCCGTGCGGCAGGTGGCAAGGAGCACCGCTCGAACGTGACGACGCCCAGCATCCGCATCGCAACCGGAGACTTGGACATGCGCTCGTTTCAGTTCTTCGCCGCCTCGGCGCTACTCATCGCCCTTTCCGCGGACCAAGCTGCGGCCGCTTGGCAAAGCAACACGACCGATCACGGCGCCGACGCATGGGTCAGCAACGGCGGACCAGAACTCCTAATCAGTTGTCAGCCCAACGAGCCGCGCCTGTTCTTCACGTCGTATGGCGGCCCCTTCCCCGGAATGGACGACGTCGACGACGAGAACGATTCGACGATGATGTGGATCGAAGCGGCGGACGGGCGAACGGCCCGCCATCCGATCGACCGCCACTGTTTCGCGCCCGACCGCGCGTTCCTCAGCCGGTTCGTCACGACCGACCTGGTCCTCGAACAATTCGCTCCGGGGAACGTGCTGAGCCTCACCGCGCCGAATGGCGACAGCATCTTCGAAACATCCATGACGGGCACCAGCAGCGCGCGCCAAGTCTCCCAGCGCGGCTGTAGCCTTTGACCATGTGACGAGGACATGCCCGCGACCTCATGCGTAGGCGTTCGTCCCGTCGGCTGAACGGGCGCGCCTGACCAAGCGGCAGAAGCGCGACCGTCGGTACGCCCGAGGACGGCCGCAACGCATCCGTGATGCGGCACCATCTACGTTTCCGGTATCCGAGCGCCACCCGTCGAGGCCAGGAGGTCGATGCAGCCTGTTTTCACCCGCAGTTCCGAACCCTTCGTGCCCGCGGCATTCGCGCCCGCGCCCGACGCCATGGGGTTCGTCCGGTTCCTGCGGCTCCTGCTGACCGACGCCGTCTCGGCCGTTCCGGAGCGCGCCTATCATGAGCCGATCGCCACGGTGAACGTCCCGGGCACCGGGCGGCCGCTGGTCGCGTTCGTGTCGGACCCGACGACCCTCGAAGAGATGCTGGTACGTCGGCCCGTGGACTTTCCGAAGTCGCTGATCGACGATCGGGTGTTGCGCCCGGCCTTCGGCGACAGCTTGCTGACGGCCCATGGCGAGGACTGGCGCTGGAAGCGACGCCTGGCGGCGCCCTACTTCACCCCTGCCGCCTTGTCGGCCCGACTGGACGACATGATGGCGCCGTTCGACGCGCTGCTCGACGACTGGACGGACCGCGGACCAGGAACGTCGATCGACGTGGCGGCGGCGATGACGGCGGCGACTTTGGAGGTCGTCCGCCGCGTTCTCTTCGCCGGCGATCCGAAGATCGACGTTGGCGCCATCGCCAGGGCGATCGACGACTATCTCGGCCCGATCTCGTGGCTCGTCGGGCTCGCTAGTTTGAAAACGCCTGCATGGCTGCCGCATCCAGGGCGGGCGAAGCTGCTCGACGGCCGTCGGCGGATGCGTGCCGAGGTGGACGCCCTGGTCGTCCGTCAGCGCGCCGCGCCGAACGCCGCCAGCGGCATGTGCGCCGCCTTGTTGGATGCACGAGACCCCGCGACCGGGCGGCGGCTCGACGACGACGATCTGACCGACATGCTGCTCACCCTCATTGCCGCCGGGCACGAAACGACGGCGAACGCCCTGGCCATGGCCTTGTATTGCCTGGCCGAGCAGCCGGAGCTGCAGGACGCACTGCGCGACGAAGCGATCGCCACCGCCGGCGACGGCGCCCTGAGCCCGGACCATCTTTCGAGCCTGGTCCTTACCGAGGCCTTCGTACGCGAGACGCTGCGGCTGTTCCCGCCGGCACCCCTGATGGCGCGACGCAACCTCCGGACGGAAACCCTGGCCGGGCAACGCCTGCCGCCCGGCACGACCCTGTTCATCCCGATCTACGCCGTGCATCGGCACAGCGGGCTGTGGCACCGGCCCGAGCGCTTCGACGTGGAACGCCATCTGGGCGCTGATCGAGATGCTATCGGGCGAACCGCCTACATGCCGTTCGGCGCCGGTCCACGGATCTGCGCCGGGCAGGCGTTCGCCATGATGGAGATGGTGGGTGCGCTGGCGACGATCGTCCGGCGCGTCAGCGTCGGTCGGGCCGACCGACATCCGGTCGAACTCGTCCACCGGCTGACGCTCCGCCCGAAGAACGGCCTGATGCTGGAAATGTCGCCGGTTCCGAAACGGCGTTGACGACGTCGGCGTGCCCAGGCGACCGCAAAGCGCCGAACGGACGGCAACGCCTGAGGCTTGGCCAAAGGAACATCGAGGACACCATGCATGACCCATCTCGTCGCCTACGCCGTCACGGCATTCACCCTGTTGGCCGTCGACGCCGTTTGGCTGGGCTTCGTCGCCCATGACTTCTACGCCGCGCAGCTCGGCGACTTGATGCGCGAGCAAACCAACGTCGCCGTCGCGGCAGCGTTCTACGTCATCTACGCCGCCGGCGTGACGGGATTGGCGGTCGCGCCGGCGCTCGCAGCGGGGCAGTCGCGGGCCGCGTTGTGGCGTGGTTTGCTCTTGGGCTTCTGCGCGTACGGCACGTACGATCTCACCAACCTCGCAACCCTGCGTAACTGGCCGGTGGCGATGAGCGTCGTCGATCTCCTGTGGGGAACGGTCCTGACCGGCACGGCGGCGGTTGCCGGCTACGCAATGACCCGTCGTCTGCTGGGGATGTGAGCTTGCGCCGGGAGCATTGCCCTTCAGCGCAGCGCATCGAGCCCGCCAACCGACATGCTGATCGCCGCCGCGACCTTCGTTCGGGGACGCGGAACGGGTGATCAGCGTGTATCGTGACGCACGGTTCGGCGACCTGGGTGACGACGGGCAAGTGGCGCTGACCTGAGTTGCCGAACGAACCCTGATCGCGAGTTTTTCTCGTCGATTCAACGCTTTATCGAGGAACCGGTGCAGCCAGCGAGGACGTCGTGCAAGGGTCGCTGATGCTGCAAGGTACCGGCTCCAACGTCGGCAAGTCGCTGCTGGTCGCCGGGCTCTGTCGCTTGTTTGCTCGCCGTGGTCTCCGGGTCGCACCGTTCAAGCCGCAGAACATGAGCAACAACGCTGCGGTCACCGTAGATGGCGGCGAGATCGGCCGGGCCCAAGCGCTGCAAGCAAAGGCCGCAGGTCTGGATCCGCACACCGACATGAACCCGGTCCTGCTGAAGCCCGAGAGCGAGCGCGGCGCTCAGGTCGTCGTCCAGGGGCGAACGCGAGGACGCTACGACGCTCGCGCCTACCATGCGCTGAAGCCGGAGCTGATGCCGGCGATCCTGGAGAGCTACCGCCGGCTGCGGACCCGTGCCGACCTGGTCCTCGTCGAAGGCGCCGGCAGCCCGGCCGAGGTCAACCTGCGCGCCGGCGACCTCGCCAACATGGGCTTCGCCCTAGCCGCCGACGTACCGGTGGTGCTGGTCGGCGACATCGAGCGCGGCGGCGTCATCGCTGCACTGGTCGGCACGGTGAGCCTGCTCGACGCCGACGAGCGCGCTCGGTGCCGCGGCTACGTGGTCAACCGCTTCCGCGGCGACCCATCCCTGTTCGAGGACGCCCATCCGATCTTGAACGCGCGAACGGGCCTTTCGAACTTCGGCGTGGTCCCGTGGTTCGACGACGCCTGGCGGCTGCCGGCGGAAGACGTCATGGACCTCGCCCACCGCCGTTCGCGGGGTGGCAGCTTCGAAGTCGCGGTGCCGCGGACACCGCGGATCGCCAACTTCGACGATCTCGACCCGTTGGCCGCCGAGCCGGGCGTCCGGGTCACCATCGTCGAGCCCGGACGGCCATTGCCGGCAACGACCGACCTCGTGCTGCTACCTGGCTCCAAGGCGACGCGAAGCGACCTTGGGGCCTTCCGCCAACAAGGCTGGGACGTCGACCTGATCGCGCATTGCCGCCGCGGCGGCCGGGTGCTGGGCCTCTGCGGCGGCTACCAAATGCTCGGCCAGCAGATCGACGACCCTACGGGCATCGAAGGCCCTGCCGGTAGCGACGAGGGTCTAGGGCTGCTCGACGTCACAACCACCCTGACGCCGGAGAAGACCCTCGAACGCGTACAGGCGCGCGTCTGGCCCGATGGCCCGGAAGCGCTCGGCTACGAGATGCATGTCGGCGTCACGGAAGGACCGGCACGTGTGCGGCCCGCCTTTGCCGTGAACGGTCGACCGGAAGGCGCCGTCAGCGGCGACGGCCGCGTTGTCGGCACCTACCTCCACGGTCTCTTCGCCGCGGACCCGTTCCGCCGCTGGGCCCTGGACGGCTGGGGCGCCGAGGCGTCGGCGGTGGCCTACGACCGCTCCGTCGAAACGACCTTGGACGCGCTGGCCGACCACTTGGCCGAGCATCTGGCGGTCGAACGCCTGCTCGCCGCCGCCTACTGAGTGAACGGCCAAGCGACGAGGCCGGCCCAGGCAAGCGCGAGAGCCACCATGACCACAGCCCACGACCGCCACAGGAGCCGTACGGCGCGACGGACGTCCTGGCCGTCCAGCCGCTCGCGGCCGACGCCGATGAACGGGTCGTCGACCCGGCCGGATGCATAGACACGCGGCCCCGCCAACTTCACGCCCAACGCCGACGCCGCCGCAGCCTCCGGCCAGCCGGCATTCGGCGAACGGTGCTTCGGGGCTTCACGCCGCACCAGCGGCCAGAGGCCTGGCCTGCCCGCGGCGAGCAGCAACAGGCCGGCGGTCAGCCGCGCCGGTAGGTGGTTGGCGACGTCGTCGAGCCGTGCGGCCGCCCAGCCGAAATGCAGGTAGCGCTCCGAACGATAGCCGAGCATCGAATCGAGGGTGTTCACCGCCTTGTAACCGACGAGGCCGATCGGTCCGAGCACCAGCAGCCAAAACAAGGGTGCGATGACCCCGTCGGCGACGTTCTCCGCCGCCGATTCGACCGCCGCGCGGGCGACGCCCGCCTCGTCGAGGCTCGCCGGGTCACGCCCGACGATGTGGCCGACGGCGGCGCGTCCTTCGGCCAAGCCTCGTTCGAGGCCAGCGGCGACCGCACCGACGTGGGCGGTGAGGCTCCGCTGCGCCATGAACGCGCTGCAGATCACGGCTGCGGCAATCAGCCCCAGAACACTCTGCATCGCGAGCCAGCCGAGCACTGCGCCGGCCGACGCCGCCGCCAGGACCACCAGCAGGACGACCAAGATCCCGCGCCGGCGGCGCGTGCTCGTGGTCTGGCCCGCACGCCACAGCCAGCCGTCCAGCAGCCCGATCAAGCGGCCGAGAGCGACGATCGGATGGGGTACCCGCGCATACAACCACGTGGGCTCGCCGGTCGCCGCGTCGACGACCAGAGCCAAGAGCGCAAGCCCGAGCACGACGTCCGCCGGTAAGATCAGCACGGTCGCCGTCCAACCGGCGACCGCCACCACCGGTCGGCTTGCCCGGCGCCGGAGCGGTTGCTACGCGACATGGACCGGCCGTGGCTGGGCCGTTGACCGGCGAAGTTGGAAATGACCACAGGAGGCGACCGTCGCAATCGGCAGACACCCATCAGTCTGACCGAGCTTCGCGCGGTTGTCGCTTTCGCCGATCGTCGGCGTGGCCTATGGAAACGATGCCGTGACCGTTGAAGGGTTCGACTATCTCCGTGATCCAGATACCATTTACGAGCGGTCGTTCGCGATCATCGAAGCGGAGACCGACTGGGCGTCGCTATCGTCGGAGCTTCGACCCGTCGCGCTTCGCATGATCCATGCCTCGGGGATGACGGAACTGGTTGGGGATTTGGCGGCTTCGAATGACTTCGTGACCACCGCGACCGCGACGCTCCGCGGCGCGAGACCGGTCATTGCGGATTGCCGCATGGTCCAGCATGGGATCATTCGTCGACAATTACCTGCCGCGAATCCGATCGCATGCATCCTCGACGAGCAACCGCACGCGCCGGCTGGCGATACCCGCTCCGCGGCAGCGATCGACAGATCGGCACCGTTGCTCGACGGCGCCCTGGTCGTCATCGGCAATGCCCCGACTGCGCTGTTCCGGCTGCTGGAGCGGATCGCCAGCGGTACTAGCCGACCGGCGGCCGTCGTCGGCCTGCCCGTCGGCTTCGTCGGCGCCGCCGAGAGCAAGGCGGCGCTGGCGGCGGCCGGGAGCGTCCCGTTCTTGACCTTGCATGGACGGCGCGGTGGCAGCCCCATGGCGGCTGCCGCGGTGAACGCTCTCGCACGCCTCGCCGGGAGGGCGCCTTGAGCCTCGACGTCATCGGCATCGGTGCGGACGGGACTGGTGGCCTCAGCGTCGACGTCCGTCACATCCTCGAAGCGGCCGAAGTGATCGTCGGCGGCAAACGGCACCTCGGATTCGTCAAGGACCATCCGGCCGAGAAGCTGGCGTGGCAGCGGCCGCTGGATGCGAGTTTCCTGCAGATCGACGAGCGGATCGAGCGCCGCGTCGTGGTCCTTTCCTCGGGCGATCCGCTCGATCACGGGGTCGCCCGGCGCCTGCTCGATCGGTACGGCCACGCGCAGGTGTCGGTCCATCCGCACCCGTCGGCCTTTGCCCTCGCATGCGCCCGCTTGGGCTGGTCGCGCGACGACGTCACCTGCCTCAGCCTCCATGCCCGACCGATCAACCGGCTGAAGCGGGAGCTGACGCCTGGCCGACGGCTGCTACTGCTGACCGATGCAAAAACGTCCGCCTTCGCGGTCGCCCAATGCCTGCGCGAGAGCGGCTGGGGCGCCAGCACCATCTGGCGGCTATCCAGGCTCGGTGCCGGCGACGAGATCGTCGCTGAGGGCCGTGCCGCCGAATGGGCGGACCCGACCATCACCGAACTCGACACCGTGGCCGTTGCCTGCCTCGCGGATGATCCGACCCGGCTGCTGGCGGGCTTCGGCCTTGACGACGACGATTTCGGCCATGACGGGCAATTGTCGAAGGTGCAGGCGCGGGCCGAGGCCGTGTTCGCCCTCAATCCGCTGCCGGGCCAACATTTGTGGGACGTCGGCGCAGGCTGCGGCGGCGTCGCCATCACTTGGCTCCGCGCCGCCGGGATCGGCCAGGTCAGTGCCATCGAGCAGGATTTCGGCCGCGCAGCCCTGTTGCAGAAGAACGCCGACGTTCTGGGGACACCCGAGGTTCAGGTCTTCATCGCCGACGCGCCGGACGTACTGAGCGAGCTCGACGACCCCGACGTCGTGTTCATCGGCGGCGGCTGCGACGATCCGCGGATTCTCGAGGAGTGTTGGAACAGACTGCCGGTGGGCGGCCGTCTCGTCGCCCAGGCGGTCACCATCGAGGGTCAGGAAACGCTGACCTCAGCGGCCGAGACGTTCGACGGGGTGCTCACGCGGTTCCATCGCGAAACGCGCGGCGCGCTGGGCGAGAAGTCGACCTGGCGACCGAGCCTGCCCGTGCTGCAGCTAGAAGCCCGCAAACGTTGACCGGCCGGCTGTTCGGTATCGGCGTCGGGCCCGGCGATCCCGAGCTCGTGACGTTGAAAGCGGTACGCCTGACCCGTGCGGCCGACGTCGTCGTCCACCTCCGGGCTCGCGGCCGGCCGTCACGCTCGCGGGCGATCATGGCGCCGCATCTCCGCGACGATCAGCCTGAGATCGGCGTTGAACTGGTGATGTCGCCCGATCGCCGCGACGCAGAAGCCAGCTATGACCGACTGGCGGCGACGGTCGCCGAGACCCTCGCCGCGGGCCACACCGTCGCAGTGCTCTGCGAAGGCGATCCGCTGTTGTTCGGCACGTTCGTCCATCTCCTGGAACGTTTGGAGCCGGTGCCCGACGTCGAGATCGTCCCCGGCGTCGCGTCGCCCCACGCCGCCGCCGCCGCCGCCGGCTGGCCGCTCGCCACTGGCGCCGCCAGTTTTGGCGTTCTGGCCGCATCGATGGGTGCGGACGCACTGCGCCAAAGGCTGGCGTGCCTGGACGCCGCGGCCCTGATCAAAGTCGGCAAGCGGCTGCAGGAGGTCAGAGCGCTCTTGACCGAACTCGGTCTCGACGCGGACGCGCGGCTGGTGGTCGAGGCGTCGAGCCAGAAGCAACAGGTCCAAAAGCTGACCGACTGGCCGGAAGCCCGTGCTCCCTACTTCTCGGTGGTTCTGACGCGCGGACTGGCGGAAGCCCGTGCCGTCTGAGCCATGCGCCGTCGTCGTGTTCGGCAGACCCGGGCTGGCCACGGCCGAGGACATCGTTGCAGCGTTGCCCGCGGCCGAACTCCATGCGCCACCCAGCCTGACCGCGGACGCGGACGTGCCGCTGGACGAGGTCGTTGACCACCTTCGCGAACTGTTCGCGGCTGGCCGCGCGATCGTCGGGGTGTGCGCTGCCGGTATCCTCGTGCGCGCGCTGGCACCGCTCCTCGGCGACAAGCACACCGAACCGCCGGTCGTCGCCGTGGCCGCGGACGGTCGCAGCATCGTGCCGCTGCTCGGCGGCCATCACGGCGCCAACGCGCTCGCCAAGCGGCTGGCCGCGGCGCTCGGCGGCCATGCAGCGGTGACCACGGCTAGCGAAACCGTGCACGGTGTGGTGCTCGACGAGCCGCCACCGGGCTGGCGATGGTCGGAGGCTGCGGATCTCAAACCCCTGCTCGCCCGCCTCCGCGACGGCGGCCGGCTGGTCGTGGACGACCGAGCGGTCCGAGCCGATTGGCTGGCCCCGATCGCGGAACCGGTTGCGGAGGCGGCGGACGCGAAACCCGCCGACGTCTTGGTCACGGCGGCCACGGCGACCTCCGGGGCCGTAGCTCTGCACCCCCAAGTCCTCGCGCTCGGCATCGGCTGCGAACGCGGCTGCGAGCCGGCCGAGGTGACCGCCCTCGCGGAGCAAGCCTTGGCCTCGGCCGATTTGGCGCCGAAGGCCGTTGCCGTCATCGTCTCGCTCGACCTCAAGGCCGACGAGCCGGCGGTGACGGACATCGCCGACGCGCTCGACGTCCCTGCGCGCTTCTTCGACGCACCGACGTTGGAAGCGATGACACCGCGCCTCGCCAACCCGTCGCCTGCCGTCTTTCGTGAAGTCGGCTGCCACGGCGTGGCCGAGGCGGCGGCGCTGGCGGCCACTGGAGCAGCCGGTTGGTTGGTCGTGCCCAAGCTCAAGAGCAGGCGGGCGACGGCCGCCGTCGCCCAGGCGTTGGCGCCGCTCACACCCGCAGCGATCGGCCGGGCGCCCGGACGGCTTCTGTTGCTCAGCCTTGGACCGGGCGGCCGCGACCAGCGAACCCGCGCGGTCGACCAGGCGCTCCGCCGCTGCACCGATCTGGTCGGCTATTCGGGCTATCTGGCGCTGATCGAGCCGGCGGTGAGGGCCGAGCGGCACGGCTTTCCGTTGGGTGGCGAGGTCGATCGCTGTCGGTTCGCGCTCGACCTCGCGGCCACGGGCCGGACCGTCGGCTTGGTCGGCTCGGGCGATGTCGGCGTCTACGCCATGGCCGCCCTCGTCGAGGAGGTCGCTGCCGACGGCACGGGCGGCCGCTCGGTCACCGTCGACGTGCTGCCCGGCGTCAGCGCCATGCACGTTGCGGCGGCGCGGGTCGGAGCACCACTCGGCCACGACTTCTGCGCAATCTCCCTTTCGGACCTGTTGACCCCGCGCGAGGTGATCGACCGCCGGCTCGCCGCGGCCGCGGCCGGCGACTTCGTGGTTGCGCTTTACAATCCGGTCTCGCGCACGCGCCGCGACGCGTTCGTCGAAGCCAAGGCGCTCCTGGCCGCAGCCCGGCCACCCGACACGCCGTGCGTCGTTGCGCGCCAGCTCGGCCGCGACGGGGAAACGGTCCGGGTGGTCCCGCTCGCGGAGCTGTCGGTCGACGACGTGGACATGTTCACGCTGGTCCTCGTTGGCGCGTCTCAGACCCGAACCCGTCGGGATGGCCGCGGCCGGACGCGGGCGTTCACACCGAGGGGCTATCAGCCGGCATGACGGTCCACTTCATCGGTGCCGGGCCCGGTGCGCCCGATCTCGTCACCGTCCGCGGCCTGAAGCTGATCCAAGTGGCGCCGGTGATCCTCTACGCCGGCTCGCTGGTGCCTCGCGAGCTGCTGGCGGAGGCGCGGGCCGACGCCAGGGTGGTGGACACCGGCTCGCTCGACCTCGGCGCCATCGTCGCCGCCATCGCCGAGGCCGATGCGCAGGGCCACGACGTGGCGCGGGTCCACTCGGGCGACCCGTCACTCTACGGCGCCATCGCCGAGCAGATGCGCCGGCTCGACGACCTCGGGATCACCTATGACGTCGTCCCAGGCGTTCCGGCTTACGCGGCAGCGGCAGCGGCGCTCAAGCGGGAGCTGACCCTGCCGGGAATCGCGCAGTCGGTCATCCTCACCCGCACGGCGGTCCGCGCGTCGTCGATGCCGGATGGCGAAACTCTGGCGAACTTCGCGCGCACCGGCGCGACCCTGGCCATCCACCTGTCGATCAACAACCTCGCCAAGGTCGTTCGCGAGCTGACCCCGCACTATGGCACCGACGCGCCGGTGGTCGTTGCCTACCGGGTCAGCTGGCCGGACCAGGCCTTCGTTCACGGGACACTGGCGACGATCCGGGAGGCTGTGAAGGCAACCGGCATCACCCGTACCGCACTGATTTTGGTCGGCCGGGTGCTCGGTGAAGCCGCGTTCGACGACAGCCGCCTCTACGCCGCTGATCACCACCACGTCTGTCGCGAGCGCTGACGCTCTACGGGATCGGCGGGTTGGGCACGGGCGCGACGCCGCAGAACTCCGCCGCGCAGGGCGGCAGGTCGGGCGTGGCGATGAGCGTCTCGTTGCCCTGGGTGGCCGCTGAGCCGCCGGTCCGGCATTCGCCGGTGAACAGGTCCCGGTTCGGATAGGGGGTCGTGTGGCCGTCCGTTAGGGCTTCCAGGAACGCGACGATTTGGTCCTCTTCGTCGTCCGTCAGTCCGAGATCGCCGATGGTGTCGTCGACGTTGTTCGGGACTTCCGGCATCGGCCAGCAATCGACCCGTTCCGTCGTCCCGGCCGGGCAATTGCCAGACGTGACGGGATGAGCATGGACATCCCGCGTGTTGTAGAAGTGCACGAGCTGCTTCAGGCTCTTGATGTAGCCGTTGTGAAAGAAGCTCTTCTGAAAATAGGGCACGGGATCGCCGTTGGCGTCGGTGCGACCCGCTTCGGTGGTCGGGCACTGCGAGGGCGTCATCGCAACGTTGCGGGCCGTCATCGTCTGCATGGCACCGTCGAAGTCGGGCGCGAGCTGAACCCAATCAACGTTCGGGTTGATGCCGTTCACGCCGCGCAAGAAGCTCCCCATGCCGAGATCGCGCAGGCCGAACCCAACCGGATTGGGCGTAAAACCAAAGGCGTCAGGCGTCGTCTCGTAGTACATCGGCCCCCGTGGGTTCAGGGGCACACCCAGGTTGACGTAGGTGAAGTCGGTGAACAACGGGGCGACGTCGCCTGGCGTGCCGCTGTCGCTTTCGCCATCCGCCAGCAGCGTCGACAAGCCGTCGAGGTGGCACGAGTTGCAGTTGGCCTTGCCACGAAAAAGCTCGTAGCCGGCCTGCTCGTCAGGCGTCAGCGTGTAGTCGCCGGCGAGATAGGCGTCGAACTTCGACGAGAACGCCGTAACCTCCGCTGTGCTCTCGTAGAACGACAGCGACTGACCCCAACGGTCGTAGGCGATCTCGGCGCGTAGGCGATCACCCGGGCTCAGCGGGATCGGCGTCACGCTGCCGCCGAACGTCGCTGCACCGGCCGGTGTCGCGCAGATCGCCTCGGTCTCTTCCGGCCAGTCGACGTCGAGGATGCCCTCACCCCAAACCGTCGCGAAAAGGTCGCGGTAGGGCGCCAGGGACAGCCGATAGGCAATGCACGCCATATCGGGGAAGCCCATCTCGTTGGCGCCGACCGGCGGATCGGTCGCTTGTTCGGCGTTCGGGTTCTGCAGCAGGAAGCCAGTGGCGCGACCGTCCCAGAAATTGCCGCCGTAGAAATCCTGTTGTGCGGCATTGAACTGCAGGACGGGGAAGCGCGGCGCATAGGCGTAACGCATCGGCTTGCGATCCAACGCGCGAAAGTGCGCCGATCCAGGATAGCCGACGGACGTGGCGTTCACGGATTGGATCGGGCCTTCGTACGCCGTGTACGGCATGTGGCAGAAGGCGCAGGCTTGGTTGCCGTCGACGGACATGGCCTCGTCGAAATTCATGAGCTCGCCGAGCAAGCTCACGGCTTGGTAGTCGGCTCCCGCAACGGCCTGCGGGCCGCCGTCGCCACGAGCGCTCGCGAGGTCTTCCCACTCCGTCATCGCCCGGTCGAACGCGACTTGCGTCTCGCGGCGAACCCGTTCGACCTCAGTGGCAAGGTCTGCCGGCAAGATCCCTGGCGGATAAGGATCGTAAAGCTGTCGCTCGGCGGGTGCCTCCGGTGACGCCGTTTGTGCGTCCGCAGGCACTACGAGCGCCGTGCCTGCGAGACTCAAGCCTACGAGGACCGTCAGTCCGCGCCAGTCGATCGAAAGCTCGGAGGTCATGTCCGCCACACCGGATGAAAACTCGTTGCTCACCAATCCACGCGCTCGAGCGCGACGTCACTACGAAATCGCAACATCCCTGGCCGATCAAGGCCACGATGGTCCCGCGCGATGGCCATGACCACGCGTCAGGCTCTCGGCGTCACCAAGCCCGTTGACGTGCCTGCTCGCGCCAAACACTCATTGCGGAGCCGATGCACCGGCTCGGTCGGCCCCGTCATCGCCCGCGACGTGGGATCGAGAACGCCAGTCCGGCCGGACCAGGGCACTCGCCCACGCCAGGGGGACGCGTCAGCCGCCCAGGCGCTCGACCCGCGGCCGGCTGTCGCCATCG
>JBCBTD010000006.1:0-112745 GCA_039818825.1 Pseudomonadota bacterium
GTGGCGCGGAACACCTCGGGCCGGCGGAGTGCCCTCGACAGCCGCACGACACGGCCCCCAGGCTATCGGCTCAGCCAAATCATCCGCAAACGGATCGAGGAAGCCTTCGGCTGGAAGAAACAGGTGGTCCCGATGCGCAAGACCCGCCATCGCGGCCTCGACCGTATCGGCTGGCAGTTCACCCTCACCGCCGCGGCCTACGACCTGATCCGCATCCCCAAGCTGCTGGCCGCGGCCTGATGCGCCCGAAGCCCGCCCCGATGACCGACCACCGCGCTCCCGAGCCGGGACCCAGCCCCTTCGGGGCCTCCTGACGCAACGTCACCATGCGACCAGAGCCAGTGCGCCTCCGCCATCAAGCTGTTTCCGCAGCCTGCTAGGTCCATCGTTCGTACAGAGCCGTTGCCAACACTCGAGCCACTTCATCGATCTCGCCGTCGGTCGTTACGAGCGGGAACACCAGCGTCATCTGCCCGCCCGATGCGGTGACGTTGAGCCCTGCCCGATAGAGCCGCTCGACCAAAGCGGTCGTCTGGGTTGCAACAGACTCGCGGAGTGCCAGCGAGACCGACGCTCCCTGGTGGCCTATTGCGGTCACCACGCCATCGGTGCCGAACTCGGCCTTCAAACCGGTGACGAGCCGCGCGCCGATCCGGCACGCGCGGGGGAGCAGCTTTTGGTCTTGGAGGATCTCGAGGACTTCGAAGCCAATGCGACATCCGAGCGTGCTCTTCTCGTGCGTGTAGTGTCCGATGCCGAGATCGCCTCCTACGTTGAGTTCGGCGCGCCCGACGAGTGCCGCCAACGGCACCAGTGCGCCCCCAAGAGCTTTACCCACTGCCACGAAGTCGGGAGCGATCCCGGTCGCTTCCGCCGTGAAAAAGTGACCGCTGCGGCCAAGCCCACGCGGGATCTCGTCGAAGAGGAGCAGCACGGCGTGGGCGTCGAGGAGGGCGCGAAAGCGCGGCCAGAACCAAGCGGGCGGCGTCGTTGGTGCCGCGGGCTGCGGCTCGGCGACCAGGAGGCCGATTTCGCGATGACGTTCGAGCAGCGCCTCGAGCGCGGTAAGGGCGGCGAGGGCCGACGCCTCCAGAACGTCGGGCCCGTTCCAAAGCGCCAAGGCGGGCAGGTGATGGCAGTCGGGCAAGAGCGGCCCGAGCACGGGCGGGCGTTCGTGGGCGCGGCCGCCGACCGCGAGCGCCCCCAGCCCCGCACCGTGCCAGCTACCCTCGAAGGCGACGACGCCGTGGCGACCGGTGGCGAGGCGCGCGAGCTTCAGGCCGATTTCGATCGCGTCGCTGCCACTCGGCGCGAACAGGACGCGTGCCTCACCCCAGGGCCAAGCGCCGACGAGTCGCTCGGCGAGGTCGACGGCGATCGGGTTGGTGAAGCGCCGCGGCGCGAAGGGCAACGACGCCATCTGCTCTGCCGCCGCCACGAGTAGGCGCGGATGACCGTAGCCCAAGAGGTGACACCCGTTGCCGTGGGCGTCGAAGACCCAGTGTCCGTCGCTGTCCTTGAATCGCGTCCCGCGTGCCTCGACGATCGTGCGGCGCACCGGAGACGACGTGCTCTGGTGGAAGAAAACCCGCGCGTCGCGGGCCACAACGTCTGCATCGGTCTGGTCCATCGTGCGCCGTGTGCGGTATCGTTTCACTCTGATGGGTTGTTTATAGATTTCTAGAACGAATGTAGAGTGACTTATGGATGCAGGTGAACGCGGCGCGAAGGGTGCATTGGAACGGTCGCTGCGGCTCGGTCAGGTTCGTGCGTTCAACGCCGTCGTCCGGCACGGCAGTTTCTCCGAGGCCGCCCGCGCCATCGGCGTCAGCCAGCCCGCGGTGACCTTGCAAATCCGCGGGCTCGAGGAGGCGGCCGGCGGACGTGTGTTCCAGCGCGGCGGCGCCGCGGAGCTCACGCCGCTCGGGCAGAGCCTGCTTTCGGATCTGCGGACGCTTGGCCATCTGGTCGACCATGTCGAGGGCAAGCTGGGCGCCAGTCGCGACCTGATGGCGGGAAGCCTCGCCGTCGGCCTGTGTGGTCCCTTCGTCGGCATGCCGCTCGTCAAACGTTACGCAGCAGCCTTTCCCAACATCGCCATCAGCACGCGCCTCGCCAATGGAAAGCAGCTCATCGAGGCGGTACGCGCGCAGACGGTCGATGTGGCGGTGGTGACGCTCGAGGGGCCGGCGCACGATCTTTTCAACTTGTTGCTGGCGACCCAGCGCGTCGCGATTCTGGCGCCGTCCGATCATCGTCTCGGAGCTCGGGGCCGTATCCGCCTCGCCGAACTGGAGGCGGAGCCGCTGGTGATCCGCGAGCGCGGCTCGATGACGCGCCAAGTCTTCGAGGTGGGGCTCGCACGGATCGGTCTCAGAATCGATCCCGCCTTCGAGTTCGCGAGCCGCGAGGCCGTCAAAGAGGCGGTGGCGTGTGGCCTGGGCCTGGGCATCGTGCTCGATCGCGAGGCCGGCGCCGACCGCCGGCTCATCACGCTGACGATCGAGGACGCAGGCTTCACCGCTGGCGAGTATCTGATCTGCCCACACAGCCTGGCAGGGTTGGGGCCGGTGGGCGCCTTCGTCGAAACGGCTCGCACACTGTTCCAACCGTCGCCGGAGCCTGGCTGTCAAGAAACCGTCGCAGAACTCAGCTAATCCACAAACGTTCCTTATGGGCTGCGCTGGACGTAAGACCCGACCGAGCGAACGTGGAGGACACCATGCCCAAAAGCTTCCGCATCACGGCGCCTTGGACCCTGGTCGTGGCCGCCATGCTTGCCGCTGGCGCCGCCGAGGGTCGCGAGCTCGTGATCTACACGGCCAATTACCGGATCAGTGACGCGCTCGTCGCCGCCTACCAGTCGCAAAACCCGGAGCTCGAGATCAACGCCATCAGCGGTAGCACTGGCCCCATCGCCGAGCGCGCGATTGCGGAGATGGGCAACCCGCAGGCCGACGTGGTCTACCTGCTCAACGAGCCGACGCTGACCATGATGCGTGACGCTGGCGTCTTCGAGCCCTACGAGCCACGAGCCTCGCCGATCCCCGCCGAGCACCGCGACCCGGACGGCTTCTTCACCAACTTCATGATGAACGCCATGGTGATGCTGGTGAACACCGATCGGCTAGCCGAGCGTGAACTGCCCATGGCCACGTCGTGGGAGGACCTGCTCAATCCCGTCTACGAAGGTGAGATCAACATCGCCTCCCCGGCGAAGTCGGGCACCGGTTATACGATCTACACGACACTCTGGGATGCGTTCGGGTGGAACTACATGGACTACCTGGACGCCAACGTCTTCACGTACAACGATGGCGGTGGCGCGGCGGGCCAGCAGGCCGGCGCCGGCGAAATCGCCATCGGCCTGACGCACGACGCGGCGGCGTTCGAGCAGAAGGCGGCCGGCCGACCAGTCGAGATCGTCTTCCCGACGATCACGCCTGCCAACTACGAGGGCGGCGGTCTCGTCGTCGGAGCGCCCAATCCCGAAGAAGGCAAGCGCTTCCTCGACTGGGTCGCGAGCGAGGAGGCGGCGGCCATCGTCCAGCCCTTCGTCACGGCCTCGACCGTGCCTGGGTACACCCAGGTTCCGGAGGGCAACCGCCAGTTCTGGCGGGTGCAGCGGCCGGTCGACCGTGATGTCTTTCTCGAGGAATGGACCAAACGCTTCGCGCGCTGAAGCGAGAACGACCGGCGCGGCCGCTGGCTGCGCCGGCCATCGACGATGCATCTCGTCGTCTCCGGGCTGACCAAGTGCTTCGCCGGTGTGACCGCGGTCGATCGAGCCTCGCTCGCCGTGGCCGAGGGGGAGTTCGTCACGCTCTTGGGCCCGAGCGGCTGCGGTAAGACCACCTTGCTACGCCTCGTCGCCGGCCTCGTCGAAGCGGACGCCGGGCGCGTCATGGTCGCCGGGCATGATCTCTCGGGTGTTCCGGCGGAGGCCCGCGGCTTCGGCTTCGTGTTCCAGGCCTACGCACTCTTTCCGACCAAGACGGTCGCCGAGAACATCGCGTTTCCGTTGATGCTCCGGGGCGCAGCTACGAGTCTACGCCGGCAACGCGTCGATGAACTGGCGCAGCTCGTCAGCATCGATGACTTGCTCGACCGCTACCCCCACGAGCTTTCCGGCGGTCAGCAGCAGCGGGCAGCGCTGGCCCGAGCACTCGCAATGGAGCCACCCCTGCTGTTGCTCGACGAGCCGCTCTCGGCGCTGGACGCCCGCATCCGACAACGTTTGCGCCGGGAGTTGCGGGAGCTGCTCGGGCGCATCGGCGTGACGGCCCTCTACGTGACGCACGACCAAGAGGAAGCACTGGAGCTTTCCGACCGTATCGTGCTGATGGACGAGGGTCGCATTGTCCAGACCGGTACGCCCGAGGAGGTCTATCTCCGACCGGCGACGCGCTACGCCGCCGAGTTCATGGGGCGGGCGGCGATCCTCGTGGTCGAGGTCGGGTCCGACGGCAGCCTCATACCAGCGGTCGGGCCGACGGTCGGCGGTGTCGCGCACGATCTGGCACCCGGTAGTCGGGGGGCGTTGTGCCTTAGGCCGGAATTCGTCGAGCTTCGTCCACCCGAGGGAGCCGAACTCGAGGGGGTCGTTCGCGACGCCCGTTTCCTGGGCGCGCAGACTCGTGTCTGGGTCGAGGGTCCGTGGGTGACGATCGTCGAAGCCGACGTCAACCCGCGCGACTGGCGCTGCTTGGGACTGGTGCCGGGCGATCGGGTCGGCCTCGATCTCCGGCGCGAGGGTTTGGTCGTCCTCCCGGAGACCGCGCCTTGAGGCACCGGTTTTCCGCGTTGATGATGGTGCTGATCGTCGCCGGCGGTGTCGGTGTTTTCGTCGCGCTGCCGATCGGCGCCGTGCTGAAGGCCAGCTTCGAGACGCCGCGGCCGCTGTCGCTCGCGGAGCTCGTAAAGGCGACCGAGGCGGTCCTCGTGTTCCTGCCGGCGGACGAGCGCGCCGAACGCCTGGTTGGCTGGTGGGAACGGGCCAGGCTGGAGGAGCAAGTCGATACGACCCGAACCGCCCTGCAGCTTGAAGGTCTGCCGGTCGGTTGGCGCACGAACGAGCGCTACGACGTGCAGGCAGAGGCGGCAGCAGCGGCCCTGGCGGGGCTGCCTTCGGCCGAGCGTGCCGCGGTCGAGGCGCAGCTGCCGCTCGTCAATGCAGCGCTCCACAAGCGCGTGCTCATTGCCACCATCGTCAAGGATACGTTGCCGACCAGCGAGGTCGAAGCCTTCCGCGCTGGCGTCGTGCCTGGGCTCGGCCTCGCCAACTACACCGCGCTCCTGATCGACCCGCGCCTGCAGCGCGCCGCCCGGAACAGTTTGGCACTGGCTGCCACGACCGCCACAGGCGTCACCTTCCTGGCGTTCGCACTCGCCTACGGCGTCCAGCGCGCACGCATTCCCGGCGCACCCGTAGTGCGCGCTGTCGTGCTCTTGCCATTGGTGTCGCCGCCCGTGCTCGTCGCCTTCGCGACGTTGCTGCTGTTCGGCCGGCAGGGCCTCGTTACCAAGACCCTGTTCGACGACACGCTCGGCCTGATCGACGCCCACACGACCAACATCTACGGCTTCTGGGGCGTCGTCATTGCCCAGCTCATCGGCCTGCTGCCTGCAGCCTACATCATCGTCGACAACGCGCTGTCGCGACAGGACGCGAGCCTCGAGGAGGCGGCGGTGAGCAGCGGCGCCGCGTTCCGCCAAGTGCTGCGGCACGTGACGCTGCCGTTGGCGGCGCCCGGTCTAGCCCGGGCGTTCATCGTCGCGTTCGTCCTCAGCATGACCGACTTCGGCAATCCCGGCGTCATCGGCCAAGGGTTCCCGGTGCTCGCGGGCGAGATCTACGATCTCATCGTCGGCCAACGGGCGTTCCCGCTCGCAGCCGCGCTCTGCGTCTGGCTGCTCGTACCCGGTCTCGGTCTCTACCTCCTGGCAGAGCGCGCTTTCCGCCGGCCGCGCTACGACGCCGGCCTCCGCGCGTCCGCTGGGTTCAGTGTCGCCGTCCCCGCCGCCGTAGGCCGCATGTTGACCGCCATTGCCATCGCCACGACGGGGCTCATCGCGTTGGTCTTCGCCGTGGTGGTCGCTAGTGCCTTCACCGTCTACTGGGGTGTCGACTACGGCTTCACGCTCGCGCACTTCAGGGGCGAGCGTGTCGACGAGGCGTTCGCTGGGACCGGCTTCGGCACGCGCTATCTCGGTCTCGACGCGGTCTGGGTGAGCCTTCAGGTCGCGTTCGTGGCAGCACCGCTCGGCGGCTGTTTCGCGCTTCTCGCCGCCTACACGCTAGACCGCTTGCGACCGCCGGGCCACGTGTTCTTGGGCTTTTTGGCGCTGCTTCCGGCGGTCTTGCCGGGGATCATCTTCGGCATCGGCTATCTCGTCGCCTTCAACAACCCGTTCGGTCGGCCGGAGCTCGCGCTTACGGGCACACTCGCCATCCTCGTCATCAACGTCATGTTCGGGAACCTCTTCGTCGGCGTTCTCGCGGGGCGCACGGTCCTACAGAAGGTGGCAGGCGGCATAGAGGACGCAGCACGCACGCTCGGCGCCGGAGCCTGGCAGCGCTTTCGCCATGTGCTCCTGCCGCTCATGCGGCAAGCATTCCTCCTTGGCGCGCTCTACGTTTTCATCGACGCACTGACGACGCTGAGCTCGGTCATCTTCCTCGTGAGCGGCCGGCACATGCTGGCTTCGGTCCTCATCTTCAACCAGGCGAGCGGCGTCGAGTACGGCTCGGCCGCCGCCAAGAGCGTCGCGATCCTCGCCATCGTGCTGGCCGTCGTCGCGATCGCCTTCCTCGTCGAACGCCGCTTCGCCCGCCTGGTGGGCGAACGGCCCCGGCGGAGGGCGTGAATTGATGCGGCGCCCCAACGTCCGACCACCGCCGCATCACCGGTGCGTCACACACCGACGCTACGCACCGCACCGGACGTCGTCGCCCGCGCGCTGCCTCGCGGAAGCGCGCTTCCATCCAGAGAGAAGGGGACACCCATGCCCAACCTCACGCACCTCCGCCGTCGTCACGTGCTCGCCGGCAGTGCCGCCCTCGCCGGCACTGCGGCCCTGTCGTTTCCGAAGCCCGCGATTGCCCAGGGCGACCGACCCGACCTCGTCATCGCCGTCCAGGGACTGCGTGACGGCCACGAGCCGATCGACGCCATTTCCAACGTCGGCTTGCGCGTTGTGAACGCGATGTTCGACACGCTGTTCTACCGCGACTTCCTGGGCTCGCCCGCCGGTGACGGCACCGAGATCCAGCCGGCCATCGCGACGGGGATCGAGCGCATCGATCCACAGACGGTCCGTGTCACGATCCGCAACGACGTGCTGTTCCATCACGGCGAGCGGCTGACAGCCAAGGACGTCGCCTTCTCCTTCGGCGAGGACCGCATGTTCGGCGCCGAGCCGCTGACACCGCGCGCCGCTTACTTCAAGCCCGATCTGGAGACGGTCCGCGAGATCGATGACCAGACCGTCGAGTTCGTGACCAAGGGCCCCGACTACACGATGGAGAAGCGTCTCGCTTCGTGGATCGCCTGGGTCGTGCCGGCGGACTATTTCCGCGACCGAGGCCTGGAGGGCTTTGGCCAGGCGCCAATCGGGACGGGCCCTTACAAACAGAAGGAATTCGTCCGCGGCGACCGCATCGTGCTGGAGGCCAACGACGACCATTGGCGCGGCCGGCCAACGGCGCGCACGGTGACCTTCGTCGTCGTGCCCGAGACCGCGACCCGCCTCGCCGGCCTCGTTTCCGGCGAGTACGACATTGCCTGTGCGCTGAACCCCGACAACATTCCGCTGCTCGACCGCTACGACAGCGTCGACGGCCGCGGCGCGCAGATCGAGAACACCCACCTGATCGTCCACAACCAGGTCGACAACGTCCTGGCGGACAAGCGCGTCCGCCGGGCGATGCATCTCTCGATCGACCGCGAGGCGCTCAACCAGGCGCTCTGGGGTGGCCTCGCCGGTGTCACCAACGGCTTCCAGCTGCCCATGCAAGGACCAGCCTACGACCCGGACCGTCCCGCCTACCGCCAGGACCTCGCCCAGGCGAAGGCGCTTCTCGCCGATGCAGGCTACGCCGGCGAGCGCATTTCCTACCGCACGCTCAACGACTACTATGTGAATTCGGTCGCGGCGGCGCAGGCCATGCAGCAGTGGTGGCAGGCGGCAGGTCTCGACGTCGAGATCGAGATCAAAGAGAACTGGGGCCAAGTCACGGGCGACGGCCTCATGAGTCGCAACTGGTCGAACGGATTCCCGCTGACCGACCCGGTCGCGCCCCTGACCACGGACTGGCACCAGGGCAGCAACGTGCAGCGCAACTACGGCTGGACCCCGCCGGAGGCGTTCGACGCGCTGTTGTCCCAGATCCGCACGACGCCGAACGGCCCCGAGCGCACCACCGCGTTCCAGCGCGCGCTCGACATCTGGGACGACGAAGCTCCCGGCACGCCGCTCTACCGCCCTTACGAGCTCTATGGTGTGCAGCGGTCGATCCAGTGGCGGCCAGTCACGTTCGAATGGATGGACTTGCGTCCGCACAACCTCGCCTTCGCATGAGTCTGACCCACGTCGCGCCGGCCTCCGCGGGGAGCTCCGGCGCGGCGGCATCCCTGTTGGCGGTCGAGGGCCTCACGATCGCGCCGCGGGCGGCTTCGGACCGTCCGCTCGTGGCCGACGTAGCGTTCACACTCGGCCGCGGCGAGGCGCTCGGCGTCGTCGGCGAGAGCGGCTGCGGCAAGAGCCTCACCTGCCTCGCCATCACCGGTCTGTTGCCGCGCGCGCTCCTGCGCACGGCCGGCCGCGTCGCCCTCGAAGGTACCAGGATCGAACGGCTGGCCCCGGATGCACTCGCGGTCGTGCGCGGCCGCCGCATCGGGATGATCTTCCAGGACCCGGTAGCATCGCTGAATCCGGTCCGTACCATCGGCGCCTTTCTGACGAGCCTCCTGCGACGCCATCGGGGCCTTCAAGGCGAGGCAGCACGACGTGAGGCCGTGCGCCTGCTCGATGCGGTCGGGGTCGCCGCGGCTCGGACGAGGCTCCGCCTCTACCCGCACGAGCTGTCGGGTGGTCAGAACCAGCGGGTCATGATCGCGGGTGCGCTCGCCGGCGAACCGGACGTGCTTCTCGCCGACGAGCCGACGACCGCTCTCGACGTCACGACCCAGGCGCAGATCCTCGATCTGCTGGCGGATTTGCGCGCCACCCGCGGCATGGCGCTGGTCGTCGTGAGCCACGACTTCGGTGTCATCGCCGCAGCAGCGGACCGCGTGGTCGTCATGTACGCCGGGCGCGTCGTGGAGGAGGCTCCCGTTGCCGATCTCTTCCGGGCGCCGCGTCATCCCTATACCGCGGGCCTCATGGCGTCGGTTCCGCCCGAGACGGGCCGTGCGCCCCTGCGGCCGCTCCTGGGTCAACCACCGCACACCGGCGCGGCGGTCGTCGGCTGTGCTTTTGCTCCGCGTTGCGTGCGGGCGAGCGACGCGTGCCGCGAGACGACGCCAGCACTGGTGCAGCTCGGCCGCCGCCGCGTGGCCTGCCGCCATCCTTTGCCGGGTGAGCGGGTCTCGTGACCGCCGCGGTGCGAGCGGAGGGGTTGAGTCGTCACTTTCGGCTGGGCAGCTGGGCGCGTCGCCGAGTCGTCCATGCGGTCGACGACGTCGACCTCGACATCCACTCGGGCGAGATGCTGGGCATCGTCGGTGAAAGCGGCTGCGGCAAGTCCACCCTCGGTCGCCTGCTCATCGGCCTCGATCGGCCGACCGGCGGCCGTATCACCATCGACGGCGCGCCCCTGCCCACCGGCGTTGGTCCGGCGTTCCGCCGCAGCCGCAAGCAGCTGCAGTACGTCTTCCAGGATCCCCTCTCGGCCCTCAACCCGCGCCTCACCATCGGCTTCCAGATCGAGGAGGTGCTCCGCGTTCATCGGCTGGCGCGCCAGCCGGCGACCCGCGCCATCGCGTTGCTCGATGCCGTTGGGCTAGGCCCCGAGCACGGCGAGCGTTACGTGCACCAGCTCTCGGGCGGCCAGCGCCAGCGCGCGCTCGTCGCTCGAACCCTCGCAGTCGAACCGGGGCTCGTCATCTTCGACGAGCCGGTCTCGGCACTGGACCTGTCGGTGCAGGCGCAGATGATCGACCTCATTGCAATGCTGCGCCGGAGATTGGGGCTCACGGGTGTCTTCATCTCCCACGACCTCCGCGTGGTGCGCTACGTCAGCGACCGGATCGCCGTGATGTATCTCGGCCGTATCGTCGAGATCGGGGCGGCCGACGAAGTTTTTCACCAACCGCTTCACCCCTACACGCAAGCACTGCTGGGCGCGCTCTTGAGCTTGGACCCGGAGCGCCGCCGTGGGCCGCGTCGACTGCTGGGCGACCCGCCCGATCCGTTCGAGCACCCCCCCGGCTGCAGCTTCCACCCCCGGTGTCCGCAGGCGGCAGAGGTGTGCCGGCGGACCACACCCGGCTTGTCGAGGTTGGCGGACGGTCGCCTTGCGGCCTGTCACGCCCTTCCTGGGCCAGCCGCGTGACCCGGTTCGTGCTCACGAAGATCGTCCGCGCGCTCCTCTCGGCTTGGCTCGTCGTCACAATCACCTTCGTCGTCCTAAGGGTGACGGGCGATCCGGTGCAATCGCTGCTGCCGGTCGAGACGACGCCGCCGGAGATCATCGACTACTATCGCCGTCTCTGGGGTCTCGATCAGCCACTGTGGCAACAGTATCTCGGCTATTTGCAGGGCTTGGCGAACGGCACGCTCGGACGTTCCTTCGCCGACGGCCGCGACGCCGTCGGCATCATCGCCGAGCGGATTCCCAAGACCCTGGTTCTCATGGGCTGGACGCTCGCCGTCATGCTGGCGCTGGGCCTGCCCGCCGGCATCGCCGCCGCGCTTCGCCGCGGCACCTGGGTCGACCGTGCCGTCATGGCCACCGCCGTCGCCGGGCATAGTCTGCCAGGCTACCTGCTCGGAATTCTCCTCATCTGGCTCTTCGCGGTCGAGCTGCGTTGGCTACCGAGTTCCGGCCACGGTACCTGGGCGCACCTCGTCATGCCGGTGCTTACTCTCGCACTCTACCACGGCGCCGTGGTCGCGCGCTTCACCCGCGCCGCCGTCCTCGAGATCCTTGGCCAGCCGCACGTGCTCGCCGCGCGCGCGCAGGGTTGGCGAGAGGCCGCGGTGATCCGTCGTGACGTGCTGCCCAACGCCGCCATTCCGCTCGTCACCGTGGTCGGGTTTTTCGTCGGCGGGCTCATCGGCGGTTCGATCATCGTCGAGTGGATCTTCGCTTGGCCCGGCATCGGCCGGCTCCTCATCACGTCCGTTGCTGGGCGCGACCTCGCGATCGTGCAGGCCCTCGTTCTGCTCTTCGCCGTCACGATGATCGTCACCAATCTGCTGGTCGACCTTGCCTATGCGCTTCTCAATCCCAAAATCCGCCTCCTCCGCGACTGAGGCGCCGCGCCGCTCGCCGGTGTTGCTGATCGCCGCCCTTTGGCTCGCGATCATGGCTGTCGCCGGGCTAGCCGCGCCCTGGCTCGCGCCCTACGGCTATGCTGATCAGGATCTCATGGCGCGGCTCCGGCCGCCAGCCTTGGTGGGCGGCGATGCGGCGCACTGGCTCGGCACCGACCATCTCGGCCGCGACGTCCTGAGCCGCGTGATCTACGCCATCCGTGTCTCGATGGCGGTGGCGCTCGTGGGTGCGCTCATCGGCGCCGTGTTCGGCACGTTCTTGGGATTCCTGGCCGCCCATGCCCGCGGCGTCGTCGAGGAGTCGATCATGGCGCTCGTCGACGTCCAGGCGGCGCTGCCCTTCCTCATCTTCGCGCTTCTGGTCATCGCCTTCTTCGGCAACGATCTGGTTCTCTTCGTCCTGCTCGTTGGTCTGCACGGCTGGGAGCGCTACGCGCGCTTGGCCCGAGGCCTGGTCTTGGACGCCAAGACCAAGGGCTACGCCGAAGCCGCGCGTGCGATGGGGCTGGCACCCTGGCGGATCTATCTCGTCCATGTCGGACCGAACGTCGCCAGCGCCATGATCGTGCAGTTCACGTTGAACCTCCCCGAGACGATCCTGCTCGAGGCCGGTCTCTCTTTCTTGGGCCTCGGCATCCAACCGCCCCTGACGTCGCTCGGGCTCATGCTGAACGACTCCCGGAACTACATCGTGCTCCATTGGTGGCTACCGACGGTGCCCGGCGCCGCGATTTTCCTCACGACCCTTTCGGTGAGCTTGCTGGGCGATGCCCTGAGAGACCGGCTGGATCGCGCCTTACGTTGACCGGCGAGACGCTACGCGCTCGAGGCTTCATGGCTGCCGCGACCAGTTGATCTCCCGAGCCGAGGCTTTGGCACGGCCGTCTGCCGTTGCGAGCCAAGCAGACCTCTTTCGCCGGCACGCTCTACGTCGGTTTTGGGTCACTTTCGCACTTGCCGGGCTCGCCCGTAGGGTATCGAAGATAACGACGTGGTTATCTTCCGCCTAGTGGCAGCAGGCGGACCCGGGCGCGGCTGGCGTCGACCGTCAGCAACGCTCCGAGTTCCAACTCCATGGACGCGGCGTTCAGCGGCGAAATGACGGCGGCGGCAGCGGCCTCCGGCATGATGTTGTCCGCACGCAGCTACCCGCACGCCTACCTCGCCGTCACCCTTGAGCGCCTCGTCGCCGGTCATCCCCAAAGCCGCATCGACGACCTCATGCCCTGGGCTACACCAGCTCACGTGTGACCAGCACACCGCTTACGTCTGTCCGGTCTTGCCGAAACAGTGGCGAGCCCAATCGCGCATCATTCGGCGCCGCTTCTCGAACAGATCCCCGCGCCGATAGGCGGCCTCAGTGGCGTTGCGAACGGTGTGCGCCAAGGCGGCCTCGGCGAGTTCGCCTGGATAGTTGGTCGCCTCGGCGGCCCAGTCGCGAAAGCTGCTGCGGAAGCCGTGGACGGTCAGGTCATCTCGGCCCATCCGCTTCACCACGGCTGTGAGCGTCATGTCGCTGAGCGGCCGCCCGGATCGTCCCGACGGAAACACGAGGTCGTCGGCGTCGGATACTTCGCGAACGGCGTGAAGGATTTCGAGCGCTTGCTTGGCGAGCGGCACGCGGTGCTCGCGCCGCGCCTTCATGCGATGCGCTTGCACGGTCCAAGTGGCGGCACCGACGTCGATCTCGTCCCAGGTGGCACCGCGAACCTCACCGGAGCGGGTGGCGGTGAGGATCGTGAAGCGAAGCGCCATCGCACCCATGCCCGGTCGCGCCACGAGCTGCGACATGAAAAGCTGCATCTCGCGCCAAGGCAGTGCTGCGTGATTGACCACCGCCCGAACCTTTGACGGCCGCGCGAGCACGGCGTCGAGATTGCCCTTCCACACCGCCGGGTTAGGCCCACTCCGGGACTTCGTCGCAGTGGCGTAGTCGAGCACGGCTTCGATCCGCATCCGCACCCGAGATGCCGTCTCGGACTTTTCGGCCCAGATCGGACGGAGCACCTCGAGGACATGCTCGGGCTCGATGTCGCGGACGTCGAGCGGGCCGAGCACCGGATAGGCGTAGGTCTCCAGTGTCGATGACCATTGCGCCGCATGCTTCTCGTTCGACCACTCCGGCCTTTTGGCTTCGATGGTCGCTTTGGCGGCCTGCTCGAACGTCATCCGCTGCGCTCGCGCACTGGCACGCTTCGCGATTGGATCGATGCCGTCCAGGACCTCCGCGCGGAGCGTCGCCGCGCGCTCACGCGCCTTGGCGAGGCCGATGCTGGGATAGGGGCCGACGCCGATGTCGCGACGTCTGTTGTCGTACTGGATACGAAGAACCCACGACCGTGAGCCGGTCGGTTTCACCAGCAAGAAGAGGCCGCCTCCGTCGGTATGCTTGCCTGGTCCGAGGGCGTTGATCATGCGCGCCATCAGACGGCCACGACCCCAAGCCGTACCCACACCACCGTTCCCACATTTGTTCCCACACCGAGTCGAAGTCTAGCTCGGATCGGGTTGGGTCGTCGAGCACGCCATCGGATAAAAAGTTTAGGATCAGCGCCTTAGTGAGGACGTTGGCGCACAACACAGGACAGTTCGAATTCCACTACTGGCGGACTCTCCCTCCGCCAATTCGCACCTGCCTGCGAAATCGCCCCCTAACACCTTGAACGGCAACGACAATTCGGGGGTTCGAAACCCTTGATTCCGGTCATATGGCAAGGGCCCTGAAAACGTCAGTTTGAGCACCAGCCGCTGCAGGTCGAAGCGCCCGCTTTCCCAGAGTTTCCAAGGAGTTGCGAGAAAGCGCATGGCGAGTTCGAACATTTGGGTGAAGGGACGGTGCGGCGTGCCGGTGGAGGCCGCTTTTTCCGTCACGACGAGCTGCTCCAGCTTGGCGATGTGCCTCTCGTAGGCGGCGATGACGGTCTTGCTGTCGGCGTCGACTAGGCGGTCGACCAGGCCCTCGGTCTGCTTTTCGATGTCGGCGATCTTGCGAGCGCAGAGCTTGGCCTGCTCCTTTACATGCGCCAGACGCTTGTCCCAGATGGCCGCCATCATCCGACGGGCCACCCGCAGCCTGGGGGCCGGCGGCGTCAGCCCGCGGATGAGATCGGCAAAGTCGCCTTCGATCGCATCGCGGCGGATCGACTTGCGATAGCTCTTACAGCCCTTGTTGAAGCACATGTAGTAGAGGGATGCTTCGCGCCGGTCTTGCTCTTCGACCAGCAGGCGGTGAGCGGGCGGTCGCAGTCGCCGCAGCTGACGGCGCCGCGCAGGGGGAAGTCGGTGTTGATGTGCTTACCGGGGCAGTCGGCGGCCTCTTCTTTCTCGTGCTGATGCGACGTCGGTACTGAGCATGGATCCATCCGCAGCCTCGACGCGAGAGCGGTCGGGTCGGCTTTGGACGCCGCCGCTCCCGCCCAACTTCGGCGAAGCGTTACCAACGCTCGATCCGAGCTCGGTCCGCCTGCTTTGGGCGGCATGGTGCGTGCCGCCACGCTACCGCCTCGCCCCGCACCTCTGGCGGCAGGAGGCGCGGTTGCAGAGTGGCATCGTGCTACGCGCCAAGCTGAGGCGGCTCGAGGCGATCGGCTTGCTTACGGTTCGTCACGTCACCGGGCCCGGGCTGGTGTTCGATGGGCAGCATTGGCGCCGCTGCGCGGGCGATCGCAACGGACCATTCCTGGTGTTGCGTCTGACCGGTACTGGCGAGGCACTGTTGCGCCGAGCGCTCGTCGAGCTGGCCTAAACACACCGCCCGGCGCCGTCGGTCTCAGCCGTGGCACTTGCAACCGGCGTGGTTGCAGCCTTCGCGGCTGTTGGGCCCGTCGGCGCAGGCGTCGCAGCAATAGTAGCGACCGTCTTTGACGACGGCATTGTCTGTCGCAACGACGCAAACGCAATCGGTGCACGCGCACTTGACCTGGGTGACCTCGACGGTGGTGGCGGGCATAGGCTCGGTCCTCCGGACGATCGACGAGTTCGGCAGCGCAACAGTCGGGGTGCTTCCACGTCTTACTCGCGTGGCTGAACAGCCACTTGAGCGTCTGGCGGTTTGAGCGTGCCTTGTCGATCCCTGCCAAAGGCGGATCAGGCCGTTGGCGACCCGTCGTCGATCACCAGAAGCAACCGCACGTCGCTGGTTCCGGCGACGGGCGGTGAGCGGTGCACGATCGGCATCGCGGTCGGGTGCAGCCGGCCTGGCAGGACGACGACGTCGCCCGTGCCCACGGACCAGGCTGTCGCCGTCGTCTCGGGTTCGCCACCCGCCAACACCTGTGCTGCCTCCGGCAAGCGCAGGATCTGCGTGCCTGGGCCGACATAGGTGCAGAGCAGCCGTTGCACGACGTTGTCAGCATGCCAGCGGCGGCAGGCGTCGCCAGTGATCCGCTCGATACGTACGCGTGCGACCGGCGTGTCGGCCATCGACGCGAACCTGTCGAGCAGCGCACGCACGTCGGCGACGAAGGCCGGGCAGTCGTCAAGCACCTGCCGGAGTTCGTTGGCAATCTGTTCCGGTGTGCCCAACAGCACCAGCCGCAGCTGCTCCTCGTCGGCGAGTTTCGCCACCTCAGCGCAGACCGGCTCGGGCAGGCGTCGCCGCTGGACGACCAGATCAAGCTCCCTCGCCAGTACGCCGTCCATCACGCGGCATCCTCACGCCGCGCACCCCAGGCCGGGAACGGGTCGGGCAGATCGAGCCAAGCATCGGCACCGGCATCGAACTCCGCCGCGGTGAGCAGGCAGAGGTTCAGCGCGCCGTCGAGGGCGTCGCGGTCGAGGTCGATGCCAATGAAGACCAACTCTTGGCGGCGGTCGCCCCAGCTGTCGTCCCAGCGCTCGGCGATCATCCGGCGCCAGGCGCGATCCTCCGGCCAACGCTCCTTTGGCACCGCAGCCCACCAGAGCCCCGCCGCACGGTGCTGTCGAACGGCACCCGCCATCGACATCTCGCCGACCCATTCTGGCCGCGAGGCGATCCAGAAGAAGCCCTTGGCGCGCACCACGCCCGGCCAGTCGCCGTCAACGAGGAAGCGGTGCAGGCGCCCCGGGTGGAAGGGCGTACGCGCTCGGAAGACGAAACTCTGGATGCCATACTCTTCGGTCTCCGGCACGTGCTCGGCGAAGCCGTAGAGTTCTTGGAACCAGCCCGGGTTCTTCTGCGCCTCCGCGAAGTCGAAGCGGCCGGTCTGGAGCACCTCGTCAAGCGGCACGTCGGCGTTCACGGCTTCAAGGACGCTGGCGCGTGGGTTGAGACTGCGGATGACGGCGCGCACCCGGGCGAGCGTCGGCGCGTCGGCGAGGTCGGTCTTGTTGACGATGACGACGTCGGCGAACTCCACTTGGTCGACCAGCAGATCGACCACGGTCCGCGCGTCCTCCGCACCCAGGCTCTCGCCGCGATCCTTCAGAAAGTCGCAGCTCGCGTACTCGCGCAGCAGGTTCGCGGCGTCGACCATGGTCACCATCGTGTCGAGCCGCGCGACGTCGCCCAGGCAGTCGCCATCCTCGTCGCGGAAGTCGAACGTCGCCGCCACCGGCATCGGTTCCGAGATACCGGTCGATTCGATCACCAGCTGATCGAACCGTCCACTCTCCGCGAGCGCGCGGACCTCTTTCAGGAGATCGTCGCGGAGCGTGCAGCAGATGCAGCCGTTGGTGAGCTCCACCATCGTCTCCGCTGTGCGACTGACGCCGGCTTCACCCTGGCGCACGAGCTCCGCGTCGATGTTCACTTCGCTCATGTCGTTCACGATGACCGCGACGCGGCGGCCCTCGCGATTGGCGAGGATGTGGTTCAAGAGGGTTGTCTTGCCGGCGCCGAGAAAGCCGGAAAGGACGGTGACGGGCAGGCGCGTATCCAGCTCCATGCGGACTCCGTGACGTATAGGGGGGAGCGGGGCGGACACGGCTTGCGCCCGCCCCTGGCGATCATTCAGCGTGGAAGTCGAGCGTGAAGGAGAGCGTCGTGAAGAGCCCGAGCTTGTCGGCGTCGGCGGACTCGGGCGTGGGGACGCTGTGCGAGACCGCAATCACGTTGAGGCCTTGGTTGCGCACGTCGACGACCGCCTCGCCCGCAGCGTCAGTGGTAACATCGCGCTCGTCGCTGGCGGTGGTGTACTCGCCGATGACCGTAGCGCCGGCGAGCGGCGCTCCGTCGTAAAGCACCCGGAGGGGCAGCTCGTCGCCCATCGTCAGCGTCATCGGGTCGATCAGGGGAACGATCTCCAGCGGCAGCCCCATAGCTTCGGGCGTGGCATCGAGCTGGCTCAGCACCGTCGTCGCGTACTTGACATAGTGACCGGACTGCTTGGCGCCCTCGACCGCGGATTTGGGCTCGTTCACCCACGTGCCGTCCGGTCGCTCGCTCCAGAAGCCGTTGTCCAAGGTGGCGGTGAGGATCGCGGCGCCATCGCCCACGTCCAAGAGCACATGGTCGTCTTGCGGCCGGGTGTCGATGGGCACCGTCTTGCCGGTGCCGTCGAAGGCGGCGACGGCGATCAGCTTGGCCGGGTCGTAGCCTTCATCGGATGCACCGTGACCGTAGATCACCGCCCAGTCGTCGTGCCGCTGTGCCACCCAGATGCCGTGGGCGGCAGCGACATCGGCGGCGATGAGGCCTGCGAGGGCGACCGAGCCGGCCAGAATGGTTCGCATCGAAGTCCTCCTCAAAGCGCGCCGTACCCCGTCGATGGCGCTGCGTTATGTTATACTATAACGTCCGTCAAGCGTTGGCACGACCCGATTGGAGCCGTCATGACCGCCCCGAGCCTCTCCTCACAAATTCCCGTTGTCGTGATCACGGGCTTCCTGGGTGCGGGCAAGACGACGCTCTTGCAGAAGCTCGTGCGCCGCCCGGAACTCCGGGCCACCGCCGTGATCATCAACGAGTTCGGCGAGATCGGGCTCGATCACGACTTGTTGGAGACGGGCGACGAGACCGTGGTCGAGCTGGATGGCGGCTGCCTCTGCTGCACGGTGCGCAGCGACCTGGTGGACACGCTCCGCGACCTCCATGGCCGTCACATACGTGGGACCATCGACCTCGAGCGCGTCGTCATCGAGACGACCGGGCTCGCCGATCCGGCGCCGATCCTGGCGACGCTGTTGGGTGACGTCTATGCCGGGCACTACTTCCGCTTGGCCTCGGTCGTGACGCTGGTGGACGCTGTCAACGGCCGCGCGACGCTCGACGCGCACCCCGAAGCCGCCCGGCAGGTCGCCGTCGCCGACCGGCTCGTGCTGACGAAGGTCGACATGGCCCCGGAGGTGGGACCGCTCCGTACGGCCTTACGCCAGCTCAACCCGACCGCGCCCGTCATTCGGGCGGCCCACGGCGAAGCCGATCCGGACGCGCTCTTGGAGGACGGGCTCTACGACCCCGCAACGAAGAGCCCCGATGTCCAGGCATGGCTCCGCGCCGAGGCGCATCCGTCGGGCCACGACCACGGGCATCCGCACACGCACGAGCACGACGTCAACCGGCACGGCGAAGACATCCGCGCGTTCTGCCTCCGTCGCGAGGCGCCGGTGCCGACGGCCGCGTTCGATGCGTTCATGGATCTCCTCTGGATGATGGCAGGCTCGGAGCTGCTGCGCGTGAAAGGTCTCGTCTGTCTCGCCGAGGAGGCGGACAGGCCGCTCGTTTTTCACGCCGTGCAACACGCCATCCACCCGACGGTCACCTTGGACAGGTGGCCGTCGGCAGACCGCTCCACGCGCATCGTCTTCATCGTCAGAAACATCGCGCCACCCAAGATCGAGGCCATGCTCGATGCGCTGATCGCGCAGGCGCCCGAGATCGAGGCCGGCCGGGCCGCTGCGGAGCAAGCTCCATAATCCCCGATACCTACGAACGCTGGCATCGTTGCATCACCGTCGACTGCGGTCTGGAGCTGACGCCGGCCTTCATCGACGAACGTCTCGCCGAGTTGCGCGATCCGAGTGCCTACCGCACCCGCCGCTTCGTGGAGCAGTATGGCGAAGCCCATCGCGGCCGGGTCGTCGACTGGTTCGAGCGGGCGCGGCGCGAAGAGCGAGCGTGACATCGCTTGGACTGGCCGAGCTGGCGAGGCCCGGCCAATCGCCGCAATCAGCGGGGCATCCAGCGCCTCTGACGACGGATCGCCACAAGTGCCCCCAACGCGGAGCCGAAGAGTAGCATCGCGGGGGGAACGGGTACCGGTGTCAGCTCGAGCGAACGAAGCTCCAACTCGTTGCCGGTGATATCGACGCCGCTGAGGACAAAGGCACCGATGACGTTGACACGCGAAAGGTCCGCCGCCGGCAGGAACGGAGCGGCGGGCGCGTCGAAGTCGGCGAACGCGACGAGCACGTCGAACGGCTGCGTTTGGTCGCCAGCGACCTCAGTTACAGGCGACCGCGACCAACCTTCGACGAAGCCACACGCAGCACCGCAGGGCGAGCCGGGCCCGATGTTCAGCATCTGCAGCTGGACTTCGAGCGGGGCGGCGTTCGAGCCGAAGCTCAAGCGGAAGGCTCGGTGATCCGTGACGTCCAGCGAGAGCGGATCGGTCGGTTCGGCATCGAACCGAGTGGAGCCGTCGCCGGCCCCGTCCCATTCGAGGTAAGTGTTCACGTGCATCCCGGGGTCGTTGTCCCAGAATAGGCCCCGCGCCGGGTCGACGCCGAATGTCCAGCTCTCGCCGGGCGTGCCATAGCCGGCCCAAAAGCGCATGTCGCGCTCGCCACCGAGAGTACGGTCACCACGCGATACGCGCGTCACGCCCGTTTGTCCGGTCGTCGGATCGACCATACCGGCGCTCTCAGCCGCCAGCCGTTCGGGCCCGAACGGAATGTCGAACCGGTCGACCGGGAGATCCGGCACGGTCGTGGCGAAGACCGGAGCGGTAAGAAGAGCGAGCACCGCTGAGGCGACGCCTGCGCGGGCGGAGGCGCGCAAGCTCCGCTTCATCGATCTGGCGCTCACGCGCCGAGGCAGGCGACGAGTTCGTCGCGCAGGTTGCGCAGAAGCGTCGGGTAGAGGTCAGGACCGAGTTCGAGGCCGACACCAAGCGGGTCGAGTTCGCCCACGCGGGCATCGGTGCCCTCGATGACGGTGTCGACGAGCGCGGGCTCGAACTGTGGCTCCCGGAAGACGCACGTTGCGTCCATAGCACGAATGGCATCGCGGATCTCCGCAACCCGTGCCGGGCTCGGCGGCGCTGCATCGCCAAGGGCTATGGCGCCAGCGGCTTCGATCCCGAAGCGTGCCTCGAAATAGTGGTAGGCGTCGTGGAAGACGACGAAGCCGGAGCCACTGACCGGCGCGAGGTCAGCCTCGAGCTCGGCGATCAGCGTGTCCAGCTCAGCCTTTCCAGCCGCCGCGTTTTCGAAGTAGGTCGACGCGTTGGACGGGTCCGCGGTCGACAGTGCGCCTGCCATCGCGTCTAGCCAAACCTTGGCGTTCTCAGGATCGAGCCAAGCGTGTGGATCAATTCCGTGGTGGTCGTGGGCATGCTCGTCGTCGTGGGCATGCTCGTCGTCGTGGGCATGCTCGTCGTCGTGGGCATGCTCGTCGTCGTGGGCGTGCTCGTCGTCGCGGGCGTGCTCGTCGTCGTGGGCGTGCTCGTCGTCGTGGGCGTGCTCGTCGTCGTGGGCGTGCTCGTCGTCGTGGGCGTGCTCGTCGTCGTGGGCATGCTCGTCGTCGTGATCGTGGGTCTCGAAAGTGGCGCCTTCGCGGAACTCGAGGAGCGTCACGCCCGGCACGTCCAACAGCGGAACCGAGTTTGCGTCGTCGCCGAGCGTGTCGATCGACCGAGCGAGCCAAGGTGTCAGCTCCTCGCCGACCCACAGCACGACTTGGGCTTCCTGGAGCAGCGCCGCTTCCGACGGCCGCATCGCGTACCCGTGGGGCGAGGCTCCGGGCGGCAGGACGAGCTCGGGCTCACCCACTCCGGCCATGACCCTGGCGGCCAAGGAGTGCACGGCCGGAATGTCGGTGGCCACGCGTGGCGCCGCCGCCGCTGGAGCGGCGAGGGCGACGCCGATCCCGAGAGCGAGTAGGGTCTTGGTCTGCATGGTGTGCTCCCAATGTTGCGACTGTCGCACGAACGCTCTATGCGTTACGTTATAACGTTGCAAGCCAATCGAAGCTGGAGCGAGCGCGACGTGACGAGACGGTCGCTGAAGAACGTTGGCCTAGCGCAGAATTCCAAGCCGGCGGACACGTCAGAGCGACCCCGCATGACGCCGGTCAGGCGACGGGTGTTGGAGACGCTGTGCGCTGCCGACAAACCTCTCGGGGCGTACGACCTGATGGCCCAGCTCAACGCAACGGGCGTCCGCGCGCAGCCTCCGGCTGCATACCGCGCGCTCGATTTCCTCGTCGCGCAGGGGTTCGCCCACAAGCTCAGCAGCCGTCGCGCCTACGTTGCGTGCGACCATCCCGGAACGCAGCATGCTGCCGCATTCATGATTTGCCGCCGGTGCGGCCGTGCCATCGAGACGTGTGTCACGCCGCGCTACGGTCCCTTGCGAAAGGCCGCAAGTGCGGCTGGTTTCTCCATCGAGCGTACGGTTCTCGAAGTTGAGGGTGTATGCGCCGCCTGCCGTGAGAACCCTTCGGCGTGAGCCTCGTCGTCGCTTCGGGGCTCACGGTCACCCTCGGCAGTCGCATCGTCCTCGAGGGCGTCGACCTCAGCGTCGCCGCCGGAGAGATGGTCACGCTGCTCGGGCCCAACGGGTCGGGCAAGACCACGCTCTTGCGCACGCTCCTAGGGGCCATTCGTCCCACCGCAGGCTGCGTCGTGCGGCCGGCCGATCTTGTCGTCGGTTACGTCCCGCAGCGTCTTGCCATCGACCCCAACCTCCCGATCACGGTCGCTAGATTTCTGGATCTACCTGAGCGCACTGGCAGTGCGCGGAAGCGTGCAGCACTCGCGCGCGTCGGGATCGACGGCCTCGAACGGCGCGCCATGACCGAGTTGTCCGGCGGGCAGTTCCAGCGCGCTCTGTTGGCCCGTGCCCTGCTTTCGGAGCCGCAGCTACTCATGCTCGACGAGCCCACGCAGGGCTTGGATCAAATCGGCAAGGCGGTCTTCTACCAACTCGTCGACCAGGTTCGCCGCGATACCGGCTGCGGGGTCCTGATGGTCAGCCACGACCTGCACGTGGTCATGAGTGCCTCCGACCGCGTCGTCTGCCTCAACCGCAGCATCTGCTGCGAGGGCGCGCCATCGCAGGTCGCCTCGGCGCCGGCCTATCACGCACTCTTCGGCCGGGACACGCAGGGGGCGCTCGCCCTCTATCGGCACCAGCATGAGCAGAGGCATGCGGATCCGGGCAGGGATATCGCCTGATGCTCGATGACTTTCTCGTACGGGCGACGCTGGCCGGTGTCGGCGTCAGCCTCGCCGCGGCGCCCTTGGGTTGCTTCGTCGTGTGGCGACGAATGGCGTATTTCGGGGATGCGACGGCGCATGCAGCGATCCTGGGGGTCGCGTTGGCACTCACCTTCGAGGTGTCCGTTTTCGCCGGCGTGGTGGTGGTGTCGCTGCTCATGGCGGCGACCGTGGCGGCGCTGAGCGGACGCAGCTTTGCCATGGATACGCTCTTGGGCGTGCTGGCACACTCGGCGCTCGCCTTCGGGCTGGTTGCCATGTCGTTTCTGCCGGGCGTGCGCATGGATCTCATGGGCTATCTCTTTGGCGACATACTCGCCGTCGGCCGCGGCGATCTCCTGGTCATCTGGGGCGGCGCAACGTTGGTACTGACGCTTCTATGGTTCCGCTGGACGCGTCTGCTCACGGCCACGTTGAATCCGGATCTCGCTTTCGCCAGTGGCGTCCATCCTCGCGTCGAGCAGTTCCTGTTGACCGTAGGCCTGGCCATCGTGGTGGCGGTCGCACTCAAGGTGGTCGGAGCCCTGCTCATCGCGTCGCTCTTGATCATTCCTGCTGCAACGGCGCGACCCTTGGCCCGCGATCCTGAGATCATGGCGGCGGGTGCCGCGCTCGTGGCCATCATCGCGACCGCGGGCGGCCTGCGAGCGGCCTACCTGTTCGACACCCCCACCGGCCCGACGATCGTCGCCCTGGCGGCCGTCCTGTTCGCCTTGTCGAGCACGGTGGCGGCATGCCGCCGGCGCCTCTGAGCGAGCCGCCTGCCAAACCCGTCGCCGGATCCCCTTGCATCGCTCTGGGTTTGCCGGCGGCTGGTCGGATCGACTCGCGGACAGCCAAGCGCTCCGTTCTGCGGCTCAGCTTGGACGGCGGGTTCGGCCTCGACGGGTGGGGCAAAGCCAGTGAGTTCGAGAACGCGGCAGTGGTCGAGCTCGCCGGTCCCGAGCAATCGGCCAAGTCGAAGATCCTGCTCCGTCGCCGATCGGCGTCTTGTCATCGCTTGCACCGCGCCCGCCGCTGGCACCCCGTTCGATCCAGAGCACCAGCTTGCGGCGGTCAATGCCACGCCAGAATCCTACGGAGCGACATGGGGTCCCCGCCTTCGGACCGCCGTTCAAAGGACGACCTAGTCTGGAAGCGTTGATTCTGAGGCTAGAGTCTTGACCGCTTCTCGCAGCAAGACGGACGCAAGGAGCATACACCGCATCACGTCCGCCAATGGGATGTGCCGGCTGCTGGTGTTGCTCCCGTTGGACCGGACAAGCGGCGGTTGGTGACGTTCCGCGGATGAACTCCCTTGAGGGAGCGCATGCCGAGCCGGCCGTGGGGATGGTTCTCGTTGTAGTCGTCGAACCATCGATCGAGCTGCTGGAGCACGGTCGGCGCGTCCGGTAGCGGGTTCACGCGAACATGGTCGCGCTTGAAGGTACGGATGAAGGCCTCGGCGAGGCCATTGCTCTCGGGGCTCCGCACCGGCGTGAAGCAAGCCACGAGGTCGAGCTGGCTGGCGAAGTCGCGGGTCTCTTTGGAGGTGTAGGGCGAGCCGTTGTCTGAGAGCCACTCGACGGGCTGCGCTGCGCGTTCGCTGCCGAAGCGCTTCTCGGCGACTTCGAGCATCATGTCCCGACGTCGCTTGTTACGCTGGATACGAAGGACCCATGAACGGGCACCCGTCGGCTTCACGACCAGTAGGAGGCCGCGGCCATCACCGTGCTTTCCCGGTCGGAGGGCATCCACCATCCAAGCCGTCAGGCGTGCCCGACCCCAACCAGCACTCACGTGCCCATTCCCACATCGAGTCAAAGTCTAGCTCGAATTGTGCTGGACGGTCGAGAACGACGTCGGAGAACAAGTCCAAGATCAGAGCACTGGAGGGACGCTAGTGGGCTCTGTTGGACAGTTCGTATTCCATTCTTGGCGGACATCCGCTCCGCCAGTCGTCGGCGCGGGCGGCCATCCGGGTGCGAGCCTTGGTCCTTGCTTTCGATGGCGGCGGTGTTCGAGTAGGGTCGAGGTTTGCCCAGGGGCGCGGGTGCGATGCTCAAGAATCCGGACCATGTGACCGTCGTCGTTACCGATCTGGCTGCCAGCCGCGCCTTCTTCGAGGTGCTGGGGTTCGAAGTCTCTTCCGCCACGGTCGTCTCGGGCGACGTCTTCGAAACCTACATGGACGTCCCCGACATCGAAGCGGATCACGTGACCATGGTGCTCGTCGGCTGTGAGCCGCGCTTCGAGGTGCAGCTGCTGCACTATCGGCGCCCGGAAGTGTCGTCTGATCCCAAGGTGCGGGATCTGGCGCGGCCCGGATTCAACCATTTGTGCTTCGCCGTCGACGACATGGACGAAGTCAGCGAGCGGCTGCGCGCCGCCGGGGTCGCCTTCCGGAACGACGTCATGGCGTTCCATGACCGCAAGCTCGTCTTCGTCGAAGGACCGGAGGGCATCACGATCGAGCTCGCGGAGTGGTCGGTGGGTTGAGGGCCCGGCGCGGTCGACACCGCACCGCCCGGTGATCGAGGCCGCAGCCGGTCATCACTGAGCCCTGGTGCGCGTCGCGGCTGACGCGTGTCGGGCCGTTGGACCGCCCGGGGCGCGGCCGCCGGCCTCGACGTGTTGATCGACGAGCTACACGGTCGGGTCGTGCAGGCGGGCGCGATGTGCCAGCCACTCGCCGCGCAAGGACCAGGCCAGCATCAGCAGGGCAATCGAGAGGAAGCCGGCAGCGACCGGGTTGGTCACGAACGGCCAGTAGCTGCCGCCGGTCATCATCAGCCCGGTGCGCAGCTTGGCCTCGGCCAGGGGCGCCAGGACGAAGCCGATGACGAACGGGCCGAGCGGCACACCGATCCGCTCCAAGAAGAATCCGACGACCCCGAAAGCCAGCATCACCCAGACGTCGAAGATGCTGTTGTCGGTGCCGAAGGCGCCGATGACGCAGAAGACCACGATCACCGGCAGCATGAAGGTGCGCGGGATCATCGTGATCTTGACCACGAGACCGACCGACGCCGTCATGATCACGTACATGAGGACGGTCGAGACCAGGCAGGCGGCGATCATCGCCCAGACGATGTCGGGGTTGGTGAGGAACAGGGTCGGCCCCGGCTGGATCGAGTGCAGCATCAGGGCACCGATCAGGATCGCGTCGATCACCGAGCCCGGGATACCCATGGCGATCAGCGGGATGAGCGCGCCGCCGACCGTGGCACTGTTGGCAGCCTCCGACGCGACGATGCCCTCCTCTGAGCCCTTGCCGAACTCTTCCGGATGCCGCGAAGTGTTCTTGGCAACCGTGTAGGCGACGACCGAGCCGACCGAAGCACCGACCCCGGGCAGAAGACCGATCCACGTCCCGAGTAGAGACGACCGCGCGAGGTTCACGGCCTGGCGCCGGTAATCGCCGAGCGTCATCAAGATGCCGCGGGTGGCCGCCGCCATCCGCTCGACCGGTCGGCCGAGCTCGACGATGTCCTTCAGGATCTGGCTGACGGCAAACACGCCGATCAGCACCGGCAGGAGCTTCAGACCACTGTTGAGCTGGTACCAATCCCAGGTGAGCCGAGGCTGGCCGGCGGAAGGATCGACGCCGGGCATGGCGACGAGCATGCCGAGCAGCCCTGCCAGGAGGCCCTTCACCAGGCTGCCCTGGCTGACCGACGCGATCAGCACCATCGCCATCATCACGAGCGCGAAGATCTCGAACGGCCCGAACCGAGTGGCCCAGATCGACAGGGGCTTGGCCAGGAGCAACAGGGCCACCCAGGCGACCAGCCCGCCGACCAAGGATGCGCCGATGCCGAGCCCGAGCGCGCGCCCGGGCCGGCCGGCTTTGGCCATCGGGTGGCCGTCGAAGATGGTCATGATGTTCGACGGTGTGCCGGGCATGCGGAGCAGGGTTGCGGTGATCAGGCCGCCGGCGATGGCGCCGGTGTACATCGACACCAGCAGAATGACCGCGTGGGTGGTCGGCATGTAGTAGGTGAGCGGCAGGCTGAGGGCGATCAGCATCGCGCCGTTGAGGCCCGGCACGGCACCGACGACGATGCCGAGAAAGACGCCGAGCACCGTGTAGAAAAACGGCATCGGTGTGAACAGGAGCGCCAAGCCGCCGGCGAGGTCCGCGCCCATCTCAGAGCCCCGGCAGGTCGACGACGAAGATGCGGGTGAAGACGTACTGCGAGCCGAAGCCGATCGCGAGCGCCACGCCGACGACCCAGGGCAGGAGGCGACGTTCCAGCCGCACCAGGAGACCGATCGTCAAGGCCAGATAGGCCGACGTCATGACGGCGAAGGTGGTCAGCCGGAGATGCAGCGCCGCGACGTAAAGCACGGTCAGCGCGAACATCGCTCCGGCATCGAGCCAGCGCTCGGGGACGCCGTCATCGGTCGTTCTGCGATGGCTGAGCCTCGGGACCGCGCGGGCGATGGTCAGCGCGCAGAGAGTGATGATGCACCACGCGGTTGCCCGCGGCACCGGCCCCGAGCCCAGGGGCTCGAAGTACCCAGGCGGGATGCCTGCGGCTTCGGCCAGAACGAAGCCGCACATCACCACGATCGCGAGGCAAACCGCGATCTCCAGTTTCGGGTCGACGTCTCGGGTCACCCTGGCCTCATCCTGTCAGGCCGGCACGCAGATGGTCGCGGCCCTCAGTTGCCTTTGGCCTGGAGTGCCACCGGCTCGATCCGTTCCCACGTCGCATCGAGCGCCTTGGCGAAGTCGTCGCCGGAAAGGAACACGTCGGCGAAGGCCTTGGTATCGCGCCACTCGACGATCGAGTCGCTCTGGCTTGCCGCCGCCAGGACCTCGGCCATGGCTGCAACCGCCTCCGGCGGCGTGTCCTTGGGCGCGAACCACCAGTTCTGGATGCAGAACTCGACGTCGTAGCCGAGTTCCTTCGCAGTCGGGATGTCGGGCAGCTGCGCGAGGCGCTCCGGACCGGTGTAGGCCAGCGGCTTGATCTGGGCCTCCGGATTGTCGCTGCCGTCGGGTAGCTGGGTGAAGTTGATGACTTCGGCGCCAGACAGCACCGTCGTGTTGGTCTGGGCGCCGGTCAGCGCCGTGAAGTTGGCGGTGCCGCCGCCGATCTGGACGAAGCGGAACGCGGCGCCCGGCTCGGCATTCTGAAGCATGATGCCGGCCATGTGGTTGATGGCCCCGATGTTGGCACCGAAGATCAACGTATCCGGCTCGGCTGCGGCCGCCTGCAACAGCTCACCCAGCGAGTCGATGCCGCTGTCCTTCCGCACCATGGGCAACACGCAGAACTCGCCGGTCGCGGCCACGGGTGCGAAATCGCGGAAGCCGAAATCCATCGCCCCCGTCGCCTCGCCGCCCATCAAGGCGACGTGGAGAACCAAGAACGTGTGGCCGTCGGCCTCGGCTTCCAAGACCTGGCGCGAACCGATGGAGTAGTGGCCGCCGACGTTGATGATGTTGATGGGCTGGCCGACCAGATCGTTCTCCTGGATCGCCGCTTGGAAGGCGCGGGCCATCTGGTCGGAGGTGCCGCCGGGGTTGAACGGGACGACGACGCGGATCGGCTTTTCCGGCCAATCGGCCATGGCGACCCCGGTTCCTGCCGTGAAGAACGCCGCCGCCGCTACGGCAGCGAGACAACGCTGGAACATCAGATAGCACTCCCTGTCACTTTTGTTGAATCGCCTATACGCGAAGCCTTTGCGGCCGACCACCCCACGGCTCCGGCTTGCGCCGGGGGGCTTGACGGAACCCGCCGGCCGGTCGTCACTGCCATGGCTCTTGGGAGGAGGCAGTCGTCAAGCCGATGTCGGACCGGCCGAACGTCTTGCTCGTCGCGGTCGACCAGTGGCCCGGCCGACTGCTGGGTGTCGCCGGTCATCCGGTGATCCAGACGCCGACGCTCGACCAGCTGGCGCGGAACGGCGTTCGCTTCGAGCGCGCCTATTCGGAGTGCCCGATCTGCATCCCCGCGCGCCGTACCCTGATGACCGGCGCCACGCCCCGCCACCATGGTGATCGGGTGTTTCGCCCCGCCGGCCGGATGCCCGATCTGCCGACACTGCCGCAGACGTTCCGTGAGGCCGGCTACCAGGCGTTCGCCGTCGGCAAGCTCCACGTCTACCCGCCGCGCGACCGGATCGGCTTCGACGAGGTCTGGCTGGCCGAGGAGGGACGGCCGCATCTCGGCACCGTGGACGACCACGACCTCTACCTCGCCGACCGTGGCCATGTCGGCCGGCAGTTCCTGCACGGCATGAGCAACAACGACTACCTGCACCGGCCATGGCACCTGCCGGAGGACTGCCACGTCACCAACTGGATCACCTGGCAGACCTGCCGCACGATCAAACGCCGCGACCCGACACGGCCGGCGTTCTGGCACGTCTCCTACACCCACCCGCACCCGCCGCTGGTGCCGCTGCCGAGCTACATGGACGCGTATCGGCGCTTCGAGCCGCCGGCGGCCGCGACCGGTGCATGGTCCGCGGACGTGGCGAACCTGCCGGCAGCGTTGCAGCAGGTCCGTGCGTTCTGGCAGCCACTTGCCGGTGAGGTGCTGGCGGAAGTCCGCCGGGCCTTCTATGCGCTCTGCACCCACATCGACCACCAGCTGCGCGTCGTTCTGGGTACGTTGCGCGAGGAAGGGGTGCTGGACGACACCCATGTGCTGGTGGTCGGCGATCACGGCGACATGCTGGGTGACCACGGGCTCTGGGCGAAGCGAACGTTCTACGAGGGCGCCGCCAACGTCCCGTGCATCCTCCAAGGACGCGGCGGCGATCCGCGTGTGACGGCAGGCCGGACCGACGCGCGGCTGGTCGGACTCCAGGACGTCATGCCGACGCTGTTGGACCTCGCCGGTTTGCGTATCCCCCAATCCTGCGATGGTCTGTCCATGATCGGCGACGGGCGTCGTGCCAGTCTCTACGGCGACTGTCTGGAGAGCGTTGGCGCGTCGCGGATGATCCACGACGGCCGGCACAAGCTGATTTGGTACCCGGCCGGCAATCTCTTGCAACTCTTCGACGTCGAGGCGGATCCCGCTGAGGGCGACGACCTCGCAACCCACCCCGATCATGTCGTCACGCGCGAGCGTCTGACCGAGGCGTTGGCGGGCGAACTCTGGGGCCATGATCGCGCTGCCGGTTGGGTCCGAGACGGCCGGCTCGTCGGTTTCGCGCCGCCATCGCCCTTGCCGCATACCGACCTCGGCCTGAAAGGCCAGCGCGGCCTGCACTACCCCGAACCGCCGGCGGTCGATCCTGAGACGACCGTCGGCACGCCCGGCTGACAACGAAGCGAGTAGCGTCTTGAGCGAGCGTCCGAACATCCTCTGGTTCTGCACCGATCAGCAACGCTGGGACACGATCGCAGCACTCGGCCATCCCGGCGTGTCGACCCCGGCGATCGATCGGCTGGTGGGGCAGGGCGTCGCCTTCGAGCGCGCTTACGTCCAGTCGCCGATCTGCACGCCCAGCCGCGCGAGCTTTCTCACCGGGCGCTATCCGTCCAACGTCCGGGTGACTCGCAACGGCAACGCGTTCTTCCCGCCGGGGCCGGAACTGGTGACCAAGCTTCTGGCCGACGCCGGCTATGCGTGCGGGCTGGTCGGCAAGCTGCATCTCTCCTCGGCCTACCAGAGGGTCGAGGCGCGCACCGACGATGGCTACGAAACGTTCCTCTACAGCCATGCGCCACGCGATGATTGGCGCGAGGGCCATGCCTATGCCGCGTGGGTCAGAGCGAAGGGGGGCGATCTCGGCGCTTTGGCGCGCGACCCCGACGGCGTTCCGGCAGAGCTTCATCAGACCACCTGGGCCTGCGAACAGACGATCACGTATGTCGAGCGGATGGCCGGCCGGCCGTGGCTGGCGAGCGTCAACGTCTACGACCCCCACCCGCCGTTCAACCCGCCGGCAGCCTACCGGGGGCAGTTCGATCCGGCAGCGATGCCCGCACCCCTTTGGCGCGAGAGCGACCGCGCGCAGCAGACGAAACTGGCAGCGTTGGACTTCCAGTCCAAGGTCGCCGATCCGCGGGCGCTCGACATCAAACATCCGATCCTGCCGGCATCGCCTAGCCATGGTCTCGCGACCGAAGACGCGTCGCCAGGCGCCCGCGACGCCTGGACGCTGAAGGCCGCCTACTACGCCATGATCAAGCTGATCGACGATCAGTTCGCCCGGGTCGTCGGCGCGCTGGAGGCGACCGGCCAGCTCGAGCGCACGGTGATCCTCTTCACCTCCGACCACGGCGAGATGCTCGGTGACCATGGCCTGATCGAGAAGGGCTGCCGCTTCTACGAAGGGCTGGTCCGCGTGCCGATGATCTGGTCGATGCCCGGGCGGTTCCGGGTTGGCGCGCGTAGCGACGCGCTGGTGATGGCCATGGACGTCGCACCGACGCTGCTGGAGCTTGCCGGTCTCGACGTGCCGAAGGCGATGCAGGGCCGGTCGTTGTTGTCGCTCCTGGAGGGTCGGGCGCCGCTCGATCGCCACCACGACTTCGTCCGCGCAGAGTATCTGGACGCGCTCGATCTCCCGGGCGGCACCCGCTCGACCATGTATTTTGACGGTCGCCACAAGCTCTCCGTCTACCACAACCATGGGCTCGGCGAGCTCTATGATTTGGAACGCGATCCCGGCGAGTTCGACGACTTGTGGGATGCATCGGCATCTCAGGGGCTCAAGCTCGACCTATTGCGCCGCAGCTTCGATGCGACCGTGCTCGCGCAAGACGAGGGGCCGCCGCGGATCGGGCCGATGTAACGTGAGCCTAGGCTCGAGCGTCGAACCGGTCGTCGGGGGTCAGCGCGACGCCGATGCCCGGCCCCGGCGGTGGTCGCATCCGGCTGTGGTCGACGACGAAGGTGTCTTCGGGCACCAGGTCCCAGAGCCAGCGGTGCAGCATGTGGTACTCGACCGAGTGGCTGTTCGGCAGCGCCGCCGCGAGGTGCAGGCTGGCGGCGTAGAGCACGGCGGTGGAGGCGGCATGCAGGGTGCACGGCAGGCCGAAGGCGTGGGCCAACTCGCCGATACGGCGGCCCTCGCGGATACCACCGCAAGCCGCCACGTCGAACTGCACGAAGCTCACGGCCCGCTGTTCGACCAGGCGGCGAAAATGGTGGGTCCAGGCCATGTTCTCGTTGCCGCAAAGCGGAATCGGGCTCTGCCGCGCAAGGGCAGCCAGTCCCTCGACATCGAAGGGCGAGACCGGCGCTTCGAGGAAAGCGATGTCGTAGGGTGCCAGAGCCCGCGCGAGGGCGAGCGCACCGGCCACGTCGCAATTGTAGAGCGCGTCGACCATCAGCTTCGGCGTCGGCCCGATGGCCTCGCGCACGGCGGCGACGCGGCGCACGTCTTCGGTAAGCGGCGCGCCGGCGACCTTGATCTTCACCGCGTCGAAGCCTTGCCGCACCCAGCGTTCGACCTCCGCCGCGAGGTCGTCGGGCGACTTGTCCTGGCCGTAGAGTCCGGCGCTGGCGTAGACCGGGACCGCCTCGTGCACCTGTCCGAGCAACTGGCAAAGCGGCAGGTCCAGGAGCTTCGCCTGGAGGTCGAGCAGCGCCGTCTCGACCGCGCTCCAAGCCGCAGCGACGGCGCCGATCCGACCGCTGATTTCGACGCTGCGGCGGACCTCGTCATGCAGCGCCGCCGCGATTCTGAACGGGTTCTCGCCCACCAGACGGGGGGCCAGATCGTCCTCGACGATGGCGCTGATCGCGGTGGGCGTACCACCCGTCAGCCACGCCTCGCCGACACCGACCTTGCCGCAGCCGCTCTCGACGAACACCAGCAGCATTCGCTTCTCGTTCCAGCGGACGCGTGGGTTCCAGACCTCGCCGTCCATGGCGCGCTGGATCAGCCGGACGGTGCAGCGTCGGACGATCATCGGCAGGGGCACCTTTCGCGGCGTGGTCTCGGATGGCAGCAATGAGCCGACTGCTCGGCGTGACCGTCATGCCGGAGTGGGTGCAGTGCGAGGGCATCGATCCGGTCCTCGACCGGCTGCAGGCGGCTGGGGTCAACGCCGTCGCCACGTCGCCCTACGTGATGGCGCCGACCGCCGAGGGCGAAGGCGGTCGCGAGCCTCCGATCGACGCCGGTGCCGGCGGTGTGCGCCAACTCGACCGCGAGCTATGCGCCCGAGCGCCATCGATACTCCGGGCTCCGTTATCGGCCGCCGGAGCCGGACACGTCGACGGCCACCGACGGTCCTGTGGTCGCTCGCTTCTTGGAGGCCGCGCGAGCCCGCGGGATCGTCACCCAGCTCCAAGTGCAGGCCGCCATTCCGCCGGGATACCGCGTCCAGTTCGGCGGCGGCGATCCCGAGGACGAGCCGCTGTTGCCGGACGGCAGCCGCCTCGAGCGCCGCGTCGACAAGAACGGCAGCCTCGCCAGCCCGCACATCCGTGCCTATCTGGTGGCGCTGCTCCAGGACCTCGCCGCGGCCTACCCGATGGTCGACGCCGTCCGGCTCGATTGGCCCGAGTACCCGCCCTACACGCTGGAGAGCTGCTTCGTCGACTTCTCGGCCCACGCGAGGGCCGCAGCCGTACGATTGGGCTACGACGTCGAGCTGATGCGTCGGGACTGCGCCGCGGCGCTCAGCGGGCTGCTTGCCGGCGCCGTCGATACGGAGTCGGCATGTACTGGCGATGGCGGCCGCTACGCTCTGGGCCGAGCGCTCCAGCGCCTGCCCGGCATCGTCGTCTCGAGCCGGTTCAAGGCGGACTTGGTGGTCGAGCTGTTGACGATGGCTAGGGCCGCGTTGCCCGAGGCCGTCGGGCTGGTGCCGCAGACCTTCCCGCCGCCCTGGTCGTTGGCGTCGGGGTTCGACTGTAGTCGTGCTGCAGCCGTCGCGGACGGCATCGGGGTCAAGCTGTACACCATGCACTGGCCGATGATGGCTCGGTTCTACGCCGAAGCGTTGGGCAGCACGGACGCCGCGGCGCGGCTGGTGGTCGACCTTCTCGATATCGGTGCGCCGGCGTCGAGCGGGTTCGCGGATCTCGACTATCCGGGGCCTGGGGTGGCGCACCCGGTCGGCGCCGACGCGCAACGGCGCAAGCTCGAGGCCGTTGTGCGCGAAGCCGGTCCTTGTCCCGTCTTCGCGTTCGCCCACAGCTACGGCCCGGCCGACGACGCCCTGGAGCGTTTCCGTATCGCCTGGGACGCGCCCGTCGCCGGGGTTTGGATCAATCGCTACGGCTACCTGTCGGACGAGAAGCTCCGCGCGATCGGTCGGGCGGTCGGCTGACGTCGTCAATGGAGGTCGCACCGGGCTACCAGCCACGGCCCGGGTTCCGGCTCGACGCCCAGGCCCGGGGCGTCCGCCAAGGTCATGCATCCCTCGGCGTCGATCGACGGGAGTGCGACCAGCGCGTCGCGTAGCGGGTTGGGGTTGGCGTCGACCTCCAACAGGCCGTCGCCGCCGACAGGGTTGAGCAGGGCGGCGGAGTGCAGGAGGCCGACACCACCGCCGAGATAGTGCGGGCAGTAGCGGAGCCCCGCGGCGCGCGCTCGCTTGGCCACGCGGCGGGCGCCAGACTGCCCGCCCCATTTGGCAAGATCCGGTTGCACTACGTCCAATGCGCCGCCGTCGATCGCCGAGGTGAACGCCGCCTCGCCGATCAGGTTCTCGCCGCCGGCGAGTGGCACCCGCGACCGTTCGCGGAGCGTGCGGAAGGTGGCCGGTGGTGCGTCCGCCGGCACCGGTTCCTCGATCCAGCCGAGCCGGCGTCGCGAGAGTTCGGGAAGCTGGTGTTCGGCGGTATCGACGTCCCAAGCCTGGTTCAGATCGACCAGCAGCGTTTCGTCCGCGCTGAGCGTATGGCCGAGGACGTCCAGATTGCGTTCGTCGGCGGCGAAGCCGAGCTTCAGCTTGAACGCCCGGTAGCCCTCGGCGCGGGCGGCGTCGACGACGCGTTCGGGGGCGGTCGGCTTGATCCCGCTGGCGTAAGTGGGGAGCGCGCGCAGCGCCTCCGCACCGAGTGCCACCGCCAACGGCAGATCTTGGCGTCGGGCGCGCAGGTCCCAAAGGGCGCAGTCGACGCCGGCGAGAAGCTGGGCGATTGGGCCAGCTTCGCCGCACTGGATCGCGACCCGCCGAAACGCCTGCTCGGCTGCCGCGTGCAGCGCCTCGGGGTCGCCCGTCGTCTTGCCCAAGTACCAGCGGCCGACCATGCGCTCGAAGAGCGTCAGCCGATGCCTGCTGCCCCCCGGCGGGAAGTTGCACCAGACCTCGCCCCAACCGTGGGCCCCGTCGCGGTCCTCGACCCGCACCAGGAGGGCAGGCCGGGCGTCGATGCTGCCGAACGCGTTGACCACCGGCTCGTCGATGGGCGCCTCCAAGAGAAAGCCTTCCAAGCGTGCGATCGGGGCGTTCATCTTTTTCGTCTCCCGCATCTCCCTTGCCGTCTGCCATGCCGGTCCTGCTTGCGCTAGACGTGCGGTGAGCGCGACGGGGAGGCAACCGGTTGCTCGACGCCATCGTCATCGACCCGGCGGACCATGTAGGGACGGCGCTTCGTGACCTACCGGCTGCGGCCGCCGTCGTGCCGCGAGGGCCGGCTGGGGCCATGCTGCCCGTCGTTCTCGTCGAGCCGATCGCGGTGGGCCACAAGTTCGCGCTCATGGAGCTCGCCGTCGGCGTCGAGCTGCGCAAGTACGGCGAAGTCATCGGCGTGACGACCGTGCCCATCGCTGCCGGTGGCCACGTCCATGTCCACAACCTGGCGAGCCGCCGGGCGCGTTCCGTCGGCCGAGTGGGCGTGTGACTCCGGCCGCGCCGTCATTCCTCGGGTTCGAGCGCAGCGACGGGCGGGCCGGCGTCCGCAACCACCTCGTCATCCTCTCGGTCACGGGCCTCACCGGGCCGACCGCCCGGCGCGTCGGGCGCGTGCTGCCGGCCGCCATCGTCATCACCCACCCGTTCGGCAGCGGCCTCCTCGGGGAAGATGCGGTGATCCAGGACCGGGCCATCGCCGGGCTGGCGAGCCACCCGAACGTCGGCGCGTTGGTCGTGCTCGGGGCCGAGCCGAGCAAGGTCCAAGCAGCCGTGCTGGCCGCCGAGGATCGTGGCCGGCGGGTACAGGGGTTCAGCCTTGCGGATGCCGGTCATGACGTGCTGCGGTTGACGGATCTGGCCGTCCGCGCCGGCGCCGCGTCGTTGCGGGCGCTGTCGGCGGACCGGCGGATACCGTTGCCCGCCTCCCGTCTCGTGCTCGGTCTCGAATGCGGACGCTCGGACCCGACCTCGGGTCTCGCCGCCAATCCGCTGGTCGGGCGGTTGGCGGACCGCGTGCTCGGCCAGGGCGGCATCGCGATGATCGGCGAGACGACCGAGTGGCTGGGCGCCGAGCACCTGCTGGCCCGCCGTGCCCGCACGCCCGAGGTTGCAGAAGCGATCCTCGACGCCGCAGGGCGCCGCGAGGCGCAGGCGTTGGCCGCCGGGCTCGATTTGACCGGCAGCAACCCAAGCGAGACCAACGTTCGCGCCGGGCTGACGACCATCGAGGAGAAGTCTCTCGGCGCCATCGCCAAGAGCGGTCGAGCGCCGATCGAGGGTGTGCTCACCTACGCGGAAGCGCCGACGGCGCCGGGCTTGTGGGTGATGGACGCGCCCGCCTATGCGCCCGAGTCGGTCACCGGGTTCACGGCTGCAGGCGCCAACCTCGTCCTGTTCACGACCGGCGTCGGCAACGGCTATGTCAGCGCGCTGGCGCCCACTCTCAAGATTTCTGCCAATGCGGCGACGGTGGCGCGTTTGGACTTGCAGCTCGACATCGCTGCCGACGGCGTGCTCGCCGGTGAGGAAACGCTCGACGTCGCTGCCGATCGTGCTTTCGAGACCCTGCTCGACGTCGCCTCGGGAACGTTGACGTTCGGCGAGATTCTGGGCGAGGGCGACGAGGTGATCGCCCGGTTCCGCGCCTCGCTTTGAGGCTGCCAGGCGCTCACGGCGGATCGAGCGCGAACCGCGTGTAGAGTTCCCGCGGCGCGTCGTGGCGGCGCATCTCGTCGACCGCGGCGTCGAGCAAACGGGTGGTCACGCTTGGATCGGTGATCGGCCGGGTCTGGCCTGGATCGGTCTGCAGGTCGTAGAGAGCGTCCCGGCAGTCGGCGAAGCCGCCGCCCTGCATCGGTGGGCGCCTCGCATCTGCGCGCGCCGGTATCCGCAACAGCGGCACGCCGCGGGTGAAGTCGAAGCCCCGGACCAGCTCGGCGGCGACCAGCTCCTCCACTGTGAAGAGCGAGCGCGCGTGCATCGGCATCAGCGTGTACTCGAAGAGCGGTGCCGCTTCCATGTCCGCCGGGTAGCGGAAGTACGTGTGGCGGCCGTCGGTCACGTTGAGCGCGCCGCCGAACACGCCGTAAAGCGCCACCTCGCGAGAGGTGGTCGCGGCACCCCGCACCAGCGGCAGCAGCGAGTGGCCGCGTGTTTCGGCCGGAACCTCGGCGCCGAACAACTCCAGGAATGTCGGCATCAGGTCGCTCGTTTGGGTCAGGGCCGTGCAACGGGTTCCGGCCCGCGAACCCAACTCCGGATGCCAGACCAACAGGGGGATGTTGGCGATCTCGTTGAAGAACGGCATCCGGTTCTTGCCCCACCAGTCATGCTCGCCGAGCAGAAAGCCGTGGTCGGTCGTGAGCACGAGGGCGGTGTCGTCCCACCGGTTCGCCGCATCGAAATGATCGAGCAGGCGGCCGAGCTGGTCGTCGCAGAGCCGAACCAAAGCGGCGTAGTTGGCGCGCAGTTCGGCCGCTTCTTCCAATGTCTCTTCGCCGGCGCGCCGATAGCGTGGCCAATTGTAGGTCGGCCCTCGGTAGTCGGTCTCGAGCCCGTCACGGCAGGCTGCGGGCGCAGCGAACGGTTCGTGCGGATCGAACGTCTCGACCTGCAGGAGCCAGTGGTCCGCGGCGGCGTTGCTCTCGAGGAACTCCAACGCGCGATCGACGCAGCGCACCGCTGGATAGTCTGCGGCCTCGACCAGAGTGTCCATGTTCAAAGACCCCTGCAGCCGGTAGCCGCCGCGCTCGGTCTCCAGCTGCGCTGGATGATAGCGTTCTCTGAGCCGCGCCAGCGGCGGTTGGACCATCGCCACCCACGGGTCGGCTTCCTGGCCGCGAACGAAGTCCCAAGTCGTGTAGCGGCCGTGGTAGGTCGCGCCGCCGTCCTCGAAGTAATGGTAATGGTCGGAAACCAGGTGGCTGTACACGCCACGACGTCCCAGGCATTCCGGAAACGAGCCGTCGAACGGCTCCAGCGGTCCCCAGCTGCGGTGCATGAAATTGAGCCGGCCGGTGTGCAGATCCCGCCGCGCCGGCATGCACGGCATCGAGCCGATGTAGTGGCGATCGAAGATCATGGCCTGGCGTGCCAAGCGGTCGAAGTTCGGTGTGGCCAAGTGGCTGCCGTAACAGCCGAGGGCTGACCGATTGAGCGAATCGAACATCAAAAAGAGCGTTCGCACCCCTGCCTCCGTCCTGCCGCTACGGCCGCCAGCGTTCGTGCTGATCGCGACTGGGCCGATGTCCCGACTGCAACACAACCGTCGCAATTCGCCCCTATAGCAACGTTGGAGGACTGAAGGGGGAAACCACATGTCGATCGATCGCCGCACCGCCATTCGCGGGGCTGCCGCTGCCGTTGCGGCGCCGGCCGTGCTCCGTGCCCACGACGCGCTCGCTAGTTCCGGTTCCGTCAAGCTGTTCGCCTGGGGCGATGTCGTCGGTGCCGTCCAGGAAAAGATCGGACCGGAGTTCGAGAACAGCACCGGCATCCAGATCGAGTACTCGACCTTCGGCTCCAACGACGAGGCCGAGAACAAGCTGAAGGCGACCGGCGGCAAGGGCTTCGACATGTTGTGGCCATCGGTCACCAACGTGCCGAGCTACCACCAGAACGATGCGCTGCAGCCGGTCGACGAAAGCCGTGTCGATACCGGCGCCGTCGTCGAGAGCATGTGGCGCGACTCGATCAAGCTCGGCGCCGCGCATCGCGGCCAACGCTACGCCATCCCCTATGACTGGGGCACCGAGGCGATCACCTTCGACCACAGCCTCTTCCCGGTCGACGACGCCGATGTGTCCTACGGCATGCTGTGGGTGCCCGATGCCAAGGGCCAGGCCACGTTCCGCCAGAAGTCGGCACTGATGGGCGTTGGACTCTATCTCGATTCGATCGGCGAGGTGCCGTCAGACCGGATGCTCGCGGTCTACCAATCGGAAGACGAGGCGCGTCGGGTCTGGGGTGCCTGCACCAAATGGATCATCGAGCGCAAGGCCAATATCGGCGCGTTCTGGAACAATGCCACCGAGGCATCGGCCGCGTTCACCGATGCGGGCTGTACGGTCGGACAGACTTGGGACACCACGGGCCTGTTGCTTGCCCGTGACAATCCCAACTTCCGCTACCGCATGCCCAAAGAGGGTGGCATTACCTGGATCGACGGCATCGCCATCGCTGCCGGTGCCGAAAATCTCGACCAGACCTATGAGTTGATCAACTTCCTGCTGAAGCCGGCGATGGCCGGCGACTTTTCCTCGCGTCTTGGCTACAATACGGTCGTCAAAGGGGCGGCCGACAACGCCTCCGAGGAATACAAGAAGCAATACAACGAGGTGTACGACGAGCAGACGCTCGCCAACCTTTGGTGGTGGCAGGCCGACACGCCGTTCTTTGCGCCGGTGCGTCAAGAGTTCGTCGAGCAGATCACCAACGCCTAGGCCCCAGAGCGCGTCGTCGAGCGTCGACGGCGCGCTTCGGCATCCTCTCTTGACCTTCCGCGAGCGGGAGCGAGCCCATGCATGGCATGGACGTGCGTTTGGAAGGTGTGGTCATGCAGTTCGGCGACGTCGTCGCCGTGCAAGAGACCGACCTCGCCATCAACGCCGGTGAGTTCTTTTCGGTGCTGGGGCCTTCGGGCTGCGGCAAGACCACCATCCTCCGCATGATCTCTGGCTTCATGGACCCCACGGCCGGTCGCGTGCTGATCGGTGGCGAGGACATGCGCGGGCTCGGTCCCAACCGGCGGCCGACGGCGCTGATCTTCCAGAACTTGGCGTTGTTTCCGTTGATGACCGTTTGGGAGAACGTCGCCTTCGGGCTGGAGGCCCGCGGCGTGGCGCTCCGCCCACGGCGCGAGCGTGCGATGGAGCTGCTGGATCTCGTCGGCCTCGTCGGCCACGAAGAAAAGCGACCGGGCGAACTCTCGGGCGGTCAACGTCAGCGGGTCGCCATCGCCCGCGGCCTCGCGGTCGAGCCGGCCGTCTTGCTGCTCGACGAGCCACTCTCGGCGCTGGATCTCAAGCTGCGTCAGAACATGCGAGCCGAGCTGAAGCGCATCCAGCGGGCCACCGGCGTCACCTTCGTGTTCATCACCCACGACCAAGGCGAGGCGCTGACCATGTCCGACCGGATCGCGGTGATGCGTCGTGGCGCGGTCGAGCAGGTGGCGACCACCGACGAGATTTACGACGCGCCGGCGTCGCCGTTCGTCGCCACGTTCGTCGGCGAGAACAACGTCTTCAACGGGCGTGTCGTGCGCGTCGTCAGCGGCGAGGCGGAGATCGAGACCGACTTCGGCCATCTGCGCGGTACGGCCCGGACCGACCTTCGCCAGGGCGACGACGCCATGCTGTTCGTCCGGCCGGAGCGGATGGTGCTGGTCAACGGCCACCAGCCCGACAACGCGCTGCCGGCGACGTTCGTGCGCCGCGATCTGGAGGGTGCCTTCGTCAACCTGTTTTTCGAGGCTCGGGGGCGGGAGATGTTGGTGCATCAGGCCAACACCGGCCAGACCGGTGACCTGTCGTCATCGACGCTTGGTTTTGCAACGGCTGATGCCGTCGTGATGCCGAACGGGCCGCTCGCCAGTGCGTGAGCTCGTCCGAGCGTACGGCACCGGCCTGACGACCGTCATCGTCAGCTTGGCGGCCTTCTGGGTACTGGTGATGATCGTGCTGCCCCAGGCGTTCATGCTCGATCAGTCGCTCTGGTCGAAGGATCGCGACGTCGGCTTGTCGGTCCGGATCGACCGGGCGTGGAACGAGCTGTCGACCTTGGAACTCGATCTGACCACTGCGGCGCCTGCCGACCAGCAAGAGATCACGGCGCGTATCGAGGGGTTGCGCGCCGACATCGCCGACATGGAAGCCCAGGAAACCGACCCACCCAGGGTCTACGGCTTCCAGAACTACACGAAGATGTCGGGGCTCCACTTCTACATCTTCATCAAGACGATCGTGTTCGCGTTGGCAGTGACGGTGCTGGCGCTGGTGGTCTGCTACCCGATCGCGTTTGCGATCGCCTTCGTCGCACCGCCCCAGCGAGCAGCACTGATGATGCTGGGGCTGATCGTGCCCTATGCCATCAACGAGTTGTTGCGTGTCTACGCCTGGTTGATGATCCTCGACTATCAAGGCGTGATCAACTCGGGTCTGCAAGTGTTGGGTCTGGTGAGCTTCGCCGACCGCACCTGGGTGCCGTTCCTCGAGTATCCCAGTTCCGTGTTCATCGCCCTGGTCTACGCCTACGTGTTGTTCATGATCTTTCCGATCTACAACACGGTCGAAACGCTCGATCGTAACCAGCTGGAGGCGGCGCGGGACCTCGGCGCGTCTACCTGGCGGACCCACCTGCGGGTGGTCATCCCGCACGCCAAGCCGGGGATCGCGGTCGGCTGCATCATGACCTTCATGCTCTCCGCCGGCTCCTATTCGGTCCCGCAGATCATGACCCGCGGCAAGTCGGGCGACTGGTTCAGCCAGCTCATCTACCGGCAGTTCTACGAGAGCCAGAACTGGAACGTCGGTGCTGCCTACTCGTTCAGCCTGCTGATCGCCTGTCTCGTTTTCATTCTGATCATGATGCGGATGTTCCGCGTCGGCGTGAAGGAGATCGGCCGATGAGCACGGTGGCGCTGCCGGCACGGGCGCCGGCCCGACCGAGCGCCAGCGGCCGCGATTGGTCGGGCGCGGTCCTCAACGCCTATCTGGTGCTGTTCTTCGCTTACCTCTTCCTGCCGTTGTTCGTCATGGCGTTGGCGGCATTCAATGCCTACGACTACCCCTCGGTGACCCAGTGGCGTGGCTGGACGCTGAAGTGGTTCGGCGAGCTCGCTCACGACGAGCGGATGTTGGAGGGGCTTTGGAACTCGGTCGTCGTCGCCGTCGGCGTGATCGTCCTCTCGCTGCCGCTCGGGCTGGCCGGCGCCTTCATCCTGACCCGTCTCCAGGGGGCGGCGAACACGTTCCTCTATGCCGTCATGGTCTCGCCGATCCTGACGCCGGGCATCATTCTCGGCGTGTCGACCCTCATCTTCTGGCGCCGGTTCGACGTGCCCGCGGGGTTGTTGCTGACGATCATCGCTCATTCGACCTTCATCGCCGCCTACTCGATGCTGATGTTCATGGCACGGCTGCAGCGTCAGGATCGAACCCTGGAAGAGGCGGCGCTCGACCTCGGTGCCTCCAACCTCTTCACCTTCCGGCGGATCACCATCCCGTTCTTGATGCCGACGATCCTGACCGCGGCGGTGGTCGCCTTCCTGCAGAGCTTCGAGAACTACAACACGACGATCTTCGCCATCGGCGGCGACTGGACCTTGGTGACCGAGATCGGTTCGCGCTTCCGCTTCGGGCTCTCGCCCGTGATCAACGTCATCGGCGTGATCTTCGTCGTGCTGACGGTGATCGCGGCCGTCATCTACGTCTCGGTCAAAGAGCGCGAGCGGAAGGCGCGCCAGCGGCGCTGACGCCGGGGCCTCGATGACGTTGGTGTTCCGCTGCCCGCCCGAGTGGCGGGGCCTGCTGCCGCCGCCCGTCCCGGCACGTGCGATGTTGCCCGATTGGCTGCGGGCGATGCCACCCACGGCCCAGTCCGACCTGCTCGGCCGGGACATCCGCACCGTCAAGCAGTGCCCGCCGTTCCTCGACGTGATGAGCTTCGGGTGGCTGATACGCCTAGCAGCCGACGTACGGGTCGAGAGGGGAAGCTTCGCCTGGGATTGGGACCTGCCGCCGTCCGCCTTGGAGGAGGCCCCGCGCGCGCCGATGGGGCTCCATCTGAGTGCTCAAACCACCGGTGCACCGTTCCACGCCGAGGGGAGCGCTGTCGTCAAGTTCATGAATCCCTGGACGATCGAGACGCCACCCGGCCAGGCGCTACTGGTGGTGCACCCTCTGAACCGCCCGGACCTGCCGTTTCGCACCTTGGCGGGTGTGGTCGATGCCGACGGCTTCAGCCACGGGCTCGTCCACTTCCCGGCGCTCTGGACGGCGGCCGATTTCGCGGGCGTCCTCGCCGCCGGGACCCCGGTGGCGCAGGTGCTTGCGGTGCCGCGCGACCAGTCGGGCCTCCTGGCGACCCTCGACGGCGAGGATGCCGCTGCGTTCAGGCGGACGACGGCGACCATCAGCGCGGCGCCGGCGGGCTATCGCAAGGCGTTTCGGGCGCGAGACCGAGAGTGACGGCGAGCCGGCGCTCGTCCAGCGCGAACCCGCCGCGGGCGCGACGGGTCGTCGCCTTGAGCAGATCGCCGGCCAGGTTGGGGGCGGCGCCGCCGATGGTCCGAACGAGCGCCCAGGCTTCGTCGGCGCGTCCGGCCTCGAACAGGGCGCGGACCAACAGCAACGCGTCGTCGGCATCGTTCGGACCATGCGCCGCGAGGTCGTCCAGGCAGCCCGCCCAATCGCCTAGGCGAAACCGGACGCGTGCCCGAGCGCGCCGGGCATCGCCATCGTTCGGCGCCAGCACCAGCGCCCGATCGAGCGAACCGGCGGCGTCCTTCGCCAGGCCCAACTCCACCAGGGCCAACGCCCGTTCGACCCAGGCCGCGGTACTCGGGCGGACGGCGACCGCCTGGTCGAAGCGCGCGACCGCGTCGGCCGGCCGGCCGGTGCGCCGCAGAAAGACGCCGACGTTGTAGGCGACCGTCGCGGTATCGTCGGCGCCGTCCGCCGCTCGCTCGGCCTCTGAAAACGCCGCCTCGGCGGTGTCGATGTCACCGGCCGTGAAAGCGGCGACCGCGCTCTGCAAGTGGCGCGCCGCCTCGTTTCCAGGCGGCTGTCGGCGATCACCTCCTGGTGGCGCTTCCATGCGGTGCCTCCTGTCGTTGGGGTCCGCGGCAACGACGATCGCTTACCGTTGCGGCGGCCGATTGTCGACGCGCGTCGTCCGGCGGTGTGCCCCGGGGGCTCGACAGCGTCACCAACGCTGGCACCATGTGGGGCCGTACGTCTGAAGCGAGCCCGATGGACCGGCCATGAACGTCGACAGCCTCGACCACCTCGTTCTCACCGTCGCCGATGTGACGGCGACGGCCGCTTGGTACGAGCGGGTGTTGGGGATGGCGGTGGTGACCTTCGGCGGCGGGCGGACGGCGTTGGAATTCGGTCGGCAGAAGATCAACCTACACCGAGCCGGCCAGGAGTTTGAGCCGAAGGCGCTTCGCCCGACACCAGGTGCTGGCGATCTCTGCTTCCTCACCGCCGTGCCGCTCGAGCATGTGGTCGCGCATCTGGAGGCCGAAGCCGTTCCGATCGAGGACGGGCCGATCGAGCGAGCCGGCGGCGTCGGGCCGATCCGTTCGGTCTACGTGCGCGATCCGGACGACAACCTCGTCGAGATCGCCAACAGCATCGGATGAACGGCGTTCCGCATCTCGTCGTCGCAGCCCTGGTCGCTGCGACGATCATGCCAGCCGCCGCTGACGGGCCCGACGTGCCGCGGCTCGTCGAGCAAGCCGCCGCGGCTGGCGTCACCCACGTCTATGACGGGCCCTGGGAGCACTTCGTTGGCGGCGGCGTCGCGGTGTTCGACTGCAACGGGGATCGGCGACCCGACCTCGTGTTCGCTGGGGGCGCGAACCCGGCGCGCCTGTTCGTCAATCGCTCGACGCCGGGCGACGATCTCTGGTTCGAGGAGCGGCCGCTGCTCGTCGACGACGCGGCGATCGAGGGTGTGACGGGTGCGTATGCGCTCGATCTCGACGGCGATGGTCCCTTGGACCTCGTACTGCTGCGGGTGGGTCGAAACGCGCTTCTCGAAGGTGCCGGCGATTGCACCTTCGCACCTGCCAATCGGCTTTGGGCGTTCGACGGCGGTCGCGAGTGGACCACCGCCTTCGCGGCGACGTTCGAAGCCGACTTGCCGTTCCCGACCCTGGCCTTTGGCCACTACGTCGACCGCAGCCAGCCAGGTGCTCCTTGGGGCACTTGCCACGAGAACACGCTGCTGCGCCCCGCTGACCGCACCGCGCCGCGCTACGACGAGCCGTTGGCGCTCAGCCCCGGCCATTGCGCCTTGTCGATGCTGTTCACGGATTGGAGCAACAGCGGCGAGCCGGCGCTCAGGATCACCAACGACCGACAGTACCACATCGACGGCGAGGACCAGCTCTGGCGGGTGACGCCGGGGGCTGTGCCGCGGCTGTTTCGGCGTAGCGATGGCTGGCAAAGCCTGCGGATCTGGGGGATGGGGATCGCCGAGGCAGATCTCGCCGGCACCGGCCAGCCGGCCTACGCGCTGACCTCGATGGGTGACACCAAGCTGCAGGTGCTCGACCCAGAAGCGGCGGAGGGCGAGCCGGCCTACCTCGACGTCGCCTACGACCGTGGCGCCACCGCGCACCGACCCTATGTCGGCGCCGACCAGCGGCCGTCGACCGGCTGGCACGTGGAGTTCGACGACGTCAACAACGACGGCCTGCTGGATCTGTTCATCGCCAAGGGCAACGTCGAGGCGATGCCCGACTTCGCCGCCTACGATCCTGACAACCTGTTGCTGGGCACCTGGCCCGGGCGCTTCGTCGAGGTGGGTGACCGAGCGGGTGTGGCGCGCGACACCCGTGGCCGCGGCGGCGCCGTGGTGGACCTCGACCTCGACGGCCAGCTCGATCTGGTCGTCGTCAATCGCGGCGATCCGGTGAGCCTGTTCCGTAACCTGGGCGCCGAGCGCGGGTTCGGTCCGATTCCGATGGGCAACTGGCTGCAGCTCGAATTGCGCCAGCCGCCGCCGAACCGCCACGCCGTTGGCGCGCGAGTGGCGGTCCGCATCGGCACCCGCACCTTGGTCCGCACCGTGACCGTGGGCGGCGGTCACGCCTCCGGCCATCTCGGCTGGGTCCATGTCGGTTTGGGCACGGCGGAGCGGGCGCAAGTCCGGGTGCGCTGGCCGGACGGCAGCTGGAGCCACGCCTACCGCGTGTTCGCCAACAACTTCGCCATCCTCGACCGCGACGCGGCTGACGCGCGCTATTGGTATCCCGAAACGTCGACGACCGCTCCCGTGCGCCCGGTTCAGCGATAGCCGTAGTAGGCGTCGAACCACGCGACGAAGTGGGCTAGTCCTTCCTCCAGCGACGTCCGCGGCGCGAAGTCGACGAGCGCCCGGAGATCATCGACGGCGGCAAAGGTCGCCTCCACGTCGCCAGGTTGCATCGGCAGGAAATCGATCTGCGCCTGCTGGCCGAGGCAGCGTTCCAAAGTCGCCACGAACGTCAGCACGTCGACGGGGCGGTGGTTGCCGATGTTGAACAGCCGGAACGGCGCCTGGCTGGTGTTGGGCTGATCCGGCCGTCCGCCGGTCTCGGGGGGGCGGTCGAGCAGACGGACGATCGCTTCGATGACGTCGCCGATGTAGGTGAAATCGCGGCGGAGCTTGCCCTCGGCGAACACGGTGATCGGCCGGCCCTCCCGGATCGCTTTGGCGAACTTGAAGTAGGCCATGTCCGGCCGGCCCCAGGGCCCGTACACGGTGAAGAACCGCAGGCCGGTGGTCGGCAGCCCGAAAAGGTGTGCGTAGGTGTGCGCCATCAACTCGCCCGCACGTTTGGTGGCGGCGTAGAGGCTGACCGGGTGATCGACCGCATCGGCCTCGGCGAGCGGCAGCTTGGTGTTGGCGCCGTAAACCGAGCTTGACGAAGCGTAGAGCAGGTGGCGGACGCCATGGTGCCGACACGCCTCGAGCACGGCCAGCATGCCGGTGACGTTGCTGTCGGTGTAGGCGAAGGGTTGGTCGAGCGAGTAGCGGACGCCGGCTTGGGCGGCGAGGTGCAGGACGTCGCTCGGTTCGACCGCGGCGAACAGCGCCGCCACCGCGGCGGTATCGGCCAAGTCCAGACGTTCGAAGCGGAAGCTCGGCTGATTGGTCAGCTCGGTGACACGCGCCAGCTTCAAGCTCGGATCGTAATAGTCGTTGAGGTTGTCGACCCCAACGACCTGGCGGCCGTACTGCAGCAGGGCGCGGGAGCAGTGAAAACCCACGAACCCGGCGGCGCCGGTGATCAGCACGGGCTTGGTGGCGGTCGATGGCGTCATGCGATGGGTCCTCGGCAAGCGCGTGGCACCGTTGCACGGCCGCCACCGGCGGCGCAACGGCCGCGCCCGGAGCCGTTGCTGCGGAAGGCGGGCTCGTCGCCACCCGACCACGGGTTCACATATGAGGCACCGGTTCAAGTCGCGGGAGCGCGCAGCCTTGCAGTCGATCGAACTGTCCGTCGAGCGCTTGTTCTTGGCCAGTTGCTGGATGCTCGCCGTGTCTTCTCCGCCTCAGCTTGGCGCTCGTCATCTACGCCTCATCGTTGCCACAGAAGATCTGGAAACTCCGGGGCGTGGCGCTGTTCTTGGACGATGCCCAGCTGATCCGGCCGCTGCCGGATTCGATCGACGCAGCCCTAGTCACCAGCCTGCGGTCATCGTCATGCCGAGTTCTTGCGATAACTTCGTCAATCGGTTCGACGACGGCGATCTCGAACTCAGCTGGAGCAGCCCATTCGACGTCGGTCACTTGAAGATCAAAGTTGCCTCATCGATCGTTGCGATGCCCTCGATTGACTTGCTGTAAGTGTTCATGAACGGGCGGCGGTACGAAAATCCGAAGATGATGTGGTTGACGATCATGCTCGTGGCGTTCGTTCTGGCAGACTTGATCCTTGGATTCTTGGATCGACTGATGGCGAAGCCGAAAAGCTAGTCCAAGCGCTGCCCGTGTTGGCGTGAAGGGTGGCGGGCCAGACGCTTCGCACTGGGAGGTGACATGGCCGAGACCGATCCCCTCGTCGATGCCCCCGCCGAGCTGGCCGAGGCGATCCGGTCGCGGCTGGCAGCTTCGGACGGCCCGGGTCTGGCCGCCCTCCTGGACCCGGTACCGCTCAGCGAAGCTCTGCACGAGCTGGTGAACCTGACCACGGCTGAGCGCGTTGCCGTGCTCGGGCTAATCCCGCCGGAGCTGGCCGCCGAGCTCGTCGAGGAGGCGCCCAACGAGCTCGCCGTCGAGCTGGTCGAGGGCATGGAGGTCGAGCAGGCGGCGGCGGTCGTGGACGCGCTCCACTCCGACATCCAGGCCGACGTCATCGGCGAGATGGACGTCCAGGACGCCGAGGCGATCCTCGCTGCGATGGACGCCGGCAGCGCCGCCGACGTCCGCCGCTTGGTCATCTACGACGACGACACCGCTGGCGGCTTGATGGCGGCGGAGGCGTTCACCTTCCGCGAGGTCGAGACCGTCGGCGACGTGCTGCGGCGGGTGGCCATCGCCGACGAGGATTTCGAGCGCTATCGCGGTCAGCACCCCTACGTCGTCGACGTCGAGGGCCGGCCGGTGGGTGTCGTGTCGTTGCGCGGCCTCCTGACGGCGCGACGGACGGCCCGGTTGCCCGACATCATGACGCCGCCGCTGACCGTGGCCGTAGGGACGACGCTCGATCGCCTGCTCGACCTCTTTGCCGAGCATCCGTTCCTCGGGCTTCCGGTGGTCGAAGCCGACGGCCGGCTCGTCGGGGTCGTTGCTCGCGCTGCGGTCGACAGCGCTGCCTTGGAACGCGCCGAGGCCGAGAGTCTGAAACGCCAGGGTGTGGTCACCGACGAACTCCGCTCGATGCCGGTCTGGCTCCGTTCCCGGCGACGGCTCGCCTGGTTGTCCGCCAACATCGTCCTCAACGTGATCGCCGCGAGCGTCATCGCCGCATACGAAGAGACGCTCGCGGCTGTGATCGCCATCGCCATCTTCCTGCCGATGGTCTCGGACATGAGCGGCTGTTCCGGCAACCAGGCCGTCGCGGTGAGCATGCGTGAGCTGTCCCTGGGCCTCGCGCGGCCGGCCGACGCGTTCCGCGTCTGGCGCAAGGAGATCGTCGTCGGCCTCATCAACGGGTTCGCGCTCGGCGTCTTGATCGGCATCGTTTGCTGGCTTTGGAAAGGCAATGTGTGGCTAGGCGCCGTCATCGGCACGGCCCTCGGGCTGAACACGCTCATCGCCGTGTCGATCGGCGGGGTGGTGCCGTTGCTGTTGAAGCGTATCGGCCAGGACCCGGCCGCAGCGAGTGGTCCTTTGCTGACGACGGTGACCGACATGGCCGGCTTCTTTCTCGTGCTCAGCTTGGCGACATTGATGATGCCCTACCTCGTCTGAGGCACGTTGAACCGGCATTTCTGAACGACGGTTCAGTCCGTTGACGCTCGTCTGTCACGACCATGATCTACGACTTTCGTAGAAATCACCGTTGTGGGAGTCCTGCGATGCGTACGCTCGTGTTGGCGGCTTTGACGGCTGGCTCGGCCCTGGCGGGCGCGACCTTGCCCGCCGTCGCCCAAACCGAAACCGGCAACGTCATCTTCCTGCATCCCGACGGGACCAGCGTGAACGCCTGGGGCGCGGCGCGAATGTTCACGGTGGGGCCGGACGGGGAACTGGCTTGGGACCGGTTGCCGGCGCTCGGTGTCTACACGGGCCACATGGCCGACCGGCTCACCGGCACGAGCCACGGCGGTGCAACGGTCCACGCCTACGGCGTCAAGGTCGTGAACGACAGCTTTGGTCTGAACGGCAACGAGCCGCTGACCGCCGCTTCGGGCGAGGCCATGTCGCTGGCGCGAGAGGCGATGGCGGCCGGCAAGGCCGTCGGGTTGATCCAAACCGGCCACATCGCCGAGCCTGGCACTGCCGTCTTCGTCGCGTCCAACGAGAGCCGGCGCAACACGGCCGAGATCGCCCAAGAGGTGATCGAGAGCGGCGCCCAGGTGATCATGGCCGGCGGCGAGCGCTTCTTGTTGCCCGAAGGCACCGCGGGTCGGCACGGTCCGGGCACGCGCGAGGATGGTGTCGACCTGATCGCTCGGGCCGAGGAGCTGGGCTACACGGTCGTTTACGATCGCGACGAGCTACTGGCGCTCGACCCGGCGACCACCGAACGGGTATTGGGCGTTTTCGCCCATGGCCATACCTTCAACGACGAGCCGCGCGAGCGGAACCTGATCGACGGCAAGCCGACCTACGTCGAGACGGCGCCGACGCTCGCGGAGATGAGCGAGGTGGCGCTCGCAATCCTGAGTCGCAGCCCGAGCGGCTTCTTCGCCGTGATCGAGGAAGAGGGCACCGACAACGTCGCGAACAACATGAACGCCGCCGGCGCGTTGGAGGCTCTGGCGCGGGCCGATGCCGCGATCGCCGTTGCCCACGCCTTCGTCGAGGCCAATCCGAACACCTTGCTGATCACGGCGGCCGACAGCGACGCCGGTGGCATGCAGGTCGTCAGCGGCAGCCTCGCGGAAGCAGGCGAGCCGGTGGCCGCGACCACCAACGGCGGCGGTATCCTCCACGGCCAACAGGGAGTCCACGGCGACGTCTTCATGTCGGCGAAGGACGCCCAGGGTGTCGAGCATCCCTTCGGCATCGCCTGGGTCGGCACCAACGACGTCGCCGGCGGCATCCTGGTCCGAGCCGCGGGCTTGAACGCCGACCGGGTCACGCCGCTGATGGACAACACCGACGTCTACAAGCTGATGCACGTCACCCTGTTCGGCAGCGACCTGCTCTGAGCCGGCGCTTGTGGTAGCGTCTCCCGTTGGAGGGGGAAACTCTGGGAGACGCCGCCATGGCCATGGCGATCGAGACCTTCCGCGGCGTCGCACATCCCTGGCTGTGCGACGCCTTCGGTCATCTGAACACCCGCCACCAGATGGCGATGTTCGACGACGCCGGGTTCCACTTTCTCCACGCCATCGGCCCCACCGCGGCGGCGATGAGTGCCGAGCGCAAAGGTTGGGCCGACGTGCGGTTGGAGGTCGACCTGAAGGACGAGGTGCCGTTCGGCAGCCTCGTCGTCATCCGCTCGCATCTGATCAAGGTCGGCCGCACGTCGCTCACCTACGCCCACGCCATGCACAGCGCCGACGACGACCGGCTACACACGTCCATGCAGATCACCACCGTCCATTTCGACCTGGAACTGCGCAAGGCGGCACCGTTGCCGGCGGTGGTTCTCGAGAAGGCACAGCGATTTCTGGCCGAGTAAGGGCCGGAGAACGGCTTACGGCAGCGCGGTGGCGGGGTCGTCCCGAGGCTGGAAGAGACCGCCTTCCGACGTCGCAGGCGAAAACGCCGATGGCCGTCATGTGGGCCTCGGCCGAACCTCCGGCTTTCACACGACCTTGGTTGTTCGAGGGCGGAAGCGGACGCTCGTCCATGTATGACGGAATGGCGTCTGTCCGAGCGTGATGCCAAGCCGACTTTCGGTGGCACGCCCATTGTGAAACTAGAGGAGCAGCGTGGTGCCGGTAGAAGGCCCGTCCAGGAGCTTTCTCAGTGTATCCAGCCCTCGTTTCAGCCGGCTCTCGTCAGCCTCATGGCTGAGGCAGAGCCGAACGGCTCGAGGTGCCGCACCCGGGGTCACTGCAAATGCGGCGCCTTCGGTGACCCTGACGTCGCGACGCCCCGCTTCGGCTCGAAACGCGTCTGACGACCATTTCTCGGGAAGTTTCAGCCACAGGTGTAGTCCGAACGGATCTGCGAGAATCTCATGATCTCCGAGAATCGAACGGGCCATGTTCTGGCGGCGTGAGGCAATGTCTCGCTGCGCTTTCGTCAGGCGATCGGCCGTACCATCCGTTATCCAGCGCGCCGCGATTTCCGCCATGAGCGGCGGTGTCATCCAACATGTCAGATTGACCGCCCCGCGAATCGCAGCCGCAATCTCCGCTGGCGCACGAACGAACCCCACACGCAGCCCGGGGGCCAGGCACTTCGACGTGCTGGTGATGTAGATCGTCCGCTCCGGCGCATAGGCCGTCACCGGGCGCACGCCGTCAGGCTGCAAAAGACCGCATACGTCATCCTCGATGAGCAAGAAATCATGGCGTCGGGCGGCTTCTGCCACGGCTTTTCGCCGGTCCGGTTGCATCGTCGCAGTCGTTGGGGATTGAAGTGTGGGGGTGAAATACAACGCCTTTACGGCGTGGGTTCTACAAATCTCCAAGAGCTGATCCGGACACAGGCCAGCATCGTCGATCGGGACGGGTGCGAGCTTCAACTCCAATCTCTCGGCCATCGTCTTGACCGGCGCGTAGGTCAGTTGTTCGGTCAGCAACAGGTCGTGCGGTCGGGTCACCGTCATCAGCGCCACCAGAATGCCGTGTTGTGCGCCGTTGGTGATCACCACCTCGTCTCGGTCCGCGTCGACGCCCGAGCGCCGCAGCCACGCAACGGCCGCCTCCGAATGGCGGGCGAGATCGGCCTCGGTCTGGTAGTCGAGGAGCGATCGCAGCTCCCGAGTGCGGTTCAACGCAGCCAAGGTCGATGCGAGGTGTTCCGCGGCAAGCCCTGGTGCTGGAAGGTTGCGCGACAGGTCGATCGGGCCGGTGGCGGGACGACGCATGTCGGACAGGCTTGCTACAGGCGCCGGCTCGCTCGTCTCGCGCACGAAGGTTCCGCGGCCCACTTCGCCTCGTAGCAGCGCTCGTGCCACGCCTTCTGCATAGGCGCGGCTGGTCGTGTTCGGTGACACGCCCAGACGAAACGCCAGCTCACGGTGCGGCGGCAACCGCGTCCCCTGCACGAGCGCACCGGAGACGATGTCCTCGGCCAGCGCCTCGACGATCTGCAGGTACTTTGGCCCACGTCGCTCGGCCAAGTTCGGCGTCCAGATTGCCATCAGTGCAATGTTTCCCTTGTTGCTGTGCATTGATAGATGCAATTTTCATATCAATAGGTGCAATCTTGAGATGCGAGTTCGACATGATGGCGGCGACGAAAACCGGAACCGGGATCTCGCTCGCCTTCGTGTGCCTGTGCCTCCTCGGCGTCATGCCCATCATCGCGAACAGTCGTCCGGATGACTTCGGCGCACTCGGGTTCGCATTTTTTCTGTCGATCTGGCAGCTTGTCTTCGCCGTACCGCTCTTCGTCCACGAAATTCGGTCGGACGACAAAGGCATCTTCACGACGTCTCTCGGGCGTCGCGAGCGACGGCGCGCGCTCATGGTCAGCCTCGTGACCGGCGTGATGTTCGGTCTCTCGACGTACCTCTATGTCTTGGGGGTCGAGAAGGCGGGTGCCGTGAGTGCGGCGATCGCGATCCAGGCCTATCCGCTCTTTGCGATACTCTGGGAAACCCTCTTTCTCAAACGCCACAAGACCACGGCCGAACTGCTCCTCACTGCAGTCCTGATCGGCGCGCTCTGTTATCTCGCTTCCGGCGGGACGGGAAGGATCGATGGGGTCTCGCCGTGGTTCTTCGTGGCCTTGGGCGTGCCGTTCCTCTGGAGCGTCGCCCATGTGCTCATCAAGGAAGAGCTTGGACGCACCCCGATCACCCCTGCCCAGGTCACCTTCTTCCGCGTTGCCGTCTCTGCTGCCTTTTTGGTCGTCGTCCTGATGATTGCGGAGCCCGCCGCTTTTTCTGTGGCGATCCGGAGGTTGGATTTCCAGGTATTCGCCATGACCATGGGTCTCGTGTACTACGTTGAGCTGGTCGTCTGGTTTTACGCTGTCCGCTTCATCGACGTCTCACTGGCGAGTTCGATCGCGACACCTTGGCCCGCGCTGACGATGGTGCTGGCCGTCGTTTTCCTTGGCGACCCGGTCGAGACTTACCAGATTGGCGCTTTCTTGGTCGTCGTGGCCAGTATCTACGGTCTCACGGTCGCCGGGCTCAGGAAGGAGCGGGCCCAGTCGGCGTGAGCTCGGAGGCGCTGCTGATCGAACCAACCCGGTTCTCGGTAGCCGCCGCTCGATGATGGTCTTTTTGGGAACAGGATTCGGCGACCGTCGGGGCACGTCTGCCGAAGGCTCGCGTCCGTCAGCCGATCCACCTCGTCTTGTTCTCGACCATCCAGCCGCAACCGTGACACGGCGATCAGTGCGGGCCGCGGTCTTCGACGACCTGTTCCGGGTGCGTCTCCGCCCACTCGTCGAGGAACGCCGCCATCGCTTCGTTCATGGCGCCGACGACGTCCGACCTGCGCAACGGTGCCCCGGCCTCCAGCGCGAGCCGAGCGCAGGTCACATGGTCGCGTTCGTCGACATCGAGGCGGTTCTGCGATCCGTGGACGATGGTCCCGACGATGTCGCCGCCATAGTCGTTCACGTGGCCGAGGTCGGGCGCCAGCGTCAGCAGCCAGGCAACCTGCCGCGGGAGTCCCGCCCAACCCGCCAAGTGAAGTGGCGGCATGCCCATCTCTTCGGTCGTCGATGGGTCGATGCCGACCGCGACGAGTGCCTGGGCATGGCGCAGCCGGTCCTCGTGGAGAATGACCCGCGCGAGAATGCGGCGCTCTTCCGGGCTGAGTGGCAGCCCGTCGAGGCGGCGGCCAGGTGACCGATGGCCGTCGGCGCAGGCGGCGAGGATCGTCTCCGTCTCGCTCAAAGGCAACGCATTGCCGGCCGTGGTCAGGGCGTCAGCGAACGCGGCGTTGCCGTAGATCCTGGCCAAGGCGTAGGCGCTGTGTCCCTGCCAGAGCGCATGTCCGTCCGCTCCATGCTGCAGGAGCAACGTGGCGAAGCGCCCATCGCGTCCACGCCGTGCCGCTTGATGAAGAGCAGGGATGGTGTCGATCGGCTGACCACTCGGATGATCGAGCACCGCTTCGTTGGGGTCGGCGCCGTAGTCGAGGAGCAGTCGCGCACCGTCGAGGTCGTCGAAGTCGAGCATGCGGGCGAGGGCGTTGGTTCCTCGCGTTCGCACGCCGTGGCGCATCAGCAGCTTGATACCCTCGAGATGCCCGAGTTCGGTTGCGTGGTAGAGCGACTCGTTGTCGTCGGGCGATGCGCCATGGTCGAGAAGCCACGCCGCGAGCGGAAGGTTGCCGGCATGGCCGAGCGCGCCGTACAGCGCCGACAGCCGATGCTCTGACCCAGGCTCGGCTGGGTAGCTGTCGTTCACGTCAGCGCCTGCAGCGACCAGCGCTTCGGCGACGGCGATCATCGCGGCCTCACGCTCCGGTGCCGATCGGAGACGACGGGAGAACGCGAGGTGCAGGATCGGCGAGCGCACGCCGACCACTCGGGTCGCGTTGGCGGGGTCTGCCGTGAGTACCGCTCGTACGCCATCGAAGTCGTACAATGCGCATTGCAGGCCGAAGTTGGCAGACCCCAGACCAGGATCGTCGCCGAGCAGATCCTCGACCATCCAGCTCTGGCCGAGATAAAGGGCGACCTTCAAACGTTCCGCCCGCTGCTCTCGGTCCATGGCCCGCCTCTCGGCGGCGAACTTGAGCTTCGGCCAGCTCTCGTACCCGTGCTCGTGGGCGATGACGTGCAACGCGTCGACGTGGCCCAGCGTCTCCCGGTTCGGAAACAGGGTGCCGGCACGCATCAAGGCGTCGGTTTCGCCGGCGGCAACGGCGCGCTTCAGCCGTTTGGCTTGCCGGCGGAGGTCGTCGAGGGAAGGTGCCATCGGTTCTCTCGCATCTGCCCGATGGTCCGCCGAGCGGGCATGAGATCACCGATATGGTGTCGACGCTCAGCGAGGTGCCGATGACCAGCTTTCCGCGGACCCGGGCGCCGCCTCGAACGGCTCCTCGTCGGTAGCTCGAGGTGGTGTCGTCGGCAAGCTAGCCGCGGCGTGGCCCTGCCAGGGACGACCGATCGGGCTCGGCAGTCTCGTTCACCGTCCGCCTCTCCAATAGTCGTTTGCGGCGGCGACCGTTGCGAAGTTGGCTGCAACGACGCCGGAGATCGCGATGAGGGCAGTGGCGTCGTCCGCATAGTCGGGTCGCAGCTTTTCGCGGACGGCAGCATCCGGCTGGGTCAGTTTCACCGCCGTGCGCGCGAGCTTGATCGCCAGCGCATAGCCTGCTTCGGGCGTGTCGGTTTCGAGTGTGGCGAGCCAGCTATCGGCCATGACGTTCGTCCTCCGTTGCGAGCGACGCGTTCAGCGCCGCCCGTCCGTTTCGTCGATCATCTCACTTTACCCGGCAGCGACAGGTCGCCGGACGCGACGTCGAAGACATCGGTGACGCAAAGCAAGGGCGCGTGGATGCTCTCGTTGACCCGGAGGGCCGACGTCACGCCGTCATAAGAAGCGCCCACAGCTGCACCGGCGACGGCGGCGTTGATGGCGATTTCCGGTCCGTCGAAGACGGGTGTGAAGCCGGGACTGTCGATCAGCAACGGGAGGCCCGGCCATGTCGCCGGAAGATTGGGTGTCGCACCGTCTGGGATGTCCTTGACCGCCAGCGCCCCCGCTCCGCAGCCATCGGTGGCGGCAAGCACCACCCAATGACTGTGCCAAACGGCGCCGTCGTTGGCGAGGTCGCCGTCCGCGTTCTCGTCGTAAAGCGGCGTGTCGTCGAAATCCGGATGGTTCGTCGCCGCCATGGCGAGAATGCCGGCGCCTTGGTCGAAGCCGACGACGGAGGGATCGAGCGAGGTCGGCCAGACATAGGACCACACGGGGGCGCCGCCGAGCGAACCGGCGGCAGTGGGAACGGCCTCGCCCGCCACACCGCTCGTGGTCATGTGGAACGTCACGACGTTGCCGTTGCGATGCACATGGGCGGCGAGGATGTCGAAAGCGGCGATCTTGGCCGTGTCTGCCGGTGAGATCACCGCTCCATCCTGATGAATGGCGTGGCGGTGGTTGCCGTCGGCGAAAGCCTGTCCGGCGGCGGCCACGAAGGCAAGGGCGGCTAGTCCGTACGTGTTCATGGTCCTGACCTTGCTGTTGTTGATAGCGAGTCGCTAATAGCAGTGAGTCGCTACGATTGCAACACCAGTTTCGAGTCGCTATCTGTGTGGTATGGAACAGGCCGTGTCAGCCCGACTTCGCGAGCTCCTGGACCGGATCGCCAGGGTCACGGCGGCCGAAGAGTGGAGCGACGATCTCAACCCGGCACAGCGCAGCGCGCTCGCTTATCTGGCGCGGGCCAATCGGTTCTCACGCGCGCCATCCAACGTGGCCGACTACCTGTGCACGACACGGGGTACCGCGTCGCAGACCCTGAAGGCGCTGGAACGCAAGGGCTTCATCGCGAAGACCCCATCGCCGGTCGACGGACGCAGCATCTCCTACGAACCGACCGACCTCGGTCACACGGCGCTCCGCGCGCCGAGCGACCTGGACACGGCACTTTCGACGATCGACGCCGGTGACGCCGAACGCCTCTCGACCGTGCTCGACACGACCTTGCGTGCCGTTCTGCAACGGCGCGGCCATCGGTCATTCGGGGTCTGCAAGACGTGTCGGCATCATCGGATGACACGAGACGGCTACCACTGCGCTCTCTTGGACGTGGCCCTCTCGGGAGAGCAACGCGAGGAACTGTGCCACGAACACGTGGCAGCGTTGGACCTGGCGCCGGGTGGCGTTGGCGGCTGACGCCGAGCCGGGAGTCATCGAGAACGAGCGATGTTGGCATGTCCGGCAAAGACGTTGCTGGCCTCATGCTGGCGCGGAACGGTGTTGCGCTCGGGCCAAGCGCCGAACCTTGCTCCCGCGAGCGCCTGACCGGACGCTGACGTGAGGCGAAGAATCATACGCTCGGATATGGCGGCGCACGGGCGGTCATCGCGCGTGGGTGGTTCCATGGGTAGGTCGGTAGGCTGAGGCGCGCTCCGCGGAAGAGCATCCGGAGGCTGGACGTCGCCGCACCAAGGGAGGGACGGAATGAAGAAGACACTGGTTGCCACGGTCTCGGCCGTAGCCCTCCTGTTGCCGGGCATGAGCTTGGCACAGGAAACCATTCGACTCGGCGTTCTGGTCGCACTGGAAGGGGCCTTCGCCGCCGGCGGCGCCGACGGTGTGCGCAATGTCGAGCTCGCGCTCAAGCAGGTCGACTCCATGGCGGGAGGCAAGAAGCTCGAGATGGTCGTCGCGCCATCGGACACCACGCCCGATACGGCGGTTCGGCAGGCCCGCAAGTTGATCGAGCAAGACAACGTCGACATCATCATCGGTCCGCTGTCGGGGTCGGAAGGCATCGCGCTGCGCGACTACGCCAAGACCGTCCCGGACAAGACCGTGATCAACGGCATCTCTGGCGCGCTGGAGACGACCTGGGTCGACCCGGCACCAAACTTCTTCCGCTACAACCTCGACGGTGCCCAGTGGGGGCAGGGCCTCGGCTCGTACGTCGTGAACGAGAAGGGCTGGAAGACGGTCGTCACGGTCGCCGCGGACTACTCCTTCGGCTACACGAACTTCCTCGGCTTCGCGGTCGACTTCTGTCGCGCCGGTGGTGACATCGTCGAGCGCTTTTGGGTGCCGCTCGGTTCGTCCGACTTCGCCGGTGTGATCGCGCAGCTCCCCGATGACGTCGACGCGATCTATCTGGGCGTCGGCGGCACCGACGCGATCAACTTCCTGAACCAGTACGAGCAGGCCGGTGCCGAGACGAACCTGATCGGCGGCACCATCATGGCCGACCAGACGGTGCTCACCTCGCGGGGTCGCGCCAAGGAGGCGCTGATCGGCACACCGACGTCGGGCGCCCTGTCGGCGGACAACCCGGCGCCCGAGTGGCAGGCCTACGTCAAGGCCTATCAGGATGCGTTCCCGGAAGACGAGCGCTTCCCGACGCCGTCGCTGTTCGGCGTCGGCTACTACAACGCCACGTTGGCGGCGATCGCGGGTCTGAACGCGGTCGGTGGTGATCTCAGCGACGGGCAGGCCAAGTTCCACGAAGCGCTGGCGAACCTCCAGCTGGAAACCCCGCTCGGCGTCGTGACGTTGAACGAGAACCGCCAAGCCACGGGCACCGTCTTCGTCAACGAGGTGGTGCAAGGTGACGATGGCAGCCTCAGCAACAAGATGGTCGCCCGCATGGACGGTGTGAACCAGACACTGGGCATGACCGCCGACGAGTTCCGGGCGATGGGGCTCCCGTCGCGCGACACGCCGGACTGCGACGCGCTGCGCGCGGACGGCTGACCGCACACACTTGCCGCCGGGCGGGGCCGCTCTGCCTCGGTTCCGGCGGTGACCGGCCGCGGGATCGGGCCGTCCAGGTGACGGCCCGGTGCCCACGTTCTTCGCCCGTCCGGGTGTTGGCCGATGTCGCTGATCACGTACATGACGCGCGTCCACTTTGCGGACCGTGCCCTCGAGGACGCGCTGCCGGTCGAGGTGGGCAATCTCGGAGTGCGCCGACCGCTCGTCCTGACCGACGTGGTCGGCGAATCCGGGGACAGCTACGATCGCCTCGTCGATGCTCTGCCCAGCACGTGCGCGGTGGTGGCGCTCCGCGGACACGCACCACAACCGACCGCTCGTGAGCACGCGGCGGCGACGACCACGTTCTCGCGTTCGGGTTGCGACGGTATCGTCTGTCTCGGCGGCGACGGCCTGATCGACTTCGCCCGACTCACAGTCTGCAGCAAGTCCGCAGGAGGCGACGCGCCGGTCATTGCCGTGCCGACGATCACGGCGGGAATGGGGCTCGCCCCGGTCCGACACCAACCCGCGGTCGAGGGACCGCCGCGGGCACCGGTGCCCGCGGCGGTCATCTGTGATCCGACCTTGACCACATCGGCGGGGGCGGACGTGACGGCGGCTGCGGGCATGGACGTGCTGACCCACTGCCTCGAAGCTTGGCTGGGTGCGGCGTTCAATCCGCCAGCGGACGGCATTGCGCTCGAGGGTCTACGCCGGGCGGCGGGCTCTCTGGAACGGGCGGTCGCCGATGGAAGCGATCTCGAAGCGCGCCGCGAGCTGATGGCGGCGGCTCTCTGTGCCGGGCTTGCGGCGCAGAAGGGCGCTGGTGGTGTCGAGGCCCTGGCGCGGGCGGCCGAAGCGGAGGCGGGTCTCGTCGGCCTGCACGGGCTCTTGCACGCGGCTCTTCTCCCGGTGGTCTTGGCCTTCAATGCGCCGGCCGTGGCCGACCGGCTGGACCAAGTCAGGGCAGCGTTGCAGCTGCCGGCTGAGGCCGATCTCGGCGCAGCGCTGGCGGCCCTCGGCGCCAGGGTGGCGCTGCCTTCGCGACTGGGTCGTTTCGGGTTCGATGCCAGGGCCCGGGCGCGCATCGCGGCGACCGCGGTGGCCGACCCGGCGAACCGGACAAATCCGCGCCACGCGACGCCCGCAGACTACTTGCACCTTCTCGAAGCCGCCGACTGAGTGGCAATCACGGCTTCCCCGTCGGAGAAACTGCGCTAACGTAGCAGACCACCGCGTCAAGAGAACGCGGCAGGGAGGTGAAGATGAGCACTGCACTTGCCGTCTTCCACGGCGTTTTTGGACGCGTATGCCTTTACGCGATGGACCGCAGGATGGCGCCACACGCGCATCGTGAGGGCCATTTACTCTTTCACGTGACCGGGCCGCCGGGAACGGTCGTCGTCGACGACATCCCCTATCCGATCGCCCCCGGACAGGCCGTGGCGATCAGCCCCTGGCAACCACACTACTATTGCCCGCTGCACGATCACGCGCCGACGCTCGCCCTCGTACTCTACATCAGGGCGTCTTGGTTCTTGGAGGCGTCGCGCCGCGCCTCGGCGTCGCTCCGCTTCGGCCGTGTCGGCGTCGAAGTTACCGACCATTTGGCTCGGCTGGTCTGCGGGAACGCCCAGTCGATGCTGGACCCCGATCGCGACGACCCGGCGATGGAGGATCGGCTCAGCACGCTGACGCAGGCGGCCTTCGATCAGTCCTGGCAGTGGACGAGCAAGGGCGATGCCTTCTTGGGCAACGCCCAGCCGAAGAGCGACTACCGGATCCGCAACGCCCTGAGGCTCATCCAGCAGCGTGTCGGTGACAGCCTCGAACTGGACACGGTGGCCCGCGAGGTGGGCCTGTCACGTCCCCACTTCTTCAAACTGTTCCGCGCCCAAATGGGGCTGACGCCGAACCTCTATCTCAACGCACTACGGATGGAACGGGCGATCGACTTGCTCGCCGACTCCCGTGAGGCGGTGGCCAAGATCGGCTTCAACCTCGGCTTCTCGAGCCAGGCGAGCTTTTCGCGCTTCTTCATCGCGAACGGCGTCGTGCCGCCCAGCGCCTACCGCCGGAGCGTCTACGTCACCAATCCGGCCTGAACACTTTTGCCGACGGTCAGGGCAATGATCAGACTGTCGGGTATCTCACCCAAGGCCCCTCGCGGTTACCGTGATCAGCGGCGGTGACGACCAGTTCTAGCCGCGCGGCCACGGGACGAGGGGGGAATGCAGAGCTTCATAGGCCGCTATCCGGTCTGGTCGCTGATCATCGCGGTCGTCTTGGCAGGGCTGTTGTGGCTGATCGTGGCCCCGTGGCCTGCCGGCCTCGAGGAGGTCATGGGCAGGAAGCGGGTGTTCCTCAACGCCGTGTTCGGCGGCGTCACCTTGGGGGCGCTCTACTTCCTCGTCGCCAGCGGCTTCACGCTGATTTTCGGGCTGATGCGCAACGTCAACCTGGCGCATGGCTCGCTCTACCTTCTGGGCGGCTATCTCGGCTACGAGATCTCCGAGGCGACCGGCTCCTGGCTCCTGGCCTTTCCGATCGTCTTCGTGCTGGTGGCGTTGCTCGGCCTGCTCTTGCAGCACCTGGTGTTCCGGCGAATGGAGGGCGAAGAGCTCCGCCAGACGATGGTCACCATCGGGCTCTCTGTCGTGTTCGCGGACCTCATGCTGTGGATCTGGGGCGGGCAGAGCTACACCATTCTCTCACCCGAGTTCCTGTCGGGACCGCTGGAGCTACCCATCGTCAGCGGCACCAATCGGGCCGGCGAGACCGTCTTCCTGCGCTATCCGGCGGTGCGCATCGCGATTCTGCTCGCGGCGATCGTCATTGGCGTGGGGATATGGCTCGTCCTCAATCGGACCAGGGTCGGCATGCTGATACGGGCCGGCGTCGACGACCGTGACATGCTCGCCGCCTCGGGCGTGCAGATCCAGTACGTGTTTCTGGCCGTGTTCGCGTTCGGCGCCGGCCTTGCGGGCGTCGCCGGTGTGGTCGGCGGAACGTTCCAGTCCCTTTCACCCGGGGAGGATACGCGCTTCCTTCTGGCCTCGCTCGTGGTCGTCATCGTCGGCGGCATGGGCTCGATCCCCGGTGCCGCGATCGGCGCGCTCGTGATCGGGCTCAGCGAACAGCTCGGCCTCATCTACGCCCCCACCTACTCGGTCGTGTTCACCTTCCTCATCATGGCCGCAGTGCTCGCGTTCCGGCCGCAGGGCCTGCTCGGGGTGAGGAACTAGATGCAGGCCGTCGAGCACACCGCGGCCGTCCGGCCCAGTTGGGTAGAGCAAGTCCCACTGCACGTATGGGGCCTTGCCGGCCTCTTGCTGATCATGCCGCTGCTGGCCAACGATTTCTGGCTGTTCCAGGTGTTCGGCTGGACGTTCGTTCTCGGCATGATCGCGCTGTCGTTGATGTTCCTTGCCGGTTACGGCGGCATGGTGAGCCTCATTCAGATGTCGGTGGCGGGCATGGGCGGCTACATGGTCGCCATTCTCGGGACCTCGGGGATGGCCGATTTCAGCGTCGGCCTGCCATGGTGGGTCAACATTCCAGCCGCGATCCTCATCGCCGCCGCCTTCGGCACCATCGTCGGCGCCCTCGCCGTCCGTACCGAGGGCATCTACACGATCATGATCACCTTGGCTTTGGCCTCTGCGTTTTTCTATTTTACCCGTCAGAACTATGGTCTCTTCAACGGCTACACCGGCTTCAACCTAGTCGTGCCGCCACAACTCTTCGGCGTCGACTGGCGCCAGCCGATACCGTTCTACTACCTCACCTTGGGTTGTGCGGTGCTCGCCTATGGTGCGGTCGTCTACGTATCTCGCTCGCCATTTGGCTTGGCCTTGCAGGGTGTCCGGGACAACCCGCGTCGAATGGCGGCTCTCGGCTTCAACGTCACCGCGCACCGGATCGCCGCCTACACCTTTGCCAGCGTGATTGCCGCCGCCGGTGGCATCCTCCTGGTCTGGCAAAACGCCCAGATCTCGCCCGGCACGATAGGTATCCCGGCGGTCATCGACATCCTCGTCATCGCGATCGTCGGCGGCATCAAGCGTCCGATCGGCCCGTTCGTCGGTGCGTTGATCTACGTCCTGCTGCGGACGTTCTCTCCTGACGTGCTCACCGCCCTCGACCTCTCTGGCGAACGCTTCAAGCTGTTGATCGGGATCGGCTTTCTCGCTGTCGTCTTCTTCTCGCCGGACGGCGTGTTGGGCCTTTGGGACCGCTGGCGCGAACGCGCCGAGCGACGGGATCCGTTGACCGGAGCGGAGCGATGAGCACGCAGCTCGCGGATGCCGCGGAGCGGCTCGGTTCGGTCTCGGCACGCAACGCACTCGAGCTGCGCGGCGTGACCAAACTGTTCGGCGCGCTCGCCGCGATCGCCGACATCACCATGACGGTGCGGCCCGGCGAGCGGCGTGCCGTGCTGGGCTCGAACGGAGCGGGCAAGACCACGCTCTTCAACTGCGTCACCGGCGACTTCCTACCGACCTCGGGCACCATCCGGCTGTTCGGCGAGGACGTTACCAACTTCCCCGCCTACGAGCGCATCCGACGGGGCTTGCGCCGCACCTATCAGATTTCGTTGTTGTTCGGTGGGCTGAGTGTCGCCGACAACGTCTACCTCGCTTGCCGCGGCGTTTCGCGCGGGCGGTTTTCGCTCCTGCGCCCGCGCCGCAGCGACCCGTTGTTGGCGCGCGTCGACGAGCTGATCGGGGCCGTGCATCTGTCCGCAGCGCAGTCCCGGCTCGTCGCCGAGCTGAGCTATGGGCAACAGCGCCAGCTCGAGATCGCACTGGCGCTCGCCGGCGCTCCCCGGTTCATCCTGTTCGACGAGCCGGCCGCCGGGCTGTCGCCGACCGAGCGTTCGGAGCTCATCGCCATCCTGACGGGCCTGCCCGGGCACATCGGCTACGTCATCATCGAGCACGACATGGATGTGGCGCTGCGCGTCGCCGAGAGCGTGACGATGATGCACAACGGCCGGGTCTTCAAGGAAGGCACGCCCGCGGAAATCGAGGCAGATCCAGAGGTGCAGGAGCTCTACCTGGGCGATGGGAGCGACGCCCATGGCTGAGCGCAGCGGAATCCCGGCGCTGGAAGTGGCGGGTCTCAACGTCTTTTACGGCGCCTCGCACGCGCTGCAGGGCGTCGATCTGCGGCTCGACGGCGGCGTGCTCTCGGTCGTCGGCCGCAACGGCATGGGCAAGTCGACGCTCTGCAAGGCGGTCATGGGCCTCGTGCCGGTGGCCTCCGGGTCGATCACCTTTGCCGGCCAACCGCTCGTCGGCCAAACGCCTGCGGAAATCGCGCGCATGGGCATCGGCTACGTCCCGCAGGGCCGCCGTTTGTGGCGGTCGCTGACCGTGGACGAGCATCTCCGGATGGTGGCTACTCGCGGTGGCGCCTGGACCGTCGAGCGCATCTACGCCACGTTCCCTCGACTTGCCGAGCGTCGCAACAATGGCGGCGGCCAGCTTTCGGGCGGCGAGCAGCAGATGCTCGCGATCTCCCGAGCCCTCCTCCAAAACCCGCGCCTCCTGGTGATGGACGAGCCGACCGAGGGTCTGGCGCCGGTGATCGTCGCCCAGGTCGAGGAGATGCTGCTCCGGTTGGCCGACGAAGGCGCGATCGAGGTCCTGGTGATCGAGCAGAACATCGGCGTCGCCTGTGCCGTTGCCGACAGCGTCGCGATCATGGTCAACGGTCGAGTCAACCGCCTTGTCCAGGCGAGGGAACTCGCGGCCAACAGGGACTTGCAGGAGCGGCTTTTGGGCGTTGGCCGCCACGGCCACGACGACACGCCGATCGCTGCCGAGGCGGCGACAGCAGCCGGCGAAGGGCCGAAACTCGCAAAGGTCTACCTCTCCAATCCGGTGCCGCCGACCCGTTGGTCGCAGCCGGTTCCGGTGGAGCGGATCGAGCTGGCGGCACGCGTGGTCAGCACGGGCGCGACCGCGTTGCCGGCGCAGACGGCGCTCCGCCCGATCTCTGCGGTGGGTGTCGATGCCGTGCTCGTCGCGGGAACGCTCGACACCAAGGGCGACGAGCTGCGGTTCCTGCGCGACCTGCTGCGCGCGGCGGCGGTGCCGGTGCGGCTGGTGGACCTGTCGACGTCCGGCGCCCACGGCGGCGCCGACATCCCGGCGCATCAGATCGCAGCCTTCCACCCTCGCGGCGCGGCCGGCGTGTTCACGGGCGACCGCGGGCAGTCGGTGGCGGGCATGACACTGGCCTTCGCGCGCTGGATCGGGCGTCAGCAGGGCGTGGCCGGCATCATCTCCGCTGGCGGCTCGGGAGGCACGGCGATGGTCGCGCCGGCGATGCGCGCGCTGCCGATCGGCATTCCGAAGCTGATCGTCTCGACCGTCGCGTCAGGAGAGGTGTCGCAGTACGTGGGCCCGTCAGACATCATGATGATGCACTCCGTAGCCGACGTGCAGGGCCTCAACGCCATCACCGAGGAGGTGTTGTCGAACGCGGCTCAGGCGATGGCCGGGATGGTTCAGGCCAGGCGCCGCGCGCCGCCGCGCCAAGCGTCGAACCCCGCTATCGCGCTTTCGATGTTCGGTGTGACGACGCCGGCCGTCCGGCAGGTCACGGCGCAGCTCCAAAACGACTGGGATTGCCTCGTCTTTCACGCCACTGGCATCGGCGGTCAGTCGATGGAAAAGCTCATCGACCAGGGCAAGGTCGCAGGCGTGATCGACCTCACGACGACCGAGATCTGTGACATGCTGATGGGCGGCGTCTTTCCGGCGACCGACGACCGCTTCGGTGCCGTCATCCGCACCCGAATGCCGTACGTCGGCTCGGTCGGTGCGCTCGACATGGTGAACTTCGGGGCACCGGAAACGGTGCCGGAGCGCTATGCGTCGCGACTGTTCTATCCGCACAACCCGCAAGTGACGCTGATGCGCACCACGGTTGCCGAGTGCGAGCAGATGGGGCGGTGGATCGGTGCCAGGCTCAACGAGATGGAGGGCCAGGTCCGCTTCTTCCTCCCGGACGGCGGCGTGTCCGCGCTCGATGCTCCGGGTCAGGCGTTCTTCGATCCGGCGGCGCGCGCCGCCCTGTTCGGTGCGCTGGAGCAGACGGTACGCCAGACGACGGCGCGCCAACTCATCCACGTTCCCCACCACATCAACGCGCCCGAGTTCGCCGCCGCCATCGTCGGGGCCTTCCGGGCGCTCCACGGCGGCCGCCCAGTCCGGCGCACCGCGCACCACATGGAGGCCCGCCGATGATGCCGAGAGAGCAGATCCTCGAGCGCTTTCGCGACATGATCGCACGCGGCGAGCCGATCATCGGCGGCGGCGCCGGCACCGGTCTTTCCGCCAAATGCGAAGAGGCGGGCGGGATCGACCTCATCGTCATCTACAACTCCGGCCGGTACCGCATGGCGGGTCGCGGCAGCCTCGCGGGGCTGATGCCCTATGGCGACGCCAACGCCATCGTCGTCGAGATGGCTGCCGAGGTGTTGCCGGTCGTGCAGCGGACGCCGGTGCTTGCCGGTGTTTGCGCGACCGATCCCTTCCGCAGCATGGACGTGTTTCTGGACGACCTCCGCCGCTTGGGATTCGCCGGCGTGCAGAACTTCCCGACGGTCGGGCTGATCGACGGCGTCTTCCGCGCCAACCTCGAGGAGACCGGCATGGGTATCGGCCTCGAGGTGGACATGATCGCCAAGGCGCACACCAAAGGGATGCTGACGACGCCCTACGTCTTCGACGAGGAGACGGCGACGGCGATGGGTCGAGCCGGCGCCGACATCGTCGTCTGCCATCTCGGGCTCACGACGGGCGGCTCGATCGGTGCCGACACGGCGCTGAAGCTCGAAGACAGCCCGGCGCTGGTCGACCGTTGGGCCGAGGCGGCGCTCAGGGCGAAACCCGACGCCATCGTCCTCGTCCATGGCGGGCCCGTGGCGACGCCCGAGGATGCCAGCTTCATTCTACAGAACACGTCAGCCTGCCACGGCTTCTACGGCGCCTCCTCCATGGAGCGTCTGCCGGCCGAGGAAGCGCTGACGGAACGGACGCGCGCCTTCAAGCGCATCATGAGCCGCTGAAGGCGGAGTAGGAGGGGGACATGACGGGCGCACTCATCGGCCAGCTGATCCTGTGGCTCGTGGTAGCGGTGGTGGGCATTGCCATCGTCTATTGGGTGATGCAGCGGCTCTACCGCCGCTCGACCAAAGAGGTCGCCTTCGTTCGGACGGGCTTTCTGGGCGAACAGGTGGTGATCGACGGCGGCGCGTTCGTCTGGCCGATCGTCCACGACATCACCCCCGTCAACATGAACGTGCTCCCCCTGAAAGTTAGCCGCGCCCAAGTCGACGCCCTGATCACCAAGGACCGGATGCGGGTGGACGTGGACGCCGAATTCTACGTTCGCGTGCAACCGGTCAGGGAGGCGGTCGCCATGGCCGCGTCGACCCTCGGTCGCCGCACGCTGGAGCCGGAACGCCTGCATGCGCTGCTCGCGGGCAAGTTCGAGAGCGCGCTCAGAGCCGTCGCTGCCGAGATGGACATGGGCCAGATGCACGAGCATCGCGGCACCTACGTCGCGCGGGTGAAGGAAGCGGCGCAGGAAGACCTATCGCGGAACGGTCTCGAACTGGAGAGCGTGGCGATCCTCGACCTCGACCAGACGGCGCTCGAATACTTCAATCCATCGAACCGCTTCGACGCCGAAGGTTTGACGGCGCTCATCAAGGACATCGAGGACCGGCGCAAACTGCGGAACGACGTCGAGCAGGACACCATGATCCTGATCCGCGCCCGCAATCTGGAGGCCGAGAAGCAGGCCCTCGACATCGAGCGGGAAAGCGAAGAAGCGCGGCTGGAGCAGGAGCGTGACGTCGAGTTCCGTCGCGCCCAGCAGCGCGCCGAACTGGCGAGCGAGCGTGCAGCACGGGACACCGAGGCCGAAGAGGCTCAGATCCTCGCCCGCGAAGCGATCGAGAAGGCACGCATCGCGAACGAGCGGGCGGTCGCCGAGGCCCGTATTGCGTCGGAGCGCGAAATCCGTGGGCGGGAGATCGCCCGTGGCAAAGCCGTCGATGCGGACGAGATCGCCGCTCGCGAGGAGACCGAACGAGCGCGCATCCTGCAGGAGCGAGCGTTGCGCGAGGCGCGAATCGAGAACGAACAGGAAACGCAGGCACGCGAGATCGCACGGGTCAGGGCGATCGAGGCAGCCGAGATCGAAGCGCGCGAGGCGACCGAGCGGGCGCGCATCGCGCAAGAGCAGGTGTTGATCGAGGCGCGGATTGCCAAGGACCGTGAGACGCAAGGTCAGGAGATCGAGCGCCAGCGGCAAGTCGAACAGGCCGAGATCGCCGCGCACCAAGAGACCGAGAAGGCGCGGATGGCGCAGACGCTGACGTTGACCCAGACGCGCATTCGCGGCGAAGAGGACATCAGGCGGCGCGAGATCGAGCGCCAGCGCGGCCTCGACGAGTTCGAGATCGCGGCTCGGGAATCGACGGAGCGGTTGCGTATCGCCCAGGCGGCCGAGGTCAACGAGGTCCGCATCGCCGAGGACCGACGCATTCGGGAGCTCGAGATCGAGCGGACCACGGCGGTGGAGGCAGCCGAGATCGCCGCCGCCCAGGCAATCGAAGCGGCCCGCATCGCCCGCGAAAAGCAGCTCGCCGTCGAGCGCATCGAGGCCGACGAGACGAAGAGCGGGCGCGAAATCGTCCGCAACCGCGCACTGGACGAGTCGCGCGTGGCCGCTGACGAAGCGGTCGAGGCTGCGCGCATCGCTCAGCGGCTCCAGCTCGACGCCCAGCGCATTGCCGCCGAGCAGACCACCCGCGAGCGGGAGATCGCGCGGGAGAAGGCACTGGAGGCGGAGCGCATCGCCGCCGAAGAGGCGACCCGTGCCCGGGAGATCACCCGCGAGCGGGAGCTCGAATCCGCCGACATCGCTCGCCGCGAGGCCGTGGAGCGCGCCCGCATCGCCGCCGAACTGAAGCTGGAGCAGGAACGCATCGCCAGCCAGCAGAGCCGCGAGGTCATCGAGATCGAGCGGCGGCGTACGGTCGAAACCGCTGATCAGGCGCGTGTCGTGGCGCTCGCCGACGAGCGGCGAAAGGTGACTGCCGCCGACGCCAGCGTGCAGCAGGCCGAGATCACCGCCCGACGCGACGTCGAGACTGCCGAGGTCGAGCGCGAGCGGGCGGTGGAGGCGGCCAGGTTGGAGCGCCGCCGTTCGCTCGAACAGCTGGAGATCGCGCGGGTCCAGGCGCTGCGCGAGGCCGAGATCGAGAGCCGTGAGGATGTCGAACGCGCCCACATCGCGTCCGAACGCCAACTCGACGACATCCGCATCGACCACGAGACGGTAAGGCGCAAGCTCGAGGTCGAGCGCGAGAAGGCGGTCGAGACCGTGCAGATGGAAAAGGCCATCGCGCTCTACAAGAAATCGCTGGAGGAATCCGCCGCAAGGGCCGAGGCCGATGCCGCGCGGGCGCACGCGATGGAGGCCGAGGAAAAGGTCAAGACCGTCCGCGAGACGGAGGAGGCTGCCCGCCGCAAGTCGGTCGACGTGATGCTCGCCGAGAAGGCGGCAGCCGAGGCGCGGCTCGTCGCCGAGGCCCACAAGGTGCGCGCGGAGGTGGAGGCGGAGGCGCAAAAGCTCCTCAACGAAGCCGAAAACGTCCTGACCGATCCCGCCCGCTCGTCGCTCTTCCGCCGCAAGTTGCTGGAACATGTCGAGGGCATCGTCACGGCTTCGGTGAAGCCGCTGGAGAAGATCCAGGACATCCGCATCATGCAGCTCGACGGCATGAACGGTGGTGCGACGCGCGACAGCAGCCCGACCGACGAGGTCATCAGCTCGGCCCTACGCTATCGCGTCCAGGCACCGCTGATCGACAGCCTCCTCTCCGACATCGGCATCGAGGGCGGTTCGCTCGCCCGGCAACAAGGTCTGATCCGCGAGGCGTCGGACATGCAACGCGTGGCCAACGAGGCGAACAAGCCAGGGCCCAAGACCGAGCCGGAGAAGAAGTAGATGCCACGCGTCTACATCTCCTCCGTGATCGACGCGCCGACGGCGAAAGTCTGGGAGAGGATCAGGGATTTCAATGCGTTGCCACGCTGGCATCCGCGCATTCGCGACAGCCGGATCGAGAATGGCGAGCCGTCCGACCGCGTCGGTTGCGTGCGCGACTTCAACCTGCAGAACGGCGACCGGATTCGCGAGCAGCTCTTGGGCCTCTCGGACTACGACTACTTCTACACCTACGCGATCCTCGAGAGTCCGATGCCTCTTACGGATTACGTCGCCACGCTACGGCTCACGCCCGTCACGGACGGCGACCGTACCTTCGCGGAGTGGACGGCCGAGTTCGAGTGCACGGCAGACGCCGCCGCCGACCTGGTGACCGGTATCGGCGAGAACGTGTTCCAGGCAGGCTTCGACTCCTTGAAGCGGCAGATCGTGGGCTGAGCATGGTCAAGGTCGTCGAGAGCACGGTATTGGCAGCGCCGGTGGAGACGAGCTGGGAGCTGTTGCGCGACTTCAACGGTCACGAGAGCTGGCACCCGGCGGTCGCGGACAGTGTGATCGAGAGCGGCAAGCCCGCGGATCGGGTTGGCTGTGTTCGACGCTTCCACCTCGCCGACGGGTCCGAACTGCGCGAACGGCTCCTGACGCTCTCCGACGTCGACATGGCGTTCTCCTACTGTCTCCTCGAGACGCCGGTGCCGCTCTTGAACTACGTGGCGCATGTCCGCCTCGCCCCGGTGACCGACGGCGATCACACCTTCTGGCACTGGGAATCACGCTTCGACACGCCCCTGGGCCGTGAGGACGAATTGCGGGGTATCGTGGCCGAGCAGATCTACCGGGCCGGTTTCGAGGCCATTCGCAACCATCTGGGGCCGGAGGCGGCATGACCGGCACGAGCGTCGAGACCCACCCCACGTTGGCTGAGGCTGCACGAGCGCTGTCCTCGGGCGGCGCCTATCTGGGCGGCGGCACGATCGTGATGCGCGACATCAACGTCGGTATTGCGCCCGAGCGAATCATCCGCTCGACCGACCCAGCGCTGACGCGGTTCACCGTTGCCGGCGACACCCTCTCGCTCGGCGCCGGTGTGACGATGACCCGGTTGCTGGCGCAGCCCGAGCTCGCTTTCCTCCATCCGGTCGCGCGCGGCGTTGGCGGGCCGCAGGTGCGCAACATGGCGACCGTTGGCGGCAATCTCTTCTCCCACCATCCCTACGGCGACCTTACCGTCGCACTACTGGCGCTCGACGCGCGCGTGACGATGGCGGGCCACGGCGGCGCCCGTCCGCTGGAGGACGTGCTGCGCGATCGTACCCAGGCTGGCCTCGTCGCTTCCGTGGAGGTGAACCGACCCCGCGACGGCACGTTCGGTTTTGTCAAGGTCAGCCGCGTCAAGCCGAAGGGCGTTGCCGTCCTCACCGTCGCCGCGCTTCTGCCGCGCGAGAGTGGGCGTGTCCGTGGCGCTCGGGTCACCTGGGGAGGGATGGCGCCTTCGCCTTTGCGCGGTAGCTCGGTCGAGCGGGTGCTGGAGGGGCAAACGCTCGACGCGGGAACCGCCCGCCGTGCGGTCGAGGTCGCGGCAGAGGGTCTCGATCCGCCGACGGACGCGCTGGCGACGTCCTGGTACCGGCGCGAGGTTGCGGGCGTGCACTTGGGCCGGCTCTTGGCGGCCCTGGAGCGCGGCTCGTGAAGAAGCCCGTGACGTTCACCCTGAATGGCGCCGAGAAAGCGGCCTTCACCGATGATGGCCAGAACCTCCTCGACTTCCTGCGCCGCACGGTCGGCGACCTCACGCCCAAATATGGCTGCGGCCAGGGCAGCTGCGGCGCTTGTACCGTGACCATCGACGGTGCCACGCAGCTCGCCTGCCTAGTGCTCGCAGAAACCGTGACGGGCCGGCACGTCGAGACGGCGGCGGGGCTCGCCGGCGCCGGCCTGCACCCGCTGCAGGAAGCCTTCATGGACCATTTCGCCGCCCAGTGCGGCTACTGCACCCCCGGCATGTTGGTGTCGGCGAAGGCGCTGCTCGACCGCACGCCCAATCCGACACGTGACGAGGTCGTCGAGGCGATCTCGGGCAATCTCTGCCGGTGCACGGGCTACGAGCCGATCATCGATGCGATCCTGAGCGTGGCAGGGCGGAGGGCAAGCGCATGAGCGGACCTGCCATGATCGAGTTCCGCAAGGAGCTTTTCAAGGACGAGCGGGATGACGACCTGAACGAGATCGGCAAGCCGACGCGACGCCAGGACATCCTCGGTCACGTCACCGGCCGCTCGCCGTTCTACGACGACCACTTGTTCGACGGGCTCTTGCACGTGCGCTGCGTACGTTCGCCCCACCACCACGCGCGGATCCGCCGGATCGACACGACAGAAGCGGAGCGCAGCCCCGGCGTGGTGCGCATCCTGACCGGCCGCGACGTGCCGCGTAACCTCAACACGCTCTTGAGCCTTTTGGACTTCGGCATCGACGACGAGCCGCTGCTCGCGGAGACCAAGGTCAGTTACAAAGGCGAGCCGGTGGCTGCCGTCGTCGCCGAGACCGAGGCCCAGGCTCGCAGTGCGGTCGCCAAGGTGCGCGTGGACTGGGAGGCGCTACCCCACGTTCTGGACGTCGAAGAGGCGATCAAGCCAGGCGCGCCCGTGGTCTGCGAGGTCTACCCAACCAACAAGTTCATCTACCACGGCAAGTACGACCACCAGAAACTCCGCTTCGGTGACGCCGAAGCAGCCTTCGCGCAAGCCGACCATGTCGTCGAGGGCCGCTACCAGATGTCACCGATCGAGCAGGCGCCGATCGAGACGTGCGGCGCGATTGCGGCACCAGAGCAGAACGACCGCTACGTCTGCTACACGTCCACCCAGGCCTTGTTCTTCTCGCTTGGCACGGCCGCCAAGATGCTCTCGACCCCGTCCTCGCGCCTGCACTTCATCGGCGGCACGGTGGGTGGCGGGTTCGGTGGCAAGGTCGATTCGCTGCACGAGCCTCTCGCCATCCTCGCGGCGATGCAGACCGGCCGGCCGTGCAAGTTCATGTGGGACCGCCGAGAGGAGATGCAGGTGGGCGCCCCGCGCGGGGCCGAGCGCTGGTACATCAAAGACGGGGTGGCACGGGACGGCCGGATCGTGGCGCGCAAGTTCACCGGCTACTTCGATTCCGGCGCCTACACCCGGCTCTCGTCCTACGCGATCATCAAAGCCGTGGGTCATCTGCCGGGCCCCTACACGATCCCGAACGTCCATGCCGACGTTTACTGCGTCTACACCAACCGCACGCCGGCGACGGCGATGCGCGGCTTCGGCATCACCGGCGTCGATTTCGCCATCGAAACGCACATGGACAAGGTGGCCGAGGCGGTGGGGCTGGACCCGATCGAGCTGCGTATCCTCAACGCCTATCGCGATGGCGACATGAAGGCACATCGGCGCGAGGCAAAGAACTGCGCGCTGATCGAGTGCTGCCAGGTCGTGGCGGAAAAGAGCGACGTACAGCTATCGACAGCGGCTCGGACCGCCGCTTCGGCGCTCGGCGGTGGTAACGAACGCGGGCGGATACCGAACTTCACGGCGACGGACCAGGACGGCCGGGTCGAAGGCTTCGACACCGGCAGCTACGCCCGCAAGGGCGGGCCCCGGCCCGCCGATGCGCCGATGCCGTCGCGGCCCGCCCCGCCGGCCGCGCCGCGCCCAGGACCGGCGCCGACCTCTGCGGATACGCCGCCACCTCCATCGCCGCCTGCAGCACAGCCGGCCCCCGCGCGCTCGGGCGCGATGCGTTTCTCCTCTCTGTCCGGCTTCCGGAGGCGCTGACCATGGCGCTGCATCGTGGTCGCGGCTTCGCCGCCATCAACTACCCGATCGGGATGAACCTTGGCGGCGACCCCTCTCAGGCGCTGGTCCACTCCAACCCCGACGGCAAGTTCACGGTCGCGCTCTCGTCGATCGATCTGGGTCAGGGGATGAAGTCCGTCACCCGTCAGATCGCGGCAGAGACGTTGGGCGTGCCGGTCGAGGACGTCTACGTCGACACCGCGGACAGCGACACCGGTCCGCACTGTATGGGCAGCTTCGCCAGCCGTGGTACCCATCGGGTCGGCAACGCCGTCATCGAGGCGGCCAAGGAAGCGCGGCAGGTGATGCTCGAGGCCGCCGCCGAAGAACTCGAGGTCGACGCCACCGACCTCGTCACCGACGGCCGGGGCAACATCCACGTCCGCGGCGCGCCCTCGCGCTCGATCACCACGATGGCGGCGGCCCAGGCGGCGCAGTTCAAGCAGGGGCGGACCGTCTCGGGCCGCGGCATCTTCCTGATCCCGTTGAGCGAAGTCGACCCGGAAACCGGCGAGATGACGCCTGTCTCCTGCTTCGCCCATGCGGCCATGCTCGTCGAGGTCGACGTCGACGACGAGACCGGTGAAGTCGCCGTCATCGACATGAAGTCGGCCTACGAGGTCGGTCGGGCGCTCAACCCCAGGCTCGTGGAGCAACAGCTCAGGGGCGGCGCTTGGATGGGCATGAGCCACGCCGCTTGGGAGACCACCGAGCCTTATTATCCGGCACGGGACCACGGGCCGATCGACTTCAACGCCTACTTGATGCCGGGGCCGGGCGATCTGGCGCCACACCACATCAGCGTCCTGGAGCGTCCGGCTCCAGACGGCCCCTTCGGCGGCAAAGGGCCAGGCGAGATGTGCGCAAACCCTGTGCTGCCGGCTGTCGTCAACGCGGTGTACGACGCGGTGGGGGTGCGGATCGACGAACTGCCCGTCACGCCCGAGAAGGTCTTGCGCGGGCTGCAAGCCCAGGGCGGCGCGCGACCCAGGCAGAAGCTCTGACATGCCGGTCCGTCGCTCGATCCTCGGCATCGACGGGCCAGCACCTCTGGCCAGGGGCCTGAGGGATGCGCAGTACATCGCCGACGACGGGCTGGCGACGGCGGCCTACCTCGCTCTCGCGCTCGGCAAGCCACTCCTACTCGAAGGGTCTCCAGGCGTCGGCAAGACCGAGGCGGCCAAGGCCATCGCGTCGGTGGCAGGGCGCGAGCTCGTGCGTCTGCAGTGCTACGAGGGCATCGACGCCAACGCGGCGCTCTACGAGTGGAACTTTCCGCGCCAGATGCTGGCGATTCGCCAAGCCGGCGACGACTACGTCAACCTCTACGCCGACGAGTACTTGATCGCGCGTCCCTTGCTGCTCGCGATGCAGGCGCCGCGCGAGCGCGTTCTCCTGATCGACGAGGTCGACCGGTCGGATCCTGAGTTCGAGGCCTTTCTGCTCGAGTTTCTGTCGGACTTCGCCATTTCGATTCCCGAGCGAGGTACGATCCGCGCTGCCGAGCCGCCCGTGATCATCCTCACCTCCAATCGCACCCGTGAGCTGCACGAGGCACTCCGACGCCGCTGCGTCTATCACTGGATCGGCTATCCCGACCCAGCGCTCGAGGCCGACATCGTCATGATGCGCGCCTCGACGGTCGCGCGCGACACCGCCCGGCGGGTGGTCGCCGCCGTCGGCCGGCTGCGGGAGGAGCCCCTGGCCAAGCCGCCGGGTGTTGCCGAGACGGTCGAGTGGGCCGAAGCGGCAACCCTGCTGAACGAACAGGGTGCACCCTGGCCCGCGGCGTTCGCCCGCGCGATCGGGGTGGCCCTGAAGGACCAGGACGACCTGGGCTGGGTTGCCCCGAGGCTGGACGCGCTGATCGGGGACGCTGCATGACGCTTCCTCCGGCGCTCACCCCGTTCCTCACGTTTCCGCAGGCGCTCCGCACCGCGAGCTTTGCCGCAGCACCGGAGCAGTCGCAGGCCTTCGTCGCCGCCGTGGGCCTGCTCGGCCCGCGCTCGTTGCGCGACGTCCGACTGGCGGCCCGGGCCGTCTTCGGCCCGCCGCCCGAGCGCATCGAGGCGTTCGACGAGGTCTTCGACAGCGTTTTTCTCGGTCGCGCCATGGCGGCGCCTGCTCCAGGCATGGCTGACGAGATGCCGCCAGCGTTCGATGCCGGAGCGCTCGAGTTGATGCCCGAGGCGGACGAGGAGGAACCATCGGGCGCGGACGCCAGCACCGCTGAACGGCTCTTCGCGCGCGCCTTGGCCGCTGGCGACGACGACGTAGCGCTGCGTGCCTTCGTCCGGGCAGTGCCCAGGCGACTGCCCCGACGCCGCTCGCGCCGGATGGTGTCAGGCAAGGGACGGCTGGCCGATCCGCGCCGCGCCTTCCGCGAGATGATGCGCCGTGACGGTGAGATCACGCGTTTGCCGACCCGCCGTCGCCGTTCGAGGCAGCGCCGCGTCTTACTGCTGATCGATGTCTCGGGCTCGATGAAGGCGGCAACGGAAGGAACCTTGCGGCTCGCCCACGCGTTGGTGCAGGCGGGCGAGCGGGTCGAAGCCTTCACCCTGGGCACGCGGCTGACCCGCGTGACCAGAGCACTACGCCAGCGATCGCGCGATCAGGCGCTGGCCCTCGCCTCTGGCCTCGTCGCCGACTGGGACGGTGGTACCCGGCTGGGCGAGGCGCTCGCTGTGTTCCTCGCCGTGCCAAGGTTCGTCGCTTTCGCACGCGGCGCGTTCGTCATCGTCGTCTCCGACGGTCTCGAGCGGGGCGGACCCAAAGCCCTGGTCCAGGCGGTGACGCGCCTACGTGGCCTCGCCTGGTCGGTCCTCTGGCTCTCACCACTTGCCGGCGATCCGGTATTCCGCCCCGACACCGGGGCGATGCAGCAAATCCTGCCGCTGATCGATAGCCTCGGCGACGGCTCATCGCCGCCCGCCATCGCGTCGGAGATCCTCGTCTTCGCCAAGGGCGCAAGGCGGTGAGAGTGATCGACGCCCACTTCCATGTCTGGCGACAGGCGGACCTGCCGTGGCTAGCGGGGCCGATGCAGCCGCGCATTTTCGGGCCTTACGAGTCGATCCGTCGCGACTATCCGATGGCCGAGTACCTCGCCGACGTAACGGGGCTCGGTGTGGAAAAGGCGGTCTACGTCCAGGCGAACTGGCCGCCAGACCAGGCCGACGCCGAAGCGGCTTGGCTCGAGTCCGTCGCCCTCGAGACGGGCTGGCCGCACGCCACCGTGGCCTATGCCGACATGACGGCAGCTGACGTTCGACCGGCGCTCGACCAGCTGGCGCGTCACCCACGGGTGCGTGGCATCCGTCAGCAACTGCATTGGCACGAGAACCCGGCCTACCGGTTCGCGTCGCTTCCGGATCTTTGTCTCGATCCCACCGTGCAACGCAACGTCGGCTTCCTCGCCGACTACGGCTGGGCGTTCGATCTCCAAGTGTTCGCGGGCCAGATGGCAGGCGCCTGCGCGCTGGCCGACGCCTGCCCCAGGGTCACCTTCGTTCTGCAGCATGCCGGCATGCTGGAGGACTTGTCCGACGCTGGGCGAGCGGCCTGGCGGCGCGGCATGGCGGATCTTGCCGTTCGGCCAAACGTCGTGACGAAGCTCTCGGGCCTCGGCACCTTCATCCATCGCAACGACGCCGGCCACGTTCGCGAGATCGTCGTCGAAACGGTCGAGCTCTTCGGCGCCGAGCGCTGTCTTTGGGGCTCCAATTTCCCGATCGAGAAGCTCTGGACCGACTATGCGGCCCTCCTCGATGCGCACCGCGCCGCCTGCGCCGGCCTGACCGCCAGCGCGAAAGCGTGGATCTTTCACCAAACGGCCAGCCGGGTCTACCGGCTCTAAGGGGGCGGCTCTTCATGGCTCTGGAAATCAAGATTCTCGACTACGGCGACATCGAGCTGGAATCGAGTTTTCTCGTGCTTGCCCGCGACTGTGGCCGCACGCGGCGCGTGCCGGTCTACGGCTTTCTGATCACGGGCGGACCTTGGCCGATCTTGGTCGACACGGGCTACCGCGACAACGCCATCATGGAAACGTTGGGTATGCGCGGTCTGCAGTTCCACGAGAACATGGTCGAGCGGCAGTTGGACCGGCATGGGGTGAAGCCCAGCGACGTCCGTTACATCCTGCACACCCACCTGCACATCGACCACGCGGGCAAGGACGATCACTTCCCGATGAACACGACCGTCGTGCTCAATCGCCGCGAGCTGGAGTGCTCCGTCTCGGGCCTGATGCACCCGCAGTACCCGAAGCCCGACATCCAGCACCTGATCGAGCGCCTCCACACCCGCCACGCCCTGCGGTTCGAAGACCTCGAGCTGTCGGGGCCGGTCGAGATCATGCCCGGTGTCGTCCTCGAAGCCGCCAATGCGCACACGGAGGGCTCGATGAACGTGCACGTCGAAACGGCCGAGGGATTGGCGACGATCTGCGGCGACGTCATATATGATTTCAACGATCAGATCGTCGAGCCGCTCTACCAGGTCAGCCTTCAAGAGCCGCAGGTGACCGGCAACCACGCCGGCAGCAAGCGGTCGGAGAAGGCGGCGATCAAGAAACTGCTCAACTCGTCGACGTTCCTCCTGCCGGTGCACGACAAGCCGGCCAAGATCGAACATGGCCAGGTGGTCGGACGGCTGGACATGGCGGTGCCGGGCCCGATCAGCCAGACCGTGCCGCGGCGCGACTGGTTCCCGGCCTGAGGCGCGTCATGGCGCACGATGCTCTGGAACCGAGTTTTCGCCGGCTGATCGACGAGCACGCGCCCGTCCGCCAGATCGGCAGCGGTTTCACCTTCACCGAGGGGCCGATCTGGCACCCGGTGGACCACTACCTCCTCTTCTCCGACATGCCGGCCGACGTGCGTCGCCGGCTGGACCGGACCGGCGTCCGCGACGTCCTGAAGCCCTCGAACAAGGGCAACGGGATGACCTACGACGGGGGGTTGAACCTCCTCGTCTGCGAGCATGCGACCTCGTCGGTCGTCCGCATCCGCCCTGATGGCGGCCGCGAGGTCCTGGCGAGCCACTTCGACGGCCGCGAGCTCAACAGCCCGAACGACATTTGCGTGCGCTCGGACGGGTCGATCTACTTCACGGATCCCTGGTTCGGCCGTATGCCGCACTATGGGGTCGAGCGGCCGCGCGAGCTGGGCTGGCAAGGCGTGTTCCGCATCAAGGCCGGCGCTCGGCCCGGCGAGGAGCCGGACCTCGTGGTCGACCGTTACATGTTCGGCCAGCCCAACGGCCTCTGCTTCAGCCCGGACGAGCACCTGCTCTACGTCAACGACACCGAGCAGGCGAACATCCGCGTCTTCGACGTGATGGACGACGGCAGCTTGCGCAACGGCCGGGTTTTCACGAGCGGTGTCCGGGACAGCCTCCTGCCCGGCGTCCCGGACGGGATGAAGTGTGACGCCGAAGGCAATGTGTGGTGCACGGCCCCCGGCGGCCTCTGGGTCTTCGGCGCGGATGGCAAGCACCTCGGCAAGGTTTCGATCCCCGAGCCGGCGGCGAACCTCCACTGGGGCGGACCGGACTGGCGCACCCTCTACGTCTGCGCGACGACGAGCGTCTATGCCGTCGACGTGCGGATCGGCCCCCGGAACGAGCCGTTCATGCGGGCTCGCCAGGAGGCCCGTGCGTCGACATCGACACCCGCCGCGGCGGAAGCGCTGCGGCTGGATGCCAGGCGCTGCGCCTTGGTGATCCAGGACATGCAGAACGACGTGGTCATGGACGGCGGCGCCTTTGCCGCCTCGGGCTCGCCCGAGCATTGCCGCCAACAGAATGCGATCGGCAACATCGCCCGGCTCGCCGAGCGCTGCCGAAGCCAGGGTGTGCCAGTGATCCACGTCCACTTCCTCGTACCGCCCGGAGCGCTTGGCCTGACGTTGAACGCGCCCTTGTTCGAGGGCGTCGTCGACAACGCCGCTCTCGTGCGCGGCACATGGGGCGCGGCCCCGGTGCCTGGGCTGGAGCCCCAAACCGGCGACCATGTCGTCGAGAAGATGCGGATGAGCGCGTTCGAAGGGTCCAACCTCGAGACGATCCTCAAAGCGGAAGGCCGAGATCTCATCATCGAGACCGGTGCGTGGACCAATATGTCGATCGAGCACACGGCGCGGACCGCTGCCGACAAAGGCTACGTCGTGGTGATCCCGGAAGACGGATGCAGCACGATGAACGCCGACTGGCACCGAGCGTCGACCGAGTACGCGCTGCAGAACGTCGCCCTCGTGACGACCACCGACGAGGTGATCGGCGCCCTGGCTTGACGCGACACACCTCCTTTCACCGACAGGTCGCGAGCGTTCGGCGCGGCTGGGGGCTGCCGTCGGCCCCAGGGGCAGCGCAACGGGATGCCGGGCGGTCCGGCTTTCTGGAAGGTGGTGGTCGCGACGCGGGCGGCGTTGCATGGACAGGCGGGGGCGTGCACCGAGCGTGCCATGACAACCCCTGTGGCCGGATGATTGCGTTGCCTCGACCGTGTTGGCATCGTCGATCGGAGGGCCAACCCTTGGAGCCGCACCGATGAGCCGGTTCGCAAGCAACGCATTCGCCTTGGTGGTGGCGACGATCGTTGCTCTTGCCGCCGTGACGGCTGCGACCGAGGCTGCCATCGTCGTCGACGCCCGACAGGTTGGCAGCAACGTGGTCGAGTTCGACGTTCGCGACCATGGTTCGCTGGACCTGAACGGTCTGAGCTTCCAGCGAACGGAGAGTTTCGCCCCCGGTATCTCGCCGTCCGATGCACTATTTCTGCTCGGGCCGGCGGGCGACGACTTCGATATCTACTCGGGCGTAACCGGGCCGCGCAGCTTCGGACCCGGTGGGCCGCTTCGCGGCCTACGGGGGACCGACCGGCGCTTCGGCATCGACAACACGGGTCCCATGGGCCTTCTCGCCGTGCCGGCTGGCTATCGAAGCCATGGCCCGATCACCTCGACGCTGACCCTCGCCGGCACCATCGAGAGCCTCGGGCTGACGCCGGGTACCTACCAATGGTCGTGGTCGTCCGACAGCGTCACGCTGACCATCGTCCCGCTGCCCGCGGCGCTACCACTGCTCGCCACCGGCGTGCTCGGGCTCACTGCCGTGAGGCGCTGGCGGCGGGCCTGAGCACAGCGCGAGGTTCCCTACCTGAGATCATGAGCAAGGGGACCGAGACCGGGTTGTGGCTGAGGTTTCAGGGCGGTCCCGAACGGACCCTTTTAGCGCCGTAGATTCTGATACGGGTTCGTGTCAGGTGTGCGCCACGAAGCGGCGTCAGCCCAACTCAAGGGGATGGGCGTGACCGGCCTGTTGCGGTCTTCCGCCATGTTGGCGGATAGGTCCGCTGTTCGGAGCAAACGCGCCAAGAAAACCGGGACACAAGGCGCGCCAAAAGCGGTTCCTCATGGCGCCGCCTTGGCTGCCAGGGATGGCTGCGGCTTCCGATGTGCCAGAATCCCCGTTCAAGACCGCTGCAGTTTTGGCTGGTTTCTGCCGAATCTCTTAAGGTGACCTCGATCGTCGATGGAATTTGGCGTTTGAGCGATGCTGTCGGGTAAGGGCGCAAAACCTCGAATGATGTTGATGTTCGAAGCAATGCTCAACTTGTTCACGTGAACAACTCGTGGTGCCGTGTTCGTGCACATGCTAGGTTTCGCGCCGCGAAGCGGCTCGGCGCAGCCCGTCACGCGATCGCAGCCGACCACGTGCACCACTTCTGTCCTGCGCAAGAACGAGTTGTAGAGCGCGATGCCTGGGAATCAGCGGACAGTTTCCCGCCTAGCATCGCTCGTCCTCGCTGTGGCGGCGCCGGTCGCGGCGCAATTCTGTGTTCGTATCTGGGAGTAAAACGACATGAAGCTTACCCCTCTAATTCTTTCTACGGCCCTCGTTACATCCATGACAGGCCTTGCCATCGCCGGTGATCAACAGATCACCGAGAGCGACATCGTGGCTGCGCAGAAGGCCTGGGGCGATGCACTGGTTGCGATCGCCATCGCCTATGACGAGGAAGGCGAAAAGCGCGCTCGCGAAGTGGCCGTCGAGACCATTGAGCGCTACTACAACCACGAGAACGGCCCGAGCCTCTTCAAGCCGACTCTCGCCCAGGAGCCGCAGCGCTTCCGCACTACCGATCAGGGCGCAGTCGCCTACTTCGTCGGCGGCGATCCCGAGTTCCCCAACGACGACGGTTTCGCCTTGAAGAGCTGGCGCGAGGTGGTCGTGGACAACGCGGCCATCTTCATCGACCGCAACATCGGCATGTCGATGGGTGACGTCACCCTCACCGATGTCGATGGGAACTCCGTGTCGGTGGACAAGACCTGGGGCTTCAAGAAACTCGACAACGGCGAAGTCGTTATTGTACTTCATCACTCGTCGATCCCTTACACGCCGTAAGGGTGCAGGACGAAGGTATCTAGCGTCGGAGCAACCACCGAGACACATGCAGCGCGCCCTTCGGTCGCGCCATGCGTCGGCGGTTGCTTTCGATGTTCTCGGGTAAGGGTGGGTGCATCGCACTGGCGTACGCCCGCTGCCGTGTTCGGCGTGCAGTATCGTCCGACGCTCAGTGACCGCTTCGTCCCCAGAGCAGATGTCGCCACGGTATGCGCTGAGGTCCGCTCCCCGTCCTCCGCTGCCACGCCCCAGGCGAAGTGTTATGACCTTTGAGGGCTCGGTTCGGACCTTCGCCTCAAAGCAGGATGTGCCAAACCTCAACTTTTTGTGGCGCTCGCGAAAGTAGGCCTTTCGGCACGCATCTGCGCCGCTCCTCGTGAGTCTTCACCGTCGCCAACCTGTAGTCACCCAAACGAGCCGATGTCGGCAACGGGTCGAACACGGCCGACAGAGAACCGGAGCGGGCGGCTACCAGCGTTCGCCAAACGGTCTGGCCTCGACCTCGAACGACCAGGCGCTCTTGGGTTGGTGGGCGAGCCACCAGATGGTCTCGGCAACGTCCTCGGGCGCCAGGAAGAAATCGTCGCCCTTGTCCGGCATGGCCGCACGGGTCCGCGCGAGGTCGACCACGCCGTCGACGATCACCAGAGACACGTGGACACCCTTCGGCCAGAGGTGACGGGCGAGGGACTGGGCAAGGCTGCGCTGGGCGGCTTTGGCGGACGCGAATGCCGTCGCTTTGGCGCCGCCGCGAACCGACGCCGTCGCTCCGGTGACGACGATGGCGCCCTTGCCGTTCACCTGCATCATCGGCGCCACCGCCTGGGCGGCGGCCAGGAGCCCGAGCGCGTTGACCCGCCAGCTCGCCTCGAAGGCGGTGGCGTCGATCTGCTCGATGGTGCCCCAGGTGCCGCCGCCGGCGTTGTAGGAAAGGACGTCCACGGAGCCCATGTCGCTGGCGATGGAAGCGAAGGCGGCGGCGATGGTCTCGGGATCGCCGGCGTCGCACGGATAGGCCCGCGCCCCGCAGTCCGGGAACTCGGCGGCCAGGTCTTCGATGTACTCGGAGCGCCGCGCCAGCAGCGCTACGCGGTAACCCTCCGCGGCGAACCGCCGGACCGTCGCGGCACCGATCCCTGGTCCGACCCCAACGACCGCACAAACCCCCCGCCAGCTCGTCATCGCCGTTCCTCCACATATGGGTTCTTGCCGGTCCGACGGCGCCATCGGATCGGCACGCCTTGGAAGTCGAAGGTCTCGCGCAGGCTGCCGGCGAGGTAGCGGAGATAGCTCTCCGGCAGCTCGTCCAGCTGATTGCCGAACAGCACGAACGTCGGCGGCCGCCCCTTGGCCTGGGTGGCGTAGCGCAGCTTGATCCGCCGGCCTTTGATCAACGGCGGCGGGTTGGCGTCGATGGCGTCGCGGAACCACCGGTTCAGGCCCGCCGTCGGCACGCGGTGGTTCCAGCGCTCGTGCTGGGCGACGACCGCTCGCATCAGCGCCGGCAGCCCGGCGCCGCCGGTCGCCGACACCGGAACGGCCGGCACGCCCTTGGCTTGGGCGAGTTCGTGGTCGAGCCGCGCCCGGACCTCCTTCAAGAGCAGGCGCGGCTCGTCGATCAGGTCCCACTTGTTCAAGGCGATCACCAGCGCCCGGCCCTCGCGGACGACGAGATCGGCGATGGCCTGGTCCTGGCGCTCGAAGGGCTGGGTCGAGTCGACGACCAGCAGACCCACCGCGGCGAACTTCAGCGCCTGCAAGGTCGCCGACGTCGAGATCTTTTCCAGGCTGCCCGGCTCGATCCGCGCGCGCCGCCTGAGCCCGGCCGTGTCGACCAGCTCCAACTCGGTCCCCTCGAACTGCCAGCGCACGCGCACGGCATCGCGGGTGAGGCCCGGCTCCGGGCCCGTCAACAGACGGTTCTCGCCGATCAGCCGGTTGACCAGGGACGATTTCCCGGCATTCGGCCGACCGACGACGGCCAGTTGGACGAGCCCGTCGCCAGGCCCTGCGTCGTCATCGGCCTCGGGTTCCGGCGCCGCTGGGACGAACGGACGGATCGCTTCGGCCAGTTCGCCCATGCCCTGGGCATGGGCAGCGCTGATCGTCACGGCCTCACCGAAGCCGAGCCGCCAAGCCTCGGCCATGGCCGTGGCACCGCCGTCGCTCTCGGCCTTGTTGGCGACCAACAGGATCGGCTTGCCGCGGCCACGGAGCGCGGATGCCAGCGTTTCGTCGAGCGCCGTCACCCCGACCTTGGCGTCGATCATGAACAGGCCGAGGTCAGCCTCGTCGAGCCCGATCTCCGACGAGCGGCGCAATCGCCCGGCCAGCGTCTCCGGGTCGGCCTCTTCCATGCCGGCGGTGTCCAGAACCTGGAACTCGAGGTCGAACAGTCGGCCGGCGCCGAAGAGGCGATCGCGGGTGACGCCCGGCGTGTCGTCGACGATCGCCGTCCGCCGTCCGACCAGCCGGTTGAAGAGCGTCGACTTGCCCACGTTGGGACGGCCGAGGATGGCAACGGTCAGCGTCACGGGCACCGCCTGCGGGACGATCAGAAGCGGCTACCGATAAACGTTCAGAACACCGTTGTCGTCCAGGAGCATCAGACGGCCGTCCGCGACCACCGGCGGCAAGGTCACGCCATCCGCGATCTCGATCATCTCGACGACGGCGCCGGTGCCTGGCGACAGGATCGCCAGCTCGCCTCTGGAGCCGGCGACGAGAAGGCGGCTGCCGGCGAGAATCGGCGCGGTCCAGTACAGTCGCCCGCTTTCCGGGTCTTCGGGCCGGCGGAAGCGCTGGAGCTGCGTCGCCCAGCGGATGCCGCCCGTGGTCATGTCGAGCGCAACGACCTCGCGTTCGGTGGTCACGACGAAAACCACCTCGCCCGCGACCCACGGCGTCTCGGCGGTGGCCAGCCGCTGGTCCCAAAGCCGTCGCCCGGTCTGCAGGTCCAAAGCGGCGATCTCGCCGCCATGCCCGGCGACGATCACCCGGCCACTCGGGTCGATGACCGGCGACGCGCGAATGTCGGCGATCTGGCCGACCGCGACCGTGCGTTGCGGTCGTTGCACGGCATCGAGCCAGATCGGCTCGCCGGTTTCCAGGATCAGGCCGTAGACCTCACCGGACGAGTAGGGGACGACGACCAGCCCGTCGGTCGTCGCCGGCGATGCGCCGCCGAGGATCGCCGCGGCCTCGGCGAAGCCCTGGTGGACCCAAAGCTGCGAGCCGCTGACCGCGTCGAGGGCGAAGGTCTGGTTGTCGGCGGTGATCACGAGAACGATCCGGCCCACCAACGTCGGCGCCGCGCGGATCGGGGCGCCGACGTCGGTCGACCAGATGACCTCGCCGCTCTGGCCGTCGATCGCTGCGACCTCCCCCGCGGCGGTCGCGACGAACACACCGCCACCGCTGGCCGCGAGCCCGGCGCCGAGGCGGCGGTCGCTGTCGAGGTCGAACTGGCGACTCCATAGCTGCTCGCCGTTGACCAGGTTGAACGCTTGCACCTCGGCGGTCGCGTCGGTGACGTAGACGACGCCGTTGTCGACGACCGGCTGTCCGGTCAGCCGACTGGTCATACTGTTGCCGCGGCCGACGTCGGCACGCCAATCCTGGCCCAGATTACCGTCGAGCGCGACGTGGACCAGGCTGTGGCTGGCATCGCCGCCGGTCTGCGGCCATTCGGCGTTGGTCCGGACCGGCGGCAGGACCAGCGGGCTCGCGGCAAGCGCGGGGTCCGCCTGCAGGGTCGAATCGATCAGCATCACCGACTGCCGTTCGCCCTGCAGCGGCGGGTCTTCTTCGTCGCCGCCGAGCCAACCGAGGCCGCAGCCGCCGAGCGCCAGCGGCAGCAGCAGCAACACGATGCGTGCGCCTGGAGCCGGCTGCATCGATCAGCCGTCCCCGTCCAACGCGGCGACCAGCTCGCGGGCGCGGATACGCAGCGGTTGCGGCGCCTCCGGGTCGGTCTCCAGATCGCGGAGCATCTCCAGCGCTTCGTCGCGATCGCCGGCGCGGAGCAGGGCGCCGGCCAGCAGCTCCCGCGCCGTGAACCGCCAGGGCCCGACGGCGCCGAGCGGCCGCAGCTCGGCGATCAGCGTGTCGGGTGCTTCCGTGTCCATCCGCGCGAGGATGTCGAGTAGTTGCGCCAGCTCGCGATAGAGGTCCGGCGCGCTGCCGTCCCCAGCCAGGGCTTGCAGCGAAGCGACCGCCGCGTCCGGTGAGCCGGCGGCCTCGTGCAGCTGGGCTGCGGTGAGGCGCGCCACGGCGTCGTAGCCGCCATGCGCATCGGCGGCCACCTCGTCCAGGGCGGTCGCGGCGGTGGCGGCATCGCCGCCGGCTTCGGTCAACGCAGCGTCGAAGGCCAGGGCGTCGCTGGCCTGCCGGCGTTCTTCCAGATTGTGCCAGCCGACCCAGCCGGCGGTGCCGACGACCAGCGCCACGGCCGCAGCGATGATGTAAGTGCCATAGCGCTGCCACAATGCTGTCGCGCGGTCCTGGCGGAGTTCTTCGTCGACTTCGCGGATGAATGCGTCAGGGTCTTGGGCCACGTTTCCGAACTCGGTTGGGGATGCCCGTCTTGTCCAGGCTCGCGCGGGGTTGGTATGCAAGCCTCGCGCGGTTGACAAGGATCGCATCGGGTCGGTTCGCCGTCCATGCCGTGGAGGGATGCCTCATGAACCGCCTGTTCGTCGCTCTCGACCTGCCCACTTACGCCAAAGATGCGATTTCTGTCATGCAGCAGGGCTTGCCGGACGTGCGTTGGTCTGACTCCGACACCCTGCACGTGACGCTGGCGTTTCTCGGTGAGGTGGATCGCCCGACCTTCCGAGAATCGATGGAGGCTCTGGCTGACGTCGAGACCGCGCCATTCGCCCTCGAACTCGCGGGCCTCGGCCACTTCCCGCCGCGCGGTGAGCCGCGCCAGCTCTGGGTCGGCGTCAAGGCGGTGCCCGAACTGGTTCAGCTGCAAAAGCGCGTCGAGCGTGCCCTTCGCGACATCGGCGTGGCGATCGAGCGGCGTCGCTTCCTGCCGCACGTGACCATCGCCCGCTTTCGCTACCCGCCACCCCAGCCGCGCCTTCAGGCGTTCTTCCACCGTCACGGCTTGTTTCGGTTGCCGCCGCTCCCTGTCAGCGCCTTCCACCTCTACTCCAGTTGGCTCGGCAACGGCCCCGCGCACTACGAGATCGAGGCGTCTTACGAGCTGGTACCGGGCGCCGAGGAAGACGTCGCCGCCGGGCGCTGAGCCGCCCCGGCCGGCACTGTCGCCGTTCTGTCGCGAAACGGTCGTCGCTTCGTCACGATTGCCGCCTAGCTGGTCCTCGGACTGCAGGAGGACGGATGATGGCGACGAAACGGGTGGCGACGTCGGCGACCCTGGCCTTGCTGCTGGCGGCGCCAGCGATCGCGCTCGAACTCGGCGACGCGCCGTCGATTCAGAGTGCCGAGTTCCTCGGCGAAACGTTCCTACCGCTTGGCCTCGACGTCGATGGCACGCGCCTGCTCGGGCTTTCGGGCCTCGCCCGCATGGGCGACAGCGACACCTATGTCGCCATCAGCGACGACACCGACGGGCCGGCGCGCTTCTACACCCTGACGATCGATCTCGCCGACGGCCGGCTCGACGACGGCGACGTGGTCGTTGCCGGCGTGACGATGCTGGGCGGCCCCGACGGTGATCTGCCGGCCGGCTCGTTCGACCTGGAGGGCATCGCACTCGATCCTGGGGCCGAGACGTTGCTGGTCGCGTCCGAAGGTCGCGGTAACGGCCCGACCGACGCCCACGCGCCGTTCGTCCATCGCTACGCCCTGGACGGCAGCTTCGTCGGCGAATTCGCCCTGCCAGCCCGCTACGATCAGACCGCGGAGGGCGGCTGGGGTGTCCATGACAGCGGCGGCTTCGAGTCGCTCGTCTACACGGCAGACTTGGGAACGTTGTGGTTGGCGGTCGAAACGGCGTTGCAGCAGGACGGCGCCAAGCCGACCTTGGACGCGCCGAGCCGGTTGCGGATCATGCGTTGGGACACGACCGATCACCTGCGTCCGTCGCTCGAGGCGGAGTACGTCTACGAGCTGTCGCCGCGCCAGGGCTCGACGATCCTGGCGAGCGACGAAGGCGGCGACCGCTCGATGGTGGACCTCCTGCCGCTCGACGACACGTCGCTCCTGGTCCTGGAGCGCGAATGGATCGGCGGCGAGCCGCGGACCAACACCCGTCCGATCGCGCTCTACGAGATCGATACGGCTGACGCCGAGGACGTGTCCAAGATCGACCCGCTGACCGGCGACGAAGTACTGGTCGAGAAGCGTCTCGTCCTCGACCTCGACGTGCTCCGCCAGGAAGGCCTGGTGGAGCGGATCGGGAGCTTCGAGGCGATGATCTTCGGCCCGACCCTGGACGACGGCCGTCGCACGCTGATCCTCGTCGAGGACAACGACGATGGCGTCGATACCCAGATCATCGCGTTCGCCGTCGAGCTTCGCTGATGCGCGACGACGTTCGGTACCGTCGCGGTTGATCCGCTGAAAGAGCTCCTCGAGCCGGATGGGGTCGCGGAGCTGAGCACCGCGGGCGAGGTGGCGGCCGGGGTGGCGATCGAGTCGCGGACGGTCCAGGCGTGGATCGACGAAAGCCCGCGGTGGCAGGACGGCACGACCGTCGCGTCGACGCCGATGACGCCGATGCAGCTCCGCATTTGGGCGCTCGCCGCGGCCGGAAAGTTCTTCGAGGGCATGGTCGTCTTCATGACCGGGGTGGCGCTGCCCCTCATCGCCATCGAATTCGGACTAGGCCCCTTCGAACACGGTCTCGTCACGGCGGCGTCGCTCTTCGGCATCCTGGTTGGCGCCAGCCTGCTCGGTGGTCTGGCCGACAGCCTGGGCCGGCGGACGATGTTCATCGCCGAGATGATCATCTTCACCGCGTTCCTCGTTGCCGTCTGTTTCAGTACGAGCTTCTGGTTCTTGTTGGTCTGCCTGCTTGGTCTCGGCATCGCCCTCGGCTGCGACTACCCGACCGCCCACGTGATGATCTCGGAGACGATGTCGTCGAGGGTGCGTGGCCGGCTCGTCTTGGGCGCCTTCGCGTTTCAGGCGGTCGGTGCCTTGTTCGGGACCGTCGTCGGCTATCTGATCCTCGCCAATCTGCCGGAGATCGACGCGTGGCGGTGGATGTACGCTGCCGGCGTCGTTCCTGCGGTGGTGGTCGTCGTCCTGCGCTTCACGGTCGTCGAAACGCCACACTGGCTCCACCATCGCAACCGCGTCGAAGATGCCGAGCGTAGCATCCTCCAGCTCTTGCGGCGGACGCCGCCCTATCCCAAGCACGTCAGCTTGGCGAAGCCTCGGCATCGTGCCGACCAGGCGACGTCGAGGCGCGGCTACGGTGCCTTGTTCTCGAAAAAGCACCGAAAGGCGACGATCCTGGCGTCGGTGCCGTGGTTCCTTCAGGACCTCGGCACCTACGGCATCGGCATCTTCACCCCGCTCATTTTGGTCTCCACCCTCGGTCAGGGGAAAGAACACGCCACGTCGGTGGCCGACGTCGTGCAAAACGACATGTTGGCGGCCCAAGGTGCGGCGATGATCGACGTCTTGCTGATCGTTGGCATCGCCTTCGCCATCCTGCTGGCGGATCGCGTGGGCCGCATGCCGCTGCAGATCGTCGGCTTCGTCGGCTGTGCCGTGGGCCTGGCGATCGCCGCGCTCTCGGCAAGCTTCGACGGGGTGACGCAAACGCTCATGATCTTCGCCGGCTTCATGCTGTTCAACTTCATGACCAACATGGGGCCGAACGCCCAGACCTACCTGATTGCCGGCGAGGTCTTTCCGACGGAGATCCGCGCGAAAGGTGCTGGCTTTGCGGCCTCCTTCGCCAAGGTCGGGGCGGTGATCACCGCGTTCCTGTTTCCCATTCTGTTGCTGTGGATCGGCACGGGCGCCTTGCTTTGGATCCTGGTCGGCACCTCGCTGTTCGGGGCCATCCTGACCTGGTGGGTACGGATCGAAACCGCGGGGAAGAACCTGGAAGACCTTCACCGCTAGAGCATCGTTCGCCCGTTCCGTGCCGCCCGCGCGGAGCCTCCCGTCATGCAGCGTCTCTCCGCGCTACGAACCAGACGTTCATCGGATCGTGAGGTAGCACGTGGCGTTCGACCGAGCCGAAGCCGCCGCCGCGCAGCATCGCGTCTGCGGTCTCCCACCCCCACATCGTGCCCAATCCCTCGCCGCCCTGGCCGATGGAGACGGGTGTGCAGTGCGCGCAGGAGATGGCGTAGAGGAGCGATGCCATGGGGAAATCGAGGTTGTTCTGCAGATGCGCCGAGCCGCCGATGTCCTGCATCAGATAGACGCCGCCCGAACGCAGCGCGCCGTGGATGCCGGCGACCAGGCCGGCTGGATCTTTCTGATCGTGGACGGCATCGAAGCTGGTCACCAGGTCGTAGCGCTCCTGCTCGTCGAAGTTGCTCAAGTCCTTGGTGAAGAACCGCAGGTTGTCGACGCCGGCGGCGGCGTGCCGGGCGTCCTGGATGGCGTCGTCGCAGAGGTCGTAGCCGGTGAAGCGGCTGGCCGGGAAAGCTTCGGCCATGGCGATCAGCGCTTGGCCACGGCCGCAGCCGGCGTCGAGCACGTCGATCCCGGCCGCCAACCGGGCGGTCAGGCCGTCGACCAAGGGCAACAGGACGTCGAACAGGTGAGCCACGACCGTTTGGCCGCTGTCTTCGGCCATGAACGCGTGGAAGCACGGGTAGTCGGCGTAGGTCGTGCCCTCGCCGGTGGCGAAGCACTGTTGCAAGCGCTCTTCCGCAGCGCCGATCATCGCGACGGTTTGGGCGTAGACGGCCACGTTGCCGAGCGGCGCATCGCGCGTGAGGCAGGCTGCGTGAGCATCGGGCAGGTGGTAGCGCCCGGCCTTGGGCTCGAAAGCGACGATGGCCGCCGTCACCATCACCGCCAGCCACTCGCGGACGTAGCGCTCGGCCAGCCCGGCTCGCTCGGCGATCTCGGCGCTGGTCGACGGCGGGTGGCCCGCCATCGCGTCGAACAGGCCGGTGCGATGGCCGAGCGACAGCATCACGGCCTGTGCACCGGCGTCGATGATGCCGCAGGCGCGTTCGAGGAAGACCTCGGCGGCCCGGTTCTCGGTGAGCGCGGCCGCTGCCATGTCGGTCTGCATGTCTTGTCTCCAGTCGCTCGTCAGTGCCCGGCGATGGGCTTGGGCCGATCGTCTACCGGCTACGGTCGCCTGGCTGTTAGAGTGGAAATGGACAAGATCGAGGCATTCGTGCCATCGTCGTTCGCATGGTTCCGTTCGACGATCGGCCGCAACGGCCACCGCGCATCTGTCTTCTGGCGACGCCCGAGAGCACGCCGGCGACGCTCTTGGGGCTCCACGAGGTCTTGGCGACGCTGGAGCCCGCTTGGGTCGGCCTCACCGCCGACCGAGACTTCCGAGCGCCGTTCGACGTCCAGATCGTCGGCGAAGCGAAGGGCTGGTTGCGGATGGCGCACGGCTTCTCCGTCGAGGTGCAGGCGGCCATCGCCGACGTTCCTGCTGCCGATGTGGTCATCGTTGGCGATCTCGACCTCGACCCCGGCGCCGATCACCGAGGACGTTGGCCAGCCATCGGCGCTTGGCTCCGGCGGATCCACGGGCACGGCGGTACCGTCTGCACCGTTTGCTCCGGATCGGTGCTGCTCGCCGCCACCGGACTGCTCGACGGCCGCACCGCGACGACCCATTGGGGCTTCGTCGATACGTTCGAGCGCTGGTTCCCCGCGGTGATTCTACGGCCGGAGCGCATCCTCGTCGCGGTGCCGGACGACGCGCGGATCGTCACCGCCGGTGGCGTAGCGTCGTGGCAGGACTTGGCCCTCTACGTCGTGGCTCGCTTCCACGGCGAGGCGGCGGCGATCAACGCGGCCAAGCTCTTCCTGCTCGGTGACCGCAGCGAAGGGCAATTGCTCTACGCCGCCAGGCTCCGTCCCCGCCGCCACGACGACGCCGTCATCGCCGACTGCCAGGCATGGATCGCCGACACCTACGCCTTGCCGACGCCCGTCGCCCGCCTGACCGAACGCTCGGGCCTGCCCGGGCGGACCTTCAAACGGCGCTTCAAGGCGGCCACCGGCTTCGCCCCGGTCGACTACGTCCAGATGCTGCGGATCGAGGAGGCGAAGCAGCTCCTGGAGCGGAGTGCCGAGCCGGTCGACGCGGTCGGCCGGATCGTCGGCTACGACGACCCGGCTTCGTTCCGCCGCCTCTTCAAGCGGTCGACCGGCGTCACCCCAAGCCGCTACCGACAACGATTCCGGAGTCTGCCCGGTCGACTGGGCTGAACGGGGCCGGCTTGCGTTCGTTGGCCGTGCGATGGATGGTCATTGAGGTGCGTGACAACGGAGGTGCAGCCCATGGCCCGCTCGATCTCCATGCTCGCCGGCGCTTTCCTCCTTGCGTCCAGTCTCAGCTCCGGCGGTCTCGCGGCCGATGGTGACGTGGCTGGCGGCGTCATCGAGTGCCTTCCTGTAGTCGGCACCTTCCTGACGACGAAGTACGAGGACGGCGCCGATGGCACTGCGCCCATCGGTCGGAGCCTGCTCTCGCTCACCAACGGCGGTCACGCCTTCTTCACGGACTCGGCGGAGGCAGGCGTCCCGGGCTTCCAGCCGTTCAGCGATGCCCGCGGCGCCTGGCGCTGCACCAAGAACGACGGCGGCGAGATCGAATTCACCCTGGTGATGCTGGACTTCACTTTTCCGACGGCGGCGCAGCCGGACCAGAAGATCGCGCGGATCGACACACGCGCCTCGTTCGTCGTCGAGGCGGGGCGGCTGTCCGGCCGTACGGTCGTGTCCTTCGCCGACCTCTACAGCGACCCGTCGGACGCCGAGGCGTTCGCCGATCCGATCGCGTACCGGTTCGAGGGCACCAAGATCGAGGTGCCGGCGGAGTAGCTTCCGAGCCAGCGCCTTTGCGCGAGATGCGTCGCGCGGATGGCCCGCCGTTTCGTGTCGGACATGAGCGCGTCTACGTACCGGCTGAGCGAGCGTCCGCATCGCGCCGCAGGCTGCGAGGCGCCAGCGTCTTGGATCGGGTATCTGGACCGTCGTCCTCGGCGTGCGTACCGCTTCCGGAGCGGCACCGAGCAGACCGTGCTTTTCACCTAGATTCCGACCGGAGGCTTGTTGTCCGGTCGGCGGAAAAGCAGACGTCGGCCATGAGCCGCCTCTCACGGAGCAAGGACGTTCTTGTTTCCGGAGATCGAAGCACGGCGTTGGCATGGCTCACTCGAGACCGTTCACGATCGTCACTGGACCAACGAGGCCACACGAAGAGTTAAAATGAACGCTAGTCCACCTTTCAAGGCTGCTATCATCGGCGGATCCGTCGGAGGGCTCGCTGCAGCGATCGAGTTGAGGGACGGCCTAGGCGCAGCAGTTTCCGTCTACGAGCGTTCCTCCGGGGCGATGCAGGCGCGCGGCGCTGGAGTCGTCATGCAACCGGAACTCGACGCGCTCTTGCAGCGCATCGACGTCGAAACACGCACGGTTTGTGTTCGACTACAGGAGCGAGTTGCCTTGCAATATGATGGGCAGGCACGTCGGCAGCGTGCGCCGCAGCTCATGACGGCGTGGGATACACTCTACAAGACCATGCGCGCGCATCTTGTCGATGATTGCTATCGCCAGGACAGCAAACTACTGAGTATCGGGCAATCTGGTGCGCTCGTATCGATCGTATTCGAAGATGGGTACGAAACGACGACGGACATCCTCATCGGTGCGGATGGTGTCAATTCAACTTGTCGTCGCCTGTTGACGGGAACTGATGAAGCGGCACGTTATGCTGGCTACGTCGCTTGGCGCGGGTTGGAGGACGAGCGCGATCTACCACCACAGCTCGTGAACGCTCTGAGCGAGCGGTTCACATCATACGTGAGTCCGGGCATGCAGATGCTGTGCTATCTCGTGCCTGGCGCCGATGGCAGCACCGTGCGAGGCGAGCGGCGGGTCAATTGGGTATGGTACGTCAACACGCCTGAACCGGAACTCGAAACGCTGATGACCGGCGAGTCCGGTGCACGGTACCGGTCCTTTCTTCCGCCGGGCGACAGCTCCGCAGAGGTTCGTCGCGCTGTCCGGGACTTGGCACAGCGCGCTTTGCCTGCTCTGTTTCGTGATCTGGTCGAGGCGTCCAATTTGTTCATGCAGCCCGTACAGGACGTGGACGTGCAACCTCGCTCGCACAGCCGCGCTTTTCTCATTGGTGATGCGGCAGGCACCGTTCGACCGCATACGGCGTCCGGCACATCAAAGGCGTTTGGCGATGCCGCGCTCTTGGCCGAAGCGTTGAAAGGCTGGAGGGCGGACGCATCGCTACCGACGAACCGACTTGAGAGCTGGGAAGCTTCACGAAACGCCGAACTGTCATCGATTGCCAGACAGGGCCGACAGCTCGCCGCTCGTTCCGGACTGGGTTCCACCGCGGCGACGTGAGCGTAGCTAGCGAGCCATGCAGGGCGACCGACGTCGTGCTTCTGGGCGTCTGGCTCGGGCTCGAACCGGTCGAGACTCGAACGCTTCTGGTGTTGTCGAACGCGATCCTCTTCGATGCGGCGCCGGTCGCCGGGGCCGCTCGGTGGTCAACGGTAGCCTTGCTCGATCCGCGTCGGATCATTATCCTAATTTGCTGTTCGAGGCGGTGCGACCGGACGCCTCCGTCGGCGGACAACCCCGAATGCCGAACGAACCCTGGTGGGCGCTTTTTCGTTCGAAATCATGACGTTGTGGAAGAAGGACACTCCCAGCGTACGCGCTTCCGGCTGCTAGCCGTTGTCGACGGTCGTGGCGTCCGAGCGGCTCGTCGAGTCCCGGCGACTGCTGACGGTGCTCACCAAGGAACCGCGCCTGTGGCTTGGTTCTGTCCCCCGCCGGACGCCTGAGCATGGGCCGGGTCTCGCTACTCGCGGGTGCCCGCCAATGCTGCCAGCGCCGCCGGTACGTCGCCGCCACGCTCCAGCGCCAGCGCTTCGCACTCCCAGACCTCCACGACCTCGAGCCCTAGCGCCTCCAGCGCCGCACGCTTGCGGGCGTCGCGCTCGCGGTTCGCTCTGACCTTGGCCGCCCACCACTCGGCATTGCGGCGCGGCCGCGTGAAGCGTTTGCACCCCTCATGGCCGTGCCAGAAGCAGCCATGGACGAAGATCGCGAAGCCCCGATGCCGATTGGCGAGGTCCGGGCGGCCGGGAAGCGAGGAGGGCGCAATCCGATAGACGACAGCGTGCTCGCGGAGCCACCGCCTGACGATCAACTCGGCGCCGGTACCGACCCGGCGGACCCGCCGCATCCGGAGCGCGGTCGCGCGGTCGCTGGCCGGTGGCGGCGGTGTGGCGCTCACGCGGCCAGCGACCGCATGTTCTGCAGGTGACGACGGACCGCTTCGACGAACCCGGGTGTCGTGCGTAGGCGACTGCTTTCGAGCCGGCTGAGGAAGCCGGCCGTGGCGCGGGTCGAAAGCGGCTGCGTCGGGTGCATCAGGAAGGCTTCCAAGGGGAGGGCGGGTCGCGCCACCGGCCAGGCAGAGAGGGGCAGCGCCCAGCGGTCGGTGCCATCGGACCAGGCCGCGGCGGGCCACTTGGTGCTGGCTCCGAGCGGCAGCCCATGGTCGTCTCCATAGGCTCGAGGGTGGGCCAGTCGTGCGCCGATCCATGCGGCGACGCGAACGTTCACGGCGTTGCCCACGAGCAGCCACCGGCGCGCCTGGCGGAAAGCGGTGTCGTCGATCGTGCGGGCGTCATCGGTCCAGCCGACCGGCAGACCCTGCAGCCGCTCCGCATCCTCGATCGCCGGCGTGACGATGCGGCCGTCGGTGAGGACGATGGCAGGAGGCGAGGGCACGCCAACGGCCGAGCCGCCCTTCAACGTCGGCACGCAGTCTTCGCCCCAGCCGAGGCCGCGCCGACCCTCGGTCCAGTAGAAGCCGTGGGCGCGCTCGGTGAGATCGTAGTGGGCCACGGGCGCCGGCAGGTTGCCCTGCCCGAGCACGGCGCGCGGGTCTCCCTCGAGGCTGGCGTACAGAAAGAGCCGCAGCCGGCGCTGGGGCAAGCCGAACGCGCGGGCATCCAGCGTACGGTAGGCCCAACGGTAGCCGAGCCGTTCCAGTGCCGTGACGACCTCGTCCAGATGGGCGCCGCCGTTGAGATGGCGCCAGTTCGGCACGTTTTCGAGCACCACGTGGGTGATGGGCCGGCGGGCCAGGAGGCGCAGCACGTCGCGCACCAGGGGCGACGCCCGACCGTCGAACCCGTCGGTGCGACCGGCTTGGCTGAGGTCGGTGCACGGAAACCCGGCCGTGAGGAGCGAGACCGAACCGGGCATCGCCGCCAAGACCTCGTCGGTCCGGCGAACGTCACGGGTGAGTGCGGCGCTCGGAAAGGCGCCGCGAAGGATCGTCGCCGCCTCGGCATCGGCTTCGCAGAAAGCCAAAGTGCTGTGTCCAGCCTCGGCGAGGCCGAGCTCGAGACCGCCGATGCCGCCGAACAAGCCAACGACGTCCAAACGCCGGGTCAAGGCCGCGTTTCGCGCTCGGCCGCCTCACGCTCGGCCCGCAATCGATCCAGCTCGCGAAGCTCGCGCCACGCCAGACCGAAGGCGATGCCGAACATGATGAACACCTCGAAGGTGATCAGCCAACCCCACCCGTCCAAGCCACGACCTCCGTCGACCTCGACCGGAAACTAGCGCCGGTGGCCGTCGGCGGCTAGGCAGCGCGCTGCTGGTCCGTGGTCCGCGGCGGCGCCGTTTCCGCCGCCCGCGCTTCAGCCGCCTCCCGCTCGCGCGTCGCCGCGAGCAGCCGGTTCGTCAGGACGAGTTCACGAACGGCGAAGGCGACCGGCAGCCCGAAACCGATCAGCGCCTTGAACACCACGATTGCGGTCACGGACGTCTCCCGAACGGTTGGAGAGGATACGTCCGTGAGGCCGCCGCCGATCAACTGGCGGCGTGGGCTTGCGCCACCACCTCGTCGGCCAGCTTGTCCGGCACCACGTCGAGCCGGTCGGGTTCCCACTCGAAGAAGCCGACGCCCTGGGTCGACGAGCGCAGATTGACGACCAGATCGGTCATCTCGCCCTGGGGCAGTTGAACCCTCACCTCGTCCCAGGACGGCCAGTCCGGCTTGCCGTCGAAGCCCAGGATTTGCCCACGTTTCTGGCTGACCAGCTGCAGCACCCTGGAGGTGTGTTCGGTCGGCACCGACACCGTCACGGTCACGATCGGCTCCAGCAGCACCGAACCGCACTGCGGCAGACCTTCCTTCAACGCCAGGGCGGCAGCGGCCTTGAACGCCATCTCGGAGCTGTCGACGGTGTGGAACTGGCCATCCACCAAGGTGACCGCGACATCGACCACGGGGAAGCCAAGCGGCCCCTTCGCCAGAAACTCGCGCGCACCAGCTTCCACCGCGGGCACGTACTGCTTCGGCACCGAACCACCGACGATCTTGCTTTCGAACTGAAAGCCCTCGCCGCGGCCGAGCGGGCGGATCTCGATCTTGACGTCACCGAACTGGCCGTGCCCGCCCGACTGCTTTTTGTGTCGGCCATGCGCCTGACCGGGCTTCCTGATGGTCTCACGATAGGGTGTGGCCGGAGCCTTGCTGTCGACCTCCAGCTTGTACTTCTGCGCCAGCCGGTCGAGCGCCAGGCGCACGTGGACGTCGCCCTGACCCCAAAGGAGTGTCTGGCGGAGCTCGCTGTCGTGCTCGATGAGGAGGCTCGGATCCTCGTCGTGGAGTTTGGCGAGTGCAGAAGAGAGCTTGACGTCGTCGGCTCGGTTCTTCGGCCTGATCGCCAGGGCAAACATCGGCTTGAGTTGCGGCACCGTCGGCAAGTCAACATCGATCGCGTCGGTCGAGAGGGTTGCGCCGGTGGTGGCGCTCTCCAGTCGACCCAGCGCGACGACGCTACCGCTCGGCGCTTCGCCGATGGCCTTCTGGTCGCCGCCGACCAGTTGGAAGACGCCGCCGACCCGATCGCCGCCGAAGACCATGCCATCCTTCACCGGGCCCCGCCAAATGCGCGCCAGCGACAGCTTGCCGGTGTGCGGTTGATGGTACGTCTTCAGCACCTGGATCAGCGGCGGGCCTGCAGCGTCGATCCCAATCCGGAGCTGGCTCTGCTCGGCGCGCGGGGCTTCGCGTTCCAGCGCCTCCAAGAAGCTGCGCATGCCCATGTCGCGCTCGGCGACGCCCATGAACACCGGCACCACCTGGTCGGCGCCGAGGGTCTTCTGCAGGTCGCGAAGGACGTGCTCGGCCGGCGGCTCCTGATCCTCGAGCAGCGCCTCCAACAGATCGTCGTCGAAGTCGGCCAAGGTCTCCAGCAACTCGGCGTGCGCCTGCTGTTCGCGCTCGCGGTACTCTTCCGGCAGGGCGATCGCCGCCTTGGGCTGACCTTCTTGATAGGCGAACGCCTTCTCGGTCAGCAGATCGACGAAGCCGACGAGGCTGTCGCCGCGGCCGATCGCGTACTGATGCGGCACCACCGGCCGGGCGCTCACCAACCTCAGGGCGTCGAGCAGGTCGCGATAGCGTTGGTCGGAGCGGTCCATCTTGTTGACGAAGACGACGTGGGGGATGCCGAGAGCGTCGAGCCCGTGGAGCAAAGGCGCCGCCGCGACCATTCGTTCGGCGACCGGCTCGACGACCACCACCGCAAGATCGATCCCTGGGAAGACGTTCCGCGCTTCTTGCCCCAACTCCACGGCGCCCGGCGTGTCGAGCAGCGTGATGGTGAGGTCACCGTGGTCGAACGTGGCAACCGTGACCTCGGTCGTCATCGTCCGTGCTTTGGCCTCCGCGCTCGGGTCGCCGAGGAGAAAGCCAGTTGCCGACGAGCCCCGGCGCTGGATCGCGCCGCCGACGAGCGCGAGGCTCTCGAACAGCGTCGTCTTGCCGCTGCCGGCCGGTCCGACCAGCGCGACGTTGAGGGTTCTTGCGGGGCCCTCCATGATCGACCTCCCATGATTCGGGTTGATGCTTTTGGGTGGCGCTCGGTGTTGTGATGAGCACCGCCCGGTACGGCCGATCAGGCTGCCGCGGCGTCAAGGCCGAAGCAAGCGCCAGAAGGGGTTGATGCTCTAGACCTTTTCGGTGTTCTCTCCATCGGCGCGGTTGCTGAGTCGGGAGGGCGCGTGGACTGCCGCCAAGTCGATCGGTGCCTGGAAGCCAACCTCGACGGCCGCTTGAGCGGTTTCGAGCGCGTTGCGTTGCGCCAGCACCTCCGCTCCTGCCGGGCGTGCCGCGCCAAGGTCGAGGCGATGAGCGCCTTTGCGGCCAGTATCGAGAAGACGTTCGCTGCGGCCGATGGCCCGCAGTGGAGCCGGCTCACCCCACCCCACGTCCCGCCGACCTTGAAGGAAGACCCGGCGCCCATGCCGGTCAGGCCGCCGCGGCCGCGGGTTCCGCCCGCCCGTCGCCAGGGTGGCTGGCGGACGTGGCACGTCGTTGCCGGCCTCGCGGTCTGCGGCATGGTCGTCGCTGCGTTGCAGCTGACCGACCAGCCTACCGCGGTCGTTCCAGTGGTGGACGCGCTCAGCGCCGAGGCAGCACGTTTGGCCGCCGGCCGCTCGGTCGATGCGACGCCCGAGGGCTTGGCCGCTGCCGAGCTCTGGTTTGCCGACCGCGGCCTCGAAGGCGTGCCTTTGGTTGCGTTGCCACCGAGCGTACGGCTGGAGGGTGTCTTCCTCGACCACTTGGCCGAAGAGCGGGCTGCCGGTCTGGCGCTCACGGGGGCTTACGGACCACTCTCACTGTACCTGACGCCAGTCAGCGAGCCGGCGCGGCCTGGTGAGAGCCGGGCCGAGGGCCAGGGTCTCGTTGCGCTGGGGGCGCCCTTCCGCGGGTGGCAGGCGGTGCTGGTCGGTTCGGCCGGCGAGCTGCTCCCCGACGCGTTGAACCAACTCCGCCAGCCGATGGTCGAGGCGCCACGCGCAACGCCCTAGTCTTCGCCAGCTGTGTCCGGACCACGGCGACGCAGCTCGGCCAGTCTCGTCAGCGGCCGTTCCAGGCTGCGAGCGCGCGTCCCAACGAGCTCGCGGAAGCTATCCTGGGCCTCGTCGAGCTTCCGTCCGAGCCGGTTCATCTCCTGCACGTAGCTCGACCAGGCGACGTCGAAGCGTTCGAGTTGGTGGAGCATGTCGCCGGCGGCTTCCGTAACGATGAAATTGTCGACGGCTTGGCGAACCACGGCCAAGATCGCAAACAACGTCGCCGGCGCGCAGGGCACGACCCGCTGCGCCAACGCCTCGTCGACCAGTTCCGGACGGCGCTCGAAGACGAAGCCGGCGAGAGGCTCGTTGGGGATGAACAGCAGCACGTAGTCCAGCGCACCGTCCTCTCCGCCGTAGCTCCGGGCCGCCAGCTCGCGAACCTTCGCGCGGACGTCCGCCATGAACGCCCGTTCGAACCGGTTTCGCTCGGCTTCGGTCGTCGCCGCCGCATAGCGCAGATAGTTGTCGAGTGGGAACTTCACGTCCATGTGCAGCCGCAAGCCGCGCGGCAACAGGAACGTGAAGTCGGGTCGCCCACCGGTGCCCAAGGTCCGTTGCCTGACGTAGGACACGCCTTCGACGAGCCCGGCGTGGCGCAGGACGTCCTCCGCCAGGCGTTCGCCCCACTGGCCACGGCGTTGCGAGCTCTTCAGCGCATCGCGGAGCTGTTGGGTGGTATCGGCGAGCGCCAACGTCGCCTGACTAGCGGCGTCGAGCCGCGTGGTGACCTCGCCCAGTCCGCGGGCCCGCTCCCGCTCCAGATCGACCACCAATCGGCGCAAACGATCCAGTTCGGCGCCGACCCGGCCGACTTCTTGGTCGATCAGCGCCTTGCGCTGGTCAAGTGCCGCGGCGTGGCGATCGCGTTCGGCGCCGAGGCGGGCTTCCGCGAGGTCGAGCAGATGGTTGCTCGACTGGCCGAGCGCCTCGGCCGCCAGACCGCCGAAGGCCAGACGGAGGTGGTCGAGCATGGCTTCCGTCGCCATCCGCGCGCGATCCTCACTGGCGTCGTGCAGTTCACGGGCGAGTGCGGTGATCGTCGTTTGCCGGACGCGGGCCAGGCGCATGCCGACGGCGACGCCGATCAGCAACCCGCAGCCGAGGGCGAGCACCACGATCAGGGCCGTGCGTGTCGGTTCGACGACGAGGTCGAGCCACGCAGTGAGGGTCGGGTCCATCGTCAGCAGCCGCTAGCACGGCTGGCCCGGCCGGAAAACGCGGTCGGGCGTGCGGGCGCGCCTTTTCACTGCCGGATACGGCCGTTAGAACCCCGTGCGTCGAACGCCGTCGCCATGGGAGGGCCGCCCGGTATGAGCCAGTTGCCGACTCGTATCTTCACCCGCCGCCGTCTGCTTCGTTCCGGCGTGACCGTCGCCGCGGTGGTTCCTTGGCTGCAGCGACCTGCAGCCGCTCAGACGCGCGAGGTCGTCGTCTACAATTGGGACAGCTACATCGACGATGTGTCGATCCCGGCATTCGAGGACGCCAGCGGCATCCGCGTCCGCTACGAACTGTTCGCGTCCAATGCCGAACTGTTCGGCAAGCTGCGGGCCGGCAATCCCGGCTACGACGTGATCTTCCCGACCAATCACTGGGTGGCGCGGATGATCGCCGGCAACATGCTCGAGCCGCTCGATCAAGACCGGCTGCCGCTGTTGGGCAACATCGATCCCGTCTTCATGGACCCGCCCGACGATCCGGGCCGGCGCTACTCGGTACCCTATCTCTGGGGTACGACCGGCATCGGCTATCGCCGTTCGGTCGTGCCGACGCCCACCAGCTGGTCGGCGCTGCTCGAGGACGAAGCCTTCGCTGGTCGCATCGCCCTCCTCAACAGTGAAGATTCGCTCTACTCGGCGCTCAAATTCCTCGGCTACTCGCTCAACACCACCGCGCCGAGCGAAATCGACGCGGCAGTAGAGCTGCTGATCGCCGCCAAGCCGCGGATCCGCACCTTCGCTCCCGATACCGGGCAAGACTTGCTGCTGTCGCAGGAAGTGGATCTGGCGCTGGAGTACAGTGGTGATTTGCAACAGGTGATGCTGGAGGACGACGATCTCGGCTATCAGGTGCCCGAGGAGGGTGCGCTGATCTGGGAAGACAGCATGTGTCTGGCGGCGGGTGCACCGCACCCGGAAGAGGCCCACGAGTTCATCAACTACGTGCTGGACGCCGAGAACGCCGCGCGGATCGCCGAGTACGTGCTGTATGCAACGCCGAACGCGGCCGCGAAGGCCATGCTGCCGGAGACGATCGCCAGCGATCCGGCGATCTATCCCGACGACGCCACGCTCGCGCGCTGCGAGTTCGCCATGTACAAAGGCGAGGACGTGCAGCGTATGTACGACGAGGCGCTGACACGGGTGCTCGCCAGCTGAGACGAGGCGGTCCAGGCGGCGTCGCGGGTGCAGTCCTGGCGCGACAATCCGCTGGTTCTGGTGTTGATGCTGGGGCCGGGCCTGTTCTGGCTGGTGGCGTTCTTTCTCGTCCCGCTCGGCTTCATCTGGCTGATGAGCTTCGGCGAGCGGGCCGGGCCGGCCGAGATCGCCTACACGTGGACGCTGCAGAACTACGCGGCGTCGCTCGATCCGCTGTACCTCGGGCTGTTCTGGCGGTCGGTTTGGCTCGGCGGGCTGGCGACCGTGATCGTGCTGATCGTCGCGTTTCCAGTGGCGTTCGCCATCACGTTCGCCAGTCCGCGGGTGAAACCGCTGTTGCTGCTGCTCGTGGTCCTGCCCTTTTGGACCAACCTGTTGATCCGCACCTACGCGATGATCGCGATGTTGCGGCGCACCGGCTACGTCAATCTGGGTTTGGAGAACCTTTGGGAGGTCGCTGCATTCATGCTCACACCGGTCGGCCTCGGCGGGCTGATCGGCAAGCAATTCCAACCCTACGACCTGCTCTACAACAACACGGCCGTGGTGTTCGGTATCGTTTACGTCTACCTGCCGTTCATGGTCTTGCCGCTCTACGCCGCGTTGGATCGGCTCGACCGCTCGCTCCTGGAGGCGAGCCTCGATCTCGGTGCGAGCCAACTCCGTACCTTCTTCGCCATCACCGTGCCGCTGGCGATGCCGGGAATCGTCTCGGGCCTGATGCTGGTCTTCATCCCGGCGATGGGCACCTTCCTGATCTCCGATCTCCTGGGCGGCCCGAACAGCCAGTTGATCGGCAACGTCATCGAACGGCAGTTCAAGGCGGCCAACAACTGGCCGCTTGGCGCCGCCATGTCGTTCCTGCTGCTCTACCTCACCTTCGCGCTGTTGCTCATGCGCGCATGGTTCGCCGGTCGGCAGCGCGCGAATGGCTAGGCCCGGCCCGCTCGAGTACACTCGGCGCTGGTGGTTGCGCGGCTGGTTGTTGGCCACTTTCGTTTTTCTTTATGCGCCGATCATCGTTCTGATCGTCTTCAGTTTCAATGACAGTCGGCGCAACGTGGTCTGGCGCGGTTTCACCACCGAGTATTACTGGAAGGCGTTCACCAACACGTCGCTCCTGGAGGCCTTCACCAACTCCATCGTCATCGCCTTGCTGTCCACGGGTTTGTCGGTGATCGTCGGGGGGCTACTGGCGCTCGGGTTGTACCGGTTTCGCTTTCGCGGCCGGGCCACGGTCGAGGCAGCCAGCGCGCTGCCCATCGTCGTGCCGGAAATCTGCCTTGGCGTCGCGCTGCTGGTGTTCTTCGCCGAGATCGGCTGGCCGACCGGGCTGCCCTGGCCCCTGAACCTGGCGAACATCGTCGCGGGCCACGTCGCGTTCAGCTTCCCGTTCGTCGCGGTGGTCGTCCGCGCGCGCCTCGCCGGTTTCGACCGGTCGCAGGAAGAAGCGTCGCGCGATCTCGGCGCGAGTGAGTGGCAAACCTTTCGCTTCGTCACCTTGCCGTTCATGGCACCGGGGTTGGTTGCCGGCGGGCTTCTGGCGATGACTTTGTCGCTCGACGATTTCGTCGTGACGTTCTTCACCAGCGGTCCAGACACGCTGACTTTTCCGGTCAAGGTGTATTCGATGGTCAGATTTGGCGCGACACCCGAGGTCAACGCCGCTTCGACCTTGTTGATCCTGCTCACCGTCGTCTTGACGGTCCTCGCCATGCGGTTGCAGCAGCCGGCCAGCCAAGGGCCGCGCCGATGAGCGATTCGTTCGTCGACGTCACCGGTATCAGCAAGCGGTTCGGGGACGCCGTCGCGGTCGACGACGTCAGCTTGGCGATCCGCCGCAACGAGTTTTTCGCGTTGCTCGGGCCGTCGGGCTGCGGCAAGACCACGTTGTTGCGGGTGCTCGCCGGGTTCGAGGTGCCGAACGCCGGGCGGATCGTGATCGATGGCGACGACATGACCAGGGTCCCGCCCAATCGGCGCCCGGTGAACATGGTCTTCCAGTCCTACGCCGTCTTTCCGCACATGAGCGTCGAGGCGAACGTCGCCTACGGACTCCGGGTCGAGGGCGTGGCGCCCGATGCGGCTCGGCCGCGGGTGGTCGAAGCCCTCGAGAAGGTCAAGCTTACGGGCTTTGCCGAGCGCCGCCCGGACCAGCTCTCTGGCGGCCAGCGGCAGCGGGTGGCGCTCGCGCGCGCGCTGGTCAAGCGGCCCAAGGTCCTCCTCCTCGACGAGCCTCTGTCGGCTCTGGACAAGAAGCTCCGTGAGGAGATGCAACTCGAACTGGTTCGCCTGCAGCACGAGGTCGGCATCACCTTCGTGATGGTCACCCACGACCAGGAAGAGGCCTTGTCGATGGCCAATCGCATCGCCGTGATGGACCGCGGACGGGTGCTCCAGGTCGCGGAGCCTAGGACGCTCTACGAGCACCCGGCGCACCACTTCGTCGCCGACTTCATCGGCACGACCAATACGCTACCGGTGGACGTGCGCTCGGTCGACGGCGAGCGTGCGCTGGTTCACCACCCTCTCTTCGGCGAACTCAACGTCGACCGCGCGTCGCCCGACGTCGCCGAGGGCGTGCTGATCGTCCGACCGGAAAAGCTGCGATTGGACTTCTCGGCGCCGCCGGTGGCCGGCGAACTCATGATCGAGGCGACGGTCGAACAGATCGCCTATTACGGCGATCTCAGCTTCGTGTTCGTCCGCGCCAGCGACGGCACACAACTCCAGATCAGTCGCTACAACGTCAATCGCGTCGACAAGGGCGATCCTGCAGCCGGCACCGCGTGCCGGATTGGCGTCCATCCGGAGGATCTTTTGCTGGTCGGCAGTGACTGACGTCACTGCGATTGGCCCAACCTGGAATAGTTACGTGTCCACGGCGTCTGCATCACAACCGCTCCGGTTCCGAGGAGGAACGAGCATTAGACCGTCGGCGCCACGTCGTGGTCCGAGAAGCGCGGCTGCCGTCGAGGCAGGTGCCGCGGTTGGCGCTTGGCTGCGCCGGCCGGTGGCCGACCAGTTGTCGTCTCGCGCCTGCATTCGCGTGCTGCTGGTGCTTTCCTGCGTGATGCCGGCGGTTGGTGCCGCACTCGTTTGGCCGGTCGCCGCACGATCGTCGCTGCTGCCGTTTTGGTTGGCACCCACGCTGACGATCCTCGCTGGCTTGGCCGCGCTGGCGACCGCCGGCGCGGCGGTCTTGCTGAGCAAGGAGTGGCAGCGGACCGCGCGCCGCCTCGACGACGTGGAACGTGCGCGCCTCGACGTCGAGCACATGGCGTTCCACGACGGGCTGACCGGGCTCCTCAACCGCCGGGCGCTCGAGAACGAGTTGAGCCGCCTGGCGCAAGTGACGGCCAGCGGCGGGAAGCCCTTCGCCCTACACGTGCTGGATCTCGACGACCTCAAGGGGATCAACGACCGTTACGGCCACGTTGCCGGCGACCGGGTTCTGGCGGCGTTGGCCGATCGGCTCCACCGCAGCGTTCGCGATGGTGATACGGTTGCGCGGATCGGCGGTGACGAGTTCGTCGTGTTGCAGCCGGGTGCGACGGTCGAAACCGCCGCGACGTTGGCGCGCCGGTTGTCGGCTGCCGTCGCAGAACCGTTGACCGTGGGTGGCCACGTGCTGACCGCGACCGTCAGCGTCGGCACGGCGTTCAGCGACGATGACCCGTGCACGACGGACCTGATACAGCGTGCAGACCAGAGCCTCTACGTCCAAAAGGCGCGGCGTCGGACCAGGATCAGATCCGTTACTCGGATGGCCGAGGCGTTGCCGGCGCCGCACCGCGGTAGCTGATCGCGGTCGCCTTCGCTGGACTGTCAGGCCGCGGCGCGGCGCAGCGCCTGATCGAGGTCGGCGATGATGTCGTCGACGGTCTCGATGCCGATCGACAAGCGCACAACGTCCGGACCAGCGCCGGCCGCGACCTGTTGGTCCTCGGTCAACTGGCGGTGCGTGGTCGAGGCCGGATGAATGATCAAGGAGCGTGTGTCGCCGATGTTGGCGACGTGCGAGAAAAGCTCGCAAGCATCGACCATGCGCACGCCCACCTCATAGCCACCCTTGACGCCGATGGTGAACACCGAGCCGACCCCCTTGGGGCAGTAGGTATCGAGCGTCGCGGTTCGATTCTGCGGCAGTCGTGGGTAGGAGACCCATGCCACACTCGGATGATCGGCCAGCCATGCGGCGACGCGGTCGGCGTTCTGCACGTGCCGTTCCATCCGCAAGCTGAGCGTTTCGAGGCCCTGGAGGATCAGGAACGCGTTGAACGGGGAGAGTGCTGGCCCCATGTCGCGCAGGCCGATCGCCTTGTTGCGGACGGTCATCGCGAAGGCGCCGAAGGTCTCGTAGAAGCGAAGGCCGTGATAGGCGGCGCAAGGCTCGGTCATCAGCGGGAATTTGCCACTGGCACCCCAGTCGAACTTGCCGCCCTCGACGATCACCCCACCGATCGAGTTGCCTTGGCCGCCGATGTACTTGGTCAGCGAATGGACCACGATGTCGGCGCCGTGCTCCAAGGGGTTGCAGAGCGCCGGCGTCGGCATGGTGTTGTCGACCACCAGCGGAACGCCATGGGCGTGGGCGACGTCGGCGATCGCCCGGATGTCGGCGACGATCCCGTCGGGGTTCGAGGCGCTCTCGATGAAGACGGCGCGGGTGCGGTCGTCGATCGCCTGCTCGAAGTTCTGCGCATCGCGCGGGTCGACGAGGGTCGAATGCCAGCCGAACTGAGGAAAGGTCTGGGTCATCTGGCTGATCGAGCCGCCATAGAGCTTGGCGCTGGCGACGATGTTGGTCTCGGGCGTCAGCAGATTGAGGAAGGTGAGGAACTGCGCGGCGTGGCCGCTGGCCGTCGCACAGGCGGCAACGCCGCCTTCGAGGGCAGCGATCCGCTCCTCCAGAACCGAGACGGTCGGATTGGTCAGCCGACTGTAGATGTTGCCGAATTGCTGGAGGTTGAACAGCGACGCGGCGTGGTCGACGTCCTCGAAGGCGAACGACGTCGTCTGGTAGATGGGTACGGCGCGGGCGCCGGTGGTGGCGTCGGGTGCGTAGCCGGCATGGAGCGCCCGTGTGTCGAATCCGTGGTTGCTCTCGGCCATGATGTCTCCCCGTCGGCGCGCCTCAGCGGCGCAGTTGCTTGGCGGTCGAGCGCCGCGAGGACACCACCCCACGATTGACGCCCAGCCAGCCGATTTCTCCGAAGAGGCGTCCATATTCGATCTTCGGACAACGGTCCATCACGACGCGGTGTCCAGCAGTGGTGGCCTTGGCGGCAGCGTCGTCGTCGCGGACGCCAAGCTGCATCCAGATCACGCCGATGCCCAGACGGATGGCGTCGTCGACGACGGCTGCCGCCTCCGACGAGCGGCGGAACACGTCGACCATGTCGGGGGGCGCCGGCAGCTCGTCGAGGCTGGCATGGACGGTCTCGCCCAGGATCGTCTGCCCAGCAGCACCGGGATTGATCGGCCACACGGTGTAGCCCTTCCGCTGCAGGTAGAGCATGACGAAGTAGCTGGGGCGCATCGGGTTGGTGCTGGCGCCGACCATCGCGATCGTCCGCACCTCCTCGAGGATCGCGCGGATCGCGTCGTCCTCGTAGTGCAGCGGCGTGGTCATCGGCTCTCCGGGGCGAGCGCGCTTCCGGCCGCTCGTCCGTGCGCTGGCGCGGCAGGTGCCGTCGTCCGCATCTGCTCAGCCGGCCCAATTCGGTGAGCGTTTCTCGCGGAACGCCGCTAGGCCTTCCTCGAAGTCGTCGATCAGCGCGTTGTCGACGATCACCTCGTTGGCGAAGGCGTACGCATCGGCCATGCCCATCTCGAGCTGCGCGTAGAACGCGCGCTTGCCCAGCGCCAGGACGTCCTTGGGCTTGTCGACGAGGCGTGCGACGAGCGCGGCGACACGAGCCTCCAACTCATCGACGCCGACCACTTCGTTGACGAGGCCGTGGCGCAGCGCCGAGGGCGCGTCGACGAAATCGCCGGTCAACAGCATTTCGAGCGCCGGCTTCCGGGGCACGTTGCGCGACAGCGCCACCATCGGCGTCGAGCAGAACAGGCCGTACTTCACACCCGAAGTGGCGAACCGCGAGCGCTCGGTCGCGACGGCGAGATCGCACGCGGCGACGAGCTGGCAACCGGCGGCGGTGGCGATTCCGTCGACGGCGGCGATCACCGGTACCTCGAGCCGGTTGAGCCCGAGCATCATCTGCGAGCAGAGCCCGAACAGACGGCCGAGGTCCTCGCGGGTCCGGTTGGCGCCCATTTCTTTGAGGTCGTGGCCCGCGCAGAACGCCTTGCCGTTGCCCCGCAGGACCACGACCCGCGCCGCTGGATCGGCGGCGACCGCACCGATCTCGTCCAGCAGGACGCGAAGCATCGTTTCGGAGAGGCTGTTGAACGCCGTGGGCCGGTTGAGCGTCAGGTCGACCACGCCGTTCGCCGACGAGCGCAGCACGATCGGTTCGTCGATGGCGTCGGGCACGGCGCGTCTCCATTGTAAGAAGCGGACCGGCGTTCTAACCGTCCTCGGCCGGCGATGACAGGGAGAAACCGCGTGTCGATCGGTGAGCCGCTGGACGCCACGACCTTCCAAGACCTCGCTGCCGAAGGTGTGCCCTATGTCGGCCTGCTCGACGTCCAGGTAGAGTGGTTCCGTGAGGGCGACGTCGCGGTTCGCCTGCCTTACCGCGACCTGCTCCTGCGGCCGGGCGGAACGATCTGTGGGCCCGCGATCATGGCACTCGCCGACATCGCCCTCTATGGCATCGTCCTCAGCCACGTCGGCCGGGTGCCGTTGGCCGTGACGACCGACCTCAACGTCCACTTCCTGGCGAAGCCTCATCAAGGCGACCTGCGCGGCCACGCCCGGACCCTGAAGGTCGGCAAGCGGCTGATCGTCGGTGAGTGCAAGGTCACGGCTGTGGTCGACGACCAACTGGTCGCCAACGTGGTCGGGACCTACAGTGTGCCGCCACCGCCGCCTGCATGAGTGACGCACGGTCCCCAGCGAAGCGCCGGGGACCTGGCTGCGTCGACCGTTGCCGAAGACGTCCCGGCTGGGTCCTCAGTTGCGGGCCGGGCGCAGCCGTTGCACCTCGGCCATTGCTGCAGCGACGTCACGGGCGACCGCTTCCTGCGACGCGCGCGCTGCGGCGGCTTGAGCCCCGATTCCTGCGCGGATGCGGTCGAGTGCCGGCACACCGCGCGGCAACGCGTCCACGAGCGCCTCGAGCACGTCGACTTGCTGGCGAAAACCATCAGCCACGGCTTGCAGCATCGCCAGCCGGCGCTCGGCAGCCGCGAGATCGTCGGCGCGTTGCTGCCGAGCACGATCGTCGAGGAAGCCGAAGAACGCTCTGATGGCCTGCGCGATGGCGGTGATGAGTTCGATGATGTCACCGATGTCGACGTCGGAGCCGGTCGGTTCGACGGTCCCGTCGTCCGCCACAGTGCCTGCCGAGTCCCGAACGCCACGCGCGCCATCCAGCGATTGGAGCTGGCATTGCATCGCGGCAAGCTGCTCCTTCAAAGCAGCGATGCCGCCGTGGAGGTCGCCTCGGGTGCCGGCGCCGTCGGCGAGGCCGTTGCCGGTGACGCCATGGATGTTGCTGACGGCGGCGTCGTTCGGCGCCGCACAAGGGTCTGGGCAGTGATCCAGAATCGCCTTCAAGTCCGCCATGGCGGAGGCCAGGCTCGATACGAACGTCGGCGTCGCGTTGGGGAGCGTGTCGTTGAGCATCGTGTCATCTCCTGGATGAACCCGTGTCATGTGACGCGGTGCCGATCAGTGCGGAGACGCCGATCGCTGGTTCATGGTCATGCAACCCAACTCAACCCTGACGTCGTCAGCGCATATCCGAGTACTTCCAGTCCCGGCTGCGGGACGGTCGATGCGGTGGCGGGGCGTTGCGTTGACAGAACGGCGCGACGCGGCTAATTCCGCGCCTCTAACTCGTTCTGGCGGCCGTGCTCGGTGTGTTTTCCTGGGCTTCCAAGCGGATCGGCCGGTGAACCGATTGGACCATCGATGAAGACGTACAGCGCGCGCCCGGCGGACGTGGAGCCGGCCTGGGTGCTCATCGACGCGACGGATCTGGTGCTCGGGCGCCTCGCCGTGCTCGTCGCCAACCGCCTGCGCGGCAAGCACAAGGCGATCTACACCCCGCACATCGACACCGGCGACCATGTGGTCGTGGTCAATGCGGAAAAGGTCAAGCTCACCGGCAACAAGCGCACCCAAAAGACCTACTACTGGCACACCGGTTATCCGGGCGGCATCAAGCAGCGCACGGCCGACAAGATCCTCGACGGCGCGCATCCGCAGCGGGTGATCGAGAAAGCCGTCGAGCGGATGGTGCCGCGCGGCCCGCTCGGCCGACGGCAGTTGAAGAAGCTGCACGTCTACGCTGGTGGCGAGCATCCGCATCAGGCACAGGCCCCGGCGCCGCTCGACGTTGCGGCGTTGAATTCCAAGAACACGACGGAGGCCGCCCGTGGCTGAGACCCGTACCCTCGCCGACCTCAAGTCCCTGACCCAGCCGACCGCCGAGGTCGTGGCGGAAGTCCAGGAGGCGCGGCCGAAGATCGACCGCCAGGGCCGGGCCTACGCGACCGGGCGCCGCAAAGACGCGATCGCCCGCGTTTGGGTGAAGCCCGGCACCGGTAAGGTGACGGTGAACGGTCGCGACATGGAACGCTACTTCGCTCGGCCGACCCTGCAGATGATCCTTCGCCAGCCGTTCTCGGCAATCAATCGGGTGCAGCACTTCGACGTGGTCTGCACCGTGGTCGGCGGCGGGCTCTCAGGTCAGGCCGGAGCGGTCCGCCACGGCATCAGCCGGGCGCTGACCCACTTCGACCCCACGGTCCGGCCTGCGCTGAAAGCGGGTGGCTTCCTCACGCGCGACAGTCGCGAGGTCGAGCGCAAGAAGTACGGGCGCGCGAAGGCCCGCCGGAGCTTCCAGTTCTCCAAGCGCTGACCTGACCGGCGCCGGCGAGCGAGGCTGCGCCGGCGCCCGCCCGTTTTTTTCGGGCCTTGCTTGACAGGGCGCGGTGCCGGGGCATATCGAGAGGTCGAAACCGCACCGCGTTGGTCCCTTTTCCGGTGGGCGTCCGTGATCAAGCTCTCGCGTATTGCCGACTATGGCATCGTGCTGATGACCGAACTGGCAAGGGCGGGGCGGGCGATGGCCATGCCCGAGTTGGCGGAGCGCACACGCATCGCCCAGCCGATGGCCGGCAAGATCCTCAAGGCGTTGGCACGCCAGGGGCTGCTGCGATCGCAGCGGGGCGCGAAAGGCGGGTACGACCTCGGCCGGCCAGCCGCTTTGTTGACGGTCGCCGAGGTGATCGAAGCGCTTGACGGACCGATCGCGTTGACCGCCTGCGTCGACGCGAGCGGTACTGAGTGCGGGATCGAGGCGATCTGTCCTGCGCGGTCGAACTGGCATCGCATCAACGCCGCGATACGTGAGGCGCTGGACGGCATCACCATCGCCGAGATGGCCCGTGGCTGGGTGCTCGGCCAGGGCGGGTTGGTGGTGGGACAAAGTGGCGACGCGTTTCACATGTCGGCTGGCAAGTAAGGGAACGGATATGGCGACGGCTCTCGAAACCGTGCAGGAGTATACCGGCCACACCTACAAGTATGGCTTCTTCACGGATATCGAAACCGAGTACGCACCGCCCGGCTTGAACGACGACATCGTTCGTTTCATCAGCGGGAAGAAAAACGAGCCGGCATGGCTGACCGAGTGGCGGCTGCAGGCATATCGCCGATTCGGTACCATGGAGCAGCCCGAGTGGCAAAAGCCCGAGGTCGATGAGATCGACCTGCAAGGTATCAGCTACTACGCGGCGCCCTCGCAAAAGGAAGTGCCGAAGTCGCTCGACGAGATCGATCCCGAGATCCGCCGCACCTACGAAAAGCTCGGCATCCCGATCGAGGAACAGAAGATGTTGGCGGGCGTCGCCGTCGACTACGTGTTCGACAGCGTCTCGGTCGCCACGACGTTCAAGGCC
>JBCBTD010000007.1:0-110206 GCA_039818825.1 Pseudomonadota bacterium
GTTGGCGGCGGCACTGCTCTTGGGGCTCGGTTCGGGTGCCATCGACGCCGGGTTGAACGCCTACGCCGCACTGCACTTCTCCGGCCGTCAGATGAACTGGCTCCACGCCGCGTTCGGCCTCGGCGCCGCCGCCGGTCCCTTCGTGCTCACCGCCGCCCTCGCGGCCGGCGGCTCGTGGCGGCTCGGCTATGCAGTGCTCGCGCTGTTGCTGGCGCTGCTGGCCGCCACGTTCGTCGCGCGCATCGGCATTTGGGACGGCGCCGACGCTGCGCCACCGAAATCGACGCCGGACCGCGAGGCGGCCTCGCCGACCGCCGGCCGCCGAGCGATGGCCCTGCAGATCGTCACGTTCGCGACCTACACCGGTGTCGAGATGGCCGCCGGCCAGTGGGCCTACACGTTGCTCACCGAGAGCCGCGGCTTGGCGCCGGCCACGGCTGGCGTCTGGACCGGGCTCTACTGGGCCGGGCTGTTCGCCGGACGGATCGGCTTCGGTGCGCTGGGCGACCGCATGGCGCCGGCAACGATGGTGCGGCTGGGCACGCTCGGCGCCGTCGTCGGCACCGCGGCGCTCGCCTTCGGCCCGACCGCCGTCGGTCTGCCGGCACTGGTGCTGGTGGCCTTCTTCCTGGCGCCCGTGTTCCCGATGCTGATGCTGCTGACGCCGCAACGCTTCGGCACGGCGGCGGCCTCACGACTGGTCGGCCTGCAGATCAGCGCCGCGATGTTCGGCGGCTTCGCCCTGCCGACGCTCGGCGGGTTCTTGGCCGACCGCGGCGGCCTGGAGACGATCCCGATGCTGTTGGTCGCTGCCGCCCTGCTCACCTGGTTGCTGACCGAGGCGTTGCCGCGCCCGAACCGCTGAAACAACCGGTTCAGCGGTCTTCGTGCTGCCAAGCCGAGCGGTCGATGTCGAGATCGGCGAAGGCCTCGGCATCGAAGGTCGGGTGCTGCACACCCTGGTCCAGCTGACGGCGGTAGTCCGTCAGGACGCGCATGCCGATCGGAAACAGCATGATCAACGCGAGCAGGTTGACCAGCGCCAGCACACCCATCATCGGATCCGAGAAGAAGAAGACCGAGGTCGCTCCGGGTGCCGTCGCGCCAAGGAAAACCATGCCGACGATCAGCAGCCGCAGCACGTGGCGCGACGCCTCGTTGTCGACGAACACCGTCAGCCCGGTCTCGCCCAGATAGTAATTGTAGATGATCGAGCTGAAAGCGAACAACAAGATCGCTGCCGACAAGAAGTATTCACTCCATGCACCGACGTGGCTCGCCAGCGAATCCTGTGTGAGCACGACGCCATTCACGCCGGATGCGCCCGGAACGTAGACGTCACCAAGCAAGATGACGAACGCCGTGCAAGAACAAATGATGATCGTGTCGATGAAAACCGACAGCGATTGGACGATGCCCTGGCTCACGGGATGGCGGACATAAGCGACTGCCGCAACGTTGGGGGCGCTGCCGAGCCCGGCTTCGTTGGAAAAGAGGCCGCGGCGAATGCCCTGCGCAAGTGCTGCCCCCATGCCGCCGCCGACGGCTTCTTCGAAGCCGAAGGCGTTGGCGACGATGGTGTAGATGACCGCAGGCACCTCACCGATGTTGAGCAGGATGATCACGAGCGCCATCCCGATGTAGCCGAAGGCCATCACCGGGACGACCAAGTCCGCGACCTTGGCGATCCGCCTGATGCCGCCGTAGACCACGATCCCGGTGAGAACGGCGAGCCCCAGGCCGGTCCACAGGCGCTCGATGCCGATACTGTCCTGCAAGGCCCCGGCGACGGTGTTGCCCTGGAACGCGTTGAAACCGAGTGCGAACGACGCGATCAAAGCGATGGCGTAGAGCACGGCCAACCACCGAAACTCCTTGCCCAGCCCATGGATGATGTACTGGGCTGGCCCGCCGCGGTAGGTGCCGCCCTCGGCACGCCGCTTGTAGACCTGCGCCAGCGAGCACTCGAACAGGCTGGTGGCCATGCCGATCAGCGCGATCATCCACATCCAGAACACCGCACCGGGGCCACCGAGCGTGATCGCTACGGCCACACCGGCGATGTTACCGCCGCCGACGCGACCACCGACGCTGACGAACAGTGCCTCGCGCGAGCTGACGTGCCCGCCCGGCGCGGGTTGGCCGCCGGGGAACAGCACGGCGAACATCCGCTTGAAGAAGCGGAACTGGACGAAGCCCGACGCCAGCGTGAAGAAACACCCGAGCACCACCAGGAACGGGACGAGCGACCAACCCCAAGTGCCGTCGCCGATGATGTCGAAGAAGGCCACGATGTAGCTCATGGTGCCCCGTCCGTCTGGTTGCGGCCCAACCCAGACGGGTGTGCGCCGAAGCGGCTCGCTGTCATGCCTTCATCCATGACAAGATGATGAACGGCGACTTGTCCGATAGTCGGATGCTTCGACCTCGGCCAAGGCCCGAAGGACGGCCGCCAGCGGCGCTTCAGGCCGGCGGCGGACTGACCGGTTCGGCGAAGGCGGGCCTGCGGCGGCGATGGTGTCGAAGGGTCGGAAAAGATGCTGCCAAGCACGCATTGCACCGCACAAAGTGGTGCTTGCTTCGCGGATGGCGCTGCGTTCGATGAGAGCCCGCTGGAGGGAGGCGTTCGAAGGATGAACGAGGAACGGCCCGTAGCCGCCGAAGCAGACATGGTGGCCAGGCTGGTACAGCTCAACGAACGCAGCTGCCAGTTGCTCGGCCGTAGTTTCATGAAGCGACTCGACGAAGTCGCCGGCGCCAGTTTCTCGCTGATGCCGCCCGAGGCGGTCAGCCGGACGTTCCAGGAGTTCGGCACCCAGCTGTTGAGTGACCCTCTCCGCATCGCCCAGGCCCAGGCCAGCTTCTGGCGCGACAGCTTCGCGCTTTGGCACAACGTCATCGAGGGTCACCGTGACGGCCGGCTAGAGCCGGTCTTTCCGCCCAACCCGGCCGACCGCCGCTTCAAGGACAAGGCTTGGACCGAAGATCCCGCCTTCGTCTACGTCCAGCAAAGCTACTTCTTGATGGCCAACTGGATGCAGAACTTGGTGGACAAGGCCGCAGACGCGGACCCATCGGCCAAACAGCGCCTGAAGTTCTACACGCGCCAGTATTTGAGCGCGATGGCACCGTCGAACTTCCCGCTGACCAATCCGGAAGTGTTGCGAAAGGCCAGTGACACCGATGGCCGCAGCCTGCTCGACGGGCTGGAACGGTTTCTCGACGACCTGGAGCGCGGCGACGGCCATCTGCGCATCCGGATGACCGATGAGGCCAAATTCAGTCTCGGCCACAACATCGCGACGACCCCCGGCCAAGTCGTCTTCCGCAACGACCTGATCGAGCTGATCCAGTACGCGCCGACCACCCCGAGCGTCTATCGCCACCCGGTGCTGATCGTGCCACCGTGGATCAACAAATACTACATCCTCGATTTGCAACCGAAGAACAGCTTGGTCGGATTCTTGGTAGCTCGAGGGTTCACCGTCTTTCTGATTTCCTGGGTGAACCCCACAGCCGATGCCGCCAGCAAGAGGTTCGAAGACTACTTGCGCGAGGGACCGCTCGCCGCCCTCGATGCGATGGAAGCCGCGATCGGCGCCGAGCCCGTCAACATCATGGGCTTCTGCATCGGCGGCATCCTGACGGCGACCGGGCTCGCGCACCTGGCCGCGACCGGCAGGGCGAACCGGATCGCCAGCGCCAGCCTCCTCGCGACGTTCTTCGACTTCACCGACGTCGGCGAGGTCGGCGTGTTCGTCGACGACGCGCAAGTCACTGCGATGGAAGCGCACACCAAAGAGACCGGGTTCCTCGCCGGCCGCCATATGGCCGACATGTTCTCGATGCTGCGCGAGAACGATCTGATCTGGTCGTTTTTCGTCAACAACTATCTGCTGGCGAAAGAACCGGCGGCGTTCGACCTGCTCTATTGGAATGGCGACACGACCCGCCTGCCGGCGGCGATGTTGTCGGACTATCTCCGTAACTTCTACCTCGGCAATGCGTTCGCCCGTCCGGGTAGTTTCACCGTGCTCGGCACACCGATCGATACCCGCAAGATCGAGGTGCCGACATATGCGCTCGCCACCAAGGAAGACCACATCGCGCCGTGGCGTTCGTGCTTTCCGGCCACGCAACAGCTCCGGGGGCCGGTCCGCTTCGTGCTCGGCGGCTCAGGGCACGTCGCCGGGATCATCAACCAGGCAACGAGCATCAAGTATGGCTACTGGACGAACGACACGCCCAGCCCGAGCGCCGACGCGTGGTTGGACTCCGCGACCGCCCACCAAGGCTCGTGGTGGGTCGACTGGGCCGCCTGGCTGAATCAGCACGGCGGCGAAGAGGTGCCGGCCCGCGATCCGCGCACCGGCCGCCTGAAGCCCCTCGGCGACGCGCCCGGCACCTACGTGCGGCTGCGGGCCGAGGGAACCGACGCTTGAGTCTCGACGTCGCCATCGATGCGACGTTCGCCGCCAAAGGCGTCAGCGTCCGCCTCGGCTGCGTCATCGCCGCCATCGATGGCGCTGCCGGCGGCGACGTCGGTCCAGCCATCGACGCGCTCGAGCTCCCAACGGGCGACATGCCGGCGATCGCCGCGACGCGAGCCGCCTACAAGGCACTCGGCAAGGACCCCAGCCGCTATCGCCCAGCCTCGGAAGCACTGCGTCGACGGGTACTCAAAGGTGCCGCAGTGCCGAGGATCAACCCGTTGGTCGACTTGAACAGCTGGTTGTCGCTCGCGACCGGCTTCGCCTGTGGCGTCTACGACCGCGGCCGGTTGGAACCCCCCTGCACGCTGCGGGTCGGTGCACCCGGCGAGACCTATGACGCCATCGGTCGCGGCGCCTTCAACCTCCAGGATCTGCCGGTGCTCGTGGATCGCCGTGGCCCATTCGGCAGCCCAACCAGCGATACCGTCCGCACCGCCGTCGACCAGGGCACCACCCGACCGTGGTTGGTCGTCTTCGACTTCGGCGGCGGCGATCTCGGCGCGGCGCTCGCGATGGCGGCGGACGCGTTCGAGCGCTATTGGAGAGCGGTCGACGTCCGCAGCTGGACGACCGACTGACGCCAGCCGCGGAGACCTGCCTTGACCACGTCGGATTCGGCGACGCTAGACTTGCGCCCGCTGCTCGCCGTGATGGGCATGGCCGCCGTCTTCGGCGTGCTGCAGGGCCTGTCCTATCCGCTGTTCGCCCTGCTGTTGGAGCGCGCCGGCCACTCGGCGAGCTTGATCGGCATCAACGCCGCGATGCTGCCCCTCGGGCTCCTGGTGACGGCCCCTTTCGTCCCTGCCCTCGCCCGGCGGGTCGGTGCCCGCCGGCTGGCCGTGGCCGCATGCTTGCTGCTTGCCCTGGCGTTGACGGCGATGGGCTCGACGTCACAGCTGTGGGTCTGGTTCGTCGGCCGTTTCCTGGTCGGGGTCGGCATCAACATCATCTACGTGATCAGCGAGACGTGGCTCAACTTGATGATCCCGCGCCACCAGCGCGGGCGTTGGCTCGCGATCTACGCCACCTTGCTAGGCGCCGGCTTCGCTGCCGGCCCAGTCCTTTTGCTGGCAACGGGTAGCGACGGCTTCGCGCCGTTTTTGGCGGCAATCCTGATCTCGCTGACGACCGGCGCGTTGATCGTCGTCGCCTCACCGCTGCTGCCGCGCTTCACCGTCGAGGGTGCGAAGTCGCTGTGGCGCTTCTTGCCCCTGGCACCGCTGCTGCTACTTGCCGTAGGCGCTGCCGCTGCGTTCGATCAGGCGACGCTGACCTTCGTGCCGCTCTACGTGCTGGCGTACGGCGCCACCGAGGACGCGGCCAAGCTCGCCATCACGGCGCTGACCCTCGGCAACGTGTTGCTCCAACTGCCGATCGGCTGGCTTGCCGATCGCGTGTCGCGCCGTGCGGCGTTCCTCACCTGCACGGTGACGACGGTCGCCGGTGCGACGCTGTTGCCGTTGTTGACGACCGCCGGCCCACTTCTCTGGCTGATGCTCTTCGTCTGGGGGGCGGCCGCGTACGGCAGCTACACGGTGTCCCTGGTCGAACTCGGCGACCGCTTCAGCGGCGGCCTGCTGCTCGCCGGCAACGCGGCGTTCGCCTTCATGTGGGGAGCTGCCGGACTGGTCGGCCCGGCCACGACCGGGGTTGCCATGGATGCCTTCGGCCCGATCGGCCTGCCGCTGGTCGTGGGCGTCGTGTTCGTCATCGTCACGCTCGCCCTCTGGCGGCCCCGGCCGGAACTGGACAGTGCCCGGCCGCTCGCCTAGGCGAGGCGGCGTCCGGAGCCACGAAAGGGAGCCGTCCATGGCCAAGCAGCTGCTGCACCTCGTCCTGGGTGGCGAGTTGACCGACCCGTCGAGCGTCGAGTTTGCGGACTTGGAGAAGCTCGACATCGTTGGGGTCTATCCCAACTACGCCGAGGCCGAGCGCGCCTGGCGGGCGAAAGCGCACGCCAGCGTCGACCAGGCGAACGTCCGCTACTTCGTCGTCCACCTGCATCGCCTGCTCGACCCGGATCATCCCGAGCAGGCCGGCTGACTCGAGGGCGCCTGGCACAGGGCTTGCTGCGCTCTTCACGGGTGCTTGTGGTCGACGCGCCGGACCGCCATGGTCGGCCGTCGACGTTCGTCGGACCAAAGGGAGGATGCCATGAAAACGACCATGATGGCCGGATTGGCCGCACTCGGCCTGATGTCAGCTACCGTCCAAGCCCAGACCTGGAACATGGCGACGCCTTATCCTGACGGGAACTTCCACACCCAGAACGTCAAAGAGTTCATCGGCGACATCGAAGCGGCGACCGATCTCGAGATTACGCTGCACAGCAACGCCTCACTGCTGAAGATGCCCGAGATCAAACGCGGCGTGCAGACCCAGCAGGCGCAATTGGGCGAAATCCTGATCTCCGCCTATGGCAACGAGGACCCGATGTTCCGGGTCGACTCCATTCCGTTCCTTGCACCCGGATTCGTCAACAACGTCAAACTTTGGCACGCGTCGCGCCCCTACATCGAAGAGCGCTTCCGCGAGCAGGGCCTCGTCCCGCTCTACGCCGTCGCGTGGCCCGGCCAGGGCATCTACACCGAGGAAGCCATCGACAAGCCCTCCGACCTCGATGACGTCAGCTTTCGCGCCTACAATGCGGCAACCGCACGGATGGCCGAGCTGATGGGCGCCGTGCCGACGACTGTCCAGGCTGCCGAAATCCCGCAAGCCTTCGCCACCGGCATCGTGAGCGCGATGCTCACCTCCAGCGCCACCGGTGTCGATTCCCAAGCCTGGGACTACGCCACGCACTACTACAACACCCGGGCGATGAACACGAAGAACCTGGTGTTCGTGAACGCCGAGGCGTTCGAGGCACTCAACGAAGCTGCTCGGCAAGCGATCCTGGATGCCGCCGCGCGTGCGGAGCTCCGTGGCTGGTTGTTGAGCGCCCAGGCCGAGGAGCAGACGACGCGGCGGCTCGCCGACGAAGGCATGATCGTGGTCTCCGACCCGTCGCCCGAGTTCCTGGCCGAGCTCCAGGCGATCGGCGCGACCATGACCGAAGAGTGGCTGGCTGAAGCCGGCGACGACGGCCAAGCCCTGCTGGACAAGCTTCGCCAGTGAGCAATGGGGCAGTGCCGGCGACCAAGCTTGGCCAGGTCGAAGCGGAGGGCGTCGTCCGTCGGGTTCTCGACCGGCTGTATCTCGCAGGTGGCATCGCCGGCGCTGCATGCATCGTGGGCATTGCGCTTCTCATCATCGCGCAGATCGTGGGCCGGCTGATCGACGTCAATCTGCCAGGCTCCGACGACTTGACGGCATGGCTGGTGGCGGCTTCGGCCTTCTTCGCGCTCGCCTACACCTTCCGCCATGGCGGGCACATCCGTGTGACACTGGTGGTCGAGCGCCTGCACGGTGTGCCTCGCCGGGTGCTGGAGATCGCCTGCCTGGCGACGGCAACCTTTTTCGTCGGCTGGCTCGCCGCCGGGCTCGTCGACCTGGTGCGCGATTCCTGGCGCTGGAACGACGTCGCCCAGGGATTGTTGCCGATCCCGATGTGGATTCCACAATCGACGGCAGCCCTGGGAGCGTGCCTCCTGCTCGTAGCACTGGTCGACGACCTCGTGGCGAGCTTGCGCGGCGGCAGCGTGAGCTACTTGGCAAGCCGCGCTGCGGCGTCCCCCGACGACACGGCCTGACGCCGCCGATGGACATCGTCGACGTCGGCCTCTTTCTCTTGATGTTCCTCGCACTCTTCCTCGGCTCGGGCGTCTGGATCGCCGTTTCGCTGTTGGCTGTGGGCTGGATCGCCGTCGAGACCTACACGACCGTGCCGGTCCTGAAGTCGCTTGGCTCCTCGATCTGGGGCTCGAGCGCGTCGTGGACCCTCGCCGCCTTGCCGCTCTTCATCTGGATGGGCGAGATCCTGTTCCGGACCAAGCTCTCGGCCAACATGTTCCGCGGCCTTGCACCGTTGGTCGGCTGGCTGCCCGGCCGGCTCCTCCACGTCAACGTGCTCGGCTGTGGCGTATTCGCCGCCGTTTCCGGCTCGTCGGCCGCTACCGTCGCCACCATCGGCAAGATGACCTTGCCCGAGTTGGCCGAGCGCAAGTACGACCAGCGCCTCGCCATCGGCAGCCTCGCCGGGTCCGGCACGCTCGGCCTGCTCATTCCACCGTCGATCATCATGATCGTCTATGCCGTGGCCGCCGAGCAATCGCTGATCCGACTGTTCATCGCCGGCGTGTTGCCGGGGCTGATGCTGATCCTGATGTTCTCGGGCTATCTCGCCGTCATCGCGATGCTCAGACCGAGCGTGGCACCTGACCATGGCGGCGAGAAGCTGCCGCTGGTCGCCAAGCTCCGCGCGACGATGGAGCTGATCCCGGTGCTGCTGCTGATCGGCGGCGTCATCGGCACGATTTATGTCGGCATCGCCACCGCGACCGAGGCCGCTGCCATGGGCGTGCTGGGGGCGCTGATCCTCGCCGCCGCCACCGGCACGCTCACCCGGCAGAGCTTCGCCGACAGCCTGATGGGCGCGACCCGCCTCTCTTGCATGATCGCCTTCATCCTCGCCGGCGCTGCGTTTCTGACCACGGGCATGGCCTATACCGGCGTGCCCCAGGCGCTGGCGGCGTGGGTCGGCGACATGGGCCTGGATCGCTACGTCCTGATCGCCGCCTTGTGCGTGCTCTACGTCGTGCTTGGATGCTTCATCGACGGCATCTCGATGATCGTGCTGACCACCTCGGTGGTCCTCCCCCTGGTCACCGCCGCCGGCTTCGATCTCATCTGGTTCGGCATCTTCATCATCGTCGTCGTCGAGATGGCTCAGATCACCCCACCCTTGGGCTTCAACCTGTTCGTTCTGCAGAGCATGACCGGCCACTCCATCTTCGCCGTCGCCCGCGCCGCCCTGCCGTTCTTTTTCCTCATGCTGTTGGCGGTGGTCCTGCTCACCATCTTCCCCGGCATCGCAACGTGGCTGCCCTCGACCATGCAGAACCGTTAGCTGCCGCCGGCGGACCAGCGGCACCTGGACAGGGCTTCCCAGCCTATGCGCCAGCCCGTGGTTGCCAGGCGACGACGGGGACGGCACCGATGACACCACGCAACGTCACGTCGCCGAGATCGCGGACCTCGAAGCTGGGGACGCGTCGAGCGAAGGCGGCCGATGCGACGAGCGGCGCTGCGGTGGTGCTGCAGAGATCGGCGAGCCGGCTCGCGATGTTCACGTCGCGGCCGATCACCGTATAGTCGAGGCGGGCGCCCGATCCGACGTTGCCGAACGCGACGCTACCGTGGTGGAGCGCGAGCTTGACGCCGAACTCGCCACCATCGACGACGCGCTCGTGGGCACTGATGGCGGCGTTCAGCGCCCGGCGACAAGCAACATCGTCGTCCAGGTCGTTGAAGATCGCGAGCACGCCGTCGCCCAGGTACTTCAGGACCTCGCCGCCCTCGCTTTCGATCGGCGACACGATACAGTCGAAAAAGCGATTGAGCAGGGCAACGGTGTCGCGCGCATCGAGCGACGACGACCGGCTGGTGAAGCCTTGCATGTCGGCGAACAACACCGCAGCCCGAATGTCGAGCGTGTCGCCCCGCTGGACTTGGCCCGACAGGATACGATCACGTGGCTCGACGCCGACGTACATCCCAAGTGTTTCGCGGAAGAGCTGCCATGCACGCCTGAGGTCGATCAGCATCGCGAGCGCCGGCTCGACGATCCGGACCACGTCCAGGTGGTGGTCGGCGAAACCGTCGGCCAGCCGGGTGGCGAACGTCACCCCACCCGCGCCGTCGTCTTGGAAGAAGACGGGAACGCAGACGTAGTCCGAATAGCCTGCAGCCCGCAGCTCGTCGGTGATCTCGAACGGTGTATCGGCGCGCTCATCGAGACGCACACGCACCCATTCGCGCGTCTGGTGCGCGAGATGGTATGGGCTGGCCTCGTAAACGGCCTGGTTGCCCCAGGGAAACTCCAGCTCGCGGACCCCGTCTTCGCGCGTCCAGATGCGGCCGAGGCCCCGCCGCTCCGCGTGCAAGGTCGGATAGGCGGTTGCCATCCGATCGAGCGGGACGCCGGCGTCGGTCAGTCGCTGGACCAGCCCCATCGTTGCCGCATCATGGTCGTCGATGAAGCGAGCGTCGCGCAACAGCCAGTCACGCACAGGCAGGCCGCGGGCCAAGCCCTCCGTCGCCGTCGGCACGACCGCCATGCGGAACCCTTCCCCGGATCGATCAGCGTCGAGTCCGCTCCTCGGGAACGAGTTCGACATCGCGCAGCTCGCCCTCGGCCAGCACGGTCAACGTCGTTGCAACACCGATCCGCCCGTCGTTCAGCAACCTGAACAGATCGTCGGCCCCGGTGACCGGCTCGCCGTCGAGCGCCAGGATGAGGGCCCCTTGAACGAGCCCGGATCGCGCCGCCGGCCCTTCGGGCTCGACGCTGGAGATGGCGACCGCCGCCGGCTGGTCGCGGCCGAGCCGCAGCGCGATCCGCCGCGGCAGCGGTGTCGTCTGCGCGGCGACGCCGATGAAGGCGCGCCTGACCCGACCGTGGCGCACGATCTCGCTGACGACGTAACTCGCGGTATTGCTGGCGACGGCAAAACAGATGTTCTGCGCACCGGCGATCACGGCGGTGTTGATGCCGATCACATCACCGTTGGACGATACCAGCGGGCCGCCCGAGTTGCCGGGATTGAGCGCCGCATCGGTCTGCACGACGTCGTCGATCAACCGGCCACTGCGAGCCCGCAGCGAACGACCCACGGCGGAGACGACGCCGGCCGTGACGGTCGCGTCGAAGCCCAAGGGATTGCCGATGGCCACGACCAACTGGCCGCGGCGCAGCCCCTTGCTGTCGCCGAGACGCGCCGCCGGCATCGTCCCAGGGTCGTGGGCTCGGAGCAGCGCGAGGTCGGTGTCGGGGTCGTCGCCCAAGACGCGGGCGCCGATCGTCCGGCCGTCGGTCGTGCCCAAACGGACCTCACGCGCACCTTGAACGACGTGGCTGTTCGTCAGAACGAGCCCGTCGGGCGCGATGACGACGCCGGACCCCAGGCCGCCCGCGGTTCCCCGCCGTTGATCGGGCGCCGCGGCGACGCGCACCACGGCAGGGCCGACGGCATCGACCACGTCGACCACGGCGCGCGAATAGGCGTCGAACAGCGCCTCGTCACCGATCGGAACCGCGCTGGCGGCGGACGACAAGGGATCGAAACGGTCGGCGATCAAGGCGTGTCGGGGAGCGAGCATGCCGGACCTCCATTCGTCTCCAGCGTCGTGATGTGGGGACTATTCCAGCGGGTGCCACCTCCCCGAGCGCGATCGGCAACTCGGCGCGCGATCACTCCCCCCGCCACACCGGCGGGCGCTTCTCCAGGAACGCCGCCATCCCTTCGCGGAAATCGCGGCTGGTGTAGCCGCGGGCGACCAGGTCGCGAGTGTCGGCGTCGGGGCCTTCGATGCGCAGCCGGCGGAGCGCCTCCTTGGTGCCGCGCAAGGTCAAGGGAGCGTGGGTGGCGAGCAGCTCGGCAAGCGCCGTGACCCGTGCCTCCAGGGCCGGCCGATCGTCGACCAGCTCGTGGACGAAACCGGCGGCCTTGGTCTCCTCGGCGTTCAGGAGACGCGCGGTGAACAGCATCTCACGGACGAGCCCGGCCCCACCGAGCGTGACCAGTCGCGCCAGGTTTGCGGCCGACAAACAGTTCCCGAGGGTCCGCGCGATCGGAAAGCCGAACTTCAGGCTGCGGGTCGCCACACGAAGATCGCAGACCACGGCGATCACCACACCGCCGCCGGTGCAGGCGCCGTCGATGGCGGCGATGGTCGGCACGGGACAGGTCTCGATGGCCGTGAGCACCTTCTCGATGCGGCGCTCGTAGGCCCAGGCATCCTCGTTGGTGCGCAGATCCTCGAATTCGGCGAGGTCGGTGCCGGCGGCGAACGCCTTGCCGCCGGCACCCTCGACGACGATGGCCTTCAGCGAGCCGTCGGCGGGCGCCGCGGCACAGATCTCACCGAAGCCCTCGTACATGGCCATGGTCATCGCATTCCGCGCCTGCGGGCGGTTCAGCACCGCCCGGCCGATGCCGTCGCGGACCTCGTAAAGCAACTCGTCGGTGGCCATGGCGATGGTCTCCCGGGCAGTGCGTGTCGGGCTGCGATAGACGGGGTCGGCCGGGGCACGTCAACCCGGATCGGCTGCGGCGACGCGCCCGCAGCCGCGGGCGTCGGTTGACGCCTACCCCGTCCGCCCGCCAAGCTCGCCCATAGGGACCGACGGACGAGGCGAGCATGGACCGGATCGTTGACGGCGCGGACGACGACGGCACGGCGGAGGTCCGCGCCGGCGTGCGCGACCTCTGTGTTCGGTTTCCAGACAGCTACTGGCGCGAGGTCGACCGCGAGCGCAGCTACCCGACCGCGTTCGTCACGGCCCTGACCGAAGCCGGCTACCTGGCGGCGCTGGTGCCGGAAGCCTATGGCGGCAGCGGTCTCGGCCTGCGGGTGGCGGCGGCGATCCTGGAAGAAGTGCACCGCAGCGGCGGCAACGGCGCCGCCTGCCACGCGCAGATGTACACCATGGGCACGGTGCTCAGGCACGGCAGCGAGGCGCAGAAGGACCAATGGCTGCCGCGGATCGCCACCGGTGAGGTGCGGCTGCAGGCCTTCGGCGTCACCGAGCCGACCAGCGGCACCGACACGCTCAGCCTGCAAACCACGGCGGTCAGGGACGGCGACCACTACCGCATCAACGGCCAGAAAATCTGGACCAGCCGGGCCGAGCACTCGGACTTGATGCTGCTGTTGGCCCGCACGACACCCAAGGCCGAGGTCGTCAAGCGTACGGACGGGCTGTCGGTCTTCCTGGTCGACATGCGCGAGGCGGTGGGCAATGGCCTGACCATCCGGCCGATCCGCACGATGCTGAACCACGCCACCGCCGAAGTGTTCTTCGACGACCTCCGGGTGCCGGCCGAGAACAGGATCGGCGACGAGGGCAAAGGCTTTCGCTACATCCTGGACGGTATGAACGCCGAGCGGGTGCTGATCGCCGCCGAGTGCATCGGCGACGGCCGCTGGTTCGTCGACAAGGCGGCGTCCTACGCCAAGGAGCGCGTCGTTTTCGGCCGGCCGATCGGCCAGAACCAGGGTGTCCAGTTCCCCATCGCCCGCGCCTATGCTGCCGTGGAAGCTGCCGACCTCATGGTGCAGAAGGCGGCCAGCCTGTTCGACGCCGGCCGGCCCTGCGCGGAGCAGGCCAACATCGCCAAGCTCCTGGCCTCCGAAGCTTCCTGGGCGGCGGCCGACACGTGCGTCCAAATCCACGGCGGCTTCGGTTTTGCGGAGGAATACGACGTCGAACGCAAGTTCAGGGAAACGCGGCTCTATCAGGTCGCCCCGATCTCGACGAATCTGATCCTGGCGTACGTAGGCGAGCACGTGCTGGGGCTGCCGCGGAGCTATTGAGTCGAGTCGACGCGACTGTGTCGAAGGAGCGTCGATGTCGTCGACTCGCATTGTGTGCGGGCTTCGTCAGGTTGGTCGGCGCCGCGTAGTGGCCGCCCGTCGCCGAAAGCACGGCTGTCGCAAAGGTCTGCAGATGATGGAACACGTCAGCCTTCCATTCGATGAGCGGCGACAGAGAGGCCTCTATTGTCTTCGCGTATCAATCGAGATTGACCATTGCCGGGCAATTCATATTGCACTGATGTAGATCAATACAAAAGCGGAACGCTTTCGCACTATGCTGGAATCTCGATGCGGCGGGTCGTCTAGGGACACCGACTCGACGTGCCAGATGCAAACTAATCGCGCTGAATGTGCTTGGATTGATAGCTCTTAAATCGAAACACCAAGAATTCTAGTACGCTAACATAAAAAAGGAAACAAACGTGGCAAATGTCAATTTCCAATCTGGTGCGGATTTGATTTCGCCGAGCTTTATTGGTAGCCCAATTGTTATTAATTCAAACAGCTTCGTCATCACGACACAGAATTCTTCATCATTTTTTGTGTACTATGGCAATTTCTACTACGACGTTTCTGATAATGTTTATGGTTATGTTACAGGAATAAACTATGCTGATTATTCCTACAACAGCATCACTTTCCGAAATATGTATTTAGACGCATCGTATCTACAGTATCTTGTTGAAAATGGAGATACTTATAGTTTTTATGCCTACATGCTCTCGCAGAATGATTATATTAACGGGTCAATCTTCGGAGATCGCATTGCCGGCTACGGCGGTAACGATACTATCTCCAGCCATTCGGGGAACGACACCGTTGCGGGTGGACACGGTGACGATGTCGTTTACGGCGGTGACGACAATGACGTGATTTTTGGTCAAGATGGCAACGATTATTTGTATGGTGATGCTGACAACGACAGCATCTACGGGCAGCTCGGCAACGACTACTTGTCGGGCGGTAGCGGCGCCGATGCGCTGATAGGCGGCTCGGGATACGATCTACTCGTTGGTGGCACAGGGGCTGACTACGTCGACGGCGGTTCCGAGAACGATGTGCTTTACGGTGGCGCCGACGGCGATTGGCTGTTCGGTGGAATTGGCGACGATTGGGTGTCTGGTGATGCTGGAAACGATCTCGTGGATGGTCAACTCGGCAATGACGGCATGGTCGGCGGCGGCGGGGCAGACACGTTTTTCTTCAACCAAGGCTTCAACACCATTTACGACTACGCGGTGGGCGATCGCGTCGATCTCTCGGCCTTCAGCTTGGGATCGATCGCCGTAGCAGATTGGTTCGCCATCGACTACAATGGAACGGTGTACTTTGACTTCGGCTACGGCAATGCCTTGCTCGTCACCGGGCCGGCCGCGCTGACGTTCGCCGACCTCGACATCACGATCTGAGCAACCGCTGGCTCGTGCACCGACACGTTCGCTCGATACGGCGCGTCCGGGATCGCGGGCGCTGCAGATCGGCACCGCGGCCGGGCGTTGGCACGTCGGGCGCTCGACGTTGGGCGAGCTGCGGTGCGCGAGGATTCAGCGGGAGCATCCTGCTCCAGCGATTGGCAATGTCTCCGCGAGCGGCGGTCAAACCACTTCGCTCATTCAGCCGTCTCGGCATAAACCCACTCCAAATACTCGACGTTCACGTCGGCGATCGCGACGACCTGGATGCTTGGTGTTTCGTAAGGGTGTAGGTCGCGGATCTGCGCCTCGCAGTGTGCCGCGAGCGAGCGCCGCGTCTTGATCCGGAGCGGGATTTCGGTGGCCCGCTCGAGCTTGCCTTTCCAGACGTACCGGCTGATCACCTCGGCGAATTGGTTGGTGGCGGCGGCCAGACGCGCCGACAAGAGGCGCTCGGCGATCCTGTCGGCCACCTCGTGTGACGGGCAATTGACCCAGATGTCGACGATCTCCTTCATCGCTTGGTTCCCTCGCTGGTTGGGTTGGTTCTTCGCCTTGGCGGGCCAGGCGCGGGGAACCACGTCCCCGCGCCTGAAGCCTCACCCACCCGCACCCGGCGTCCACGCCACCGCCTGAATGTCGTGGAGACGGCGATAGTGCCCATCCTCATTCGCAAGGAGGGCATCGTGTGTGCCCTCCTCGACGATTCGGCCCTGGTCGAAGACCAGCAGGCGGTCGACGTGCCGGACCGTCGAGAGCCGATGGGCGATGACCAAGGTCGTGCGGCCAGCCATCAACCGCTCCAGCGCTTCCTGGATCGCCTGTTCGCTCTCGCTGTCCAAGGACGAGGTGGCCTCGTCGAGGATCAGGATCGGGCGGTCGGCCAGAAGGGCACGGGCGATCGCCACCCGCTGGCGCTCACCTCCTGAGAGCTTCACACCGCGCTCACCGACCAGGGTGCCGTAGCCGTCGGGTAGGCCAGCGATGAACCCATGCGCATTGGCGAGCCTGGCGGCGCGCTCGATCTCCTCGGCACCGGCCGTGGGCTTGGCGTAGGCGATGTTCTCCGCCAGCGACCGGTGGAACAGCACCGGCTCCTGCGGCACCAAGGCGATCGCCTGGCGCAGGCTCGCCTGGGTCACCTGCGCGATGTCCCATCCATCGATGCGGATGGCACCGCCGTCGATGTCGTGGAGCCGCTGCAGGAGCTTCACGAACGTCGATTTGCCGCTGCCCGAATGGCCGACGAGCGCGATCTTCTCGCCGCCCCGGATGGCGACATCCAGGCCGTCGAACAGCGGCCGGCCCCCGGCGCCGTAGCCAAAGCGCACCGCCTCGAACGCGATGGCCGCGTCATCGACGACGAGCGGCGTCGCTTTGGTGCCGTCGACGATCTCCGGCACCAGTTCGCGGTAGCTGACGACGGGGTAGAGATCGCCCGCCGCCCGCTCCAGGGTGCGGATGTGCTGGCCGATCTCGGCGAGATAGCGGTTCACGAAGAGGAAGGCGGTGACGACGTAGACCACGTCGCCCGGCGTCGCCTCACCTTCGGCCCACAGCCAGATGGCGGCGCCGAGCATCAGTCCCTGAACCAGCGCCATGCAGGCCGCTTGGCCGATCTGGGTGTGCACCGACATGTTCCAGGTGCGCACGAAGTGCCAGTTCCAGCGGTCGAGAAAGCCGGCCAAGCGTTGCTCCTCGCGCGGCTCGGCGGCCGTGGTCTTCACCAGCATGTTGTTGGTGATGGCGTCGGCAATGGCACCCGACAGCTCGCTGTCGACGCCGACGAAGGCGCGGTGGCGCGGCGCCATGAGCTTGGTCGACAGGACCAAGCTGACGGCGACGTAGAAGGCGGCGCCGCTGAGGAACAGCACGCCCATGAGCGGCCATTTCCACGCCATCACCAGGCCCGTGCCGAAGGTCACCAGCACCGCCGGCACGATGCCGAAGTAGAGCGCGTCGCCGAAGTCGTCGAAGGCCCAGGTGGCGCGCGTGATGTTGCGCACGGTCTTGCCGGCGAAGGTGTCCGCGTGCCAGCTCGCAGAAAAGCGCTGCACCTTGGCGAAAGCTTCGGCGCATATCGCCCGCATCGCCCGGCTGGCGACCATGCACCACACGTAGTCGCCGCCTTTGTGCAGCGCGTGGAACAGGATGGTCAGGCCAAGGACGGCGAGAAAGGCGTCGAAGGCCGCGTCAGGCGTGGCCTGGTCGACCAGCGCGTCGATCAGCCCGCCGATGGCGAGCGGCATCGCCACGTCGACGGCCGTGGCACCGAGCATGCCGGCCGACGCGAAGGTGAGCAGCAGGGGCAGGCGCCGCCAGTAGCGCCACGCAAAACGGAAAACGTCCGAGAGTCCGGGTTCCATCGGTCGGCTCGCAAAAAAGAAGACGAGGAGCAGCCGCCGGTTGCGGGCGGCTTGAGATCGGGGCGAGGAAACGGTCGTGGGTGGCGCGCGCTGTCGATGCGCGCGGCCGGTCAGAAGCTGCCGTGCAGCTTCAGATCAATGGAAGGTGTGAGACCAACTCGTCATCTGAGACCTCCCCACGAACCGTGGACGCGCGTTGTATAGCGCCGAACGGCCGTTTCGACAATGGATGGCGCAGCCGGCGCCGAACCGCCTCGGCAGCAGCGAGGCGGCCGCAAGAAGCGGGCGGACTGCAGGTGGCGCTTTCGCTAGGCATCGGCCACCGAACGGCACCACCACCCGGAGGCCTGCGCCGTGCAAAGGCATTGGTCCGCTGACGCGATCGACTGGCAGGAACGCGGTGACGATGGCACCAAGTACGCCGTGCTCCACGGCGACCGACGAACCCCTGACGCCGCGTTCGCATACGCCTTCTTCATCCCGGCTGGCTTTTGGGACCCGCCCCATTGGCACGGCCGGACGGCCCACGTCTTCGTCGCCCGCGGCGCGCTCCAACTCGGCTACGGCACGACCCGCGACGTCGCTCGATTGGCCAGGCACACGGCCGGCTCCATGCTCATCGTGCCTGCCGAGGCCCGGCACTTCGATGGCGCGGACGAGGACACGGTGATCTTCGGCGTGGCGACCGGCCCCTGAGCGACGCACTACGTCGACCCGGCCCACCCGCCGTCGGCCGGCACGCCGGGCGGCTGAGTTACCCCTGACGATCGCGCCCGCCGCGCTCGACACCAATTCTACCGAAGCTACGGCATGGCCGTAGATTCCAGGCCGTTCCGGTGCTTTGTTGGCATGATGAAAAGCCTGGAGGACGTCCTGGTCGTGGCGTTGGAGCAGGCGGTCGCAGCACCGTTTGCTTCGGCCCGTCTGGCCGACGCCGGCGCCCGCGTGATCAAGATCGAGCGGCCAGGCGGCGACTTCGCCCGCCGATACGATACGGCCGTGGCCGGTGAGAGTTCGTACTTCGTCTGGCTGAACCGGGGCAAGCAGTCGCTGGTGCTGGACCTCGACGACGACGACGATGTGGCGCTCCTGCACCGGCTGGTCGCCCGCGCCGACGTGTTCTTGCAGAACCTGGCCCCCGGCGCCGCCGAACGCCGCGGGTTCGGCGGCGACCGCTTGCGGACCAGCAATCCGCGGCTGATCGTCTGCGAGATCCGCGGGTTCGCTGCGGATACCGCCTTCGCCGACGCCAAGGCCTACGACCTCGTGGTCCAGGCCGAAAGCGGTCTCGCCAGCGTCACCGGATCTGCCGACGCGCCGGGCCGGGTCGGCGCGCCCGTGGTCGACATCGGTGCTGGGCAGACGGCCCACGCGGCGATCCTGGAGGCGTTGTTCGCCCGCGAACGGACCGGCGAGGGCGCCAGCCTCTCCATCGCCATGTTCGACGTCATGGCCGATTGGCTGAACGTGCCACTGCTGCTTTGGGAACAGGGTGGTGAGCCGACGCCGCGAACGGGGCTCCACCACTCCGCCATCGCCCCCTACGGGGTCTATGCCACGGCCGACGGACCGCGGCTGCTCGTCGTCCAAAACGAACGGGAATGGCAGCGGTTCTGCGCGGTCGTGCTCGGCCGTCCGGACCTGGCCACCGACCCCGATTTCGACCACATCCGCGGGCGCGTCGCCCATCGGACACGGCTCGATGCGGTGATCGAGGACGCTCTTGCTGGGCTGTCTGCCGCTGAGTTGGACGCACGGCTGGCCCAAGCGGAGATCGCCAGCGGCAGGGTCAACGACCTCGAAGCGCTGAGCCGGCACGCGGCGCTGACCCGGGCCATGGTCGACGTCGCCGGCCGACGGATCGCCTTGGCGGCGCCGCCGGTCCGCCGCGAGGGCCGGGCATCGACCACGCTGGCGCCACCGCCCCGGCTCGACGAGCACGGCGCCATCGTCCGCAGCGAGTTCCGATGACCGCCGACGCCGCGTTCGCCGACGACGTCGAGGTGCGGCCCTATTGGTGGGAGGCGGCGCCACCGGAGGACGATGGCCCGGGCGCACCCAACGAGGTCGACGTCGCGATCGTCGGCGCTGGCTACACTGGCCTCAGCGCGGCACTCGACCTCCGTCGCGGCGGGCTGACCGTCGCGGTGCTGGAAGCCGGCCCGGTCGGGATCGGGGCGAGCACACGCAATGGCGGGCTGGTCTCGGGCGGGCTGAAGATCGCCAAGGCGGCGGAGCGGCGGTTTGGCGGCGAGGTCGCGAAGGCGATGCTCGCCGAGGGCCGCCAGTCGATGCTCTACCTGGAGGAGCTGATCGCCCGCGAACAACTCGATGCTCGCTATCGCCGCACCGGCCGCTTCGTCGGCGCCCATACGAGGCGAGCGCTGGAAGGGCTGGCCGACCAGGCCCGTCGCCTGCAGGCTCGCGGGATCCCAACGGAGCTGCTCGATCGAGAGCAGCTGGGCTTGGTGACCGAAACCGAGGCTTTTGCCGGCGGGCTGGTGGTCGAGGAGGCAGGCGCGCTGCACCCGGCACTCTACCACCGGTCGTTGCGCCGGCGCGTCGCCGCGGCCGGTGCCACGCTGACGCCGTCTTGCCGGGTCGGTGCGATCCTCCGCGAAGGCGATCGGTTCCGGTTGCTGCACCGTGGCGGCGAGACGATCGCCCGCCACGTGGTCGTCGCTACCAACGGCTATACGGACGACCTCAGTCCGTGGTTCCGGCGCCGGCTGATCCCGCTGGCGAGCTACATGATTGCGACCAAGCCGTTGCCGGCAGACCTCATCCGCCGGCTCAGCCCCCAGGGCCACGTGTTCGTCGACACCAAACGCGTGCTCTCCTACTTCCGCATCTCCCCTGACGGCACACGGGTGCTCTACGGCGGCCGCGCCAGCTTCGTCGACGGCAACGAACGCCGCGCCGCGCAAACCCTTCATGGCTTCATGAGCCGCGTCTGGCCGGACTTGCGCGACGTCGAACTCAGCCATGCCTGGAAAGGCAACGTCGCCTTCACCTTCGACTGGGTGCCGCACATCGGCCGGTCCGAGGGCGTGATCTACGTCGGCGGCTGCCAGGGTTCCGGCGTGGCGATGGCGACGTGGCTGGGCCATCAGGTCGCCGGCTCGTTGACGGGTGCGAACACCAAGAGCGCATTCGACCGGGACGCGTTCCCGACCCTGCCGCTCTACGACGGCCGCCCCTGGTTCTTGCCGCTGGTCGGCACCTGGTACCAACTCCGCGACGCCTTGGACGTGCGCCTGGATCGGAGCCTGACGACGTGAACGACCTGCAGCGCCAGCTTCTGAGCCGGCTCGACGACGACCGGGACGCACTGATCGCGTTCTTTCGCGACTTCCTGAGGGCGAAAAGCGCCAACCCGCCCGGCGACACGCGCCCGGCGGCGGCGGTCATCGCCGACTATCTGGGCGCCAAAGGCGTACCGTTCCGCCTCGAAGCCGCCGCGGACACCATGCCCAACGTGATCGGCAGCTACGAGCTGGGCGCGCCAGGCAAGCACCTCGTGCTCAACGGCCACATCGACGTGTTCGCACCGATCGACGACACGACCGCTTGGACGGGGGCGCTGGTCGACGATCGGCTCTACGGCCGTGGGGCGAGCGATATGAAATGCGGGACCTCCGCCTCGGTCTTCGCGTTCGCTTATCTCTACGAGATCCGCCAAGCGCTTGCCGGCAAGCTGACCTTGACCTGTGTCTCGGACGAGGAGACCGGCGGGCGCTGGGGCACCGCTTGGCTGATGGAGCAGTTCCCGGACGAGGTCCTCGGCGATGCCTGCCTCAACGGTGAGCCGTCCGGCCTGAACAATGTCCGTTTCATGGAAAAAGGCACGCTACGGCTGACCGTGACGACCCAGACCGATGGCGGTCACGGCGGCTATCCACACCTCAGCCCCAACGCGATCTTCCAGGCAACCGGTATCATCCGCGGGCTGATGCGGCTGCACGGCCATCAACCTGACTTGCCAGGCCCCGTAGCTGCCGCGTTGTTGTCCGCCGATGGCATCGCCCAGACCGAGGCCGGCATGGGGGAGGGTGCCGCAGAAGTCGTGCGCAGCGTCGTCGTCAACGTCGGCACGATCCGAGGCGGCCTGAAGATCAATCAGATCCCCCATGCCTGCAAAGTGGAAGTCGAGGTTCGCTACCCGATGGGCATCACCCGCGACGACGTGCTGGCCCACGTCGACGCGGTCGTCGCCGCTGTCCCGCTGGCCGCCTACACCGTCGACGAGGCTCATTCCTATCCACCGAGCCTGGCCGATCCCGAACACGAGTTGTTCCGCGTCATCGCTGACACGGTGGAAGCGCTGGGCCATCCCCGGCCGACGCCGCTCTCCAGCCTCGGCGGCTCGGACAGCCGCTACTGGCGCTGGCGCGGCGTGCCCGCGTTCCTCTACGGCCCGTCCCCAGTCACCATGGGCCGCGCCGACGAGCACGTGACGGTCGACGAGTTCCTGCACGTAGTGCGAACCCACGTCCTGGCTGCTGTAGGCTATTTGGAGCGGGCTTGAAGGTGGCGCCCGCCCGCAAGGGAGCGACAGCTCGCGGCGGCACCATTGCGCGCTGGTGCGTCCGGAACCACCGCCAACGAGCACGATGGGTTTCGCTGGCGTCGAAGCTCGAGGAGAGTGCAGACGCGCGCGCCAGAGCGATGCTCCAGTGCACGGCCTCGAGGTGCTGCTCGTCATGCGGGCACCGTTCGGTCGCTGGATAGGCGTATGACCCTCACCAAACTCGGTTTGCTGGTCGTGATCTTCGTCGATGTCGCGGGACAGGGTTTGATCATCCCCATCATCAACCAACTCATCACTGCACCGACCAGCGACTTCCTGCCGGCGCAGACCACAGAAAGCGTGCGGCACGCGACCTACGGCCTGGTCATTGGCGTCTTCTACCTCTCGTGGTTCCTCGGCGCCGTCTACATCTCCAAGCTGTCGGACAGCATCGGCCGCAAGAACGGCATGCTGATCTGTCTCGCCGGCGCGCTCGTCGGCTACGTGTTGACGATCTTGGCGATTGGCTGGAGCAGCCTCTGGCTGATGCTCCTCGGCCGCGCGATCACCGGGTTCACCGCGGGCAACCAACCCATCGCCCAGGCGGCGATGGCCGATCTCAGCCGTTCCGACGCCGAGAAGACGAAGAACCTGGGTGCCGCCGTCGCCGCGCTCAGCCTCGGCCTGGTGGCGGGCCCACTGATCGCCGGCCTCTTGTCCGATCAGCGGGTGCTCGGCGACTTCGCGTCGCTCAGCCTCCCCTTCTACGTTGCGATCGGCCTCGTCCTCGTCGCCATGATCCTCATTCAGTTCTACTTCCACGACAGCTTGACCAGCCGCGCCCCGCTACGGGTGAAGCCGCAAGAAGTGTTCTTGCTGCTGTGGCAGATCTTGCAGCATCGGACGGTGCTCCGAGTCGCTGCGGTCTTCTTCTGCTTCATGCTGGTGTGGAATACGTGCTACGTCTTCTTGGATGCCTACCTGACGACCCGGTTCGACGTCGGCACGTTGGGCGCCAGCCTGGCCATCCTGGTCAGCGGCGCGTCGTTGGCGCTCTCCAGCGCGTATCTGGTCGCCCCGATCGGTCAGCGCTTCTCGAAGGGCAAGATCGTGATCGGCGCCGCGGCGGTCATGGCAGCGTCGGCCGCACTGTTCGTCGCCTTGCCGGACATCGTCGTTGTCTTTCTCGCGATCATCCCATTGGCAGCCGCGTTCGCCGTCGGCTACGCGACGCTCCTCAGCATCTTTTCAGCCAGCGTGTCGGCTGCCGAGCAGGGTTGGGTCATGGGCGTTTCGACGGCGCTTTGGACGCTTGGTGCCGGGCTGACGTCACTGCTCGGCGGCGATTTGATGGGCATCGATTTGCGGCTGCCGTTCGTTCTGGCAACCGCTTCGGCACTCGGCGCGATCCTGCTGGCTTCGCTCCTTTGGTCCGCCGCCGACGTCCGGCAGATCACGTCCAGGACGACGGCCGACGGCTAGCCCGTCGGCCGTCCCAGCGATCCGCCGGACCGACGTCGGTCCGGATCAGTCTTCGACGACGAAGGAGATACCGAAGGTGCAGCGCACGCCATCCAGTTCGCCGGGGAACTTGCACACGTTCAACGTCGCTTCGCCCTTCGATGACTTGTGCACGACCTCGTGGGAATAGCCGGGTTTGTTGCTGGCCAGGACCTGATTGTCATGCTCGATCAACGCGTCGGCGGTGTCGACCCACGGCAATTGGTAGTCTGTTTTGCCGACGACGTTGCCACCGCCGAACTCATCCATCGTCTTGTTGGCCCAGATGTACACGCCTTGTTCGTTCTTTGCCCAAAAAACGACGGGCATGGAGTCCATAACCGAAAGATCTGCGGACTTCATCTTGTCTCTCCCGATCAGCAATCGTTGTAGCGTTTACGAGTGTCGCCTCGGCCATCTCATGCACGTCGCAGGGAGGAGCAACGGCCCACTGGTCCGGCGCCGTCTCCGCTCGACTTCCTCGAATCCTCTAGCCGCACTCCCGATCGACTACAACCGGTCGCTGGTCGTGAAGGCGCCCTTACCCATCCGAGCCTTTCTCCAGCCGCAACTCAACGCTTCCACCACGTCCGTACCAAGGGGGAGCCGCCGACGAACGCGCCTGCTCCCAGCGCGTCCTGGATCCGCAAACATTCGTTCCATTTGGCCATCCGCTCCGAGCGCGTGAACGAGCCGACCTTGAGCTGACCGCAGCCGAGACCGGTAGCGAGGTGGCTGATCGAGATGTCCTCGGTTTCGCCCGACCGCGCCGAGACGACGGTGCGCCAACCGGCAGTCTCCGCAGCACTGAAGGTCTCGATCGCTTCGCTGACCGTTCCGGCCTGATTGACCTTGAGCAACACGGCGTTGCAGGCCCCGTGCTTCGCCGCTTCCCGAACGAGGGCCGCATTGGTCACCAGGTAGTCGTCGCCGATGATTTGGACTTGGCCGCCGAAACGGCGTGAGAACTCGATCATACCCGCCGGATCGTCCTCGCCCAGCGGGTCCTCGATCGACGCGATCGGATAGGTCTCGAGCCAGCCGCCCAGCAACTCGATCAGCGCATCGCTTTCCAGGTAACGATCGTCCAACGCCAAGCGGTAACGGCCGTCCTTGCCGAACTCGGAGGCAGCGATGTCCAGCGAGATGACGACCCGGTCGCCGGGCTTCTCACCTGCCTTCTCGATCGCGACGACCAAGGTCTCCAGGGCCTCTTCGTTGCTGTCGAAGACCGGCCACCAGCCGCCCTCGTCAGCAACGCCAGCCAACTTGCCTTTGGCCGCCATGATGTCGCCGGCGGCGAAGTAGACGGCGCTGGTGACCTCCATCACCTCGTCGAAGGACGAGGCGCCCGGGACCATGATCATGAAGTCCTGGATGTCGACCCGCCGTCCCGCATGGGCGCCACCTCCGAAGATCTGGATCTCGGGCAAGGGTAGCGACGGCGTGCGGGAGTAGCGATCGGCGATGTGGCGCCAGAGCGGTTTCCGCGCCTCTGCCGCCGCGGCGTGCAGCACCGCCAATGAGGTCGCCACAGCTGCATTTCCGCCGAGGGTTGCCTTGAGCCGCGAGGGATCGAGCGCCACCAACACCCCATCGACATGCGACTGGTCGGTCGCGTCCAAGCCGACCAGGGCGGGAGCGATCACGTGATCCACGCCGGCGAGCGCCTTTTGGACCCCCTTGCCACGCAGCGCCCCACCACCGTCGCGCAGATCGATCGCCTCCCGGGTCCCGCGCGACGCTCCCGCTGGTGCGATCGCCCGGCCGTGCGCACCACTTTCGAGCGAAACCTCGACCTCGACGGTGGGCTGCCCGCGCGAATCCCAAACCCGGCGTCCCTTGATCGAACTGATGGCCGTCAAGTGGCGATGTCCTTCTCTCTCGACACCAGTTCCTGGACGAACGACGCCAGCGTCCCCACCGGCTGACGCACCCACCCGAGCGCCAATCGACGGACGCGCTCGCGTTCGTCTTCGGTCAAGTACTCGACCGGCGACTTGCCGTCGATCCGTGCCAACATCAGCGCTGGCAGCAGCCGGCATACCCGCCGCTCCAGGTCAGTGACCGGCTCCCACGTGACGTGGGTCACGTAGGCCTGCCAGAAGCCGTCGACCAAAGCGGCGAACGAGCCGCGCAACGCCGTGACGTGCACCGCCTTCAACACCAGATGGTTCAGGCAGAACGACACGTCGAAGCACGGATCGCCCAGCGTCGCGCATTCGGCATCCAAGATGACCGGGCGGCCCCGACGTAGCAGGACGTTCTTCGGACTGACGTCGCCGTGCACGAGCACCTGCTCGCTCGCATAGAGCAGGTCGCCGAGTTCGTGAAGTTCCGCCGCGACCGCCGGATGGCGACCAGCGGCAAAGCTCAGATACGGCTCGATCCGCAGGGCGCGGAAGTCGTCGCGGTTGCGAAACGGCGAACGATCGGCGTCGGGCGCTGTCGAGGCGGCGTGGATGCGACCCAAGAGATTGCCGACACCGGCCGCCTCGTCACGACCCGTACGGCCCGCCAACAGCTCAGCCTTCCATAGCCGCACGTCGTCTCCTTCGACGAACGCCATGGCAAAGCCGTGCTGTGCGTCGGACCGCCCGAACAGCTCGACCGCGCTCTCGGGCGCGACCGCGGCCGCGAACTGCAGCCACGCGTACTCGGCGCGATTGCGGTGCAAAGGCGCCTGCCAGTCTTCGGCGACCCGCAGCTTCGACAGGGCGAACTTCACGCAAAGACGCCGGGTGCCCAGATCGACGACCGCGATGTCGGAGGCCACACCGCCGGTCAATGGGACCACGGACTGGACGTCGCCAAGACCGAGCTCCGCGACCAAGTCTCGACATCGCCGTTCCAGCGCCATCCGAGGCATCAGCGGCCGATGTGCTGGCCATGACCGCGACCGCCGACGACGGCGCCGTCATCTACGACGACCTCGCCGCGGCATATCGTGGTCACCGGCCAGCCAACGACGTCGAGACCTTCCCAAGGCGTGTAGTCCGCGCCGTGGTGGAGGATGTCCTGCCTGATCGTCTCCTTCCGGGTAGGATCCCAGAGCGCCAGATCGGCGTCGCTACCGATCGCGATCGTGCCCTTGCGCGGGTGGAGGCCGTAGGTCTTGGCGTGGTTGGTGGTGCTCAAGGCGACGAACTGCTGTGGCGTCAGACGGCCTTTGGAAACGCCTTCCGAGAACAGGATCGGCAGGCGGGTTTCGATGCCGGGGATGCCGTTGGGGATCCAGCGGAACGACGTCCGGGCCTTGGGATTGAGCTTGCCGTCGCTCGCCTCGTAGCGGAACGGGCAATGGTCCGAACTGAACGTGCGGAACACGCCGCGCTCGAGGCCGGACCAAATCGCGCGTTGGTCGGCCTCGGTTCGGGGCGGCGGCGAGCAGACGTATTTGGCCCCCGTCATGTCCATGTTGAGGCCTTCGAGGTCCTGCCCGGTCAGGGTCAGATATTGCGGGCAAGTTTCGGCCATGACGGGCAGGCCCCGCGCCTGCGCCCACTCGATCTGCTGCATCGCCGCCGCCGAGCTGACGTGGACGATCATGATCGGGATCCCGATCAGCTCGGCAAGGCTGACGGCCCGGTGGACGGCCTCGCGCTCCACCACGTCGGGCCGACTGGTTGCATGGTAGAAAGGCGCGGTCTTGCCCGCAGCCTCGTGCTGGTCGACCAGGAACCGGATCGTGTCGTAGCCCTCGGCGTGGACCATCACCAGCGCGTCCTCGCGCTTCGCCACGGCCATCACCTCGAGCAGCGAGCGGTCGTCGAGGACAAGGTCGTCGTAGGTCATGAACACCTTGAACGAGGTGTACCCGTCCTTGACCAGGGCCGGCAGCTCCTGACCCAGCACCGCCGGCGTCGCGTCCGCGACGATCATGTGGAAGCTGACGTCGACGTGGCAGTTGCCGTCGGCAAGGGCGTGGTAGTCCTGCACCGTCTGGCGGAGGCCGTGGCCCCGGCGCTGCAGGGCGAAAGGCATGACCAAGGTGTTGCCGCCGCAGGCCGCCGCCGCTGTGGCCGATGTGAAGTCGTCGGCCATGGTGATGCCCTCACCGGACCACTGAGCGACGTGGACGTGGCTGTCGATGCCGCCCGGCAGCACCCAAAGGCCGCTGGCGTCGATCTCGCGCCGACCGGCCTCCAAGCTCTCGCCGAGGCCGGTGACGACACCGTTTTTGACCCCGACGTCCGCGCGGAACCGGTCAGCCGCCGTGATCACCTCGCCGCCGCGCACCACCAGATCGAACGCCGCCATGTCCGCCCCCCGTCAACTGTCGGCGGACACCATGGCCGACGGCGGCCGCGGGGTGAAGCGTCGCCTCAGGCGTTCGTGGTCCCTGCCCATTCCGCTTGCGCTTCGGCGACCAGCGCCGGGATCGAAGGGCAGGCCTGAAGCAACGGCAAGGCGGCCTGGGCCAGTCGGAAGCCGGCCTCGCTGTCGGAGGCATAGTGCACCCCCAAGACTTCGCGATTGCGGGCGATCCGGTTGGCCATGTCGTGCAGCGGGTTGCGCGTGACGCCGTTGGGGAACGTCTTGGAGAGGTCCGGCATCACCAGCTGTAGGACCGACGCCACCAGAAACGCCTCGGTGGCATGGCCGCTCGGGTACGAGGCATGACGCGGGTTTGGGATGGTCGGCAAGAGCGCCGGGCACAGCTGCGAGGGGCGTGGGCGTTGGAACTGCCACTTGTAGTGCATGGCGAGGAAGCTCGCGACGGTGAGCGCCGTTTCGACCAGGTAGACCGTCGCCGGGTGGGTGGTCAGGCGGTAGGGAAGGATCCGGCGATAGTAGCCGGCGACGACGCCGCGTTGTTGCAGCGCTTCCCCCACGACCCCGCCCCGGTACTCGATCAAGCCGACCAGCTCGGTCAGCTCGTCGTCGAGCCGGAACAACGTCCTCGGCGCCTGTGGGCTCGTCGGGTCGGCGGTGAACGTCGTCGCACGGACCATCTGGCCGTCGACATTGGTCAGCACGGCAGGGTCCGGCAGGCTCACCGTGTTCCAGCCCGGCTGCTGAACGAACTCGCCGAGCAGCACCTTGGCGATCCGAGCCGGCGACCAGTCGCCGCGGGCGAAGACGGCCGTGCCGAACGTCGGGTAGATCTCGTGCAACCGGGCGAACGGCGCCGTCGGCCCGGCACCGGTGCGGGCGATCGGATGGACAGCGGGCCACTGGTTCGCCGGCCACCAAAGGTCCTCGACCGGCGTTGGGATGCCACTCCCGGGCGGTGTCTCCGGGTTGTCGGGATGCCAAGTCGGCGATTGGCCCCGCGCCAGCCGGCCACCGTCCTCGGTGATGACCAGCGCCGACGTGGCGTCGGTAGCGTCCGTCGCATCCGTGGCGTCGGTAGCGTCCGTGGCGTCCGTCGCATCGGTAGCATCGGTCGAACCGATCCGCATGCTCATCGCATCCTCCCCATTTGGGCTTCACTCAATCTGGAATGCCTGCGGCCCGCAAACGGCTGGCGAACAAGGCACTGGCTTCCAGATCACGGAATGGCTTGCCGGTGCCGTCGTAGCGGGCGAGCCGGAGCGACGGCTCCAGCTCCATCGCCGTCGCCGCCAGCGCTCGTGCCTGGTCGAGCGAGTCCACCGCCACCAGCGCCGCGATCAGCACGCGGTAGCCGCTGGTGTAGGCGGCGTTTTCAGCGAGCGACTGGCGTGACCAGCGAATGGCCTCGTCGTGGCGGCCGGCCACGTAGTGAGCGAGGCCAAGCAGATGAAATCCGAAGAAGAGCTGCGGATCGAATGGCGACAGACGCAAACCCCGCTCCGCCTGCTCGATGGCGGTATCAGAATTGGACAAGAAACTCGAGGTGGCGCTCGACAACAGCCAGGCAACGGCCGAGTTCGGACATGCCTCGCGGGCGCGCTCCAGGTACCGGGCACCGGTGTCGTAGTCGCCGAAGAGGTACGACTGGATGTGACCGTAGGTGGCGAGCGCCAAAGCGTTGTCACGGTCCAACGCGATCGCCTGGCTGGCCAGCTCGGCGGCCTGCCGGCAGTCCTCGGTCTGATCCTCGGACCATCCCTGGCCGATGCGCAGGCTGTGGCAACGCGCCGCCCAGGCCGCCGCCATGGCAAAGCCACTGTCCAGGTCCATGGATCGGCGGAGGAAGGCATAACCCCGCTCGAACGCCGCTCGATCGGGCTGGCCGATCAAGTCGAGCCCGCGCAGATAGGCTTCGTAGGCGGTGAAGCTTTCCGGCGTCTTGCGAAGCGCCCGCCGCAATTCGACTTCGCGGACGTGCGGCGCGATGCGTGCCACCACCCGCTCGACGCACATGTCCTGCATGGCGAACACGTCGCCCTCGCCGAAGGTCACCAGTTCACGCCACACCGCCTCGCCCGTGGTCGCGTCGTCGAGCTCCAGCGCGACACGCAGGCGGTCGCCGGCGCGCCGAAGCGTGCCTGACAGCACGTAGCGCACGCCCAGCGCGCGCCCGACGTCGCGGGTGTCGAGGTCACCGTTGGCGAGCGTCATCGTCGTCTGCCGTGAGATGACAACCAATTCACGCAATGCGGCGAGCGACAAGACCACGTCCTCGAGCACGCCCTCCGCCAAAAAATCGTCGTCGCGGACGCCGCCGTCGTTGCGCAGCGGCAACACGGCGATCGAGGGCCGGTCGGCATCCGCGCGGAGCGTTGCCGGCGCGGCACGCCCGTCGGTGACGAGATCGAAGGCCTCAACCGCGTCTCCGGCGTGCTTCAGGCTGACCAGCCCGAGCCAACGGAACATGATCCCGGGCTCGTCGGCGACCGCGTCGACCACCGCACGGGTCGCGATGACGCCGCCGGCGGCCGCCCGCTCCTGCAGGCGCGCGGCGATGTTCACGCCATCGCCGACCGGATCGCCGCCGTCCAGCATGACGTCGCACCAATTCAGGGCGATTCGCAAGGCGAGCCCGGTCCGGATGGACCGCACGCCGCGCTGCACGTCTTGGCTCCAGCGAACGGCCTGCAACGCGGACTGGAACGTTGCCAGGATGCCATCGCCGGTAGATTTCACCAGCCGGCCTTCGTGGCGATCGAGGCCGGGTAGAAGCAACCCCTGCCGGAGGCCGCTCCAGCGATCGAACGTCGCAACCTCGTTGTCGGCCATCAGCGCCGAGAATCCGACGACATCGACGAATGCCACGGCCATACGGCGCCGCGCGGGCGCCGCCCGCTTACCGATGGGCGATGACACCTCCGTCATGCTGAGCAACGCCTGACCTCGTTCGGGACGCGAGACGTTGCCACGAATCCCGATGGAAGTTAACCTCTTGTTGATGAAAATCAGAGGGTTGGCTGATGACGGTAGATGCACGTGCTGCGGACACACCGGACGGGTCGTGTACCGAACAGATCGTGTTCTACCTGTTCGACGACGATCGAGAGACTCTCGACCGCAAACTCCAGAAAGCAGGCCGTGGCTTGTGCTTGGAGCTGATCGACAAAACGTTCCGCCGCGTCGACGAAACGGCCACGGAGCGGGCCTGCGTCACGTCTGACGCAGGCAGAACCGGCGGTCTTCCCGGCAGTAAAGCGGATGGCACGACCAACAACCCTTGGGTGTTCGTCGATGCATCGAGCGAAGCACTGCCCGGCTCGGACGTCGGCTACGGCGCCTCTTATGCTTGCACCTCGGCGACGTTCACGACATTCGATCAAGACTACGCGATCAGCCCCGCGCCCGTCTTCGGCTTCGACATGGCGGTGTTGCCCGCGGCGAGCGACGGCATACTGGCCTGGCAGCACGGGTGCCCGAGCGGCACCTTCGGTACCCGTCCGGTGGCCGAGCGGCTGCTTGGTAGCGACGCTCTGACCGCAGCTGGGCTCGATGGTCAGGACGTCAACGTCGTCATCGTCGATCAAGGCGTCAGCCGCGCCTACGTCACGGAGCAACTCGGCGGCACCTTCGGCGGCGGCCTGAGCTGGTTCGCGCAAAACGGCGTCAGGGAGGCCGGGAACCCGCGGCTGCGTGATCACAAGCTCCCGGACCTCCATGGCAACATGGTTGCTCGCAACGTTCTGGCGCTGGCGCCGCGCGCGCGGATCTTCGATCTGCCCCTGATCCCGCCGCGGATCAGCGACCTGAGCTTCTTCAGCAAGGAAGCCTGCTTCGCTTACCGGCTGTTCGACCTCCTGATCGTCCGCAACCTCCGGCGCCGTTTTCCCGGGCCGTGGGTGTTCGTCAGCCCGTGGTCGGTCTTCGACCGGCTGCGCGAGCCGATCCCCGGCAACTACACCGAGCGCCGCAGCAACCCGCTGAACGCGGTCATCGCCAACTTGGCGCGCCAACACGACATGGTCTTCCCGGCGGGCAACGGCGGCCAGTTCTGCCCGGATCTCCGCACCGGTCCCTACGACCGCGGTCCCGGCTACAGCATCCTCGGCGCCAACGGCCTGGAGGAAGTCCTCACCATCGGCGCGACGTCGTGCAACACGACCTGGATCGGCACGTCGTCCCAAGGCCCCGCCCCGGCGAGCCTCACCTGCTGCGACGTGCTCAACGAGAAGCCGGACGTGAACGTCCCCAGCTGGTTCCGCGAGTTTGCCGATGCCGCGGTCGTCAACACCGGCACCTCGGCGGCATCCGCCGTCGCCGCCGGCGTCGTCGCAGCGTTGCGCAGCCGTTGGCGGGCGGACGACATCACGCCAGCCACCCTGAAGGTCGTCCTACGGGAGACGGCGGACGGTCATTGGCATCGAAGCTGGAACGGGCGCGGCGGCAAGGGCGTCATCGACGTACGCTCCGCGATCGAAGCGCTCGACGCGATGGCCGGGAATTGACCGAGCGGTCCGGTCCTCCGGGGTGACGACCGTCTCCGGCAGCGCGGGCAGTCGCCTCGTCACCGTCGGGCCGGCGCGTCGATGATCGGCTTGGCGGGGTGGCGGCGATCGCCGTTGGCTACGGGGCCCGTTCGCCTGATCGAGCCGGATGTTGCCTACGCCGGGTCTTTCGTGGCGGCGCTCTGCGAGGGTTTCCGCCGCGGCAACCGCCCCGTCGCGACGATGGCCGAGATTGCCGATGCCGAAGCGGACCCGGTGGGCCACCTGGCGCGCCGCTCGCAGGTCGGGCCGCTGACCTTGCCTGACGGCCGCGAAATCCAATCAGTGTCGAGTTCGATCCACTGGCTGGTCGAAGGTCGGGACTTCGTCGGCGAACTGAGCTTCCGTCACGCACTGAACGACGTGCTGCGTCAATCGGGTGGGCACATGGGCTACGGCATCCGCCCGAGCCGGCAGCGGCGAGGCTACGGCCGGAGGTTGCTCGCCGAGGCCAAGACGCTCGCTCGGACCGCTGGCATCGACCGTCTCTTGCTCACCTGCCACGACCACAACGAAGCCTCGGCACGGATCATCGAAGCCAATGGCGGCGTGCTCGAAGACGTCGTCGACGACATCTTCGGCGGCGGGCCGCTGCGGCGCTACTGGATCGACCTCGAGCACCGATGACGGGTCATATCGTCGGGACGATCACGTCGGGGACGATGCCCGAGCGGGCGATGTAGTCGCCGACGTCGTGGCCCGCGAACAATCCATGGTCGGTGACCAGCACGGTCGACAGACCGGCAGCACGGCCGCCGAGCACGTCGGTGTGCAGCGTATCGCCCACCATGGCGATCCGCCGAGGATCGACATCCTCGCCGAGCCTGGCCAGCGCCGCCCTGAACGCATTGGTAAAGGGCTTGCCGTAGTACCGTGGGTGAACCCCGAGCCGATCTTCCAGCTCGTGAGCGAAGTGCCCGGGCTCTAGGGTGAAACCGGCTTCGCGCGGCGCGACGATGTCCGGGTTGGCGACCAGCACCGGTCGGAGCCGCTCACCCAAAGCCGCGGCGAGACGCGCCTGACGTGCATCCGTCCAGCCAGCACTGCTGAACAGCACGAACCCGGCCGCCGTGTCGTGCAGGTGGTCGTCGACCAGGAGGTCGTCCACCGGCGCGACGCCGAGATCGCCGAAGTCGGGGGCCGGCCCCGACGCGGCGGCCCAGCGCCCCCAGCCCGCGGCGGCGAACGGTGCCTCGACCAATGCCGCGGCCGCCAGATCGCGACTGGCCACGACCTCATGGGCGGTGAAATCGAAGCCGAGCTGGCGGTACTTGGCCAACGCCGCGGCGCGCGATTGGGTGGCGCCGTTGGTCAGGACGACCAAACGCTTGCCCGCGGCTCGCAGCCAGGCCAGCCGTTCTTTGGCCCCGGGGATGGCACTGCCACCGACGTTGAGAACGCCGAATGCGTCGAGCACGAAGGCATCGAACCGGTCTGCCACCGCCGCCAAGTTCGGCGCGTGCTCGCTCGCAAAACCGAACCGGGCTTCGACCAAGCGCGGCCGGACGGCTTCGTAGCGCCGGAACGCCCATTCGGTGTCGATCATCATCGGTCCGTTGTGGTTGGTCGCATCAAACCGAGGAGAAGCCGCCCTCGATCATGATGATGGCGCCGTTCACGAGCTCGGCGGCCGGCGAGGCGAGGTAGAGTGCAAGGTCCGCGATCTCGACCGGTTCGCCGAAGCGGCGAAGCGGCGTCGCCTCGCGGTAGGGCCCGGCCTTGGCCTCGGCACTCCAGACCTTCTTGCCCATGGGCGTCATGACGACCGTCGGACAGATGGCGTTGACCTGGACGTTGTGGCGCGCCCACTCGACCATCAGCGACTTCGTCAGCGCGTTCAATGCGCCCTTGGACGAGGCATAGGCGGCATGGTCGTCCAAGGCGACGACTCCGGTCTGCGAGGAGACGTTGACGATCTTGCCCCAACGCTGGGCGATCATTGCTGGTGCCAGCGCCTGCGCCAGGGCGAACGGCGCCCGAACGTTGACGGCCATGGTGTGATCCCAGGCAGCCAGATCGAGTTCCAACGCCGGACCTAGCCGGGCGACGCCAGCGTTGTTCACGAGGATGTCGATCGTGCCCCACTGGGCGAGCGCCCGCCGCGCCACCGACGCGGGTCCGTCCGAACTGGCAAGATCGGCCTCGACCACCAGACAGGACCGGCCGCGGGCGCGGACGGCGTCGGCGGTGGTGCGAAGCCCTTCGGCGTCGCGGGCAACGGCCACCACATCCGCACCGGCATCGGCGTAGACCGCGCAAATCTCGGCGCCGATCCCTTTCGATGCTCCGGTCACCAGAGCCTTCCGGCCCGCGAGCGAAAAGCGGCTGATCCAATCGGCCATGGTCACTCCAAGTTGGTGTGCCGCCCGCGCATCGCTTCGGGACTGACCCCCAAGTGATCGCGGAGCCGGAGCACGAGCAACTCGAACACCAAGAACTGTGCCGCCTCGAAGAGCGAACCCATCGGCAGCACCGATCCGGTCGCACCCTGGTCGTCCGCCATCGTTTGCGCCGGAAGATGGAGCACGAGATCGCAGGCAGCCGGCACGCCGCCGCTGGGTTGGGCGGTGACGCACGCGATTCGCGCACCAGCCTCCCGTGCGACGCCCACGAACGCTGCCACGGTGGCGAAGTGGCCGGGGCCGGCGCTGACCAGCAGCAGGTCGCCTTCGCCCAGGGGCGGCGTGGTCATGTCGCCGACCACGTGGGCATCCAGGCCCAGATGGTGAAGGCGCATGGTCAGCGCACGCATCATCAACCCCTCGCGCCCGACACCGTGGCAGGCGATGCGCTTGGCCGTGGCCAGCTCTTCCACCAGACGGTCGAGTGTCCTTGGCTCCACCGCGCTCACCACGCCGCGCAGCTCGTCGCTGGCGGCAGCCGCCGTCTCCCTCAGCCACTCCGTCATGCGTCGCCTCCAGCAAAGGCGGGTCTCGCGAACACCGCGTCGAGCGCTGCATCGAGCAGGCCACACTCCTCGAGGAGATCGAGCACGGTGTAGCGGCTACGGATGAACCGGCTGGCTTCGACGGTCGCCCGGTGGCGAGCAGCCCCGATCCCGAGGTCCGCGCCATAGACGGGAGCGCCGACAGCACGGAGCGCTGCGGCCATCTCGTCGGCGCTCGTCAACTGCTTGGCCAACGCCTCGCGCAAGCTCGGCCAAACGCTTCGGACATCCTGCAAGCGTCGGCGGTGATCGGTCGGGCTGAGGTGCTTGGCTCGGGTCTCGACGAGCGCCCGCTCGGCGACGCTCGGGTGGAATGCCTCACGGACGCTCGCTTCCTTCGTCATCATCGATGGCGCGAGCGCAACGATCCCATCGACGTCCAACCCGGTCAGATCTTGGTCGAGCAGCCAGTCGTAGAGGGTGAGCACGGTGTGACAGCCCACGGCGACACAGGCGCCATGGGCCGCCGGTTCGCCAGCGACATGCAGGTTCTCCATCTCCCAAAGGTGGGCGATCTGGTGGTCGGCGCCCGAGGCCGGCCGCGACGTGCCGTGGATTTCCATCGCCAGCCCGGCAATGGTCAGGCCGGTGAAGAGCGCAGCTATGGCGCCGTGCTCGCCGGTTGCCACCGCCCCCGGCGCCGACAACCATTCGGGCAGGTGATCTTGGACCAGGGGCCAGGCGACGTCGTCGCGCGGCTCCACACCCAGGGCGTCGGCGACGAGCCAGTCGGCGCCGGCCGGCACCTTGCCAGCCAGATCGCCGTAACCCCAAGCGCTCATCGCCCGCGGCGCCGCGCCGATCACGTCGAGATCCGCAACGACGACGCGGGCCGGCCGGCAGTCGACGGTCTTTTTGAACCCCTCGTCCGACAGCGGCGAACCGGCCGAGGCGTAGCCATCCATCGAGGCGGCCGTAGCGACGCAGAGATAGTCGCGGCGCGTCTCGAACGCGGCGAACTTGACGACGTCGTTGAGGACACCCGAGCCGACGACCACGGGAATGGCGTCGGTCTCCGCCAGGAGCACCGCAATGCTGGCCGCGAGCGCACGCGTCGGTTTCGGCTGCGGTACTGCCGGCAACACGCAAGACTGGACCTGCCGACCGGCAGCGAGCAGTGCCGCCTCCACCGCGCCGCCAGCGGCACGGTAGGTGTTGCCGTCGGCGATCAACACCACGTCGGCAGGGCCGAAGAACCGGTCGAGCAACGACGGCGTGCCGTGCAGGACGCCCTCGCCGACTTCGATGGCATCGATGCTGGCTGAGCGCGCTACCGCCGGGCGGACGACGGCGTCGAGCTGACGGCGCCACGCGCTGGTCACGAGGTCAAGGCCACGCCGTCGGCGTCGAACAGGTGCGTCCGGTGGACCGGAAGCTCCAGCCCCACATCGGCACCGGCGCCGGTCGGGTCGTCGCCGTCGACCTTGACGACCAGGCGGTCGCCACCGGTGGTCCGGACGTAAAGGAAGCTCTCGCCACCGAGCTGTTCTTTGACTTCGACGCGAGCATCGAGCTGCCCTGACCCGGGCGCCCCAACGCGCAGGTGCTCCGGCCGGATACCGAGTTGGACGGGCGCGACCCTCGGATCACCGTGGGCCGGCAGCACGATGCCGGCATAGCGCACGCCGCCGTCTGCGGCCGCAACGTCGAGGAAGTTCATGCTAGGCGCGCCGATGAACCCGGCGACGAACGCAGTTCGCGGTCGGTGGTAGAGCTCCATCGGCGGGCCGACCTGTTCGATCCGCCCACCGTTCAGCACGACGATCTTGTCGGCCATGGTCATCGCTTCGACCTGGTCGTGGGTCACGTAGATCATCGTCGCCCCGAGGTCGCTGTGCAGCGTCTCCAGCTCCACCCGCATCTGGATACGGAGCTTCGCATCCAGGTTGGACAGCGGCTCGTCGAACAGAAAGACCCGCGGCTGCTTGACGATCGCCCGACCGATGGCCACGCGCTGACGCTGCCCGCCGGAGAGTTGACCCGGACGGCGATCCATGTAGTCGGCCAACTGGAGGATCCGCGCCGCCTCGGCGACCCGGGTTCGGCGTTCCGCCGCCGGCACGCCGTTGACTTTCAGGCCGAATTCCATGTTCTCCTGCACCGTCATGTGCGGGTAAAGTGCGTAAGATTGAAAGACCATGGCGACGCCGCGCTCGGAGGGTTCGCGGCTCGTTACGTCGTCCTCGCCGATCTCGATCCGACCGCTTGCCACGTCCTCGAGCCCTGCGATCGCCCGGAGCATCGTCGACTTGCCACATCCGGACGGGCCGACGAACACCGCGAATTCACCGTCGGCAACCTCCAGGGAGACGTCGAACAGGACTTGGGTTACGCCGTAGAGTTTGTTCACGTTCGCTACCGCGACCCGAGCCACCTACCTCTCCCGACCAACCGCCGCGACGTGATTTTTCCATTGACATCAACGCGGATTATACATTTGTCACTAGTTCCATACAGATGTGTGTCAACAGCAAAAACCGCTGCCGTGGGGCCTTGGGGAGGATGGGATGAACTGGACTTCGTTGGTCAGCATGACGGCGCTCGCCGCAGGCATTGCGTCGGTGGCATCAGCGCCGGCACACGCTCAGACATGGTCGCTGGAAGAAGCGGCCGCGCCCTATGGCGGCACGACGATCGACGTGCTGTTTCTGCTGCGCCCGGGCTACGAGGCCGCGGAAAAGATGCTGCCGATCTTCGAGGATGCCACCGGCATCCGGGTCAACGTCATCAAGACCCCCTACGAGAACGCGCTCGGCGAACAGGTCCGTGACTTCGTTGCCGGCGGCGATCTCGATGTCGCCCTGATCGATCTGGTCTGGATCGGCAATTTCGCAGAAAATGACTGGATCGTTCCGATCGACGAATTCACGAGCAACCCGGCGCTCGTCGACCCCGACCTCGATCTCGACGACTTTTTCCCGCTGGTGCTCGATGCCTTCGGCAGTTGGGACGGCGTGGTCTACGGGCTGCCGTTCGACAACTACTCCGGCCTCTTGTTCTACAACCGCTGCATGTTGGAAGACGCCGGCTTCGATCGCCCGCCGGAGACCTGGGCCGAGTTGAAGGACGTGTACGGCCCGGCGCTGACCAAGGACGGCAAGCACGCTTTCGCGCTGCAATCCAAGCGCAACGAGACCCAGTCCGCCGACAGCTTCGCCCGTGTGCTTTGGCCGTTCGGTGGCTCGTTCCTCGACGCAGAGTTCCGCTCGAACCTCAATTCGCCGGAGAGCCAGGCCGGGCTGCAGTTCCGCCAGGACCTCATGGAGTACATGCCGGACGGCATCGTCGCCTACGACCACGCCGAAACGGTCAACGCTCTGGCCCAGGGCGATGTCGCCATGATCACCGAGTGGTCGGCGTTCTTCGCCAGCCTGACCGACCCGGAGACCTCGACGATCGTCGATTGCCTCGGCATTGCGCCGGAGCCGACGGGGCCGGCTGGCCGCAAGCCGGCGCTCGGCGGCTTCAGCCTTGCCGTGGCCTCGCAGGCCGGTGAACGCGAACGGGCGGCGGCGTGGCTGTTCATCCAATGGGTGACCTCGAAAGCCAATGCGCTCCAGTACCTGGAGCTGGGCGGCGTGCCCGCGCGGCAGTCGGTGTACGAACTGCCGGGCATTGCCGAGCGCTACGCGTTCGTTCCGGCGCTGGTCGAGAGCTGGCAAGATGGCGTGCCGGAGTTCCGCCCGCGGTTCGCCGAGTGGCCCGAAATCACCGAGATCGTCCAGGAGTGGGGGACGAAGATCATGCTCGGCGAGGTCTCGATCGACGAGGGCGCCCAGATCATCGGCGAGCGCATGGAAGCGGTCCTCGAGGATGCCGGGTACTACGACGGCAGCAAGCCGCTAGCGCAGTGATGGCAAGCGACCGGCGGCGGGTGCGACACCCGCCGCCGTCGCCGGCAGCTTGGTCTACGAACCGCGACGATGGCTGAACCCGTGACCCGGTCGTCTGGCCGCTGGGCGGCCGCGGGTTTCCTGGCCCCGGCGGTGGTCAGCCTTGCGGTGATCGGTCTGGCGCCGCTCGGCTTTGCGGTTTGGACCTCGCTCCACGACTACAACCTGACCAACCTCCGAAACGTCCGCTTCATCGGTCTGGAGAACTACACGGCGAGCCTGACGGACCCGGTGTTCTGGGACGCGCTCGGTCGAACGTTCTTGCTGCTGGGCTTCGCGTTGCCGCTACAGCTGGGCCTGGGTCTCCTGATAGCGTTGCTGCTGCATCGCCCCGGCCTCGGCTTCCTCAAGACCCTGACGCGGCTCGGTCTGGTCATCCCGATGGCAACCACCTACGCAGTCGTCGGGCTGCTGGGCCAAGTGATGTTCAACCTCAAATACGGGGTGGTGAACCAGCTGCTCGGCTTCGTCGGCATTGGCCCGATCGACTGGCTCGGCAATCCCGACATGGCCTTCGCCACGATCGTCTTCTGGGACGTCTGGCAGTGGACGCCCTTCTGCGCGCTCGTCTTCCTCGCCGGGCTGACGACGGTGCCGGGTGAGATCGAGGAAGCCGCACGGCTCGAGACCAAGAGCGGCTGGACGATCGTGCGCTACGTCCAGCTGCCCTACTTGCTGCCGGGCCTGACGGCGCTTCTGATCCTCCGGACCGCCGACACGCTGAAGCTGTTCGACATGGTCTTCACCATGACCCGCGGTGGCCCCGGCTCGTCGACCGAACTCATCAGCCTGATGATCCAACGGATCGGTTTTCGTGCCTTCGATCAGGGCCTCGCCTCGGCACAAGCCGTCTTGTTGTTGATCATCACGATCGTCCTCAGCCGGCTCTACATCCGCATCGTCTACCGCGAGGTGTCGACGTGAGCGGCCGCGGGTCGACCGGCGGCAGCGTTGCGGCTCAGGCTTTGCTGCTGGGCCTGATCATCCTGCTTTGCGTTTTCCCCTTCTACTGGATGGTGACCACCAGCCTGAAGACGCAAGTGTTGGCCCTCGAGAGCCCGCCCGTTTGGCTGTTCCAACCCACCCTCGCCAACTACGCCGAGGTGCTGTTCGACGATGAGGTCGGGCGGACCTTGATCAACTCGCTGATCGTCGCCGTCTGCACCACAGCGCTGGCAGTCAGCCTCGGCGCGCCGGCGGCCTACGCGCTCGCGCGGTTCGAGTTCAGGGGTAAACGCGAGCTTTGGTTCTGGTTCGTCACCAATCGCATGGTCAGTCCGATCGTGCTGGCCCTGCCGTTCTTCTTGATCGTGAGAAATCTCGGGCTGCTCGACACCCACGTCGTGCTCATCCTGATCTACCTGACGTTCAACCTGCCGATCGTGATCTGGATCTGCACCGACCAGTTCCGCTCGATCCCGCGCGACTTGGACGAAGCCGCGCGACTGGAGGGAGCGTCCCAATGGCGGATCTTCCGCTCGATCTGCCTGCCCCTTGCGATGCCGGGCGTTGCCGTATCGGCGATCTTCTCGTTCATTTTCTCTTGGAACGAGCTGATGTTTGCCCTCGTCCTGACCCGTACCGACGCGAAGACGGCTCCGGCCATGGCAGTGAGCTTCATGGAAGGATACGATTTGCCTTATGGAAAGATCATGGCAACGTCGACGCTCATCGTCATTCCGGTGCTGGTGTTCGCGTTGATCGCGTCGCGGCAGCTGGTCCGCGGTCTGACGATGGGTGCGGTGAAGTAGGGACCGACATGCGCATCAGGCGGCCCATGGCGGGCGACCAGGAAGAACGGTTCTTGGCGCGTGTCGCGTGGGCTTACCACGTCGAGGGGCTGACCCAGGTCGAGGTCGCCGACAAACTCGGCGTGACCCGGTTGCGGGTGAACAAGGCGCTCGCGGCCGCTCGACGGTCGGGTCTGATCCGCATTTCGTTCGATACCGCGTTCGCTCCTTGCGTCGACCTGGAACAACGGCTCTGCCGCCGCTACGAGCTGCTTCGCGCTTGCGTGGCGCCGCGCCCGGTCAGCGCCGAAGAGGTCCAGGCGTCGGTGGGCGCTGCCCTCGGCCACGTGCTGAGCGAGATCCTCGCCGGCCCGCAGATCCGTCTGTTCGGCATGTCGTGGGGCAACACGCTCAACCTGGCGACCCGGTTCGTGGCCCCGTTGGAGCGGCCGGATCTCGAGGTCGTCTCGGTGATGGGCGGCCTGACCAAGGGCTCCGACCTGCACAGTTTCGAGATCACCTCGAGGCTCGCCAATCTCTGCCACGCCCGACACAGCTACTTTCCCGCTCCGCTCTACGCGGGCTCGAAGGAGAGCCGCGACATCATCATGGGGCTGGACGTGTTCGAGACCGTCCTGCGCAAGATCAAGGGCGCCGACGCGGTGGCGATGGCCGCGGGCGATCTGTCGCGACGTTCGTTGCTGATGCGCGATGCCCTGCCGAGCGATGTGGCGATGGACGACCTGCTCGACGCCGGCGCCGTCGGTGACGTGCTCGGCACGGTGATCGACGCCGACGGTCGACCGATCGACCACCCGATCAACGAACGGGTCATCGGCATCGGGCTCGAAGACCTGCGCGCCATCCCCAACGTGATCCTGGCCGCCGGCGGGCCGCACAAAGTTGGCGTGATGCGCGCAGTGCTCGCCCGCGGTGTCATCGACACGCTGGTCACCGACGAGGACACGGCCGACGCGCTTCTGGGAGTCAACCGCGCGGAGTCCGACCCGGCCTGAGCGAGCCGCCGACCGACAATGGCCGCCGTGCGGCAGGAGGACCCAAGGGTTGACGGCCGTAACCACCGGGATGCTCGGAGAAGGTTTCTACGACCGTCACTCAGCGCCGCAGTGGGCGGCCATCGAGGCGGTTCTGCCGTGGCTGGAAGACGCGATCGCCACCATGGACCTGCCCGAACCGCCGGCAACGCTCGGCGCTTACGCCGGTCGCGGCGAGCTGTTCGACGTCGGGGTCATGCTGGTCATGGGCGTGCTCGGCTACATGCTCGCGACGCTTCGCTATCCGCTGAGTGCGGTCGTTCTCGGCTTGGTCCTCGGGCCGCTTGCCGAGCGCTACTTCGTGCAGACGGTCGAGATGGTGAACTGGGATCTGAGCGTGTTCGTCACCCGCCCGATCTGCATCGCACTGTGGGTCGGGATCGCGTCGTCACTCGTCGCATCACGCGTGCTGGCGCGCCGCGCGCGAGGTGCTCAATAGCTCCGGGTCGCGCGGTCCATGACCCGCCGCCCGAACAGGCTGGCGGTCAGATCCACCATCAGACGCGCGGTGCGTCCGCGGACGTCGAGGAAGGGATTGAGCTCGACCAGGTCGAGCGACGTCACGAGCCGGCTCTCGTGCAGCAGCTCCATCACCGAGTGCGCCTCGCGGAACGTCGCGCCGCCGGGCACCGTGGTACCGACTGCAGGCGCGATGTCGGGATCGAGAAAGTCGACGTCGAGGCTGACGTGCAGCATGCCGCCAGCGGCGGCGACACGGTCGAGGAACGGCTGCAGCGAGCGGAGCACGCCGACCTCGTCGAGGGCGCGCATGTCGTGCACCTCGATGCCGTGACCGGCCACGAGATCGCGCTCGCGCTGGTCCACGGAACGCAAGCCCAGGATGCAGACGTTGCTCGGATCGACGGCCACCTGGAGCGGCCGCCCCAAAAGCGCGTCGAAGCCCGGCAGGCCGCAGGCATAGGCGAGCGGCATGCCATGGAGGTGACCAGTCTCCGACGTCTCGAAGGTGTTGAAGTCCGCATGGGCGTCGAGCCAGAGGACGAAGAACGGATGGACGGCGGCGGCCGCGGCTGCAGCATGGGCCGGCACCGTGCCGAGCGCTAGGCTGTGATCGCCGCCCAGATAGATGGGCGTCTCGGGGGCCTTGGCGCGCTCGAGCGCACGCGCGTGGATGGCCCTCGTCCAACCGGCGACGGCGCCAAGGTGCTTCACCTGACCAACCGTCGTCGCCACGTCGACGACGGCCTCGGCCACCACGTCACCGTCGTCGCGAACGTCGAGGCCCAATGACCGAAGCTCCTCGGCAAGCTTGGCGGTCCGGTAGGCGGCCGGACCCATGGCGCAGCCGCGCCGGCCCGCACCCTCCTCGACCGCTACGCCCAGCAGCGCAACGGTCGCACCCCCGCTCATCCGTTGTTCGCCGATCGGATCGAGCCATCCCATCGACCCCGAGGCGAGCGCCGTGTGCGCTCGCAACGCCTTCCCGGCCCGCTCACCCGGCGGGCCGATCGACGGCCACCGCGGGCACGTCCGTCACCGCGTCGGCAGCCTTCGAGCCCTTCTCCAGCGGCGTGATCGTCCATCCCATGACGCCGAACAGGATCGTCACCAGCGGCGACAACCAACAGAAGAAGTTGAAGGGGAGGTAGGCGATCGTCGCGACACCCAACGTCGCCGCCTGGAAGGCACCGCCTGAGTTCCAAGGCACCAGGTTGGCGGTGACCGTGCCCGAGTCCTCCACCGCGCGGGACAGGTTCTGGGGTGCCAGACCGCGTTCGCGATAGGCCTGGGCGTAGGTGCGACCGCCCATGACGATCGACATGTATTGATCGCAAAGGATGATGTTGGCGGCGATGCAGGTCAGCGCCGTCGATGCGATCAGCGAGCCGGTGGACTGGGCCCAGGCCAGCACCCGGTCGGCGACCACTTTGAGCTGGAGCGTCCGCTCCATCACACCGCCGAACATCATCGCCACGATGATGAGTGCGATCGTGTACATCATCGATTCGAGGCCGCCGCGACTCAACAGGTCGTCCACGTCAGCGACGCCGGTGTCCGAGGTGTAGCCACTGAACGCCGCAGTCACGAGCTGCTCGTAGTTGGCACCCTGTAGGGCGATCGCGCAGATCACGCCGGCCAGAACGCCGAGCGTGATCCCCGGGATCGCGGGCACGCGACGCACCGACACGACCAACACGAAGAGCGGCGGCAGCAGCAGCGCAGCGTTGATGGTGAAGTTCGCATCCAACGTCGTCAGGATCGAATCGATCCGCCCCAGATCGCCCGCGGCCGAACCGAGTTGCTGGCTCAGCACGATCTCGATCACCAGCGTCAACGCGAAGGCGACGCCGGTCGTGTAACTCATGTGCTTGATGTGGGTGAAGAGATCCGTGCCGGCCATGGCCGGCGCGAGATTGGTGGTGTCCGAAAGCGGGGACATCTTGTCGCCGAAGTAGGCGCCGGACAGCACGGCACCGGCGACGACCGGCAAGGGCAGACCGAGACCGGCACCGACACCCATGAGCGCCACGCCGATCGTGCCCGTCGTCCCCCAACTGGTGCCGGTCGCCAGGGACGAGATCGCGCAGATGACGAGCGCCGTCGGCAGGAAGATCTCGGGCGAGAGGACCTCCAGCCCGTAATAGATGATCGTCGGCACCACACCGGCGAGGATCCAGACCCCGATCAGCACGCCGACGATCAGCAGGATGATCATCGCCGGCAGCGCATTGGCGATGCCCTTGACCATCCCTTCCTGGACGACGTCCCAGCTGAAGCCGCAGCGCAGTGCGACGATGCTGGCGACGATGACGCCGAGGAGCATCGGGATGTGCGGATCCATGCCGAACATCACGATCGAGACGCTGATGCCGACGACGAGCGAGAACAGCGAGATCAGCGCCTCGCCAAGTGTTGGTAGTCGGGCGCCTGCGGGCAGCTCCAGGTCCATGTCCGTTGTTCCTTTTCTCGACGTTTCCTACGTCGATTGATGACGGCTCACTGAGTGGGTCGGGCTCGCATCAGCATGCCGTAGAGGTCGCGTGGGTCGTCCGGGTCGGCGAGCAAGTCGAGCCGATCGAAGTGGCCGACGTCGTGCAGCCGGTCGCGCACGTAGCGTAGCGCCGAGAAGTCTTCGACGGCGAAGCCAACCGAATCGAACAACGTGATCTGGCCGGCGTCGACGCGTCCAGGCGCATCGCCGACGATCACCTGCCAAAGTTCGGTGACCGGGTGATTCACCGGCAGTTGCTGGAGTTCACCCTCGACCCGCGTCTGCGGCGGATACTCGACGAAGATGTCGGAGCGAAGGAGAATGTCCCGGTGGAGTTCAGTCTTGCCGGGACAGTCGCCGCCGACCGCGTTGATGTGCTGACCGCCACCGATCATGTTGTCGGTCAGGATGGTCGCGTACTGCTTGTCGGCCGTGACGGTCGTCACGATGTCGACGCCTTCGACCGCCTCCTCGCCGCTGCCACAGATGGTGATGGCGAAGCCGCGCTCGGCCAGGTTCTGCGCGCACCTCAGACTGGCACTGCCGTCGATGTCGTAGAGACGAAGGCGGTCGACGCCCACCAGTGCTTTGAAGGCCAACGCCTGGAACTCCGACTGGGCACCGTTGCCGATGATCGCCATGGCCCGCGCCGCCGGCGGCGCGAGGTAGGTCGCTGCCAGCGCCGACATCGCCGCGGTGCGCAATGCCGTCAGGATCGTCATCTCGGTGATCAGGACCGGATAGCCGTTGTCGACCTGCGCCAGCACCCCGAACGCCGTGACCGTCTGGCGCCCCTCCTTCGTGTTCTTCGGATGGCCGTTGACGTACTTGAACCCGTAGGCCTCGCCATCACTGGTCGGCATCAACTCGATCACGCCCTCCGCCGAATGCGCAGCGATGCGCGGCGTCTTGTCGAAGAGCGGCCACCTGCGGAAGTCGGCTTCGATGTAGGCTGCAAGGTCGACGAGGAACCGCTCCACGCCGATCGCGTGGACCATCTTCATCATGTTGTGGACGCTGACGAAGGGAACGAGCGCGAGTACGGATGGCGCGTAGGGCATTCTTGGCCTCGTTCGCGGCGCTACGCTGGGCAGCGCTCGACCAGCGGTTGGCCAAGCAGAATAGCGCGTTCGGGGCGGGTTGGCGAGGCACGTGCCTACGACGTCGGTTGCTGTCGCACCGACGGAGCGAGTTCGCGTGCGAGCGACCCGAACCGCTCGGGTGGCCAGGGTCGGGCGGGTATCGATCTGGCGACACACACACGGAAACGCCTTACCGCCGCTTGGCGAAGGCCCAGCCTCGAGACGAATGTGGTGCGGGAGGTGGTGACCCCACGGGGACTCGAACCCCGGTTTCAGCCGTGAGAGGGCCGCGTCCTAACCGCTAGACGATGGGGCCATGTAGCGGAAGCCGTCATGTAGCGGCGCCCTCGTGCTCGATCAAGCCGCTATTGGCGCACGAACACCCCGACCAGTTCGATCTCGGCGGCGTAACGGAATTGGTCGACCACGGCGACCGAGCGCAAGTCCAGGCCGCCTTCGACCAACGAGGCGGCGTCGCGGGCGAAGGTCACGGGCGCACACGAGACGTAGACGACACGCTCGATGCGACTGCCTGCGAGCGCCCCGACCTGCGCCTCGGCGCCGCGCCTCGGCGGATCGAGGACCGCGGCATCGAACTGCTCGAGTTCGGCGCTGCCGAGCGGCGCCCGGTCGAGGTCGCGCCGCAGCACCTCGAGCCGTGGATGGCGACCGGCCATCGCGGCGACGGCATCTCCGTCGCGCTCGACAGCGACGACCTTGGCACCGGCGTCGAGTGCAGCGGCCGCGAGCGTGCCGATGCCAGCGTAGAGATCGACGACTCTCCCGGCGCCGGCAAGCGCGCCACTGACCAGCGACTGCAGCGCGCGTTCGCCGGCGACCGTCGGTTGCACGAAGACGCCGAGCGGCGGCACGACCGACAGGGCCGGCCACGACAGCTCAGGTGTTCGGCGAACCAGGATCGGCTCGGCCACGACGTCGCTGCGCGTCTGCCAGCCCAGCCGCGCAAGATCCTGATCGTCGGCGAAGGTGGCGAGTTGCTCGCGGTCGTCGAGCGTGGGCGACGCCGAGCCGATCCAAAGTAGGTCGACGAAGCCGGCGTGCTCGGTCAACTCCACCTCGGATGGGCGCCAGTCCAAGCGCTCCAAGAGCACGCGCAGCGGCGCAAGCAGGGCGACGAGCCTCGGATCGGCGATCGGGCAACGGTCGACGTCGACGACGCGGTTCGAGCGCCGTGCCCGGTAGCCAAGCTCCGGCGCGCCATGGCGGCGTTCCACCCCGAGCCTGATCCGGCGGCGGCTGCCGAGCGGGCTTTGGTGGGCCCACTCGACCGGCGGCCGCAAGCCGCGACGAGCCAGCGCATGGCGCACACGGCCGAGCTTCCACGCGGTCTCGTCGGCCGGCATCAGGTGCTGGCTGACGCAGCCGCCGCAAGTGCTGAAATGCGGGCAAGGCGGCGCCGCCCGCTCGACCTCGCCAAACCGGGCGACGCTGGTCGCGATGACGGTCGGGTTGCCGTCCAGCGCGAAGCGGACGAGGTGGCGTTCGCCCGGGAGCGCTCCTGGAACGGCGAGCCTTTGGCCGTCGCTGCGTGCGAGCCCGTCAGCCTGGTCGCCGAGCCCGTCGATCACCACCTCTCGCTCGACGACCGTCAAGCGTCCGGCGCGGCGCCGCCTATTCGAGCGCAACGAGGCTGACCCGCTCGCCTTCGTCCATGTCGACCAGCATCAGATAGGTCTTGCCGCCGTCGTCCTCGAGAACCAGCAGCGCGTGGCCGTCGGCGAAGCGCAAATCGACGATCCGTGAGTTGGCCGGCGTCGCAACGGACTGGGCCGGACCCTCACGGCGATCGACCTCCACGGCACGATCGTTGTCGCGCTTGGCGAGAAACAGGTAGACGAAACCAGCAGTGCCGACGAGCAGCAGCACTGCGGCCGTCACCACGAACAACTTGAGGCCCCGCACCCATTGATCCATCGGATCGGAACCAGATGACGTCTCTTCCATCGGAACACCGTCTCGTCGCGACCGCCGACGACGACCGTCAGCGTCTCGACCGCTACTTGGCAGCACAGCTGCCGGCGCTGTCGCGGTCGCGTCTGGCCGAGTTGATCAAGGCCGGGCAGCTTCGCCTGAACGACGCGGTGGTAGAGGACCCGTCCTGGCGGGTCAAACGGGGCGACCGCGTGGCCCTGGCCGTACCGGCGCCGATACCCTTGGCGCTGCAGCCGGAAGCGGTGCCCCTGGACGTGCTGTACGAGGACGCGCACCTCGTGGTGCTGGAGAAGCCCGCTGGCCTCGTCGTTCACCCGGCGCCGGGCCACGCCACGGGCACCCTGGTGCACGCCCTGCTCGGTCATTGCGCCGGCCAGCTTTCCGGCATCGGCGGCGTCGAACGCCCAGGAATCGTCCACCGGCTGGACAAGGACGTCAGCGGCGTGATGGTCGCGGCGAAGTCCGACGCGGCGCACCGAGGCCTTGCCGGCCTGTTCGCCGTGCATGACGTCGAGCGTGCTTATGACGCCATCGTCGCCGGACTGCCGCCGACGAGCCTGCGCATCGATGCGCGAATCGGGCGGCACCCGCGCGACCGCAAGCGCATGGCTGTGTTGCGCGACGGCGGCAAACGCGCGGTCACACATCTCCAACGAACGGCCGTGCTCGGTCATCTGGCGGCCCGCGTGCAGTGTCGGCTGGAGACCGGCCGGACGCATCAGATCCGCGTGCATTTGAGCCATCTGGGCCACGGAATCCTTGGTGATCCGCTCTACGGTCCGAAGCGGACGCAAGGCCTGCCGGCGGCCGCGCGCAGCCTGTTGCAAGGCTGGGGTCGAATCGCACTTCACGCTCGCGTCCTCGGCTTCACTCACCCGGTCACCGGCACAGCGCTGCGTTTCGAGCGACCACCGCCTGTAGCGTTCGATACACTCTCGCGAGCGCTCGGTGTGCTAGATGCATAGCGCTTTCGTCGCACCTAGTTCAGGACGGGTTCAGTGCTCGGCAGCGAAAGTGGTGTTTGGTCCTCGGTTTCGAGGGGGAGAAACGACATGGCGAGATTGCCCACCGTTCCGGCTGAAGGCTCCGGACTTTCCCGGTATTTGGACGAGATTCGGCGTTTTCCGATGCTCGAGCCGAACGAGGAGTACGTGCTCGCCAAGTCGTGGCGGGACAACGGCAACGTCGACGCTGCCCATCGACTGGTGACGAGCCACCTGCGTCTCGTCGCCAAGATCGCCATGGGCTATCGCGGCTACGGCCTGCCGATGAACGAAATCATCTCCGAGGGCAATGTCGGGTTGATGCAGGCCGTCAAGCGGTTCGACCCGGAGCGCGGCTTCCGCCTCGCCACCTACGCAATGTGGTGGATTCGTGCAGCCATTCAGGAATACATCCTGCATTCGTGGTCGTTGGTGAAGATGGGCACGACCGCGGCGCAGAAGAAGCTCTTCTTCAACCTCCGCCGGCTGAAGAGCCAGATGCAGGAAATCGACGAGGGCGACCTCGGCCCCGAGGCCGTGAAGAAGATCGCCGACCACCTGCAGGTCACCGAGCAGGACGTGATCGACATGAACCGGCGCCTCGATGGCCCGGACCATTCGCTGAACGCCTCGCTCCGCGCCGACGGCGAGACCGAGTGGCAGGATTGGCTGGTCGACGAGCGGAGCACGCAGGAACATACGGTGCTCGAAGCGGACGAACTCGACTACCGCCGCGAGCTGCTGGAGCGGGCCATGGGCGTCTTGAACGACCGCGAGCGCCACATCATCGCCGAGCGTCGGCTGCGCGAGGAACCGCTCACGCTGGAAGAGCTCAGCCAGCAGTACGGCATCAGCCGTGAGCGTGTCCGCCAGATCGAGGTCCGCGCCTTCGACAAGCTGCAACGCGCCATCAAGGGATTCGAGGCGGACGTGGTTGCTCAGAACGCGGCCAAGCGAGCCTTGGAGACTCACGAAACGGCCTGAACGCAGCGGCGGCTCATGCGGCGACGTTCGTGCTGACGGACGGCGCCGGTGCTGGAGCGGAACCGCATGGGCTCGACGTCAACGAGCTCGAACCGGCCGTCCCCGGCTAGCTTCGTCGGCGGCCGTGTACCGCTAGCGGCCACGTGCGATGTTCGGCAAAGCGACCGCGGTCAGAAAACAGACGACCGCGAACGCCATGCCGAACGGCTCGTGGGGATCGCGAGCCCTACCACTGACCAGCAATTCGAGGGTGCCGACTGCGGCTCCAGCGCCCAGCACAATGAGCCCTCCGCCGCGACCAGCCTTCGCTGCGTGGCACACGGCGGTTTCCATGCATTGTGTTTGCGACCAATATGGGGGGCAACTTCGAGGAGTCGGCTGGACCATGAGCCTCCGGGCACCAAGTATCACGCTGCAACGGCGGACCACCGCGGACGACGTTTTCGAGCAATTGCGCTCGGAAATAGTATCGTTGCACTTGCCGCCTGGGACCAAGTTGTCCGAGGCTGAGGTGGCCAAGCGCTTCATGGTCTCCCGACAGCCGGTTCGCGAAGCGTTCATTCGGCTGGGCAACATGCAATTGGTGGCCATTCAGCCGCAACGCGGCACCATCGTGCGCCGAATCTCCCGCAGCGAGATTCTGCAAACCCGGTTCATCCGCACCGCCGTCGAGATCGAGGTCGTTCGCCGCGCCTGCGCGGCCTTCCGGTCGAGCGACGAGGCAGCCTTCGTCGCCAATCTGGCGAAGCAGCGAGCAGCGCTCGAAGCGATGGACGCCGACTGCTTCAATACCCTCGATTACGAGTTCCACCGCCTGCTTTGCGCGACGGCGGACTGCGCCTTCGCGTTCCAAACCATCGCCGAAAACAAGCTGTACGTCGATCGGCTGTGCATGCTTGCACTGTCCAGCGATGCGGGAAAACAAGAGCTGTTCGACGATCATCAGATGATTTTCGAGCACCTCCGCGCCAACAACACGGACGGCGCGGTGGCGGCGACCCGCCTACATCTGTCGAGACTGAACGAGACGGTCGACTACGCCGAAGCTTGCCATCCTGACTATTTCGATGATTGAACTGCGACAGGGCGACTAGCCAGCCAGTAGGTTGGGCAGCCCCATCGAGATCGCAGGAACGAAGGTCACTGCGAGCAATGCGACCAGCATCGCGATGTAGAACGGCCAGATCGACCTGACGGCCGCTTCGATCGGCACCTTGCCGACCGCACAACCGACGAACAGGCAAGAGCCGACCGGCGGCGTGCAGAGGCCGAGGCCGAGGTTCATCAAGAGCATGATACCGAACTGAACCGGGTCCATGCCGAGTTGGGTCGCGATCGGCAGGAAGATCGGCGTGCAGATCAAGATCAAAGCCGCCATGTCCATGATCATGCCAAGCATCAATAGCATGAGGTTGATCATCAGCAGGATCATGAACGGATTTTGCGAGATCGAGAGCAGCGAACTCGTCAGCAGTTCGGGCACTTGATAGAGTGCCAGCAGATAGCCGAAGGCACTGGCGCAGCCGATCAAGATCATGACCATCGAGGTGGTGCGAACGGCGTTGACGACCGCAGTCTTGAAGTCGTCCCAGCTGAGCGACCGATAGACGAATGCCGTCAGCACCAGGGCATACATGGCGCCAAAGGCACCGGACTCGGTCACCGTGAAGATGCCGGAGAGGACGCCGCCGACGATGATGATGGCCGTGACGAGACCTGGAATGGCCGTCACAGCGGCAACGGCAACCGCGTTGAGGCCCGGGAACGGCTCAGCTGGATAGCCGTCTCGCAGTGCTACCATGTACGCGGCGATGGCGAGCAGAGCGCACATCAACATGCCGGGTATGACACCGCCAAGGAACAGGCTGGAGATCGGAATGCCGCCACCGGCCGCGACTGCGTAGATGATCATGTTGTGGCTGGGCGGGATGACCACGCCGGCGATCGAGGACGTGACCGTGACGTTCACCGCATAGGCACCGCGGTAGCCCTTCTCCTTCATCACCGGGATGAGGATGGAGCCGAGCGCCGAGATGTCGGCCACGGCGGAACCCGAGATCCCGCCGAAGAGCATGCTCGAGAAGATGTTGACCGAGGCGAGACCGCCGCGGACGTGGCCCACCAACGTCGACGCGAAACGGACGAGCCGAACAGCGATGCCGCCATGCAGCATCAGCTCGCCCGCGAAGATGAAGAACGGGATCGCGAGCAGTGAAAAGACCGTGATGCCCGATACGATACGCTGAAACGTGATCAGTAGCGGGAAGCCCTCGTAGAAGAACGTGGCGGCAGCGGCCATCCCCATCGCGAACGCGACCGGAACGCCTGCGAGCACGCAGAACGCGAAGAGGCCGAGGAGAAGGGCTAGTCCCAAGGTTCAATTCACCGCCGGGCCCGACGGCCGCCGCCCGACCACGGCGGCGACGAGCAGGCGGGACGCCCGGGCGCCTGCAAACAGAAAGATCAGGCCGCCGCAGATGGCCGCCGGTAAGGTGCGGACGCCCTCCGGGACGTCCAGCATCGGCAATTGGGTCTGCCAGCCGAACGCGACCAGCTGGGCGCAGGCGATGAGCATGACCAGACCGAATGCCGCCATGAACAGCTCGGCGACGATTCGCAAGAGCGTCCGCAGCGGTTCCGGCGCCGCCTCGCGGATGAATTTGATGCCCAGGTGGGTGTCGTCCCGGACGCCCGCCGCCGCGCCGAGGAAGGCGACGTAACACACCAGAACGAGCGCCAGTTGCTCGACCCAGGTCGGAGTCTCGTTGAGCACGTAGCGCCCGAACACCAGCCAGGCGAAGATGGTGATCAGCACCACCAAGGCGCAACTCGCAACGAGAACACAGCCCGAGCGCAACATGTCGAGAACTGACTCTGGTCGCGGCCAACGGACAAGATGGGCAAACACGATCGTTCTCCGCATCGACGGGACGCGGCAGAACCCGAGAGAGCGTCCGAGCCCGCCGCGTCGTACGATCGACCCTTGGTCTTCAATCCGAGTTGCGGATCAGCTCGACCAGGCCGGTGAGGTCCGGGTTCTCGATCAGAAACGCGTCGTAGACCGTCGCCATGGCCGCTTGGAACGGCGCCTTGTCAGCGACCTCGTTGACCTGGGTGCCGCCGGCGATCACCACCTCCATGCTCTGCTGCTCTCGCGCCTCCCACAGCTGGCGCTGGGTCTCGGTGCTCGCCCGGCCAGCTTCCACCAAGATCGCCTGATCCTCCGGCGCCAAGCGATCCCACGTCGCCTTGCTCATGCACAAACACTCGGGGATGATCAGGTGTTCGGAGATCGAGTAGTACGGCGCCGCGTCGTAGTGATTCGTCGACTCGTATGACGGCGGGTTGTTCTCGGCGCCGTCGACGACGCCGGTCTTCAGCGACTGATAGACCTCCGCGAACGCCATCGGCGTGGCGTTGCCACCCAACGCCTCGATCATGCCGACGAACAGGTCGTTGTTCATCACCCGGATCTTCATGCCGGCGACGTCAGCGGGCGCGTTGATCGGTCCCTTGGAGTTGTAGAAGGATCGCGCACCGGCGTCGTACCAACCGAGCGGAACGATCCCCTTGGCCTCCATGCCTTCGCCGATCGCCTCGCCGGCGGCGCCATCCATCAGACGATGCATGTGGTCGACGTTCTTGAAGATGAACGGAAGCGAGACGACGTTGGCTTCCGGCACCACCTGGCCCATCGGCCCGAGGCTGAACACGCCGAAGTCGATGGCGCCGAGACGTACCTGCTCGATCGCATCGGGTTGCGAGCCCAGGACGCCTCCGTGGAACACCTTCGCCGTGATGCGACCGTCGGTCTTCTCGGCGATCTCGGCGGCGAACTGCTCCATGCCGTGCGACACCGGATAGTCGACGACGTGGATGTTCCAGCCGCGCAATTCGTCGGCGTGAGCCGGTGCTGGTGCGCCGAAGCCCAAGCCAAGCACCATTGCGCCACCCAATGAGGTGACACCGAAGACTCTCGAGAAGGTCATCGTCTTTGCTCCCTGTTCGTCTTCGTCGGAGCTTGGCGCATCGGCCGCCCCATTGACAGTTATGGAATGGTACCATACCAGATTGGCGGAGCAAGAACGATTGTTGCCTTACGGCGAGCGACGATGGTGCTCGCCGTCGAACCGGTGCCAGGCGTTTCCAAACGGCTGGCAGATGGCACGACCGCAAGCTGGGAGCACGCGATGGAACTGCAGGGAAAGACCGCCATCGTGACGGGCGGTGGTCGCGACATCGGCCGCGCCTGCGTGCTGCGGCTGGCTCGAGCTGGCGCTCAGGTCGCCCTGAACTACCGCGCCAGCGGCGATGGTGCGGCGTCAGCGGTGCGCGAGATCGAGGCGGCCGGAGGCCGAGCCTTGGCACTCCAAGGCGACATGACGAAGACCGACGACGTGATTCGGCTGGTCGAGGCCACGCTGGCTACGTTCGGTTCGACGATCGACGTGCTGGTCCACGTCACCGGCGGCCTGGTGGCGAGGAAGACGATCGCCGAGATGGACGAGGATCATTGGCGCACGGTCATGGACCTGAACGCCACGTCGCTGTTCTTGATGGCTAGGGCCGTGACGCCGCACATGCCGGCCGGGGCATCGATCGTCGCGCTTGCGTCGCAAGCTGGCCGTGACGGAGGCGGACCGGGTGCCGTGGCCTATGCCGCGTCCAAAGGCGCGGTCATGACCATGACCCGTGGCCTGGCCAAAGAGTTGGCCCCTTCGATCAGGGTCAACGCGCTGTGCCCCGGTATGATCGACACGGACTTCCACAACACGTTCACCAAGTCCGAGGTTCGCGCCAACGTCGCCAAGGCGACGCCGCTGAAGCGCGAGGGCACACCGGCAGAGTGTGCTGAGCTGGTAACGTTCTTGGCTTCCGACCGGGCGTCGTTCATGACTGGAGCTTGCATCGACATCAACGGCGGCCTGCTGTTCTCCTGACCTGGCGATCGGTGCCCGGTTGGAACCGGTATCCCGAGCGGCACGATCTGCAGCAGCGGATCAGATCGAGCCAGAAGGCCGCCCTGTCACCTCGACGTGGGCTGCGGCTGGGTCCTCAGGCGTGCCCGGCCTCGCCTGAGAGCAGGGCGGGGTCGATGCCGATCTTGGCCATGGCATTGCCCCACTTGGCGTCGTTGTCGTCGCCGAACACCAACCCCGCGTCAGCCGGCACCGACAGCCAACCGTTGGCCTGAATCTCGGCATCGAGTTGGCCGGCGGCCCAGCCGGCGTAGCCGAGCGCCAGCACCCGCTGCTTTGGCCCCTCGCCACGGGCGATGGCGCGGAGGATCTCGACTGTGGCGGTGAGGCCGATCGTGTCGTTCACCATCAGGGTCGAGTCCTGGACGTAATCCGTGCTGTGCAACACGAAGCCGCGGGTCGTTTCGACCGGGCCGCCGTAGTGGATCGGTTGCTCGCCGGCTTCCCCAGGCTCGAGGTCGAGCTGGCGGAGCAAACCACTGAGCGTCAGCTCATCCACGGTCCGGTTGACGACCAGGCCCATGGCGCCGTCGGCATTGTGCACGCAGAGATAGATGACCGAGCGTTCGAAGCGCTCGTCACCCATCGCCGGCATCGCCACCAACAGGCTGCCGGTCAGATCCGTGCCGTTCCAATCGCCCTGTTCCATGCACGAAAGGTTAGGCAGCCTCACGCACAGCTTCAAGCGCCCGCGGCCGATGGCGCAGGTGCGGATTTCGAGTGACCCGGCGTTCGTTCGACCTTAGGACGAGCGCAGGTCCACAACACCGGGAGGACGAACCGATGGCCATTGCCGTAGGCGACAAGCTGCCGGCCGCGACGTTCAAGCGTTTCGGCGACGACGGCATGACCGACGTGACCGGCGATCAGCTGTTCAGCGGTCGCAAAGTGGTGCTGTTCGCGGTACCTGGCGCGTTCACGCCGACCTGCCATGCCAACCATCTGCCCGGCTATGTCCAACAGGCAGGCGCATTGAAGGCGAAAGGCATCGACGAGATCGTCTGCGTCGCCGTCAACGATCCGTTCGTGATGAAAGTGTGGGCCGATCAATCGAACGTCGGCGATGCGGTGACCCTCCTTTCCGACGGCAACGGCACGTTCGCAAAGTCGGTCGGTCTCGACATCGACCTCGCAGGACCGTTCCTCGGCGTCCGCTCCAAGCGCTACGTCATGGTGGTCGACGACGGCGTCGTGAAAGCCTTGATGGTCGAAGACAATCCCGGCGTCGTCGAGGCCTCTGGCGCCGACAAGGTACTCGCGGCCCTTTGAGGATCTGACCCGCGCTGCCACAGCAGCGCGGCTCACGCCAACGGCACGGGTGGCGTTCAGCGAGCGGAGGTCGCGGCCGCTTTGACCGCGGCCCGCGCCAGCGCGTCGGCGCGCTCGTTGAGCGGGTTGCCAGCATGACCCTTGAGCCAACGCCAGTCGACGTCGTGCCGCCCGCGCGCCAGATCCAGTCGCTCCCAAAGGTCGCGGTTCTTGACCGGAGCCTTCCCGCTCGTCTGCCAGCCCTTGCGTTTCCACCCGTCGATCCACTGGGTGATGCCCTGACGGAGATAGTTGCTGTCGGTCCAGAGTACGACCGACGAGGGCCGCTTCAGCGCTTCCAGGGCGGCGATGGCCGCCATCAGCTCCATCCGGTTGTTGGTCGTCGGAGCCTCGCCGCCCGACAGTTCGCGCTGATGCTCGCCCCAGCGCAGAACCGCCGCCCAGCCCCCTGGCCCGGGGTTGCCCGAACAGGCACCGTCCGTGTGGATCTCGACCACGTCAGTCGAGGCCATAGGCGCCCGGTCCGTCGATGCCGCGGTGGAAGCGGTTGTAGGCGAGGTACTCGCGCGGGTCCTTCGGCGTGACCAGTGCACCCGGCGGCTGGTTCAACCAGTCGTAGAGCCGTGTCAGCAAGAAGCGCAGCGCAGCGCCACGGCAGAGCAATGGCAAAGCCCCGATCTCGGCGGCATCGAGCGACCGATTGGCGGCGTAACCTGCGGTCATCGCCCGAGCTTTGGTGGTGTTGAACGCTCCGTCCCGCTCGAAGCACCAGGCATTGAGGCAAATCGCCAAGTCGTAAGCCAGCAGATCATTGCAGGCGAAATAGAAATCGATGAGGCCGCTCACCCCGTCGCCAGCAAAGAACACGTTGTCGGGGAACAGATCGCCGTGGATGACACCGGCCGGGAGCGCCGCGGGCCAAGCGTTCGCCAGTGCATCAAGTTCCGCCACGAGTTCCTGGGCGAGGCCGCCTTCGACGGTATCCGCACGGCTTCGAGTTGCCGTCAGCAGGTCATGCCAGCCATCGAGCGTCAATCGGTTCGCTCGCTGCAGGGCGAAACCGCGACCGGCGAGGTGCAACCGTGCCAGCGCCGCGCCGACCGAGTGGCAATGGCCGACCGTAGGTCTGCGCGTAGACGCGCCGTCGAGGAACGTGACGACCGCCGCCGGTCGACCCGCTACCTCACGCAGCACCCGTCCGGAACCATCCGCCAGCGGCACCGGGCAGGACACGCCGCGCGCCGCGACGTGCTCCATTAGCCCGAGGAAGAAGGGCAAGTCTGCCGGATCGACCCGCTTCTCGTAGAGCGTGAGGATGACCCGCCGCCGTTCGGTCTCGACGAAGAAGTTCGAGTTCTCCACGCCTTCGGCAATCCCGTGCCAGCGGTGGAGCCGGCCGAGGCCATAGGATGACACGAGGTCACCGATGGTGGCCTCGTCGAGCGGCGTGTAGACTGCCAAGGCGCCTCAGGAGGCTCTGGCCGTCGGCATTCGCGGCACGCGAAAGGTCACGTTCTCCTTCGCGACCTCGACTTCCTGGGCTTCCACCTCGAAGCGTTCGGCGCAAGCCGCGACGACCTCCTGCACCAATACCTCGGGTGCCGACGCGCCGGCGGTGAGGCCGAGGGTTCGCACACCGTCCAGCCAGCTCCAGTCGATCCGATCGGCATTCTCGATCAGCCACGCTTTGGGACAGCCCGCCCGCATCACCACCTCGACCAGGCGCTTGGAATTGGACGAGTTGGTCGCTCCCACGACCAGAGCCGCGTCGCAACGTTCCGCGATGTGCTCGACCGCCCGCTGGCGATTGGTCGTCGCGTAACAGATGTCTTCGCTCCGCGGCCCGTCGATGCCCGGGAAGCGCTCCTGCAGCCGTCTGACGATCTCCGCCGTGTCGCTGATCGAGAGCGTCGTTTGGGTGGCGTAGGCGAGCTTTGTGCCGTTGGGGACCTGAACGTTCTCGGCGTCCTCCAACGTCTCGACCAAAATGACACCACCGTCAGCGACTTGCCCCATCGTGCCTTCGACCTCGGGGTGACCGGCGTGGCCAACGAGAAGCACGGTGCGACCGGCGGCGTGGTGGCGCTCCACCTCTCGATGGACCTTACTGACCAACGGACAGGTCGCATCGGCGAACAACAGCCGCCGCCGCTTCGCCTCCGCCGGCACCCGCTTCGGCACACCGTGGGCCGAGAAGACGACGAGCGCGTCGTCGGGCACCTCGTCGAGTTCTTCGACGAACACGGCTCCCTTGGCGCGCAAGCCGTCGACGACGTGGCGGTTGTGGACGATCTCGTGGCGCACGTAGACCGGAGCGCCATGCCCGACCAAGGCACGCTCGACGATCTCGATGGCGCGATCGACCCCGGCGCAGAAGCCTCTGGGGCCTGCGAGGAGGATTGTCAGAGGCGGCTTTGTCATGGCGCTGTCGCGGTCCTCGTCCAACTTCGCCTGGTTGCATCCGTCGCCTAGCACAAGGACACCATGACTGCCCACCTTGACGAAACGACGCCGTCGCCACGGCCGGCCGAGGTGTTCCGCGCGTTTCTGGCTCTCGGGCTGACGTCGTTCGGCGGGCCGACCGCCCACATCGGCTACTTCCGCACCGCTTTCGTCGATGAACGACGGTGGCTGACGGCGGAACTGTTCGCACGCTATTTCGCCTTCGCACAAGTCTTGCCTGGGCCCACGTCCAGCCAGCTCGGGATGCTGATCGGGCTGCACCGGGCTGGCCTCGGTGGCATGGGCGCGGCCTGGGTCGCCTTCACACTGCCGTCGGCCTTGCTGATGGTCGCAGCCGGACTGATCGGGCTCGGTCTCGCCGACCAGCGCTCCGGCTGGCTGATCGGGCTGGCCGCCGCCGCCGTCGGTGTCGTTGCCCATGCCGTCTGGTCGATGGCGACGACGCTTCTCCCTGACGGCCGCACACGCCTGTTGGCGGCACTCGGATTCGTCGTCGTCGCGCTCATGCCGGGCGCCCTGGGCCAGCTCCTCACACTCGCGGTGGGCGGCATCGGCGGCTTCGTGCTGCTCGCCGGGCGAGCACAGCCCATGGACTTCGACGCGCCGCCGCTGCCGAAGGGCCTTGCGACGTTCGCTGCGGTCGGCTTCGCCACCGTGCTGGTGTTCTTGGTGGTGGCCGCGCTGGTGCCACTCGGCCGTGACGTCACGATGCTCGCCGGCATTCTCTACAGTGGCACGTTCATCGTCGGCGGCGGCCACGTCGTGTTGCCGCTGTTGGACGGCACCGTCGTGCAACCCGGCTTCGTCGACCGTGAAACGTTCCTCGCTGGTTACGGTGTCGCCCAGGCGATGCCGGGCCCGCTCTTTTCCATCGGTGCGTTCCTGGGTGCTGCAGGCGACGACGGCAACATCGGCTTCGCGCTGCTGTGCCTGGTGGCGATCTTTCTGCCGTCAACGTTGCTGATGGCAGCGACGTTGCCGGCTTGGCATCGCCTCCAATCGTGGCCGGCCGTGCAACCAGCCCTCGCCGGCATGGCGGCCGCCGTGACTGGTCTGCTGGCCGCAGCGCTGGTCGTCGTTTTGGTGCCCGAGGCGATCACCTCACCCGGCACCGCAGCGATCGCGATGGGTGTCACGGCTGTCGTCTTCAGCAAGCGGTTGCCGGCTTGGCTGGTGGTCCTGGCGGCAGCGATAGCCGGTGCGTTGCTCGACGGGGTCGGCTGGCTTCGATGAGCTGATCGACCTCGGGTCTCGACGTTGCACTGCGTCAACGCGCCGATTACGCTCGCCGCCCGATCGACGTCCAAAGGTCCAGCCGCGATGAGCCGCCCCACACGACGCCCCGACAATCCCCGTTTCGGTAGTGGTCCGACCGCCAAACGGCCGGGTTGGAGCCTTGAGGCACTGAACGGCGCTCTGCTCGGCCGCTCGCATCGCGCTGGCCCGGCGAAGGTCAAGCTCAAGGCCGTGATCGACCGGTCGAAGGCGCTGTTGGGCATGCCGGCCGACTACCGCCTGGGGATCGTTCCGGCGTCGGACACGGGCGCCTTCGAGTGCGCGATGTGGGCGCTGCTCGGCGCTCGGCCCGTCGATGTGGTGGCATTCGAGAGCTTCGGCGCCGGATGGCTCACTGACGCGGCCAAACAACTGACGCTGGAGACGCTCCGCACCTTCGAAGCCCCCTACGGCGCGCTGCCGGACCTCGGGGCCGTGTCGAGCGCACACGACGTCGTCTTCTGCTGGAACGGAACGACCTCCGGCGTGCGCGTTCCGGATGCAGATTGGATCGCGGACGACCGAGACGGGTTGACCCTGTGCGACGCCACCTCCGCGGCGTTCGCGATGAGGCTCCCCTGGTCGAAGCTCGACGTCGTGACGTGGTCTTGGCAGAAGGTGCTCGGTGGTGAGGCGCAGCACGGGATGCTGGCGCTGAGCCCGCGTGCGGTCGCACGGCTTGAGAGCTTCAAGCCGCCCTGGCCGCTGCCCAAACTCTTCCGTCTCACCAAAGGCGGCAAGCTCGTCGAAGGCATCTTCGCCGGCGAGACCATCAACACGCCGTCGATGCTCGCGGTCGAGGATGCGCTGGACGGCCTGAGCTGGGCGGAGGGTTTGGGTGGCCTCGACGGTCTCGTCGGTCGCGCCGACGCCAATCTGCGGGCGGTCACCCGCTGGGTCGAGCGGACACCTTGGGTGGACTTCCTCGCGAGCGAGCCACGGCTGCGCTCGTCGACGTCGATCTGCCTCAAGGTCGTCGACCCGACGGTCGCCGGGCTCTCGGTGGACGCGCAGAACGCCTTCATCAAGGAACTCTGCGCCGTGCTCGCCAAGGAAGAGGTCGCCTACGACATCGCGGGCTATCGCGATGCACCGCCCGGGCTCAGGCTCTGGGGTGGAGCGACGGTGGAAACCAACGACCTCGAAGCGCTCTTCCCCTGGCTCGACTGGGCCTTTCAAGCGACCAAACAGCCGCTCGCTGCCTGAGGAAACGATCATGACGCAGCCGCGGGTCCTCATCGCCGACAGCCTCAGCCCCCGGGCCGCCGAGATCTTCGCCGAGCGTGGCGTCGAAGCCGTCACCCGGGTCGGCCTCAAACCCGACGAACTGATCCAGACGATCCCGGAGTTCGACGGCTTAGCGATCCGTTCCGCCACCAAAGTGACGTCCGAGGTGCTCGCCGCGGCGCCGAGGCTGCGGGTGATTGGCCGCGCCGGGATCGGGGTCGACAACGTCGACGTCCCGGCGGCGACTGCGGCCGGGGTGATCGTGATGAACACACCCTTCGGCAACTCCGTCACCACCGCCGAGCACGCCGTTGCGATGATGTTCGCGCTCGCCCGTGACATCCCTGCGGCGGATCGCTCGACCCGCGCCAGCAAGTGGGAGAAGTCGAGGTTCATGGGCGTCGAGCTGACGTCGAAGGTCCTCGGTCTCGTCGGTTGCGGCAACATCGGTGGGATCGTCGCCAACCGCGCCATTGGCCTGAAGATGCGGGTCGTCGCCTACGATCCGTACCTTTCGCCGGAACGCGCGGAGGACATGGGCGTGGAGAAGGTCGATCTCGACCAGCTGCTTGCGCGCGCCGACTTCATCAGCGTGCATACGCCGCTGAACGAGAGCACCCGCAATCTGCTCGATGCGGCGACATTGGCGAAGACCAAGCATGGCGTGCGCATCGTCAACTGCGCGCGCGGCGGGATCATCGACGAAGCGGCTCTCCACGCGGCGATCGAGAGCGGCCACGTCGCCGGTGCCGCGTTGGACGTGTTCGCAGCCGAGCCGGCGCGGGACAACCCGCTGTTCGCGCTCGAAGACGTGGTGGTGACGCCCCATCTCGGTGCCTCGACCGCTGAGGCGCAGGAGAACGTCGCCCTCCAGGTGGCCGAGCAGATGGCCGACTATCTGACCACCGGCGCCATCGTCAACGCGCTCAACATGGCCTCGGTGACCGCCGAGGAGGCGCCGAAGCTCCTCCCGTACACCCGGCTCTGCTGTGAACTCGGCAGCTTCGCCGGCCAGCTCACCGAAACCGGCTTGGGGCACGTCAAGGTGACCTTCGGTGGGGCTGCCGCCGAGCTCAACACGCGGCCCTTGGTTGCCTCTTTGCTGCAGGCGTTGCTCCGACCACTCACCGCCAGCGTCAACATGGTCAACGCCCCGGTGGTCGCGCGGGAGCGCGGTATCGACGTCGAGGTGACGACCCGGGAACGGGTCGACGAGTACCTGACGTTGGTGAGGCTGACCGTGGGCACCGAGCGTGGTGAGCGGAGCGTCGCCGGCACCCTGGTCCATGGTGAGGAGTCGAGGATCGTCGAGATCCGCGGCATCCGCATGGACGCGCGCCTCGGCCCTCGCATGCTCTACGTGCGCAACAAGGATCTACCGGGCTTCATCGGCACGCTCGGCACGATCCTCGGCGACGCCAAAGTGAACATCGCGACCTTCTTCCTCGGGCGGGAACGTGCAGGCGGCGAGGCCATTGCATTGCTGGAGATCGACCAAGACGTCCCGGCGCCGGTGTTGCAGTCCATCCAGGCGATGCCGCTGGTTCTGCAAGCGAAGCCGCTCAGGTTCTGAGTGGTCCGGTGAGCGATCCGTTCGACCTCGCCCGCGAGCGCGTGCTGGTGACCAACGTCACCGGGTTTCTCGGCCTGCCCGCAGCACTGGCCTGCGCCGACCGGGGCGCCCGGGTGTTTTGCCACGACCTCGGCTTCGCGGAGCCGGCCGTGCGCAACGCTTTCGCGCGACGCCACCCGGGTCTGACAGCGCTCGCCGCTCAGGCGCCGCGAGAAGCGGTTGCGGAGTGTGGACCGCTATCCTGCGTGGTGAGCAACGACGACCATCCGGCGATCCGCTCGCCCCTTGGCGCCACGACCGTGGACGAGCTGCGCGCGGCGCTGGAGCAACTCTGCGTGGCGCCGTTGGCGCTCGCCGCCGCGGTGGTCGAGCCGATGCGGCGGCGTGGTGGCGGCAAGCTCGTGTTCGTGACGTCGGCGGCGCCGTTGCGGGGTATCGCCAACTACGCGCCTTATGTCGCCGCTCGCGGCGGCGCCAACGCCCTCGCGAAGACCCTCGCGCTCGAACTGGCCAAGGACGGTATCAAGGTGATCGCCTTCGCACCCAACTTCGTCGAGAGCCCGACCTACTTTCCGACGGAACTCCTGGCCGACCCGCAGACCCGCGCGAAGATCGAACGACAGGTGCCCCTTGGCCGCCTTGCATCGCCGGAGGAAGCGGGCGCCGTGCTGGCGTTCCTCGTGTCGCCAGCGGCGGATTTCCTCACGGGCGCCACGGTGCCGTTCGCTGGAGGGTGGGCCTGAGCGGCCGTCGGATCAGCCCCAGCTCTCGGTCGTGCCTTTCCGCCGCGCTGCTACACGAACGATCGGCGTCTCTGGCGCGCCTGGCGAGGGCGAAGGTTCGGACGCCGGTCGGCCGAAATGGAAGCCCTGGCCCAGGGTCACACCGAAGTCGCGGAGCAGCGCCGCCTGCTCGGCGCTCTCGACCATCTCGGCAATGGTCGCCGTTTTCACCGAACGACAGAGATCGACCATCGACCGGAGCACCGCCGCATCGCGCTCCGACGAGCAGACGCCCTGGACGAACGCCCCGTCGAGCTTGACGTAGTCGACGTCGAAGCCACGAATGTAGTGGAATGCCGCAGCTCCCGCCCCGAAGTCGTCCAGGCACACACGCATGCCGTTGGTCCGGAACGTCTGGAGGATCGCGTTGGCCCGCTCCAGATCGGCGATCTGGTAGGATTCGGTGACCTCGATCATCAGTTGCCGGACGATGCTCCCGGCGCCGGTGTAGAGGCGAAGAATCCGCTCGACGAATGCGTCACTCTGTAGCGAGCGCGCCGACAGATTGACGGCGACGTGGGGCCACAAGCCGCCGCGGCTCAGCTTGCCCATGCTGTCCAGGACGGAACGCGAGACGGCGAGGTCGAAGTCGGTGATGAAGCCGACTTCCTCGGCGAACCGTACGAACTCGAAGACGTTCTCCTTGGACGTCAGGCGCGCGAGGGCCTCGCTGTGGTGGACGAGACCATCCTCCAGCGACACGATCGGCTGGTAGACCAGATAGAAGCCGCCATCCTTGATCAGTGAGCGTGCTGCCGAGACGCGAGCGGCAGCGCCGGCCAGACGCTCACTCAGGGCGTCTGCAAGGTCGCCAGTACCGAGCCCACCCTCGGTTGCTCGCTCCAATTGGTCGAGCACGTGGCGCAGGGCCGCGCAGGCCTGGTCCGGGCTCAACCCGGCAGGCTCGAGCGCCATCGTTCGCGCGTCGCTGCCGACCCCGGAGATGCCATCGAAGGCGCGAACCGTGGTCTGCAGCTGGGCGTTCAGATGATCGCCGCCGGCCCCCTCCTCGTGGAGCAGGGCGAAGCGGCCGGCGCCGACGCACGCCGCAGCGTTGCCGTTGGCCGAGATCGCGCGCAGCGATGCGGCGACGCTGTCCAAGAGCCCTTGCAGCGGCGCCCCGCTCAGGTTCTCGATGCCCGTCAACCGGACCATCGAGAGCTGCAGCCCTTCCTCGCCGGCGACCGAGAGGCGCAGCTCGCGCTCGGCCATTTCGCGGAACGCCTCGGCGTCGAGAAGGCCGGTTCTCGGGTCCCGGTTGGCGTCGGCGGCAGCGTTGCGCCTGGCCTTGAGGCCACAAAGCACGGCACGGGTCCGGTCACTTCCAGGGGTGCGGATCAGCGAGCAGGCACCGCACTGGGCTGTCGCCGCCGCCGTGACGTCAACGGGCCCGCGGCGACCGCCCTCGGCAAGCTCGCCGAGCACGTAGGCCAAAAGCGCGCGGTCGGCCGGTACGAACAGGTCGACGAAACGGCTGCCGACCAACGAGCCGCCATCGAGAATCCGAGGCGTGGCGCCGGTGGCGTAGACGACGTCGCCGTTGGCATCGAGTTCGATCAGCACGTCGGCAGCGGCAAAGGCAAAAGTCAGAAATCGTTCGCGTTCGTTGGTAACCGCAATGTCCATGGACAGGCTCGCGCGACGCAGTGGTGGGCCGACATCCGAACCTATCGGCCGGTCCTTACCGGGGATTTAACGGCCAGGGTCGTCGGGCGGCGGCGGATATCCGGTGGCGCCACCCGCTCCCTGCCGCCAACGCTCAGAGCAGTGCCAGGGAAGCAACGCCAAGTGGCACACCGAACTCTTCGCACCAGACATAGACTTGGTCGAAACGCCCGACGTCGATCGTTGCCGGCACAGCGTAGAGCTGTCGCCCGGTGAGCGCCTGGAGCGACCCGAGCTTGGAGATCGCCACGTACTGCCCGTCGCCAAAACCGACGACCGGGTCCGGCGCGCCGTCGTGGGTGAAATCGTTGCCGAGTTCGACGACGTAGCCACCACCGGCCAGCCGCACCACCTCGACCGTACCGCTCGTGAGGTGCCCGCTGGCGCCTTCGAAACTGCCCCGCGCCGTCACCTTGCCCTCGGTTGCGGGTGGCGCTGCCGTGGTCGGCGGCACCGACGTGCGGGGCGCGCACGCGGCCAATGCCAGAACGGACAAGATGAGCATCGATCGGAACATGGCGAGCTTCTCCCGGCTGACGCGACAACGGCGGCGCGCTCTTGACCGTGAAGGTCGTCGCCGGCGCCTCCGCTAGCCGCCGCACCCGTTCGTGACCCGTCGCGAGGGGTTGCTCAGCGCCGCGTACCGGTCATGATCCACGGGCGCAGCAGGGAGGCCAGTCGGCAGCATGGCGAACGTCACGGTGGTCGGGTCGCAGTGGGGCGATGAAGGCAAAGGAAAGATCGTCGACTGGTTGTCGGAGCGGGCCGACGTGGTGGTCCGCTTCCAAGGCGGGCACAACGCCGGCCACACCCTGGTCGTCGACGGGACCACCTACAAACTGTCGCTGCTGCCTTCGGGCGTAGTGCGACCGGGTAAGCTTTCGGTGATCGGCAACGGCGTCGTCGTCGACCCTTGGGCGCTCCTCGACGAGATCGAGGGCCTGCGGGCCAAAGGCCTGTCGATCAGCTCCGAAACCCTGCGCATCGCTGAGAACGTCACCTTGATCCTGCCGTTGCACGGTGAGGTTGATCGCGCGCGGGAGCGGGTCCGCGAGGGCGCGCAAGACGGAACCGGCAAGATCGGTACGACCGGGCGCGGGATCGGTCCTGCCTACGAGGACAAGGTGGCGCGGCGGGCGATCCGCCTGTGCGATCTCGCCGACGCGGCGGTGCTGGAGCGCAAGATCCATGACCTGTTGCTGCATCACAATGCCTTGCGCCGCGGCCTCGGCGAAGCAGAGGCGGACGGCGGCGAACTGCTGACCGCGTTGACGGCGCTCGCACCGAAGCTCTTGCCCTATGCCGAGCCCGTATGGTTGCGGCTCTCGGAGCTGCGGCGATCGGGCCGCCGGATACTGTTCGAGGGCGCGCAAGGGGCGATGTTGGACATCGACCACGGAACCTATCCATTCGTCACGTCGTCAACGACCCTGGCAGCCGCCGCCGCGTCCGGCTCCGGGCTCGGCCCTGGCGCGGTCGGCTACGTGCTCGGCATCACCAAGGCCTACACGACCCGCGTTGGCGCCGGCCCGTTCCCGACCGAACTCGACGACACGGTCGGCCAACGCTTGGGCGAGCGGGGGCGCGAGTTCGGGACGGTGACCGGGCGCCCCCGGCGCTGCGGCTGGTTCGACGCCGTCCTCGTGCGACAGGCGGTCAAGCTCGGCGGCATCGACGGTCTGGCCCTGACCAAGCTCGACGTCCTCGACGGCCTGCCGACGCTCAGGATCTGCACGGCCTACAGCCTCGGCGGCCAAACCCTCCACCATATGCCTGCCGGGATGAGTGCCCAGGCGCGGGTCGAGCCGATCTACGAAGAGTTGGACGGCTGGGCGGAGAGTACCGAGGGTGCGCGCAGCTTCGCGGCTCTCCCGGCCGCCGCGGTCAAGTACGTGAAACGGCTGGAGGAGCTGGTCGAGGCGCCCGTGGCCCTGCTGTCGACCAGCCCCGACCGCGACGACACGATTCTGGTCACCGACCCGTTCGCCGACTGATCCAACGATCGCCGGCGAGCCTTTGGAATCAGCCCTGGGGCATCGGTATCGATCCCTCGGGTATGTTGAGTGACAATCAACACCATGGCCGAGTCGCATCTGCATTAGACAACTCTCGAGAATTCAACCGAGGGGATCACCGATGCGCTTCGCCGTCATGTTCGCCGCCTTGTTCTTCGCTTCGACCGCCGCCAGCGCGGCCGTCACCGAGGCCGGGTTCACCGAGCGTTTCGACATCGACCTGCGCGGCTCAGCTTGGGCGCCGGCCAACAAGCAGCGTTCGTTCACCGTCGACGGGCTGACCGTCGACGCGTTCAAGAAGGCCGACAAGCCCGGGAAGCTTTGGCAGGACGCGACCGACGGCCTGGGCATCCGGAGCGGCGAGTCGGACGAGATCGACCGCAAGGAGTGGATGAAGCTGACCTTCGACACGCCACAGAAGGTCACAGCCTTGATGCTGACTGACTTGTTCGACGCGCCGGACGGCGGTGCCAACGGCGAGAGTGCCCGGGTGCGTCTGACGTTGGCGGGCGGCGACGAGATCGATCTGACCGCGTGGGGCAACCTCGCCGACCAGGGCAACGGTGAAGCCACGCTGAGCTTTGCCGACCTCACTGGCGGGGCTCCCGTGTCGATGATCCGCTTCTTCTCGGGCGGTGAGCGCGGTGACGACTACAGCGTCGCTGGCTTGCACGTCACACCGCTACCGGGCGCCGTGTGGGCGCTCGGCGCCGGCCTCGCGGCGCTTGCGGGTGTGCGGGCACGCCGCCGCCGCCAGCAGGCGGCTTGAGCTGGGCACCGCGACGGGGGACGGGTCAACCGTCCCCCGGATCGCGGCGAATGATGTGGGTGACCCGATAGGTCATGACGTCGACCCCGGCTTGGTTGACCACACGATAGGCGATCACGACCGTCCCGCGGTCTGGCTTGGAGCCCGAAGGTCTGGCGTCGAGCACCTCCGCCTCGACGTGGAGCGTGTCCCCCGACCGTACCGGTGCGGTCCAGCGAACCTCGTCCATGCCTGGTGAGCCGAGCGAGCCCGCATTGATCACGCCCTCCGCGTACCAGAGGCGGAACGACACCAAGAGCGTTTGGAAGCCACTGGCGATCAGTCCACCGAATGGCCCGTCGCGCGCGGCCTCCTGGTCCAGGTGGAATGGCTGTGGGTCGTAGTGGAAGGCGAAGTCGAGGATCTGGGCCTCGCTGAGCGTGCATCCGGCCGTCTCGAAGCGTTCACCGGGGGTGAAGTCGTCGTACCACCGCGCCATACCGGTCAGCCGACCGCCGGCCAAGACGGACGCTCCATCTCGAACACTTCCAAGACGGGTGCGTAATCCATGTAGCCAAGGCGGGACAACGGCCGCATCGACGCCATGTCGACCCGACCGTCGACCAGGATCCTGTCGTCGATGTGGATGCCGACGACCTCACCGATCACCAAACGGTTGGGTGCCGCCTCCGGATCGGTGGTCCTGAGCGTGGCGATCTCGACCAGCCGGCACTCGAGGTGCGCCGGGCTTTCGGCCACGCGCGGCGGCGCCACCAGCACGCTCGGCGCTTTGGTGAGCCCGGCCACGTCGAACTCATCGGTCTCGCGCGGCGCTGCCGCGGACGTCAGGTTCATCGCCTCGGCGAGGTCAGCGGTCACCAGATTGCAAACGAACTCGCCAGTGGCACGAACGTTCTCGACGGTGTCCTTGAGCCCGCCAGCGCTGTGCGGGCCGGTCGCGGCGAACATGACCTGCGGCGGCTGGTAGGCGACAGCGTTGAAGAACGAATAGGGCGCGAGGTTCGCGCGGCCCGCCGTGTCGAGACTGGAGATCCAGCCGATCGGCCGGGGAACGACCAGCGCGTTGAACGGATTGTGACGGAGCCCGTGGGGTTGGTCGGTTCGATAGAACATCCGGCGTCGACCTCGGCTTCGGTGGATCTGCGCTCGGCGCCTAGCTCAGCCATGGCCGAGGGTCAAACCGGGCCGGTGCCGCCGGTCCTTGCGTTTCCCGACGCCGCGGTCGAGTGTCGGTAGCCATAGTTGGGGGAAGTGGCATGAGCGATCAGGACGTAGTCCAGGAAGCGGTCGCCGTCTTCGAGGACGTCCAAGGGCTCGATGACGCGATCACCGGCTTGTTGGCGGCGGGGTTCACCAACGCCGACCTCAGTCTGCTCGCTGACCGACGGACGGTCGAATCGAAGCTCGGGCATACCTACCAGCGGGTCGACGAACTTGCCGACGACCCGGCGGCGCCGCGCATCGCCTATCACCAGCTGCAAGATCCCGCGGCCTCCGAAGGGCGGCTGATCGGCTCGCTGACCTGGGCACCGCCGCTGCTTGCCGCCGGCGCGGTCGTCGCCAGCACCGGCCTCGTCACGGGTCTGGTGGTCGGCGCCGCCGTGGCCGGCACGTTGGCCGCAAGCGTGCTCGGTCACGTGCTCGACCGCCGGGTCGCCGATCGGCTTCAAGAGCAGATCGACGCCGGCGGGATCCTCCTTTGGGTGCGCCTGCGCGACGAGGACGCAGCAACGGTGGCGCTGCCGGTCCTCACCCGACATGCCGTTCACGACGTGCACGTCCACGAAATCAGGGCCGATACCGACGTCAAACGTTCGAACGCGAGCGCCCGACCCGGAGCAGACGGCGAAGTGGGCTGAGCAGTTGTGGATAGCGGCGTTTGAGGCCCAAAAAGCGTCGCTTGGCGGCATGCGAGTTGGCGAGCACGAGGCTCGCGCCGAGCCCGAGCAGCAGGAAGCCGCCGGGGGCGGGGGACAACCAAACCAACGTGCCCACCGACAGGCAGACGGCCCCGGCACCGACCGACACGCCGCGCCAACTGGTTTGGTGCGCCTTGGATTTCAGCGCCATCACCGCTTCACCGCCGTCGCCACGAGACCGTTTCCCCCTGAGGTCCGGCTCGCCGCCCGATCCACCACTGCGGGGTGCCGCCGCACCCAATGGCGAATAGACGATTACGGACGTTTCAAAAGGCGTCATTTCGACTAACCACCACGGCCACGATCACATCCCCGTTCGAGAACTGGATCTTTCCCCGCAGTGCTGCACCTCTTCGTCCTCGGATTGATCTCGGGATTGTTGCTTGCCGCTCCCTTCGGGCCCGCCGGCGCGCTCGCGATCCGACAAACGCTGAGTTGGGGTTTCCGTGGTGGATTCGCCTGCGGGGTCGGCACAGCGGTCGCGGACGCGATCATCGGCGGCCTGGTGAGCGTCGGTATCGGCATCGTCTCCGAATGGCTCGAGGCACATGGGCGCGAACTCGAGCTGGTCGCGGGAGCCGTGCTGATCGCGGTCGGCCTCGCCGCCATTCTGGAGATCGGCGCGTCATCAAGCCGCCGCGACAATGGACCGGCGAGCAGCCAAAGGCTGGCGGCCGCCGGCGGTCAGGCGTTCTTCGTGACGATCGGCAACCCAGCCATCGCCGGCGCCTTCGCCGCCATGTTCACAGCCATCGGCCTTCACAACTACGTCGTCGAACTGGGCTGGGCCGCTGCCAGCTTCAGCGTCGCCGCAGGGATCTTCGTCGGTGCTCTGGCATGCTGGGCCGGATTCGTCTGGATCGTGCGGCACATGTCCGGGCGGGTTGCCGACATCTGGTTGCACCGCGTCCACCGTGGCCTCGGGATCATCCTCGTCGTGGTCGGTGCCTCGGTCCTGATCCACGCGCTGGCGTCATGATCCGCGAACGTGCGTGGGTGCCGATCGCAACGATTCGCGCGGCTTGGCCTCAATAGCCCTGCAACACCAGCACCTCGCGGAACGGCAGTGTCTGTCGCGTGAAGCCCACGGTCGATCCAGCTGCCCGCTGGACACTCCAGTCGTCGGGCAGCAGCGCGAGGAAGCTCGCCAGCACGCTCTCACCGAAATAGTGCATCGGGATCACCACCGACGGCCGGACCTGCTCGATGACTTGGATCGCGACTGGCTGGGGCATGGTCCACATGCCGTCGACCGGCACCAGCAGGATGTCGATGAGGCCCAATTCTCCAAGATGCTGATCGGTCAGTGGGTGGTGCAGATGCCCCAGATGCGCGACGCACAGGTCGTCGATCTCGAAGACGAAGATCGAGTTGCTGTTGGCGTTCCAATCGGCGCGGCCCCGAACACTGGTCGGCACGTTACGGACACGCATGTCGTCCACGACGACGTCGTGCTCAGCCAACCCACCCTCGGGGTTCCAGCCGCGCAAGACGAATTCGATCTCGGGTTCGACCACGTCGGTGAAATGGGTGCTGTGCGAGTTGTTCATGGTCACGATCCGGGGCGGTTCTGCAGCACGCCACATGCCGTTGTAATCGGTGATCGCCGTGATCCCTTCGCGGCTTTCCAACAAGAACGACGCGTGGCCGAGGAACGAGATCGTCACGGTCGCATCGGCCGGCACCGAACCGACGGTAGTGTCCGCCAACCGGGGAGATGCGTCGCGCTCCGCAACCGGGAAGCACCCCGCCGCCGCAACGCCGGCCGCCAGCGTCAGATGAAGCCCGGTGATCGCGGTCAGCCAGCGCAGCATCGCCATGTCTCGCCCAGTTGCGATCGGAGAGGTAGCGCTCGTGCCGGCGCCGACAACCGCGTCGGCCCTGTGAAGGGCTTGCGCCCGGAATGCCAGCTAGTATGACCTGAAGTTGCGGGAGGCCAATGCACGCATCGCCGACGCGTAACCTGAGGAACAACGATGTCAAGAAGACGGGTCGTGGTCGCCACTTGTTTTGCCCTGACCCTTGCCGTCCCCGCCACATCGAGTGCTTCAGGTTTTGCCATTCGCGAGCAAAGTGGCAGTTTTCAGGGCTTGTCGTTCGCCGGCGTTGCCGCAGGCGGCCCCGACATCAGCACCATGTACTTCAACCCAGCAACCCTGACACTTCATGACGGCGTCCAAGGGCACAGCTCGGTGAGCTTCATCTTTCCGCGCGCGGAGTTGAAGAATGCCAACGCATCGGATCCACTCGGCCGGCCCGTCGTCGGCCCCGATGGAGGCAACATCACCGAGAGTGCCATCGTCCCGGCTGCCTACGGAGCCATCGCCTTCGGCAACTTCCGCTTCGGTCTCGGCGTCACCGCGCCGTTCGGTCTGAGTACAGACGCGCCGAACGACTGGATCGGCCGCTACCAGGCAACACGTAGCGAACTCACGACGGTCAACGTCAACCCGGTCATCGCTTGGCAAGCGCATGAGCGCGTCAGCGTCGCCGCCGGTTTCGTTGCCCAGTACGCCCACGCGACGTTGGAGAATGCCGTCTTCACTCGGGCAAGCGCCGTCGTCGGCGCGGCGGGCGACGCGCAGGCCAAGGTGAAGGGCAGTGACTGGGACTACGGCTTCACCCTGGGCGCCTTGGCGGAACCGATCGACGGGACCCGGATCGGCGTCGGCTATCGGTCGCAAATCAACCATTCGGTGACCGGCGACTTCGAGCTGACGGCACCGAACGGCGCGCTTGCGCGCTCGACCGGGGGACGGGCCGCGGTCAGCACGCCACAGATCCTCTCGCTCGGCGCGTCGCAGCAGTTGTCGGACCAGTGGAGCCTCAAGGGAACCGTCGAGTGGACCGGCTGGAGTAGCTTCGACGAACTGGTCGTGACGTTCGACGACGGCTCGCCGTCGAGCGTCACGCAGGAGCAGTGGCGCGACACCTGGTTCTTTGCGGCAGGCGCCGAGTACCTGCCCCGCCCCGACGTGCGGCTGCAGGCAGGAGTTGCGTACGATCAAACCCCGATCCGCGAAGGCTTCCGAACGCCCCGCATTCCGGACGCCGATCGAACGTGGGTCTCGGTCGGTGCCTTGTGGCAGCCCAACGGCTGGCTGGACGTCGGCGCCGGCTATTCGCACATTTTCGTCGACGATGGGCCCGTGAACCTCCAGGAACCTGGCGGCCGCGGCAGCATCGATGGTACCTTCGAAAGCCGGATCGACATCGTCACCTTGCACGGAACCATCCGCTTCTGACGAAGGTCGAAGCTTGCGCAAGAAATAAGAATATGATCCTATGCGTGTATCCGCTCAATGCCGCATCGGGGTTCCGTCATGCACACGACCAAGTTCGCTCGTGACCACAATGGCGCCAGCATCGGTATCGCCCACTGGAAATGGGGCAGCCGGCGCGAGTTGCCGATCGACACCGCGTCCAACCGTCTTGCCACACCGCTGGTCGAACACCTGGTCCTGATTGCGCCGACCACGGCCTGCCACGTCCGTCTCGGCGCCGCCGACGTACTCGCGAACGACACCGACCCAGTGCTGCAGCCCGGCACGGTCTACCAGTTCCCCCGCGCCAGCGGCGAAACCCACGTCGCACTGGTCGCCAAAAACGGCGCCGGGACCGGGACCGCGGAGGTCTGGGAGGCTGACACCTTCAACGAGGAGTGAGCACCGACGACGCCGGCCGTCAACGACAAGTGGAGTGGCGCCCCCGGCAGGACTCGAACCTGCGACCGTCCGCTTAGAAGGCGGATGCTCTATCCGGCTGAGCTACGGGAGCGTCCCTGGAAAGGTCGCGCGGCGGGGGCCGCGGCGCAAGCCCCCTCCCGCCCGTCGCGAACGGCCGCTCAAGTCCGGCGGATGAAGTTGTCGCTGTACGACTTCGGCTTCAGCCGTGGCTCGTGGGGCTCGGTCACGCGATAGTCGATGCCTTCACGTCGGGCGAAAGCTACCGCCGCTTCCTTCGTCGGAAAGCGCATGGTGATCTGGGCATCCGGATCTCCGGAACCGACCCAGCCGATGAGACTGTCAGCCTCGCACCGTTCGCTGGGCTCAATCTCCAACAGCCAGACCAGGCTCTTCGCAGTGCCAGAGGAAACGGCCGGCTTGGCCGGTCGGTAGATTCGAGCAGGCATCGGCTGGCGGACTCCCTCGCTTGGCTTCATGTCTTATCCAAGACCATCGCACCGGCGTCCAGCACGGTCAAAGGCGCCCCCCATGGTCCCGTTTGGCTTGGCCGACCGGTCCTGCTAGACGACGGAGGTGGGGTTGCGTCAAAGGACGGCGGGATGCGAACGCGAGTCGCCATCGTCGGCGGCGGGCCAGCCGGGTTGTTGCTGGGCCAGGCGTTGCACCTCGCCAACATCGACAACGTCATCGTCGAACGGCGGTCGCGTGAACACGTCCTGTCGCGCGTCAGAGCCGGCGTCTTGGAACACGGCCTCACCGAGTTGATGCGTCGGCTCGGGGTCGCCGCGCGGCTCGACGCCGAAGGCTTGGTCCACGACGGCGTGGTGATCGCGGCAGCAGGCCAACGGCTCCACCTCGACCTCCGCGGCTTGGCCGGCGGGTCGGTGACGATCTACGGGCAAACGGAGCTGACCCGCGACCTTTACGATGCCCGCGACGGCTGGGGCGGGCTGGTCCACCACGAGGCCGAGGACGTCACGATCGACGGTATCGACGGCAGGCAACCGTCGTTGTCGTTCGTCGCCGCCGGCCACCGCCGAGTCGTGGCGTGCGACTTCGTCGTCGGCTGCGACGGCTTCCACGGGATCTGCCGCCGAGCGATGCCCGCCGGCGTGCTGCAGACCTTCGAGCGGCGCTATCCGTTCGGCTGGCTCGGCGTGTTGACGCCGACACCGCCGGTCCATCCCGAGCTGATCTATGCGACCCACGAAGACGGGTTTGCGCTTTGCTCGATGCGCCGCCCGCAGCTCAGCCGCTACTACGTCCAATGCAGCCTCGACGATTCCGTCGACGATTGGCCCCTCGAGCGGTTCTGGGACACGCTCCGCGACCGCTTGCCTCGCGAGGTAGCGAGCGCCCTCGTGACCGGACCGGCTTCGGAGATGTCGATCGCACCGTTGCGCAGCTTCGTCGCCGAGCCGATGCGCCACGGCCGGCTGTTTCTCGCCGGCGATGCGGCCCACATCGTGCCCCCGACGGGAGCCAAGGGCCTGAATCTGGCCGCCGCAGACGTCGGCCGGCTCGCGAACGCGTTCGCAGCGTGGTACTTGAACGGCGTCGACGACGGCTTGTCGCGGTACTCGGACGACGCCCTTCGCCGCGTGTGGCTGGTGGAACGGTTTTCCTGGTGGCTCACCAACCTGCTCCACCGCTTCCCGGACCAGAACGATTTCGGGCACCGGATGCAGCAGGCCGAACTGGACCACCTGTGGCGTTCGACCGCCGCCCAGACTGCGTTCGCCGAGAACTACGTCGGCTTGCCTTTTTGAACCCGACCCTAGCAGCGGAGAGTGACATGGCCGAAGACTACTACACCAAAGGAAATCAGGTGCGGCGCGAAGTGCTCGGCGACCACTACGTCGAACGCAAGCAAGAGCAGACCCACGAGTTCGACGCGGATTTTCAGCGGTTCCTGACCGAGACCTCCTGGGGTGGCGTGTGGGCGCGCGACGGGCTGGATCGGCGGACGAAGTCGCTGGTGACACTGGCGATCATGGCGACGATGCGGTTGGACGACGAGTTCGTCATCCACCTCCGGGCAACGCACAACACAGGTGCGACCCACGACGAGATCAAGGAGGTGCTGATGCACGTCGCCGCCTATGCGGGCATGCCGACCGCACATCACGCGATGCGGATCGCCAAGCGGGTGCTCGCCGAGTTCGTCGAGGGCGCGGCCTGATCCTGGGGCGCCGTCGATCGCGCTGAAGCGGCCCGCTTCAGCGCCAGAGGCTGCGTAGGCGGTCGCGTTCGGCCGCCAGCGCCAGCAACACGGCGACGGTCGGCACGTTGCGGATGCCGCCTCGGCGCCAACGGGCGAGCGCTTCGTCGAAGCTGAGGACGAACGGCCTGATGTCTTCGTCCTCGTCTTCGAGCCCGTGATGGCCGGCGACTGCGTCGCTGTCGATGCAGGCAACGAAGCCGAACAGATACTCGTCCGAGTAGCCCGGACTCGCATAGCCTTCGTAGACGAGGGCCAGCGGGCCGGCGTGCAGACCGGCTTCCTCCACGAGCTCGCGCCGCGCCGTCGCTTCGGGCGTTCCGCCTTGGTCGAGCAGGCCGGCGACGGCCTCGATCAACCAAGGCTCGCCGCCAGACGCGGCAGGACCGGCGCGGAACTGTTCGATCAGGACGACCGAGTCGCGGGCCGGATCGTACGGCAGCACGACCACCGCCTCACCGCGCTGAACGACGATGCGTTGGAGCGACGGTGTCCAGTCGCCGTCGAAGCGACGATGGCGCAGCGTCAGCCGGTCGACGGCGATCCAGCCGTCCAGCAGGCGTTCGGTTGCGTGGATCTGCAGCCGATCGTCCCGTTCGCTCACGAAAACGCCTTGAAGGTGATGAGCGTGAAGGTGTCTTTGACGCCGCTCAACGTCTGCACGTGGCCATTGACGAAGCGGCCGATGTCGGCGCCGTCGTCGAGATAGACTTTCATCAAGAGATCGTACTGGCCGGAGATCGAGTGCACTTCGGAGACCTCGGCCAGTGTCTGCACCGCGGCGTCCGCCACGTCGTAAGCACGGCCCAACTCGCATTTGACCATGATGAACAGGGTCTGCATCAGGCCTTCTCGTCGCGTCCGCTGGACCGCACCGGCACGGCACGCAGGAGGAAGCTCGGCACGTGGTCGCCCAGGCCGACGACCGGCCCGTCCGGACGCTCCGCGCGTTCCCCGCTGTCCTGTCCCGCTGGTGCGCGCTTCCGCGAGCGGCCGCCACTGCGGCGCGGCGCACGTTCGGCGGCGGCGGGCGGCGGCGGAGCATCCTCGGTGGCGTCGGGCAGTGCGGCGTCCGCGCGATCCGGACCGACGGCCGCCGTCGGCCCATCGACCGACGCGAACACGTCGAAGCCTTGGATCTTGCCGCCGATCAGCTTTTCGATCTTCGCGAGGCGTTTGTCGTCCTCGTCCGTCGCGAAGGTGAACGCACGGCCCTTGCGCCCCGCACGACCGGTCCGGCCGATGCGGTGAACGTAATCGTCGGCATGGGTTGGGACGTCGAGGTTGATGACGACGGGCATGTCGGAGATGTCGAGGCCACGGGCGGCGACATCGGTTGCGACCAGGTAGTCCACGCCCCCTGCCTTGAACGCGTCGAGCGTCGCCTGGCGCTGGCTTTGATCGAGATCACCGTGGATGTCACGAGCGTTGAAGCCACGGCGCTGCAGCTTCCGAGTGACCGTGCCGACGTCACGCTTGCGGTTGCAGAAGACGATGGCCTTGCTGACGCCATGGGCGCCGATCAGGCGTTCCACGGCATCGACTTTCTGGCTCGTCGGCACCTGGCAGAGCACGCTTTCGATGGTATCGAGCGTCGTCGCCGGACGCGAAACCGCTACCTCGATCGGATCGGTCAAGAACTGCTCGGCGAGCCGCCGCACCTCTTTCGGCATGGTCGCCGAAAACAGGAGCGTTTGCTCACGCCGACTCAACAGCGACGCAATTCGCTCGACGTCCGGAATGAACCCCATGTCGAGCATGCGATCGGCCTCATCGATCACGAACACGGTCACTTGGCCGAGCAAGATCTTGCCGCGCTCGAACCAGTCGAGCAATCGGCCGGGCGTCGCGATCAATACGTCGACGCCACGGTCGAGCAGCTTTTCCTGTTCGCCCATACCGACACCGCCGATGATCAGTGCCATCGAGAGTTTGACGTGATGACCGTACTTGACGAAATTGTCGGCGGTTTGACTGGCAAGTTCGCGGGTCGGGCTGAGAATGATCGACCGCGGCATTCGCGCTCGCGCGCGACCGCTAGCTAGATGATGGATCATCGGCAGGACGAAGGCTGCCGTCTTGCCAGTGCCCGTCTGGGCGATCCCGACGACGTCGTGCTTGGCAAGGATGTGCGGAATGGCCTCGGCCTGGATGGGCGTCGGCGTGGTGTAGCCGGAGTCCTCCACCGCTCGAATGACTTCTTGACGAAGTCCGAGGTCGGGAAAGCTCGGAACACCCTCGGTGGGTTGGGTCAACTACCGTCCATGGATCGTAGCGCGCAGACGTCTGGGGGTGTAGATTGAACGCCCTCAAAGTCAATCGCAGTGAGCGGCGGCACCGTGCCGCCGCACCGCACAACCGGTCGGTTCGCCGCCATCGTGTCACCCTCGCCGCTGCTCCGTGCCGGGAGTTCGCAACTCCTGATCGTCGACGTCCAGGCGCGACTGCTGCCGGCCATGGGCGACGCCGCCGCAGCGGCGTGCCGCCGCGCGCTGACGCTGCTTGCCGTCGCCGCCGACCAGCTAGGGGTACCGGTCACCGTGACCGAGCACGTGCCGCATCAGTTGGGCAGCACCGATCCGGACCTGCTCGCCGCCCTGCCCGAGCCCTGTGTCTTCGACAAAGTTCGCTTCGGCGCCACCGGCGAAGCGCCGATCCGAGAGCATCTGAGCCGGCTGGAGCGGCCGCAGGTGGTGGTTGCGGGCCTGGAGACACATGTCTGCGTGTTGCAGACCGTCCTCGGACTGCTGCAGGCAGGACTCCGGCCCGCGGTGGTCGCCAATGCCTGTCGGTCGCGCCTGGAAGAGGACCACGAACGCGCGCTGGACCGAATGGGAAGGCACGGCGCCGACATCTTGACGGCCGACATGGTGGCCTTCGAGTGGCTCCATCGCGCTGACCATCCGGCCCGGCGCGCGGTCATCGCGGCGGTGAAGGCGGCCGCGGGCTGACCGCAGCTATGGCGGCGAGCGCGGGAACGACCGACTCCTCGATGATCGGTTTGGACTTGGTGTAAGCGTCGTCATCTCGATAGTTCGACGCAAGCACGACGATCACGGCCTCCCACTCGGGCAACAGGAGGACGACGTTACCGCCATTGCCGAGCATGAAGGCGCCGCCAGAGGCCGTTCCATCTCCCACGTCGAAATCGCCGAACCACCACAGATAGCCGTAGGCGAGCGCCGGCGTCGCCTGGACACGGGGCTCCAACACCTCACGGAGCCAATCGCGCGGCACGATCTGTTGATCCCGCCAGGCACCGCCGTCCGTGGTCATCCGCCCGATGCGCGCGAGATCCCTGGCGCGCAGGCCTAGCTGCGCACCACTTTGCACCTCGCCCGCGGGAGATCGCCGCCAGAGGGCGCCGTCTACCCCCCGCTCGACCATCCGGCCCAGCAGGAGCACCCCGGACGTGCAGTAAGAAAAACGGCCCTGCCCGCCGGCCGCACGGACGAATGCCGTGTCGATAGCAATGTCGAGCGCGAAACGGGTCCAGTCCGGGCTGCGGTACATCCGCTCTTCGTTGCCGGGCGAGCGGCGCCAATCCGTGCAATCCAGCGCGGACGACATGGAGAGCAGGTCGTGAACCGTGATCGCGCGCTTTACCGGACCATCGCCTGCGATCGGCACCAGGTCGGCGAACGCGTCGAGCATCAGGGCATCGACATCACTGATCCCGCCGTCGGTGATCGCCAAGCCGACCGCGAGCGCCGTGATCGACTTGCCGACGGACCTGACGTCGATGATCGTCTCCGGGTCAGTCGAGCCGAAATAGTCCTCGAAGACGATCGCACCGCCTTGCTCGACGACGACCGCTTCGATCGCGCCATGATCGCCCCGATCGATGGCCGCCGACATCGACGCCAAGCCGAGCCTGTCGCTCAACGCAGCTGACACCGGGTCGCGCTCCGCGAGTCCGCAAGCGGCGACGGCAAGGCCGATCGAGAGGACGACGAGGCAGCGTCCGATCACGGCGAGCCGCCGGGCGACTCGGCCGCCGCCGGGCCCGCGGCGCCCATCGCCGCTTGCAGCTCACCGTCGGTCAGCACCCTCGGCTCGACGACCGGCGCACGAGATGCCGCATCGAACAGCGGCGTCCGGCGGTGTCCGCCGGTGGCGCGCGCCCAGAGCGACCGGGCCATGGCTAGGGCAACCAGGCGGAACGGGCTGCCCGCATCCGCAGCCAACGCATCGGCACCACCTTCGGCCTCGCGAACGAATGCACGGGCCATGACCGGACCGAAGTCCTCCACGGGTGCCGCCGCCGCCGGCAGTCCGCCCGTGATGAGACCGATGAACGGCAGCCCGGGGGTGCCCAGGGTATTGCCGATCGGCGTGTTGCAGCAGGACACGTACCAACGCAGCAACCCGCCGGTCCGCAGCCGCAGGCAGGCGAGCTTGCCTCCAGGGTCGGCGAGGCTGAGGCGATCCGACGTCGTCTGGTAGATCTCGGTGCCGCCGTGCGGGTCCAGCACCGTGTCCCCTTGACCCAGATGCCGGGCAAAGGCCCGGCAATCGCGGCAATAGCAGACCACCCGCGACCCGTGCCGCGGGCTGACGTCGCGAAGCTCGCCACCCATGGCACCACAGCGGCAGGACAGGCTCAGTACGGTCGACATGCCTCTCTCCTCATCAGCGGACCGGCTCGACGATCTGCAGCCGGAACGGCCGTGTTGTCCCCGGCACTTGGGCGCGGACCGTCTCGGCGAAAAGCGCCGGGTCCTGGCCGGGCCAGCCATGGCCGAGCGCCGGCACGACCGCGGCTGTCGCAAGCGGTGCGGCCCCTGCAAAACGCGGCAATGACCTGAGACTCAGCCCATTCTCGCGGCCGCTGACAAGGAACAAGACCCGGGCGCTGAGCTTTCTGGCGCGCGCCGGAAACTCGAAATCGATGGCCGCGAGACCGAACCGGCGGCAGGTCGCCGTCGTCGATCGCGCCGCATCGGCCACGAACACCACCGTGCGAGAGCCCTCCGGCTGCATCATCCGTGCAGTGGCCCGCACCACCGACGGCCACTGCGCCATCAACGCCATCGCCGACGTCAGCGCCGTTGTACGCCCAGCGGCGAGGCATGCCGCCGCCGTGCATATCGCTGAGCACGGCGGCCTCGGATCGCACCGGATGCCGCGCGAGAAGAGTGACCCGGACATACGCACCGAGCGACAACCCCATGGCGTTGAGCGGTTCGCCGGCGGCCTCGCACGCGACGACCACTGCGACCTGGGCGGTCGCCCAGTCGATCGACGTCCGGGGCAACGAGCGGCTCTCGCGGTACCCAGGCAAGTCGATCAGGATCGCCTGGAGGTCCGGCATCCGTTCGACCACCGAGTCCCAAATGCAGCGGCTGACACCGCCAGCGTGCAAACAGACGACGACCGGGGCGCCGTCCGGACCGCGGCGCTCGTAGCTGAGCATCGGTAGCTCCGACGCCGGTCCACCTGGGCAAGCAGGCTCGACGACCCGCAATACGGTCCCCCCACAAGACGATATGTACGCGGGCACGTCGGCGGCGGGCGGACCGCTTGCCGAGGCAGACGACGCTGTCGGGGTATCGCTTTGCCGCCCGCCTCACCAGTGGCGCTGACGGAAGCCTGTGTCTCCCCAAAGCCGTCTTGCGCGCTGTCGCAGCGCCGCAATCCGACGACCATCCGCGATGAGTTGGAACGACCGGGCATTGGCGCTCGTGGGCGAAAGCACGCCGTGTCACCGGCAGCGGCGGCACTTGTCACAGGAGCGTCACGGGCGACTGTTAAGCGCCACGTCATGTCCGAGCTTCGTCCATTGGCCGTTTCCGTCAACGGCTTGACCAAGACGTTTCGTCACGGCGCCCGACCGGCGCTGGCCGACGTGTCGTTCACGGTCGACCGTGGCGAAATGGTGGCGCTGATCGGCGCGTCTGGCTCAGGCAAATCGACCTTGATCCGCCATCTCGCCGGCCTCACCACCGCCGACCGGCATGGCGCCGGCGAGGTCTTGGTCCTCGGCCGGACGATGCAGAGCGGTGGGCGAACCAGTCGGCACTTGCGGGCGCTGCGCGCCGAGGTCGGCGTGATCTTCCAACAGTTCAACTTGGTTGGACGGCTGTCATTGCTGACCAACGTGCTCATGGGCGTGCTCGGGCGTGCACCCGCCTGGCGGACGTCGTTCGGCCAATTCACGCACGCCGAACGCGAGGCAGCTATGGCCTGCCTGGACCGGGTCGGCTTGGCCGACCAAGCTGCGCAACGAGCGTCGACCCTTTCAGGCGGACAGCAGCAACGCGCCGCGATCGCCCGCGCTCTGTTGCAGGGCGCGCGCATCGTCCTGGCCGACGAGCCGATCGCGTCGCTCGACCCGCGGGCGGCGCGCCGGGTCATGGAGATCCTCGCCGACGTCAACCAGCAGGACGGGGTCACCGTGGTGGTCTCGCTGCACCAGGTCGCGTACGCCGCCGTCTATTGCCCCCGCACGCTGGCGCTGCGCGAGGGCGAGCTCGTTTTCGACGGCGAGAGCACGGCGCTGACGCCCGCATCCCTCGGTCGGCTCTACGGTGCGGAGAGCGAAACGCTCTTCCTCCCGGAGCTGCCGGACACGACGACCGAGCCGGCGATCGCCGCGCTCGGCTGACGACCAACTGGAACCTGGAGGAGAGCACCCATGCGAACGACGCTCATCGGCGCCAGCGCCGCCGCGCTGCTGGCCGGCACGGTCCACGCCCAAGAGTTGGAGGTGGTGAACTTCGGCATCATCTCGACCGAATCGGCCCAAGCGCTGCAGGAAAGCTTCGACCCGTTCATCGCCGACATGTCCGAGTTCATGGGTGTCGAGGTGAAGCCGTTCTTTGCACCCGACTACGCCGGTGTCATCGAGGGCATGCGCTTCGACAAGGTCGATGTCGCCTGGTTCGGCAACAAGTCGGCCATGGAAGCCGTCGATCGTGCTGGCGGCGAAATCTTCGCCCAAACCATCAAGGACGATGGCAGCGAAGGCTACTACTCGCTGTTGATCGCCCATGTCGACAGCCCGATCAACTCGCTGGAAGACGTGCTGGCGAGCTGTAGTGAGCAATCGCTCGACTTCGGCAACGGCGATCCGAACTCGACCTCGGGTTTCCTCGTGCCGTCGTACTACGTCTTTGCGCTGAACAGCGTGACGCCGCAGGACTGTTTCGCCAACGTGACGACGGCGAACCACGAGACCAACGCCATGGCCGTCGCCAACCAGCAGGTGGACGTCGCCACCAACAACACGGAATCGCTCTACGCCCGGCTCGCCCAGTCGCAGCCCGACGCGGCGGCGAAGATCAAAGAGGTGTGGCGTTCGCCGCTCATCCCCTCCGACCCGATGGTCTGGCGAGCCAACCTGCCCCAGGACGTGAAGGAGCAGATGCTCTACTTTTTCCTGCAATATGGTCGCTTCGGTGACATGGAGAAGGTAGCGCACGAGCGCGAGGTGCTCGCCAATCTCAGCGACGGCTGGGGGCCGTTCCTCATGAGCTCGGACCTGCAGCTCATCCCCATCCGTCAGCTCGAGCTGTTCCGCAACAAGGTGCGGATCGAGAACGACGACACCATCAGCGACGCCGACAAGAAGGCCGAGATCGACGCGATCGACGCCCAGCTTGCAGAACTCGCGGCGTTGCAGGAGGTGGTGGCCGTCGTCGGTAACTGACCGGCGGAGCACACCCATGGCCGTCGGGCACGAGACGAGGCCGGAGGTCACTGCCGAGGCGGGGCGGGCGACGCCGGCCCCGCCGACGGTGCCCCCGAGCCGGCGCCTGATCGACGTCGCCGTCATCGCCCTCGTGCTCGCCGTCCTCGTCTGGGCGTGGCAGGGCGCCGAGATGCGGCCGATGGACCTTTGGACCTTCCGGTCCAACATGGCCGACTTCTTGAGCGACTTTCTCCAGCCCGATTTTCGGCGCTGGGAGCTGTACCTCGAGCAGATGATCGTCACCGTGCAGATCGCCATCTGGGGCACGGTCTTGGCGGTCATCCTCGCGGTGCCGCTCAGCGTTCTCTGCGCCGAGAACGTCGTCCCGGCCTGGATCTACTTCCCGGTGCGGCGGCTGATGGACGCCGCGCGCGCCATCAACGAGGTGGTCTTCGCCATCCTCTTCGTCGTCGCCGTCGGCCTCGGCCCCTTTGCCGGCACGCTCGCCATCTTCGTCCACACCACGGGCGTGCTGGCGAAACTCTTCTCCGAAGCGGTCGAGTCCATCGACCCACGGCCGGTCGAGGGCATTCGCGCCACCGGCGCCACCAGGGTGCACGAAGTCATCTACGGCATCATCCCGCAGGTCATGCCGCTTTGGATTTCCTACGCGCTCTACCGGTTCGAATCGAACGTGCGCTCGGCGACCGTCGTCGGCCTGGTCGGCGCCGGCGGCATCGGCCAGGTCTTCTTCGAAGCCTTCCGCGGCTTCGACTACGCGGCGACCGCAGCGATCATGATCTTCATCATCGTCACGGTCACCTTGCTGGACATCGCCTCCCAACGCCTCAGGAAGATGGTGATCTGAGCCGCCGGCCGGCGGCGGGTCCTGCGGGGCGCGGCTCCGCCGCACCTCGCCGGCCCCGCTCCCTCCTCCGCGCTCCGCGCGCCTGAGCTCACACCTGACCTCGGGCAGGGCGGAAGCCGAGATCGACGTACGCGCGCTCGGGTGGATTGTTGATCCGGCAGGCTGCACGGCAGTCCCGCGCCCCGTTGAACCAGGAGCCGCCGCGGATGACACGGTGCGCGCCGCCGTCAGCGTCAGCACCGAGCCACGGTGAGCCATCGGCCGGAGCACCCTCGTAGCTTTCGTGCCAATTGTCCGCGCACCACTCCAACACGTTACCCAGCATGTCGTGCAGCCCCCAAGCGTTCGGCCGCTTCTGCGCCACCTCCCGGCTGCCCGCCCGCTCGTGCGCGTGCTGCTTCTCTTCCCAGCGCGAGCTGTCGTAGCCCTCCTCCAGATCGAAGCCCACTCCACTGTTCCCGCCATACCAAGCGATGTCATCCAAGATCGGAGCGTCGTTCTTGCCGCGGATCACGATCGGCCCCGCGTAGGTCGCTTCGACGGTTCCTGACCGACTCGCATACTCCCACTGCGCCTCCGACGGCAGCACCAGGTCCAGACCCACTACGTCCCCATTGATCCGGTCGAGGAACGTCCGCACGTCGCGCCAAGTCACCCGCTCGACAGGACGCGTCGGCGAGGCGAACCGGCTCGGGTTTTTCCCCATCACCGCCTCGTACAGTGCCTGCGTCACCGGCGTCGCGAACATCCAGAAGCCCTCACCAATCGTCACCTCGCGCTGCGGGCCCTCAGCCTCCAGACGTCCCGGTTCGTCCGGCGGCGAGCCCATCAAGAACCGCCCCGGCGGAATCAATCGTAGCCGCTGGCGCACGCCTCCGTACTCGAGGTCCATCCACTCACCGTAGGCATCGCGGCCGCCGTCCGCCGCCCAACCTGGACGACCTCGTGATCGGCTCGCCTTCGCGATAGCGATGAGTGCGCGACCAAGGCCGTGGATGAGGTTGAGCAGCCCCTCTACCCGATTGCGCTTGAACGTCTCATACCAGCCAGCCAACGGTCGCGCAGCGTCAGCACCACCCTGCAGCGCCCGACCCGCGCCGTCGATCAAGTCCGGCATCCGCTGCAGCGCTTGCGCCACGCTGGTCAACCAACGGCGCACGACGGGCGGCGCCTGCAGTTGCGCGCGCGCCGCGAGGGCCAGGTTCTGGCTGTCCTTGAGACGCCGTCGCAACACGTCGCCCCGCGCCGTCGCCGAGACACGCTTCGCATCCAGCTCGCCGATCACGTCCTGTACGCCGTCGCCGACGGCGTCGGAGCGCTGCATCAACCCCTCGACGGTCGACCGATCGGGCGTGGGGATGGTTTCCTCGGCCCGCGTCGTGTCGTCGAAGTGCGTCTGCGCTTGGTAGCGGTATTCGTCCAGGGCGGTGGCGACCGCGGCGATCAGGTCCGCCGTCCGCTGATCCAGCAACCCACCCCGGTGCAGCGGCGGCAAGTCGTCTTCCACGGCCGCAGCATCCGGCCCCACGTCCTCCAGGAAGTGCTCGCGCCGGATCTTCGGCAGCAGGTTGCGGGCCAACTCCAATTGCGTCCGACTGCTCTCGGCGGTGCCCTCCGGCAACCCGGTAAGGGCACCGCACAGGTCGCGGACGGCACCTCGAGGAAAGGCGTCGGGTACGAAGTTCAGCGCATCCAGCGTCCGCACGACGCCGTGGGCGGCCTCTGCCACCTGCCGCAGTTCGCGGGCCAAGGCTTCGTCGGGCGGTCCGAACGGTAGCTCCACGAGCCGATCACTCACCTGAGCTGGACGACACACAACCCTCGATCTGAGCGGACGTGCACGTCAAGCACGGCGCGCGGTGCAACCCTGTGGACGATCACGTTCGGGCGCCGTCACGCGCAGCCGACGAGGGTCTCGGACGCAACGCGTCCATCACCAGCGTCAGCGTCGTCCGGCGCGCCGTGTCGTCGCCGCACGCCGGCGTGACGGGATCGCCGACGCGGCGCTGTGCCATCCAGACGATCATTTCCAGGAGCGCCCGCGACGCGACGCCGAAGTCGACGTCGTTGCGGATCACGCCATGGGCTGCGTGGCGGGCGAGGCAAACCTCCAGCTCGCGGAAATAGACCCGCCGCGTTCGCTCGTGCCAGGCCTCGGCAAAGGCCGGAACCTCGCTGCTGCATCGGTCCAGGAACGCGATGAGGCGCCGTTGCGCAACGACCAGGTCGTAGGCCTCGGCGAACACCACGGCGACGGTCGCTGGTGTGGGTTCGGTCGTCGCCGCGGCGCGCAGCGCCGGCCAGACGAAGCAGCTCTCGACGACCTCCCCGACCAAACGCGTGAGTTCCGCCGAGTCCACCCCGACGACCTCCGTGTCCTCGCGCAGCGGGAACTCCGCGGCGCTGCGGAGTGCCAGTCCGACCAACGCTTCCTTGTCGGCGGCATAGAGATAGATCGTGCCGGCGCCGACACCGGCCGCGCGGGCGACGTCACTCACCTGGGTGAGGCGGATGCCACGCGCGGTCATGACCGCGCGCGCGGCGGCGGCGATGGCGATGAGCTTGCGAGGATCGCGACGCCGGCTCCGACCGGTTGGCGCCGTCGGTGTGCCGGTACTATATTGGCTGAACCGATCATTCATTTTGTCAGGAGCCTCCACGCATGCTCGATGCGCCCGCTTCGGCACGACGGTACGACGTCGACGCACTCCGAGCCCTGGCCGTGCTTCTGCTGATCGTTTTCCACACGGCGCGGCTGTTCGACTCGGAACCGTGGCACATCAAAGACATGGCGGCACCCTATTGGCCAGCCGATCTGATCGTGCGCCTGCTCAACCTCTGGCAGATGCCGCTCTTGTTTCTCCTCGCCGGCATGAGCGCAGCTTGGGCCCTGCAGCGTCGAAGCTCGGGCGGCTTCGCCCTGGAACGCGCCGCGCGCCTACTGGTGCCTCTCCTGATCGGCATGGTTCTCTTCGTCGCGCCACAGGTTTGGGTCGAGCGGACCAGCCCGGCAGTACCGCTGCGGATGAGCCCGCTCGACTTCGACGGCAGCCCGCTCGCCTTCGCCGGCCCCTACTTCCAGTGCTGCTATCCGGCAGCCAACCTGTCGTGGCACCATCTCTGGTTCCTGCCCTACCTGTTCGTCTACAGCATCGCCTTGCTGCTGGTTGCCCGCGGCCCAACCGCCGCCGGCCTCGCTCGTTGGCTCGCCGGCAGCGGCTGGCGGCTGGCCTCGCCCGCAGTCGTCCTCTTCGGCGTCGAACTCGTCCTGCGCCCGTCGTTCCCGAGCACCCACGATCTGATCAACGACTGGGCGAACCACGCCCACTACGGCCTGCTGGTTCTGCTGGGCTGGTGGATTGCTAGCAATCCCGTGCTGGAGATGGCGATCGGGCGGGCGGGAATTGCGACGGCGGCGGCAGCGGCCTCCTTCACCGCGGCTGCGTTGGCGGCAACGGGCACGGGCCATGGCGGCTTCGGGTTGATCGAGCTCCCGTGGGAAGCTCGGCTCGGCCTGCGGATCGCGGCCGAGTGGAGCACCTTGCTGGCCCTCCTGGCGGCCGGCAGGTGGTACCTGACCCGACCGGTGCCCGGCTTGGTCTTCTTCGCGCCGCTGGCGCTCGGCTTCTACATCCTGCACCAGACGATCATCGTCCTGCTCGGCTGGACGTTACTGGACTGGAGCGGCGAACCGGTCGTGAAATCCGCACTGATCGCCATCGTCAGCGTCGCCGCGAGCCTGGGCCTTGCCTGGCTTGGCGCCCAATTCGTGGTGACACGACTCGTGCTCGGCCTCCGTCGACCAGCCGCTGGGGAACGTGCTGTCCCAGGCGAGCTTCGACCAGGCGACTGCGGCTGAGCTGCGGTCGCCCGTCTCGCGGGGCCGCCAAACCATCGACCGACGTCAGATGTCCAGCTCGCCGACGAAGGCCGCGTTCTCCTGGATGAACGCGAGGCGCAGTTCCGGTTTGCGGCCCATCAGATCCGAGACCAGCCGCGCCGCCTCGGGACGTTCGGGCAGATCGACGCGGTCGAGCTTGCGCGTTGCTGGGTTCATGGTGGTTTCCTTGAGCTGGGCCGGGTTCATCTCCCCGAGGCCCTTGAACCGGCTCGTTTCGACCTTGCGGCCCTTGAAGGTCGTGGCCATCAAGCGCTCGCGCTCGGCTTCGTCAGCGGCATAGGCGATCGTCCCGCCGGCCGAGAGCCTGAACAACGGTGGACAGGCGAGGTAGAGGTGTCCGGCGTCGACCAACGGGCCCATCTGCTGGAAGAAGAACGTCATCAACAGGGAGGCGATGTGTGCCCCGTCGACGTCGGCGTCGGTCATGATGACGACCTTGTCGTAGCGCAGGCCTTCGAGGTCGAACTGGCGGCCGACGCCGCAGCCGAGTGCCGTCACCAGATCGGCGATTTCCTTGTTGGCACCGAGCTTGTCGGCGCTGGCACTGGCGGCATTGAGGATCTTGCCGCGCAGCGGCAGCACGGCCTGGGTGTCGCGGTTGCGGGCCTGTTTGGCGGACCCACCCGCGCTGTCGCCCTCCACCAGAAAGATCTCGGAACCCTCGCGGCCTTCACGCGCGCAGTCGGCGAGCTTGCCAGGCAAGCGTAACCGGCGGGTCGCGCTCTTGCGGCTGACCTCCTTGGCCTTGCGCCGGGCAACCCGATCCTCGGCCCGCTCGATGCCCCAAGCGACCAGGGCCTCACCGGCGGCCTTGTTCGAGGAAAGCCACAGCTCGAAGCGGTCTTTCACCGCCGCCTCGATCGGCCGGACGACGTCGGGCACGATCAGCCGTGATTTGGTCTGACCCTGGAACTGCGGGTTCTTGATGAACACCGAAAGCAACACGGCGGCCCCGCCCAACAGATCATCCGCGGTGACGATGCCCGCCTTCTTTTGGCCGATCCGCTCGGCGTGGGCCTTCAGGCCACGCAACAGGCCGCTACGGAACCCTTGCTCGTGACTGCCGCCATCAGGCGTCGGCACCGTGTTGCAGTAGTAGCCGGCATAGGCCTCTTCGTCCGTCGGCCAAGCCAGCGCCCATTCGATCCGCCCGGCACCGTCGCCCAACTCGCTGTCGCCGGCGAACACGGCGCTACCGACCACCTCGCGCCCGTCGATCAGGCCGGCAAGGAAATCCTGCAGGCCCCGTGGAAAATGGAACGTCTCGCGCTCGGGCACGTCGGACGTGCCAACCAACGCCTCGGCATCCGCGCTCCAACGGATCTCCACACCACGGAACAGATAGGCCTTGGAGCGCGCCATCCGGTGAAGGCGTTCGGGCCGAAAGCGGCAGCCGTGGCGAAAAATCTCCGGGTCGGGGCTGAACCGGATCCGCGTGCCGCGGCGGTTGGCGACGTGACCTCCGGGCTCCAGCGGCCCCGAGGGCGTGCCCTGCCGGTAGCGCTGGCGAAACAGCTGGCGGCCGCGGACGACCTCGACCTCCAGTTCGGCGGCCAGCGCGTTGACGACCGACACGCCGACGCCGTGGAGCCCGCCGGCCGTGGCGTAGGCGCCCTCCTTGAACTTGCCGCCCGAGTGCAACGTCGTGAGGATGACCTGGAGTGCGGAAATGCCGGGGAACTTCGGATGCTCGTCGGTCGGAATGCCGCGACCGTTGTCGCTGACGGTAACCGTGCCGTCGCCGCCAAGGTGGAGCTCGATGCGGTCAGCATGGCCGGCAACCGCCTCGTCCATGGCGTTGTCCAAGAGCTCGGCGACCAAATGGTGCAGTGCCGTCTCGTCGGTGCCGCCGACGTACATGCCCGGCCGCCGGCGAACCGGCTCCAGCCCTTCCAGCACCTCGATGTCGGCAGCGGAGTAGGCCACCGCGGTTTTGCCAGCAGAGTCTGAAAAAAGGTCAGTCATGTGATTGCGAATAAACCCTTTCTGCACCTATCGCCAGCCTCGCCTGGAGCAGCAACGCGATGACCGACGCTGGCCCGAGAGGCGTTCTGGCGCTGCGGACCATGGCCATGCCCGCCGACACCAATCCGGCAGGCGACGTCTTCGGCGGCTGGCTGATGGCGCAGATGGACCTCGCCGCCGGGATGATAGGCGTCAAGCGGTCCGGCGGCCGCGTGGCCACGGTTGCCGTGGACGGTATGAGCTTCCATCGCCCGGTCCGGGTCGGCGATGCCGTCGGCTGCTACGGCGACGTCGTCCGCGTCGGCCGCACCTCCTTGGAGATCCTGGTCGAGACCTGGGTCGAGCGGGACGAGGCCACCACGGCGGTGAAGGTCACCGAGGCGCGGTTCACGATGGTCGCGCTAAGCGCGGACGGCCGACCGCGCCGGCTGCCGGGACCGGACCTTCAGCCGGCGTAAATGGCGTGCTCCAGCGGGTGCGGGTGACTGACGATGCGCTCCAACTCGACGAGCTTGAGGCCGATATAGGCATCGATGAGCTCGTCGGGGATCGCTTGGCCTTGAAACAGCTCGTGCTTGGCCTTCTCCAGGGCGTGCAGCGCATCGGGCAGGTCGGCTGCGCAGCGCTCCAATGCACCACCGTCGTCGATCAGGTCGTAGGCATTCCGGTCGATCGGCTCGCCCGGGTCCGTCTTCTGGGCAACCCCGTCGGCCATCGCCATCATCAGCCCGGCGATCGCCAGGTAGGGATTGGCGAGCGGGTCTGGGAAGCGGAGTTCCACGCGCTTCTCGTCGGAACGAGCCGCACTCGGGATGCGGATCGACGTCGATCGGTTTCGCGCACCGTAACCGAGCAGCGACGGCTCGCGGCGGCCTGCGCGGAGCCGACGGTAGCTGTTGGTCGACGGGTTGGCGAACGCATTGAGCGCGCGGGTGTGATGCAGGATGCCGCCGATGGCGTGGAAGCATGCGTCGCTCAGGTCGGCATAGCCCTGCCCGGCGAACAGCGGCCGACCGTCGCGCTGCAGCGCGACGTGGAGGTGGAGGCCCGAGCCCGGCAAACCAGCCGCCGGCTGCGGTAGGAAGCAGGCGACCTTGCCGTAAGCCCGTGCGACCCCCTCGACCACGTAGCGGACGAGTTGGAGTTGGTCCGCGAGAGTCACGGCGTCGGCCGGTCCGAGCTTCAGCTCGCATTGCCCAGGACCACGCAGCGCCATGTGGCTGAGCCCGACGACGCCGAGGCTGGCCAGCGTGCTGATCATCTCGGCGCGGAGATCGGCCAACGAATCGGCCGGTTGCGAGGCGAGGTAGCCGGTGACGCGCGCCGCCGGAGGCACGCCGCCACCAGACGTCAGCCGGTAGCCGAGCGTCATCTCTTCGGTCGTCACCTCGACCGCGTCGAACACGTAGAAGCCGACCTCGGCCCACAGCCGGGTCTCGTCGGCGATCTCACGCGCGGCCAGTTCCTCGACGGTGCGCCGCAGGGCTGAGCGCGGGCAGCGCTCGAAGCCCTCTGCCGTCGCGGGATCGGCGACGTCGGCCACGGTGATGAGCGTCGGTTGGGCGGCAAATGGGTCGAGCCAAGTACGGTTCGCCTGCGGCAACAAGCGGAGGTCACTCTCGACGAGGTCCTGCCAACCGAGCAGCGCCGAGCCATCGATGAGGTCGAACCGTTCGAGGCCACCCTCGGCCAACGCCGATGCTTCGACGGTCATGTGCCGCCAACTGCCGACCAAATCGGTGAAGCGGAGGTCCAAGGCCACCGCGCCTTCCGCCTCCAGACGCTGGCGGAGCTCGTTGGAATGCATGCCGGTCGACTCCCTGACGATGCGCAGGCTTAGCGAATGGCAGCCGCCGGCAAAAGTCCCTCGGTCGACGAAAAAGGGCGACCGAAGTCGCCCTTCCCGTTCCGGCCGCGCAGCGCGGGGCCCGACCTCGGACGTTCAGCAGTCGTAGTAGAGTTCGAACTCGTGCGGGTGCGGCCGCAACCGCAACGCGTCGACGTCGCCCTGCTTCAGCTCCAGGTAGCCCTCGATGAAGTCCTTGGTGAACACATCGCCCTCGAGCAGGAACTCGTGGTCGTCAGCGAGTGCCTGCAACGCGCCCTCCAGGGACGCAGGTACGCGCGCCAGCTTCGCCTCCTCTTCAGGCGGCAGATCGTAGATGTTCCGGTCGGCAGGATCCCCCGGGTCGATCTTGTTCTTGATGCCGTCGAGGCCGGCCATCAGCATCGCCGCGAAGGCCGTGTAGGGATTGCACGACGGATCGGGGCAGCGGAACTCCATCCGCTTGGCCTTGGGGCTATCCGAGTACATCGGGATGCGCACGGCCGCCGAACGGTTGCGCAACGACCAGACCAGGTTCACCGGCGCCTCGAAGCCCGGCACGAGCCGGTGGTAGGAGTTGGTCGTCGGGGCTGCGAATGCCAGGATCGCCGGCGCGTGCTTCAAGATGCCACCGATGTACCAGAGGCAGAGCTGCGACAGACCGCCGATGCCCGACGGATCGCTCATCAACGGTTGGCCGTCTTTCCAGACCGACTGATGGCAGTGCATGCCCGAGCCGTTGTCGCCCCAGAGCGGCTTCGGCATGAACGTGGCCGTCTTGCCTGCCGCTTTGGCGGCGTTCTTGACCACGAACTTGTACTTCATCTGCGCATCGGCCATGTCGACCAACGGCGCAAACTTCATGTCGATTTCGCACTGACCTGCGGTGGCGACTTCGTGATGGTGGCATTCGACCGTCAGGCCGATCTGCGCCATCAGTAGTGACATCGTCGTTCGGAGGTCCTGCAACGTGTCGCTCGGCGCACAGGGGAAGTAGCCCTCCTTGGCGCGGATCTTGTGGCCGAGGTTCGGCCCTAGATCGTCCGTGCCCGTCCAGTGCGCCTCGTTGCTGTTGACCATGAACTGGCCGTAGTTGGTACCTTGGCCGTAGCGGACGTCGTCGAAGACGAAGAACTCGGCCTCGGGGCCGAAATACGCCGTATCGCCGATGCCGCTCGACTGCATGTAGGTCACTGCCTTCTTGGCAATGCCGCGCGGATCCCGCGAATAGAATTCCTTGGTGATCGGATCGACGATGTCGCAGATCATCACCAAGGTCGTGTGTTGGGTGAACGGATCTAGGAACGCAGTGGCCGGATCCGGATACATCAGCATGTCGGAGGCTTCGATCTGCTGAAATCCGCGGATCGACGAGCCGTCGAAGCCGGCGCCCTCGGTGATCATTTCCTCTTCGAACGTCTGTGTCGGAAACGAGGTGTGCTGCCACGTACCAGGCACGTCGGTGAACCGAAGATCGACGACCTTCACGTCGTGATCCGCGATCGCCTTCATGACGTCCGCGGCCGTCTTACAACCCAAGGTCATGGATGGACCCCTTTTTCTTCGCAGAAGGACAGGCAAAGGCAGCGGCGAGCGACGCTCGCCGTCTGTGGTCGCCGACCGCCGCAGTACGCGGCGGTCGGCAGGCCGAAGTCATTGCATCAGAGCGCGTCGACGCCGCGTTCGCCGGTGCGGATGCGGACGATGTCCAGCACGTCGAAAACGAAGATCTTGCCATCGCCGATGCGATCGGTCTTCGCCGCACCCTGGATCGCCTCGACCGCCTGCTCCACCACATCGTCGTCCACGACGACTTCGATCTTCACCTTGGGCAAGAAATCGACGACGTACTCAGCCCCGCGGTACAGTTCCGTATGGCCCTTCTGGCGCCCGAAACCTTTGACCTCGGTTACCGTCATGCCTTTGAGGCCCACCTCCTGCAACGCTTCCTTCACTTCGTCGAGCTTGAAAGGTTTGATGATGGCCTCGATCTTCTTCATCTCCGTGCGGCCTCCTACCGGGCCACGCCAATGCGCGGCTACTGTCACCTGAGCCGAGGGCAGCATCAATCGTGCCAACAATGGTGGTGATGGGCGGCTCATGGCGTTGCCGTTTCGGTGGGCAGGAAAGAGCAAGCGTCGCTGCTCATCATTCGATCAAACTGCGCAGAATTTACGCATGCGGTCCGCGCTGTCCTGACCCCGTCCTGCTTGACGGTACCCAGCCCATCGCCTATGCGCAGCCCCAGTGTGGCGGGCATAGCTCAGGTGGTTAGAGCGCCAGATTGTGGCTCTGGAGGTCACGGGTTCAAGTCCCGTTGCTCGCCCCATCCGAGCCGGAGAGCGGATCAGCCAGGGATCGGGCTCGTCGGGCCGACGGGATGATCAGCTTGAGGCAGTGCCAGACGGTTCCTCGCCCGCGCCGACGGTGCGGCGTGATCGGCCGCGAGCGGCGAGGCGGATCCCCAGCCTGCGAAACAGCGACAGCCGGTCGATGAAGAGCTTGCCGGCCAGGTGGTCCATCTCGTGCTGCAGGCAGACGGCGTGCATGTCTTCCAGGTCGCGCTCGAAGGGCTCGCCGGTGCGGTCGTAGGCGCGCACGCGCACCTGCGTCGCGCGGATCACATTGCCGACGACACCAGGGACCGACAGACAGCTCTCCTCGACGAGCCCGGGAACCGCGCTCGTGATGATCTCCGGATTGACGTATTCTTGTGGAGCCGACGCGTCGCCCGAGAGATCCATCACCAAGACTTGGTGGCGAACGCCAGCCTGGGTCGCGGCGAGGCCGATACCGGTGGTGGCGTACAGTGTCTCGAACAGGTCGTCGATCAGCTGCTCGAGTTCGCCATCGAACGCCACGACCGGCTCCGCACGCTCGCGCAGCCGGGCGTCGGGGTACTCCAGAATCGGCAGGCGGGCCATCAGCGGCGCCTTCTATCGGGACGGGTTGCCGCGGACGTCGACATTCGTTGACGAGACCGCGTCGAGGTCGACGGCGACGCCGGTCGACTTCACCGGAGCGTTGCGCAACATGGGCAAGATCGCGGCTATGGTGATCACCAGCAGTGCAATCTCGACCGCGTAGACCGTCATGTAGCCTCCAGCGGCGCTGGCGAAGCCCCATGGCCCGGCCGCTGCACCCAGCGCGGCGTTGACGAGATCGCGGATGACCCCACCCAACGCCATGCCCAAGCCTGCGGCAGTGGCCTGCACGGCACCCCACGCCCCCAACGCCAGGCCGGCCTGATGCTTGGGCGCTCGGTTCATCGTCGCCGTGAGCGTGCCATGACCAAAGAGGGCGCCGCCGAAACCGATCAAGAAGTTGCCGGCCAAGAACAGCCAAGGCTGCTCCGCAGGCGCCGCCGCCATCACCAAGGCGAAGGCCGGCAGGCCGATGAGCGCACCGTTCTGGGCCATCCGGTAGGGATCACCTCCACGACCCAGGACGTGCGAGGCGACCCCGAAGCCCAGCAGGCCGCCGAGCGCCAAGAGTGCGGTCAGCTTGGTGGTCGCACTGACCGAAAGGTCGAGGATCTGACCGCCGAACGGCTCCAACAGGATGTCGGCCATGCCGAAGGCCATGGTGCCGAGGCCGACGACGACGAGGCGGCGGATGGTCCGGTCACCCGCGCAGAAGCTCGCCCACGATTCGCGGAAGGTCGGGTCCGGGGCCGCATTGGCGACGCTGCGCGACGGTCGCCGCGTCTCCTGCTTCCACATGGCGATGCCGTTCAACAGCAACGTCACCACAGCAGCACCTTGGATGACCTGCACCAAGCGGCCGGGTGAGAAGTCGGCCAAGGCAGCACCGAAGACCAAGGCGCTGACGATCATGCCGACCAGCAGCATGACGTACATGAGGCCAACGACCCGCGGGTGCGATTCCGGCGGCGTCAGGTCGGTCGCGAGGGCGAGCCCGGCCGTCTGTACCGTATGCACGCCGGCTCCGACCAGCAGGAACGCGAGACCAGCGCCACACAAGCCCAGCCACAGAGGGGCATCGCCGTCATGGCCCTTGCCGGCCAGCACCAACAGGGCGAACGGCATGATCGCGAACCCGCCCCATTGGAGCAACGTGCCCCGCCAGATGAACGGCACACGGCGCCAGCCGAGCTCGGAGCGGTGGGTATCGGAGCGAAAGCCGATCAACGCGCGAAACGGTGCGAACACCAATGGCACCGCGAGCATCACGCCAACCAACGACGCAGGTACGTCGAGTTCGACGATCATCACGCGGTTGAGGGTTCCGACGAGCAGAACCAACGCCATGCCGACCGAAACCTGGAACAACGACAGCCGCAGCAAACGGCTGAGCGGCAGATCCGGGGTGGCGACGTCGGCGAACGGCATGAAGCGCGGGCCGAGGCTGACCCACGTAGCGACGAGGTTTTCCCCAAGGCGGCGCAACTTGCTTTCGACCTCCCATGGCCTGCGGGGGACGGAGAGATTGCCCCGCCCCCTTCGGCATCAGCCCATGGATCGAGCCTCGAGCGTCAGCCAGCCCAGTAGGCGGCGAACCACGGAACGTTGGTCAGGACCGCGAAGTGCACCACGAACGCGATGATCGCGACACCAGCCAGGAACAACGGCAAGCCCACCGTCGGCTGGACGACACACCAGATTCTACCTTGATTCATGACTTACTCCTCACCCGAGCCACGGCGTCAACGCCGCTGCCAAAATGTGCGCGATCAATGCGATCACGAAGAAGACGCGCGCCCCGTCGATGACGTGTTTGTGGAGCTCTTCCGACTCCCTGATGGTCAGGCCAGTCGGCCACACCCGGTCCGGATCGTCCAAGTCAGTTGCCATGTACTTTTCTCCGAAGACTGCCGGTGGTCCCAAGCCACGTCGGTCTCGTTGTAACCCCGTAAGCAGGGTCGTAGATGCCTCGCCATCAGGACACCGAAGGACGGCGCCAGACCCGCAGGGCACGTCTGACCCTTGGCCCCGCGCCAAGCGTCAGGAACATCACTCGGCCGGCTCGAACGCGGCGAAGCCTCCTGATGCCCTGCGACAAACCCTACGAGGGGTGCGACACACTGTCAAGAAGACCTGTCGCCAAGATCTGTCATTTGAAGTTGACACTTTTCGGTAGACCAAAACGATCTGTCCGCACAGCGAAAAACCGTGCGGGCCATCGAAGTCGGCAATTCATGACCAGGTAGAAAAACGGGCACGCTAAAAGGAGCGTGCCCGTCGATCAGAAACGTCGGTTCAACGGTAGCCGGTCAACACGGGGAAGCCGAACAGCGACGACAGCGGTGTCCCGCTCCGTGACAGCAGTGGCAGGCCGAGAAACGACCGATACCCCGAGTCGGATTTGGTCAGCATCGGGAAACCGAAGCTCTTGGTCCAAGTCGAGCCGCTCTGCCCTGACTTGACCTTGAGGTTGAGCAAGGACGAAAGTGGTGCCGCGCTCTTGCTGAGTAGCCCCATCCCGAACATCGACGAAAGGGCGAAGTACGGGCTGGCGAGGGTGGCGCCCTCTGGAGCGAGGAACGTCTTTCGCCAACGCGCCAGTTCCGACATTCCCAGGAAGCCGGAGACGGTGCGCGGTGCGCTCTGCCACAACGGCGCGAAGTCTAGTGCGTCAGACAACGGCGTCGGCGAACGACGGGTCGACTCGAGCGGCGGTAGCACCAGGTCGGTGTCGACTGGGCCGTAGTCGTCCATAATAGCAGTCGCGAGCTTGCCCAGCCCGAAGGGTGCGTCCACCACCACCATCGAGCGGCCGCTGTGCACACGCTCGGCGTACACCGCGGCACGAGGTCCGAGCAACTGACCGGCCACGATGGCCGACGAAACGGCGGCAGACGACGCGCCCTCCTCACCAGAACCCGGTGTCACCAGGAAGGTCGTGTCCTCCGGAAGACCGGCTTCACGCAGCTTGCCGAAGGCGTCGCCTGCCTGCTGTTCGTTGTCGTAGAGTCGTACGATAGGGGGTGCCATATGGCTCTCCAGCGGAGTCCGAGCGGAGGCTTCGCGTGGCGGCAACGTGCACACGCCTCGCGCTTTCGCGCCGATGAGAATACCCCTCTAGGGCCTTTCGCGAAAGCGAAATAGAAAAGTCAACGATCCCGAACTGCGACAGGGAGCCACGCTCGATGGTCGGCCTGTGCCGCCGGCGCCGGAGCCCATGGTCGCCAGCCACACTTGCCCGATGGGGCGCTCAGAGATTGAGCTGATACGACGCCTGGACCCAACGATAGCCAGCACCATCGGCTTCAACGAAACCCACGGCCGGGAACGGCATGTGGTAGCCTGTCGCCGGGATTCGTTCCGCCGCGGCCATGTCCAGCAACTGCCGCCGCGTGGCCGCCGCCATTTCCTTGTCCATGTCGAAGCGCACGTGCCAGTCGGGTCGCTGGACCGACATGACGTAGTGGTTGGCGGCGTCGGCCCAGAGCAACAGCCGACGCCCTTCGCTCTCGATGTGGTACGCTGCATGGCCCGGGGTGTGGCCGTGGGCTGCAACCATCGTGATGCCGGAAGCAGCGTCCTGACCATCGTCGATGAACGTCATCCGTTCGGCCAGGGGAACGACGTTGGCCTGGACGAGGCGGGCGGTGTTTTCGGTCGGTCCCGACAACCGCTCTTCGGCCGTCCAGAAATCGAACTCCCGGGCGTGGGTCACGAGCCGGGCATTGGGGTAGACCACGCTGCCGTCTTCGATCAGGCCACCGACATGGTCACCGTGGAAATGCGTGAGCACCACGACGTCGACCTGCTCTGGCGTGTAACCGGCAGCAGCCAGCGTTTGCACTAGGTTGGCGGCACTTGGACGCCGACCAGGACCATTGCCGCTGTCGAACAGCACGAGCTCGTTGCCCGTGTTCACCAGCACCGGCGTGAAGCCGATCTCCATGCGCGTCGCCGGCAGGTGGTTGGCTTCCGCGAGGGCTTCGACCGCTTCCGCTGTCTGATCCTGGCCGAAAATCGGGTGCGGGCCATCGAGCTGGATGGCGCCGTCCAGCAGCGTCGTCACCTCGAACCCGCCCAACACGAAGCGGTAGTAGGTCGGCCGCGCCGCACCGAGCATCGGCGATGCGGCGATGGCGGGGCCGCCGCCGCCAAGCAACGACACGGCCGCCGTACCGGCCCCTGCAGCGAGCGCCCCGCGGCGCGACAGGTGGTTGGTCACTGTTTTCCTCCCGCAAACTTGACTGCCAGGGGAGGTAGAGGTGGATCGCCTTCAGGCGAGGGCCAACGACCGTCAGATGGCGAGCATCAGCGCGAGGATCACGACCACGTAGCCTGCCGCCTGCAACGCTTCACCCGCGAGGCAGCCCCATCGGGTGTGCGCCGCACCGGGTTGGCCCGGGGACGTCGTCACGAGCGAACCGTGGCGATCTGCGGCAAACTCCGGCGGCGTCCCAGCGTGTCGTGCGCCGAAGCCGACCATGGCGACACCGAGTACGGCGAGACATGCTGAAGCAATCATCGTATCCATCCCGAAGTCGGTAAGCAGTGAACCCTGCGCCCCGTCTCCAGCCTTGACTGTGATCGCAAGCACAACGATCGCGTCACCGGCGGGGCGGCCGCGCGACCACCGCCCCGCGTCCAGGGGTCAAGCGGCTTCGACTGCCGCCATCTCGGGGGCCACCAAGAGGCCGTCCTCGCCGCGATCGACGATCGCACGACCGTGGTCGCCCAGCCGCCCACCGAGGATCAGTTCGGCCAGCGGATCCTGGACCCGCTTTTGGATCAGCCGCTTCAGCGGCCTCGCCCCGTAGACCGGGTCGTAACCGGCCTCGGCGAGCCAGGCTTTCGCCGCCTCGGTGACCTGAAGCGCGATCTCCCGGCCGTCGAGCAGCTTCTGCAAGCGCTGCAGCTGGATCTCGACGATGCCGGCCATGTCATCGACGCCCAACCGGTTGAACAGGATGATCTCGTCCAAGCGATTGAGGAACTCAGGCCGGAAACTCGCCTCCACCACGGCCATCACCTCATCACGCGCGTCCTCCGCACTCGCCCCTTCCGGCAGTGCGGCGAGGAACTCGGCGCCGAGATTCGACGTCATGACGACCAACGTGTTGGCGAAGTCCACCGTCCGGCCCTGGCCGTCGGTCAACCGGCCGTCGTCCAGCACCTGCAAGAGGACGTTGAAGACGTCCGGATGAGCCTTTTCGATCTCGTCGAACAGGATGACTTGATAGGGCCGCCGGCGTACCGCCTCGGTCAGCGCGCCGCCCTCGTCGTAGCCGACATAGCCCGGCGGAGCACCGATCAGACGCGCGACCGAGTGCTTCTCCATGTACTCGGACATGTCGAGGCGCAGCAGCGCATGCTCGTCGTCGAACAGGAAGGCCGCCAACGACTTGGTCAGCTCGGTTTTGCCGACGCCGGTCGGCCCGAGGAAGAGGAACGAGCCGATTGGCCGATCAGGGTCCTGCAGGCCAGCGCGCGCCCGACGAACCGCCGTCGACACGGCACCGAGCGCCGGCTCCTGGCCCACCACGCGGCCGCGCAGATGGTCCTCCATGCTCAGCAGCTTGTCTCGCTCGCCTTCCATCATCCTATCGACCGGAACACCCGTCCAGCGCGAGACGACCCCGGCGATGTCGCTGTCGGTCACCGCTTCGCCGCCGCTCGGCCCCTCCGCCGCCTCGGCCTCGACCAGCCGCTTCTCCAGATCCGGCAACGTGCCATAGGCGATCTCGCCGGCCCGGGCCAAGTCGCCGCGACGCTGGGCCTGGGCCAGCTCGTTTCGCGCCTTGTCGAGTTGGTCCTTGAGGTCCTGAGCGGTCGCCAACCTGGCCTTGTCGGCCTGCCAGGCGGCGGTCTTCTCCGCGCTTTCCTGCTCCAGCTCGCCGAGCTCCGACTGCAGCCGCTCCAACCGCGCCCTCGAGGCGGCATCGGTTTCCTTCTTCAAGGCCTCGCGCTCGATCTGCAGCTGCAGGATGCGACGATCGAGCTCGTCGATGTCTTCGGGCTTGCTGTCGATCGCCATGCGCTTGCGCGCGGCCGCTTCGTCGACCAAGTCGATTGCCTTGTCGGGAAGAAATCGGTCGGTGATGTAACGGTCGGACAGGGTCGCCGCAGCGACGATGGCGCCGTCGGCGATCCGCACGCCGTGGTGGACCTCGTACTTTTCCTTCAGCCCACGGAGGATCGAGACGGTGTCCTCGACGGTGGGCTGAGCGACGAATACCGGCTGGAACCGCCGAGCCAAGGCCGCGTCCTTCTCGACGTGCTTGCGGTACTCGTCGAGCGTCGTCGCGCCGACACAGTGCAGCTCGCCGCGCGCCAGGGCCGGCTTGAGCATGTTGGAGGCGTCCATTGCGCCTTCGGCTTTGCCAGCACCGACCAGGGTGTGCAGCTCGTCGATGAACAGCACGATTTCGCCGTCGCTGTGGCTGACCTCGGAAAGCAGCGCCTTCAAACGCTCCTCGAACTCACCGCGATACTTGGAGCCGGCGATCAAGGCGCCGAGGTCGAGCGACAACAGGCGACGTTCCTTCAGACTCTCCGGCACGTCGCCGTTGACGATCCGCAACGCCAGACCCTCGGCGATCGCGGTCTTGCCGACGCCGGGCTCGCCGATCAGGACCGGGTTGTTCTTGGTCCGGCGCGACAAAACCTGAATGACCCGGCGAATTTCCTCGTCCCGGCCGATCACCGGGTCGAGCCTGCCATCCCGGGCGAGAGCGGTGAAGTCTCGGGTGTACTTCTCCAGCGCCTGATAGCCTTCTTCGGCGCCGGCGCTGTCGGCGGTCTTGCCCTTCCGTACGTCCTGGATGGCGCGCTCCAATTCCTGCGGCACGACGCTGGCGGCCGCCAAGACCCGCCCCGCCTCGTGGTCCTGGCCCAATGCGAGGGCCAACAGGAGGCGCTCGACCGTGACGAAGCTGTCGCCGGCCTTCTCGGCGGCGGCCTCGGCAGCACCGAACACCCTGCCCAGCGCCGGCGACAAGGAGGGGCCGCTCGCCCCAGCACCAGTCACCTGGGGCAGTTTCGCCACCGCCTGATCGGCCTGGGCGGCGGCCAGCGCGGCGTCACCACCGGCCGCCTGGATGAGCGTCGTCGCGAAGCCCTGCCGGTCGTCGAGCAGCGCCTTCAACAGGTGCTCCGGCAACAGCTGCGGATGGCCTTCGCGGAGGGCCAGGGTTTGCGCCGCCTGGACGAATCCCTTGGCGCGATCGGTATAGCGATCGAATTGCATCTGAGGTCTCCTTGCTCCCGAGAGGCGAGCGTCATGGCGCGAACCCGACCTCGGCATCCGCACCCGTCGTTGCAAGATGTGGGAACCGGGAGCCCAGTCCACAAGCGCCGCTCCGGCGCACTTGGCGGCTCGACGCAAAGAAAAACCGCCAACTCTCGCGAGTCGGCGGTTCGTTCCTGCTTGGGGCAGGTGAAGTCAGGTGGCCGCTACTCCAGGCTGGCGGTTTGGCCTGGGTTGACCGGAGCCGAACGGAGGCTCGGGTAGCCGTCCAACATTGGTGTCCCGTAGAACGGCTGCTGCGCGCCATAGTGACACGTCGCACAGTTGGCCTTCGGCGCATCGCCGAGATGGCCGAGCCGCATCTCAGGGTAGACCGGCTGCAGCGGGACCAAGTAGTCGTTGTTGAGATCACGCACCATACGGATGCCGTACCAGGCGTTGTAGCGCTGTGGCGGAGCATTCTCCCAACTCGAGAAGTTGTTGGTGTTGTGACACAACGTGCAGTTGGTACCGAGCGAGGTCGACATGTGCATCATGAGTGAATAGGTCCACTCGGTCTGTTGCCAGGTCGACTCGTTGCCGTAGGGCAGTGCTTGCGTTCCACCGACCCGGATCGGCTCAGCTTCGAGGAAGAAGGCCGTATAGGGGTCGTGGGGTAGCGAGGACATCCCCGCCGTCGGCGATGGCCGGTTCTGCTGGTTCCGGTCACCGAGGAACCCGCCTGCACTACGGTCCGGCGGTTCGGTGAACCAGATGTTCTGGGGCACCGGGTGGCCACGGTGACAAGTGTAGCAGGTCACGCCCGTCGCGCCGACGTGGTCCTGCCAGTTCATGTTGACGTCCCAAGTCATTTGGAACATCCGCCGCGCTACCTGGTAGGTGTAGAGCGAGTCGTCCGCTAGGTTGTCCAGATTGTGGCAATAAGCGCAGCCATCGTAGCCATTTTCCTCGGGCGCAACCCAAGTGGTCATGGAGGTCATCAGCCGGTTGAACTGGTCGACCGTCAGATGACCGAGCACCTGCACGTTTTCGTAGAAGTCGCTGGCGAGCAGCGCATCAGCCGGCAGGTTGTCGGGGTAGTAGGGAAGCTCCTTGAACTCGTCGAACGGGAAGAACGACTGCGGCACCTCGTGCAGATCGGCGGAGGCGGCGCGCGTCCTGGGGTTCCAGACCAAGACCTGCCCGGTACCGTCGTAGCCATGCTGTTCGGAGGCGATCGGCGGCCGGTCCCAACCGGCCGTCGTCAGCATGGCAATGACAAGGAGGATGGTTACGGCAACGACACCCAGGGTGAGTACGATCCTCATTGTGCTGCTCCCTCCGTGAGAGCCGGATCGACACCCTCGGGCCAGACCGCCGGATACATGGTGGCGAAGTCGTGCTCGACCGCCCACAGGAACCAGTTGTCGACCACGGTGCCGGTCAACAAAATGCCGATACCACCGGTGATCGGGGTCAGCACCGCAAACCACCAAGCCCAGCGATGGATGGACTCGAACGTGGCGTTGAAGCCCATCGTCCACCGCCAGAAGAGCCCGGCGCGTTCGGCTGCCGTCCCGCGGTCCATCATCTGCTCGACCTCACGCTCACCGCCGAGCCGCGCAACCGCGAGGATCGTGGCGCCGTGCATCGCGAACAGGAGCGTCGATCCATAGAGGAAGACGATCGAGAGCGCGTGGAACGGATTGTAGAAGAGGTTGCCGTAGCGGATCGAGAACGCGGCGGTCCAGTCGAGGTGCGGGAAGATGCCGAACGGCACCGCCTCGCTCCAGCTGCCCATGGCGAGCGGCCGGATGAAGCCGAGCACGAGGTAAAGCCAGATCGCGGCGGCGAACGCCCAAGCAACGTGCGTGCCCATGCCGAGCTGGATCGCGCGGCGATAGGTTCGCAGCCACCACAGCAGCACCGACGCGGTCAGGAAGAAGCCTGCGACCAGCCACCAGCCGCCCTCGTTGAGCGGTGGGAAGGACAGACCGTACTCGGGACGGGGCGGCTCCAGCGCCAGCCAGAACAACTGGCGAACGAACTCCACCGGATCCCAGTTCACCGACGCCAACATGTTGAGGCCGATGATCTCGAACGCGACGAAGCCGCAAGCGATCGAGATGACACCGAGCGTACCGAGGTAGATCGGACCGATCTGCGCGTTGCCGATCAGGCCCAAGAGCCAGATGAACCCGCCGGTCCCGGCCCGGGGATCGTCGCCCGGCGGCAACGGCACGCCCAGTTCCGGGCTGTGCCGCACCTGCACCTGAGTGAAGAAGCTTTGATATTCGGCCATAGTTCTCGTGCCTTTCCTACCGCCAGATCGGCAGGTCGAGCCACCAGACCCACCACTCAGGCCAACCCCGCGTCCAGAACGGTCCACTGATGACGATGCAGAGGGCACTGAAGAAGCCTGCGGACAGCGCCAAGTACAAACCGACACGATGGATGCCGAGCGTACCGACCGAGTACCCGATGAAGTCACGGAAGAACGTGTCTTCGTGGTCGGGATGCCTCACCGTCTCGCCCTTCTGCGGGCACATGGCCGAGAGGATCAGACCGCCGTGCAAGGACAACGCGAGCGTCGTCCCGAAGAACAACGACACGGCGATCATGTGGGCCGGATTGTAGTGGAAGTGCAGGTACTGGTAGCCGACGTTCGACACCCAGTCCAAGTGGCTGAAGATACCGTAGGGAAACCCGTGTCCCCAAGCACCCATCAACAGGGGGCGAATCACCACGAGAGTGACGTAGGCGAACACCGCGACGCTGTAGGCAATCGGGATGTGGTAGCCCATCCCGAGCTTGCGCGAGATCTCCGCCTGGCGGAGCGCCCACGAAACGAACGCGCCGATGGCGCAGATCGTGATCAGCTGCCAGAGCCCGCCCTCGCGCAACGGCGCCATCGCGAGCCCATAAGAGATGTCGGGCGGAGCGATGTTGATCACCCATGGGTTCCACGTCGGGCCGAGCGCGGCACCCCAGAAGATCAGTGCAGTCCCCAGAGTCGCGAAGAAGATCGTGGTGATCCCGAAGAAGCCGACGTAGAAAGGCCCCACCCAGAAGTCGAACAGATCCCCGCCGAGCAGCGTCCCTCCGCGAACGCGATATTTCTTTTCAAAACTGAGCATGGCCATCTTCCTTTCATCCGGCCAAGCGGACCGGAACGACCAGCTTCGCCGCCGATTGGCGGCGTCGGGCGGGTCCCGGCGGCAACCCGGGACCGCACCCTCCGCCGTCCGCGGACGGCGTGATTCGGCCGAAGCCTAGGCCAGCGGCACCGTCATTTCGGTCGTCACGGCACTCGTCGCGGCACCACCGGTGCCCTCGATCCAGTTGTACTTCTCGGTGCTCAGCAGGATGAAGTGAATCAGGATCGCGAGCGTGAACAGGAAGGTGAACAGCGCCACCAACATGCGGCGCGGATCGAACAGCAGCCAGATTTTCCACATTTCGTTTTCTCCTTGGCCAGCGCGCCAGGCTTGCGCCAACTGGCTCGGGTGACGGGTCGGCACGAAGCTCGGTCGAGGACCGATAGTCGGCTCAGAACCAGGGGCGCCACAGCCAGACGAGCAGGTGAGCGACGACGGCGATGACCGTGAAGATGATGAAGCTCTTCACGAAGAGCGAATGAAACTCCTGCGCTTCCGAAGCGGTAAGCCCGGTCAGGGTGCCGCTCCTCTGTTCGACGTTGCTTGCCATTTCTTCGGTCTCCGAGTTTGGCTGAAACAGCCAGTACCGCGCACTGCCCGCGCGGCAGGGATCGTCGGCCACGACGTCCGGGCACCCTCCAGGACACCCACCACGACCGGCGAATCGGGTCGGGCGTTCACCGCATGAAGGCGAACGGCACGAACGTTCCGGCGAGGGCTTTGGCGTCGCCGATCACCGACCGACGGCGATTGCCGCCATCCGGCAGCGCCGGACGCAGGGCCTGCGGCAGCAGCCGAGCGACCACGCTCACCACCAAGAAGTAGAGAAACGCGACGGCGAGGATCAGCCGGAACTCACGCGCCTTGTCACGCCGCAGACGCGCCGGGGAACCCATCGAGGTTGCGATCGCCGTCATGTCATTCCGCCCCTTTGTGGCCGTGATGGCCGCCGAAAAAACCGGTTAGAGCCTTTCTCCACCGTCATCCGCAGATGGCCGTTCATCCCTGGCCACCCCCGGTTGCGGTCGGGCGCGCATCGCGCACCCGCGGTGCCGTCACACGATCCTCGCCCGCTTGCCGCGCACCGCGCTCCGCCGCGTCGCGCAGCCGCTTCGCCGCGGAGATGCGGGTCAGCATCGGAAAACCCTCGACCAGCTCGTCGAGCGCAGTCCTGGCTGCATCGTCCCACGGCAGCTCTTCGTGCAGCCGCGACGGCGTCGCTTCGACCCGGTCCAGCTCCGTCGCCAGCGGCAGGATGTGGAACAGCGCGTCGAACAGGCCGTTGCAAACCTCCTGCACGAGATACGTCGCGCCGCTGTAGCCCATGAACGGCGTGCCGATGTGGCGGCGAACGATGGCACCTGGGAACGACGCCGGGACGAACGCCGGCCGTGCCCCAGCCTCGGCCGCATACATCCGCTCGTTGAAACTACCGAAGAGGATCAAGGGCGCGCGGTCGCGAATCGCCTGGCGAACGGCGTGGTTGTCGGTCTTCGCGCCCGGCCGCCTGGCGAAGGCGAACGTGCACGGGAATCCGAGTTCGTCCTCCAGAAAGTGGCGGACGCCCCGCGCGTAAGTCTCGCCCGCGACGATCCCGAAGCTAGCGGTGCCGAAGAAGTCCTGGGTCACCGACCGCCACAGATCCCAGAGCGGCTTCAAGGTCGTGTGCTTCTCGCGCTCGATGAAAGGCTGTGGGTCGAGCCCCAACAGCTCTCCGAGCGTCTCCAGGAAGCGGGTCGTACTGTGCAGACCGATCGGCGCCTGGAGGTAGGGCCGCTCCAAGCCCTCGCAAAGCTGTCGGCCGAACTCGCGATAGAGGCAGACGTTGACGTCCGCATCGATGAGCCTCGGCACGTCCTCCAGGTGACTGCCGAGCGGGAACTGGAGATTGATCTCGGCGCCGATGCCCTCGATCAACCGGCGCAGCTCGGCGACATCGGAGGCCATGTTGAAAGTCCCGTAAGCCGGCCCGATCAGGTTGACCCGCGGCTTGGCACCATCCTTCACCGGCTTCCGCTTGTCCGGCCTCGAACCACGCTTGAGGCCGTACTCGCTCCACAACCAGAAGAGCGCACGGTCGGCGCTCTGCCACTGGTCCTCGTCGATGGTCCGCGGCAGGAAACGCTGGAGATTGGTGCCCTCGGGCGTCACTCCACCGCCGATCATCTCGGCGATCGACCCGGTCACGACCACCGAAGGCAAATCGGGGTCGAGGGTCGCATGCGCCCGGCGCATGGAATCTTCGGTCCCGTGGCGGCCGAGTTCGGCCTCGGCGAGCCCCGTCACCACGATCGGGAGTTCGTGCGGCGGCAATGCGTCGGTGTAATGGAGCACCGACGTCACCGGCAGGTTCTCGCAGCCAACAGGGCCGTCGATGACGACTTGGAGGCCCTTGACTGCCGTGAACACGTAGACGGCGCCCCAGTACCCACCCGCTCGATCGTGGTCGAGAACCAGCATCAGACCGCATCCTCGACGGAACGGGAGCGAGCCTGGCGCGCCATCAGTTTTTTCTGGCGCTCGCGGAACGCCGGTCGGTCGGTCGGAACGTCACCCCAGACACCGGTGGCGAAGCCAGTGCCGACACCCTCGAAGAAGCCGCGCATGGTTGCGAAACGATCGGTCGAACCGAGCGCGGCGTTGACGACCGCGGCCAGTGACCCAGCACCCGCCGGCCCCATCAACGGCCGTGCGGAGATCAGGTTGGTGAAGTAGAGGCCGGGGATGGCGCGTTCTTTGGCCTTTTGGACGACGGGAGTCGTGCCGATGGCGAGGTCGGGGGTGAACGCTTCCATTGCCGCCAAGTCCTGCTCCAAGGAAGCGCGGAACTGAACGTGGACGCCCTGGGCCGTCAGCCATTCGTGGTCCGGGGCGGACCATGGCGTGCGCGGACAGGCCGAGCCGACGTAGCGCACGTCCGCACCGCTCTCCACGAGCAGACGGGCGACGAGCAACTCGGAGCCTTCGTAACCGGAGAGCGTGATGCGCCCATCGATCGGTGCGGTCTCCAGCGCCGCTGAGATGGTCGGCAGGATGCGGGCCTTGGCCGCGTCCAACGGGCCGGCAGCGACGTTGCAGGCGGCAGCCACCGCCTCCAGCCACGCCGCGGTGCCGTCGCGCCCGACCGGCGCCGAAGGGATCACCGGGCGACCGGCGGTTTCGAACTCGCGCACGCTGGCGGTGTAGAACGGATGAATGGCGGCCACGGCCGCACCATCGAGCGCTGCATACAGCTCGCGCCACTCACGGGTCGGCACGACTGGCCCGGCGGCAAGGCCCAGCGGCTCCATCATCATGCCGATGCCGACGGGATCGGCCGGGAACATCTCGCCCAAGAGCGTCACCGTCGGTCGCGTCGAACGCGCACCGCGTGGCGCCTGCACCGGACCTTGCTCGGCTTCCTCGCGGGCGTAGGCAAGCATTGCCCCGGCCAGCACGTCCTTGGCCTCGGCGTGGGTCGGAACACCGAAGCCCGGCACGTCGATGCCGATGATCCGGACGCCGTTGATCTCCTTCGGTAGGAGCCGCAAGGGCACGCCGGAGGCGGTCGGAACACACAGGTTGGTGACGACCACGGCATCGTAAAGAGCAGGGTCCGCCAAGTCGTAAACGGCGGCGCGGATGTCCTCGAACAGCTTGCCGGTCACGAGCGTCTCTGAGTTGAACGGCACGTAGCCGACCGAGCGCTTGGCGCCGTAGAAGTGCGACGTGAAGGTCAGGCCGTAAACGCAGCAGGCCGAGCCAGAGAGCACCGTGGCGGTGCGTCGCATCCGCAGACCGACGCGGAGCGAGCCGAACGCCGGACACATGCTTTGCGGCTTGTCGTGCGGCCCCATCGGGTAATCGACCTGGAGCTTGGCCAACACCTCGCTCGACGCCGCGCTCGCCTGCCGGTTCGCGGCACCACCGTGACAGCCACCCGCCACTTCGCTGGCCATGGCTGGGTCCGACGCGCCTTCGTCGACGTGAACCGGAACGTCGTCGAGGGCCACCGCTCCGGCACCGTCATAAGCAACCTCGGCGCTATTGCCGGGTTCGGTCGGTCGGGGATCGGACCCTTCGATCATCCGTCAGCGCCTCGCCAGCCCGTCATGCATCGTCGTACACGACCTCGAGTGAAGGCTTTGGCACGTAGTGTTTGCCGCACATGTCCTCGAAGCTCGCCGGCTGGAGCACCACGTCGCGACCGACCGAGTCGGCGGCGAATAGGTTCAGGAGAGCGTCGTGGGCCAAGGGCTGGGGCCGCACCGGCGGCGCGTCCGCGACCTGCTGAGCGAGTTCGGCGAATACGGGTGCCCAGCGCCCACCGGGCTTGCCGATGATCTCGTAGTTGGCGCTCTTGCGGCGGATGTCCTCGTCGGCGGGGATCGCTGCGAGCACGTCGATCCCGACCGCCTCGGCGAACGCCTGCGCCTCGCCGGTGCCGTCGTCCTTGTTGATGACCAAGCCGGCAACGCCGACGTTGCCGCCCAGCTTGCGGAAGTACTCGACCGCCGAGCAGACGTTGTTGGCAACGTAGAGCGACTGCAGGTCGTTGGAGCCGACGACGATGACCTTCTGGCACATGTCGCGGGCGATCGGCAGGCCGAAGCCGCCGCAGACGACGTCGCCCAGGAAGTCGAGCAATACGTAGTCGAAGTCCCAATCGTGGAAACCCAGCTTCTCCAGCAGCTCGAAGCCGTGGATGATGCCGCGCCCACCGCAGCC
>JBCBTD010000008.1:0-109963 GCA_039818825.1 Pseudomonadota bacterium
CCCAGCTTCTGGCCGAAGAAGGCGGGTTCGCGCCGCCTTCATGCGAGCGCATCCGCGTCGTCATCGATCCGGGCCACGGCCTCGAACGGACCGATCGCGCCTCGTTTCGCGAGATCACCCTGCTCGATCCCAATTGGCTGACCAACGCGATCTACACCGTGCTCAACAGCCGGGATGTACTGGACCGTGGCGGCGAGTTGACCCGTGCCGAGCTGGTCGACCTGCTCGACCCCGTGGAATACCCGCCCGAGCGGCACGAGTTCATCCTCGACATGATGCAGGACCCGCAGATCGGTCTGGCGTTTCGGCTCAGCAGCGACGACGAGCGCTTCTTGGTCCCCGAGGCGCTGCAGGAGAGTGCGCCGCCCGTGTCGTCCTGGCCTGACGACGTGCTGCGCTTCCGCTATCGCTACGACAACCTGCCGCGGTCGCTGATCCCGCGGTTGATCGTGCTGGCGCACAAGAAGCTGGTCGCCGACTGCCGCTGGCGCACCGGCGCCTACTTCGCTCTCCACGACTGCCAAGCCTATGTTCGTGCCGACCGCGCGAACGACGTCGTCGACATCGCCGTCGCCGGCCCCGCCAACCGGCGCCGCGACGCGCTCCAGGTGCTGATCGCGGCCTTCGACGACGTCCACGACTGGCAGGGCGACGTAGGCGCCGAGCCGCGGGTCCCCCTGCCCGACGAGCCCGACCTGGACGTTGGCTACGACCATCTGCGGCGGCTGGAGGATCGCTACGGCGGCGATCATGCGTTCGATCCCGAAGGCGCCGAACGATCCTACACCGTCGCCGAACTCCTGAACGGTGTCCGGCACGAGCGCCGACCTGTGAACGAGCACGAGGCTCCACCGCCACAGCCGGCGCCTGCAGTCTCTGCACCCGAACCGCCGCGCGGCCCGAACATCGTCTCAGCGGCGTTGACAGCCGGCGCTGCGATGGTCGTGGCGATGGTCGTGATGCTCGGCCTGCGCTGGCTACCAGCGAACTGGTTTCCGGTTGCAGGCGTCGTCGCGGCCGCGGGAGCCTGCGCGTTCCTGGCTAGTCTCTGGTTTCAGCGGCCGCTGTTCGAACGGCTGTTGCTCGGTTGGTTCGCGCTCGGCCTCGGCGCGCAGACGGCTTCCATTTCCTTCGATGCAGGATATGCCGACGAGACGACCGCGGCCGCGTTCGCTCTCGGCGGACCACCCACCATCGCCGCCTACGTGGTCTGGCTCGTCGTGTTCGTCTTCTTGGGTGTTCAGGTCGTCCGCGAGCGTGCCAGCGGCCCGGCGGCTGGTTGATCCGGAGCCCGGTCAGGCCGTCTTCGTTCTTGAGGGCTATTTTCCTAGAAAGTAGAATGCAGTGGTCAGCCAGCGCGCGGATCGGGCCCGGATCGCATGCGTCGCCCCATTACGAAACGAACCCAAATCGAACGTTCTTGCCGGCAAAACAAGGACTTGCAGGCCTTCCTGACGCCCCGGTCACCACGAGCCGTGGCGCTCCAAAGCGGCCTCGGCGAAGCCGTCGAGGGTCGCGATGCTCGGGTTCTCGCCTTCGATGAAGGCGGCCACCTCTTCGAACAGCGTCTCGTCGAAGGGCTGGGTCGTGGCTGCGGCGGTCGGCTGGAGGCCGAGGCTGCGGGCGCAGGGCACCTCGCCGCTCGGATCGCAGGGCGCCGCAGCGGCGAGCGGCAGATCCCAACGCGGGCCGAACATGTAGACCGCGGCGTAGATGATCTTGCTCTGCACCTCGTCCATGCCGCTCTCCAGCATGGCCTCGTAGAAGACGCGATGGACCTCCTGCCAAGGGCGTTCCCGGCGCTCGCAATGGACGTCGTGGATGACCGAGGCTTCGCGGTACTTGCCGGTCAGCGGGCCGCCGACGATGCTCCAGGCTGCCCGCGGGATCGACGCGCCGTTGACCACGCTGCCGGCCGGGACGATCCAATCGCGACCCGTGCCGTCGACGTAGTTGAACTCCTCCAGGACCCGCAGGCTCCGGCCGTCACGCAGGAACTCGACGATCAGCGGCCCTTGGAAGCCGAGGTCGCGCGTCGGCGAGTAGCCGAGCGCCGCCGGCGGCAACGCCAACCAGCAGGCGATCGTGATGGCGAGCAGAGGGTGCACCCGTACCGGCGGTCCCAGCCGCGGTCGCTCGACGCCTGCGGAACGTTGGCTCGGCCCAATGGCGAGCGCCTGACGAATCTGGCCCCAACGACTCACGATACGATCTCTGACGGCTGACCAACGTTCGACCGGACCAGCCGATTCGAGCGGCCGCACGGAGACTGTCAAGGGCAAACGGCAACGGCCGGCCAGCGCGCCGGATCGACCGGAGGAACGACACCGACGGCCCGGTTCGTCCCTGACGACGGTGGTGCGTCCTACGACGCCCGAGAGCGGTTGCGGGTCCATCGGCGCAGGAGCGCCTTCTCCAGCTCGACGGCGGCAAAGAGCGCGATGCCCAACCCCGCGAGGAGCAGGGCATCGCTCGCCACCGGCGCCCGCGTCTGGAAGGTGGCCTGCATGAAGGGAGCGTAGGTGAAGACGAGCTGGGCGAAGGCCACGAACAGAACGCCTGCCCACACCGCGGTGGTGCCGCGCAGACCTTGAAGGGTCAGGGCGAGGCCGTGGGCGTAGCGGGCGCTGAAGAGATAGGCGATCTCCATGACGACCAGGGCGTTGACCACGAGGGTGCGCGCGGCCTCGACCGAGCGACCTTCGGCAAGTGCGGTCCAATAGGCGGCGAACACGCCCGCGACGAACAGCAGGGAGACGTAGGCGACGCGCCAGAGCAGGACCGGCGCCAACAGGGCCTCGGCCGGCGGCCGCGGCGGGCCGTCCATGGTCTTCGGCTCGGTCGGCTCGAACGCGAGGGTGAGACCGAGACCGACGGCGGTGATCATGTTGACCCACAAGATCTGCACCGGCGTGATCGGCAGGGCGACGCCGAAGGCGATGGCGGCGACGATCGCCATGGCTTCGCCGCCATTGGTCGGCAGGGTCCAGGCGATGACCTTCTTGAGGTTGTCGTAGACCGTGCGGCCTTCGCGGACGGCGGCGACGATCGTCGCGAAATGGTCGTCGGCGAGCACCATCTCGGCCGCTTCCTTGGCGGCTTCGCTGCCCTTCTGGCCCATGGCGATGCCGACGTCGGCGCGCTTCAGGGCCGGTGCGTCGTTGACCCCGTCGCCGGTCATGGCGACCACCGCACCCCGTGCCTGGAGCGCGCTCACCAGACGCAGCTTGTGCTCCGGACTGGTCCGGGCGAACACGCTCGCACCGTTCGCCTGCTCGGCGAAGGCACGCTCGTCGAGGTCATCGAGCTCGGCGCCGGTGACCGTCCGCTCGGGTGACGGCAGGCCGAGCGCGCGCGCGATGGCCCGGGCCGTGCCGGCGTGATCGCCGGTGATCATCTTGACGTCGATGCCTGCCCGACCGCAGGCGAGCACCGCGTCGGCGGCCTCCTCGCGCGGTGGATCGATCAGGCCGACCAAGCCCAGCAAGTCCAGCTCGCCGTCGACGTCGGCGAAGGTCAGCTCCCGGCGCTCGCCCGTCATCGGCTTAGCCGCCAGCGCCAGGACGCGCTGGCCGAGCGCCGCGATGGCGGTGACCCGTTCGTCCCACGCCGCCTGATCGAGCGGGACGAGGCCGGCGGCGCCGTGTGCATGACCGCACATCGCCAGCACCCGTTCGGGGGCGCCTTTGACCAGCAGTTCGGCGGCACCGTCGTGGTCGTGGTGCAGGCTCGCCATGAACCGGTGTTGGCTATCGAAGGGGATGGCATCGGTCCGCGGCCGCTGCTGGCGCTCGCGATCCGCGTCGAACCCGAGCTTGCCCGCGGCCACCACCAGCGCCGCTTCCATGGGGTCGCCGTCGATGATCCAGCGGCCCTCGGCCTCGCGCACCGAGGCGTCGTTGCAGAGCAACGCGGCGCGCAGTAGCACCGGGACCGCCGGATGGTCGGCGGCGTCGACGGGCTGGCCATCACGTTCCAGTCGACCGTGGGGCGCGTAGCCGACGCCCGAAAGCTGGAACGTGGCATCGGCCGTGGCGACCGTGGCCACGGTCATCTCGTTCTGGGTCAGGGTGCCGGTCTTGTCGGAGCAGATCACCGAGACCGAGCCGAGCGTTTCTACCGCCGGCAAGCGGCGGATGATCGCCCGCCGGGCGGCGAGGCGTTGGGTGCCGATGGCGAGGGTGATGGTCATCACCGCCGGCAGACCCTCGGGGATCGCAGCGACCGCAAGGCCCACCACGGCCATGAACGCATCCGCCAAGCCATAGCCGCGCAACCCCACGGCGACGCCGAACACCAGGGCGGAAAGTGCCAGGATGAGCACGGTGAGCTGGCGGCCGAAGCGATCCATCTGGCGCAAGAGCGGCGTTTGCAGCGTCTCGACACGGCGCAACAGTTCGCCGATCCGGCCGAGTTCGGTCGCAGCTCCGGTTGCCGTCACGACGCCCTGACCGATGCCGCGGACCACGAGCGTGCCCGAGTGCGCCATGGCGCTGCGGTCGCCAAGCGCCGCATCCGCGGCGACCGGCGCCGGGGCCTTGGCGGTCGGCTCCGACTCGCCGGTCAGGAGCGATTCGTCGATGTTGAGATCGCGAGCGTTCAACAGGCGGAGGTCGGCTGGCACGCGGTCGCCGGCTTCTAGCAGCACGACGTCGCCGGGGACGAGGTCGTCCGCCGGCACGGTCACCCGCGCGCCGCCACGAAGCACCGAGGCGTGGGGTTCCAGCATGGTCGCGAGCGCTTGGAGCGCCCCCTCAGCGCGCCCTTCCTGAACGAAGCCGACCAGCGCATTCACCAGGACCACCGCCATGATGACACCGGCATCGAGGCCGTGGCCGATGGCGAGCGCCACGATCGCCGCGGCGAGCAGGGCGTAGATCAGCACGTTGTGGAACTGGCGCATGAAGCGCCGGAGTGGGCCGGTTCGTGGCGGTGCCGGCAGTCGGTTCGCGCCGATGGTCCGCAGCCGCGCCGCTGCTTCGTCCGGCGCCAGACCGGAAGGTGTCGTTGCCAACGCGGTGACCACGTCGGCGGCGGTCGTTGCGTGGGAGGGCTGGACGAGCGGGGCGGCGCAGTCGCGCATCGGTCTGTCGTTCGGCAAACAGGTCGGTCGGAACGAGCACCGAGCCTAGCCGAAAAGTCGCATCCCGGCCTTGTCTTGGATCAAGGCGCCGTTCTGGTCCGCGACGCCTGAAAGGGGCGTTGGCCCGTGCCTCAGCCGGCGGAAGCGAACCCGCGGCCGGCCTCGGTGTAGGCTTGGCGTGGTGGTGCGAAGACGTCGAGGATGCGCGCCCCTCCTGGGCCGGCGATGAAGTTGTGGGGCGTGCCGGGCGGCACGCAGCAGACGTCACCAGTGGCGATTTCGAGCTCCTCGCCGCCGATGACGAAGACACCATCCCCCTCCAGCACGACTGCCCACTGCTCCTCGGGGTGATGGTGCATCTCGCCGGACGCATTGGGCGCACAAGTCAGGACCGACATCATCGCCTGCCGGCCCCAGAACAACTGAGTATCGATGCCGGGCGCCAAGCTGCGGCTCAGACCACCCTCTGGATCGTCCAGGTTGAAGCGCAGGACCGCCATGGCCAACCTCCCCCGATGATGTTCGGTCGACCGTAGGCGTCGCTGCGCCGCAGCGGAAGGGCGGGAGTTGCCGGCTCAGACTTCGATCAACTCGCCCGCCTTGGGTGTCAGCACTGCCGAGCGCTCGACCAGGGGTTTGAACGCCTCCGGCGTCCCGCTGAGCAGGTCGAACGTGCCCCAATGCACGGGAATGACGGTCTCCAAGGCCAAGAGTTCGTTGACCGCGACGGCGGCGGTACGTGGCCCCATGGTGAAGCGGTCGCCGATCGGGACGAAGCCGACCTTGGGCTCCCAGAGCCGCTGGATCAGCGCCATGTCGGAAAACACGTCGGTGTCGCCCAGGTGGTAGAACGTCGTGCCGTCGACGGTGACGACGTAGCCGGCCGGGTCGCCCATGGCCATCGGCACGCCGTCTTTGATCACACCTGCGCTGTGCGTGGCGTTCACCATGGTGAAGCTGGCGCCCGCGACCTCGACGGTGCCGCCGGTGTTCATCGGCTCGACCTTACTCACCCCCTGGCCGGCGAGCCACATGCAGACCTCGTACTGGGCGACCAGGGTCGCGTCGTATTTCTGGGCGAGACGTGCGGTGTCGCCGAGGTGGTCTTCGTGGCCGTGGGTGACGACGACGGCGTCCACCTTGGCGAGTTGGTCCTCGTAGCCGGTTGGGTATGTCGGGTTGCCGGTGAAGAATGGATCGATCAGCACGTCGATCGACGTGCCCTTGAGATGTACGGCACTATGTCCCAGCCAAGCGACCTGAACCATTCGTCTGCTCCGTTCGAACGCTGCTTCGATGCTGCAGCGTGCCAAAACCCAACGCCGCCGTCGATCATCGAACGCGGTCAGCGTGGCCTAATCTGGTCGTAGATGTGCCGGTTCAGCGCTGTCGAGCCGAAAGCTCGCCGTTGGCGGAGGCCAGGCGGTCGGCGAGCGTGCGGATGACCAGCCCTTGAAAAGCTACGACCGCCGGGGGATCGGTGGACTTCAGCATCTCTATGGTTGCCCGGTCGATGGCGTAGACGAGGGACGGCTGGTCGGCGCGGACCGAAGCCGTGCGGACGGCGCCGCGGAAGAAGCCCATCTCGCCGACGACCGTCTGGCTCTCCATGGTCCGCAGCCGCGTGTCCGGCGCCTCGGGCTCCAGCAACACCGTCAGCCGGCCGCGGAGCAGCAGGTAGATCGCATCGGCCCGCTCGCCTTGCCGACAGAGCATGGCGCCGGGCTGGAGGTCGAGGCGCTGGCAATGGCTGGCGAGACGCGCGGCGGCATCCCGGTCGCCCAAATCGGTAGCGAGCCACTCCTCCAGCGTGCTGGCCGCCGGTTCGAGACGAAGTCCCGCGGCCGCCAGTAGTTCGTCCTCGCAGTGTTCGAGCGCCGCATCGGCGGTCGCGAAGTGGCGGAGCCGAGGGCGCGGACCGTCGAAGGCGGCGATGCGCCGGGCGACCGGTCGTGGCACGGCGGCGAGGGCGAGGACGAAGCGCGGCTCGCCGTCGGCAAGCTGCACCAGTCGCCGGAGGCATTGGAGAGCGGAGCTGTCGACGCCCGTGACCAGAGCAAAGTCGAGCACGACCCAATGCGCCCGGGTCGCGGGTGGTGCCTCGATGGCGATACTGCGGATGCGATCAGCCAGGGCCGTGATCGCGCCGAAAAAGACGAACCCCTGCAGTCGGAGCAGGTGAATCCGTTGGCCGTTCTGGAGCAGGAGGCGGTCGGCTTCCTGCCGCCGCGACACGCAACTCGTACAGCTCGTCCGGGTCAGGTGTCGGCCGATGACCGGGACGTGGGCGTAGCCGAGCGCGAATGCAACGCAGGCCGCAACGATGCCGATCGCGACGCCCGGCAGATAGCCGAAGGCGACGATCGCGGCAAACACGGCGACCAACAGCAGATGGTCGGCGAGCGGCAAGGCCCGCCGGTTCTTGATGAGCCACAGCCAGAGGAGAGAGCTGCCGAGATAGAGGACGACGCCGGCCAGAACCGCGCTCGGCAACAGCGCTGCCCACGCGGTCCCGGCGGCCAGCGGTAGGGCGCAAACGACCGCTGCCAACAGTCCCGACGCGCGCCCCGTTGCGCCGCAACGAGCATGGAGGACTGTCCGCGACAGGGAGAGACCCCCGGGAAGGCCGCCGCCAAAAGCAACCAGGACATTGGCGACGCCGCCGGTCCGGAACTCGCGGTCGAGGTCGGCGTCGGCCTCGAGACTGAGCTCCAGACTGGAGGCATTCAGGAACAACACGATCATGGCGACACCGACGACCACGACGATGTCGGGCCAGATCGTGGCAAGCAGCACTGGGTTCAAGAGCTCGGAGGAGAACATGGCTCCAGGACTGACGCCACTGGTCGACGCGTCGACGCGGAGCAGCCAGCCGCGCTCTCCAGCGGCCTCCATAGTGATACCGCTGGCGGCCAAGCCGATGTGGAACGACATCGTGGCGACGACGACCACGATCGGCAGCGCCCACGGTGCGCGCCACCACGCCCGGCCAGCCGCGATCGCGAGCGCAACGGCAACCGCGACGACGGGTGCGACGAGAGTCGCCGCGCCGAGGCCCGTCGCCGCGTCGCTTTCTCGGGCCGCGCCGTCGAGTACCATGGCGGCTGCGGCAGCGATCAAGAACCATCCAGAGGCGGCGATGAAGGCTGCGAGCACTGGAAACGGCACGAACCGTAGCACGCGCGAGATGCGTGCGGCGCCGCAAAGCCAGAGCGCGATGCCGATCAGCAGGCTCGTCAGTGCGATGACCGCCATCACCGCGGGGATGGGGTCCGCCGCGGTCGTCGTGGCGGCAGTAAGTGCGGCAAGAGAGCCGAGCACGGCGATCACCGGGGTGTCGGGTCCAGCGACGGCAAGCGGGAACGAGCTACGTGCGGCGACGACGACGCCGGTCAAGGCGGCGCCGATCAGGGCCGCACTGATCCCGAAGCCCAGGCCGCCGGACAGCTGGCCGGAGAAGATCACCGCGGCGAAGGACAGGCTGTACGCGAGGTTCACCGTGACGAGCACGAAGGTGGCGACCGTGCCCTCGGCTACCGCCTTCCACCAGGGAGCGGCGACGTCGATCGGGGGTGCAGCCGGGCCACCACCTGGGGCCGCCGGTTCCTCGGCGATGAACGGCACGTCGCAAACCTTGGGCGTGGGCGAAGGAGCGGCAACGTAGACGAGGTCGAGCGTCGCCCGCTACCGGCTTCACGCTGCTCCGGGCGTTCAGCCGTCGTCGCTGCGACCGAGGTCGCCGATGAATGCCTCGAAGTCCTTGGCGGTCGCGAAGTCCTTGTAAACGCTGGCGAAACGGACGTAGGCGACTTCGTCGAGCTCCTTCAGGCTGTCGAGCACGAGGTCGCCGAGCGTGCGAGTCGAGACCTCGCTTTCGCCCGAGGTCTCGATGCGGCGGACGATGGCGGTGACCAGCCGTTCGATCCGTTCCGCGTCGATACCGCGCTTGCGCGTGGCTATGGCGATCGAGCGCGTCAGCTTCGCGGGATCGAACGGCACCTTGCGGCCGCTGCGCTTGACCACGGTCAGCTCGCGGAGCTGCACCCGCTCTTGGGTGTTGAAGCGGGCGCCGCACGCGCCGCACTGCCGCCGCCGGCGGATCGCCGTGCCGTCCTCAGCCGGACGGCTGTCCTTCACTTGATTGTCTTCCGACCCGCAGAATGGACAGCGCATCAGCCGTCGACCAGACGCTGAACCATGCGTCTCACGGCGGGGGCAATCACCAGGATCGTCGGGAACGCCACGGCCCACGAGAACACCCAGGCGCCCAGCCAATAGCTGACGAAGCCGTCACCGACGCCGCGGGCATTGGCCGTGGAGACACCCGACACGACCAACGACATCAGACCCGAGACCAAGAGACCGAACACGACGGGGGCCAGGCGAGCGGGCAGTCGAAATCTTCGCCCGCCGGTGGCCGCCACGGCTCAGCCGAGCTTCGTATAGATCGGAAAGCGCCCGCAGAGCGTGGCGATCTCCTCGCGCACCCGCGTCTCGACCGCGCCGTTGCCGGTCTCGCCGTTGGCTGCGAGCCCATCGACCACCTCGACGATGAGTTGGCCGATGCGGCGAAACTCGGCTTGTCCGAAGCCGCGCGTCGTTCCGGCAGGCGTGCCGAGACGGACGCCCGACGTGATCGCCGGAGGTTGCGGGTCCGAAGGCACGGCGTTCTTGTTGCAGGTGATACCGGCTCGCTCCAGGGCGGCGTCGGCCGCCTTGCCCGTCACTTGCTTCGGCCGCAGGTCGACCAACACCATGTGGTTGTCGGTGCCACCGGTCACCAGATCCAGGCCACCCTCGATCAGGGCCGCGGCCAGCGCCTTGGCGTTGGCGACGACGTCCCGCGCGTAAGCCTTGAATTCGGGCTCCAGGGCTTCGCGGAATGCTACCGCCTTGGCGGCGATGACGTGCATCAGCGGCCCGCCCTGCTGCATGGGGAAGACGGCCGAATTGAACTTCTTCGCGAGCGCCTCGTCGTTGGTGAGGATGATCCCGCCGCGGGGGCCGCGTAGCGTCTTGTGCGTCGTCGAGGTGACGACGTGGGCATGGGGAAACGGCGACGGGTGCGCGCCACCGGCGACCAAGCCCGAGATGTGGGCGATGTCGGCCATCAGCCACGCACCGACCTCGTCGGCGATCTCGCGGAACGCTTGGAAGTCGACGATCCGCGGGTAGGCGGTGATGCCGGAGACGATGAGCTTCGGCTTGTGCTCCAGCGCCAGGCGGCGGATCTCGTCGAAATCGAGCCGCTGATCGCTCTCGCGGATCCCGTACTGAACGGCGTTGAACCATTTGCCGGAGACGTTCGGCTTGGCGCCGTGGGTCAGGTGGCCGCCATGGGCCAGCGACAGGCCCATGATCGTGTCGCCCGGCTGCAGCAACGCCATGAACACCGCGGTGTTGGCCTGGGCACCGGCGTGCGGCTGGACGTTCGCGTAGCCGCAGCCGAAGAGCTTGGTCACCCGCTCGATCGCCAGCTGTTCCGCAACGTCGACGTGCTCGCAGCCGCCGTAGTAGCGGCGGCCGGGGTAGCCTTCGGCGTACTTGTTGGTCAGCACCGAGCCCTGGGCCGCCAATACCGCCGGGCTCGCGATGTTCTCGCTGGCGATCAATTCGACGGTGGTCTGCTGGCGGTGCAACTCGGCATCCATCGCCGCCTGCAATTCGGGGTCGTCCCCGAGCGAGCGGTTGAAGAAGGCGTTGCCGGCGAGTGAGGTGGCGGTCGAGACGGTCATGGGCAGCACGCTCCTGTCGTACTCAAGTCGAGATTTGGCGGGCGATCGGGTCACCCCAGCATGTCGGTCCGACGGGTGTGGCGTCCAGCTTCGAATGGCGTATCGAGGAAGGCTTGCAAACAATCGTCGGCAACTTGTGGACCGACCACCCGTGCGCCAAGGGCCAGCATGTTGGCGTCGTTGTGCAGCCGCGACATGCGCGCCGTGGTGACGTCGTGGGCCAGGGCGCAGCGGATGCCCGCGACCTTGTTGGCGGCGATCGAGATGCCGATGCCGGTGCCGCAGACCACCACGCCACGGTCCGCCTGGCCGGCGGCAACGACTTCGGCGCAGCGGCGGCCGAACTGGGGATAGTCGACGCGTTCGGCGCCGTGGGTCCCGAGGTCGACGACCTCATGGCCGGCAGCCGTGGCCGCCGCGGCGAGTTGGTCTTTGAGCCCGACCCCAGCATGGTCGGCGGCGAAGGCGAGGCGCATGGCGGTGTGTCCCGACGATCGACACCGCCCTTACCACGTCAGGGGGCGGCGTCGCCAGCATGGCTGCTGGCGACGCCCGAGCACGTGGCCCTACGTCAACAGATCGTCACGCCGCCCGCCGCGCCCGCGCCAGCTCGTCTGCGAGTGTCTCCAGAGCTGCCAGAACTTCGGCCGACGCCAGCTCCAGCGTGTCGAATGCCGCCAGCGCGCCTTTGCGGTCGCCGGCCTGCATCAGGCGCAGCACCGTCTTGCCGCTCTCGTGCACCCGCTGGTGAGGCGCGCCGATCGCGGTGAAGGCCGGCAACGACGTGATGTGCGCCGGTGCGGCGGCCGCCCATTTGCCCAGCCGGCAGCTGTGACAGTCGGCGAGTTCGTGCTCGGTCATGTGCTTGCGGCCCATGACCGTGTCGATGATCGTCTTCTTGAACACGACGTGGTCGTTGATCGTCGTCCGGACCACCGCTTCGTCACCGAGATCGGTGAAGGTCCCGATCTGCTGATCCAGCCCCACCGAGGCTTGCCGCATCGACGTGATGGAGGCGTCGATCGCTTCGTTGGAGGTCTGGGCGGAGCCCGCGACGTTGCTCGCCGAGCGAGCGATTTCGTCGGTCGCTGCCGACTGCTCTGTCATGGTCGTGGCCAGATCGGCCATCGCGTGGGAGACTGTGGTGACCCGGTCGGAGATGGTGCCGAAGGCCGCCGTCACGCGTTCGACCACGGCGCGCCCGTCGTCGACCGAGCGAGCGCTCGTGTCCATGGCCGCGCCGAGATCGCCCGCGGAGGTACAGACTGCGGCGATCCGGTGGCGGATGTCCTCGGTGGCACGCCCGGTCTGCTCGGCCAGGTTCTTCACCTCGGTGGCAACCACGGCGAAGCCGCGACCGGCATCGCCGGCGCGGGCGGCTTCGATTGTGGCGTTCAGCGCCAGCAGGTTGGTTTGAGCGGCGATCGCCTCGATCTGTTCGACGATCTGGCCGATCTCGGCCGACGCGTCCGCGAGCCGGCCGACTTCCGCCTTGGCCGAGCCGACCGCATCGGTGATGGCCGCCATCGACCGCGTCGCGCTCAGCGCCTCGTCGTTGCCGTGCGCGGCGTCGCTGGTGCAGGTCAGGGCGCCCTCCCGGGCCGCTTCGCTGGTCTGGGCGATTTCACCGACCGACGCCCGCAACTCCTCGACGGCGCTCGCCACCGATTGGATTTCGCTGCTGGAGGTGGCGATCACGTCCAGCGTGCGGGCGAGCTTGACCATGGTGTCGCCCGTCAGCACGCCGACGTTCACCAGCTCCGCCAGGACGTCGAGGCGCCCCTCGTCGCGCGCCTGTCGAGCCGCCGCCGCGTTGCGCTGGAACACCACGAGGGCCCGCGCCAGGTCGCCGACCTCGTCGCCGCGCTTGGCGAACGGGACCTCGACGTCGGGCTCCCCGGAAGCAACGCGATCGACCAGGCCAACCAGCCGGGCCAGTGGGCCGATCATCGCCCGGATCGCCAGCGCGCCACCAACGCCGACGACGAGCAACGTGATCAGAGCGACCTGCGTGATCGACCAGCGGATGGCTGCGAGCGTCGCGGCCAGCGAGGCCTTTTCGACACCGGCGTAGAGGATGCCGACGACGTCACCGCCCGTACCGAAGACCGGCTGATAGATCGTGTAGTAGTCGACGCCCAGGATGCGTGCCTCGCCGCGGTAGGTGTCGCCGCCGCTGACCACCGGAAAGACGCGCCCCTCACGGCCGAGCACGGTGCCGACCGCGCGGCTACCGTCGTCTTTGGTGATGTTGGTGCTGGCCCGGACGAAGTCGTTGCGGGCCGGATCCCAGACGAAAAGCGTTGCGGTTTCGCCGGTGAGGTAGCCAACCGTGTCGACCGCGCTGTGATCGTCGATCACCGGCAGAGCCGGCGCCTCCAGCCGACGGACGACGCCGTCGCGGTCGACCTCGACGACGAAGTCGGGAACCACGTCACGAAGTGCCCAGGCGGCGACGCGCAGGGTTTCGGCCTGCGCCGCCGTGACGTTGGCTTCGATCCGGGCCCGCATCGCCGCGTCAACGGCAATGGCCAGGCTCACGGTGCTGACAGCGGCCGTAGCGACGACGAGCAAGACCACCTTGAGGGTCAGATGGAGGCGGAACGGCATCGTAGGGTCTACTCCGACACGGTGTGGATATCACACGGTGCCGAAGCATTCTTGGTGAACAGTTAACGAATGTTGTCAGACGCGAAAATGCTTGGACAGCGTGAGCGCCTGGCTGGCGTAGTGCGAGCCCAGATCCTGGCCATAGAGCCGGTCGGGCACCGCCGCCATCCGTTCGTGTTGCAGGTGGCCGACGAGCTGGCCGTCGTCCAACAGGAACGGCACCTCGTGGGAGCGCACCTCGAGGACCGCGCGCGTGCCGTCCGGCCAACCGAAGCCGGGGTCGAAGAAGCCTGCATAGTGAACCCGGAACTCGCCGACGAGGGTATCGTAGGCGACCATCTCCGCGGCGCAGGACGGCGGCACCACCACGCGTTCTTTCGATGCGAGGATGTAGAAGTCGCCGGGATCGAGCACCAGGCCACCGCCCGGCTTGGGGTTGATCTCCTCCCAAAAAGCCCCCGGGTCGTGGCCGCCCGGCTGGTCGACGTCGACCAGGCCGGCGTGCTTGCGGGCGCGGTAGGCGACCGGGCCGCCGGGCTCGGCGATGGTGTCGACGTGCAGCGCCAGGAGGCCGTCGCGCAAAGGCGCTGCCGGATGGATCAACGGCGAGGCGACGTTGATCGCCGACAACTCGTCATGGCTGTAGCCGGGATTGCCTGCGCGCAGCCGCAATTGTACCAGCCGCGAGCCGCTCCGGACCTTGATGGAGAAGGTCCGCGGGCTGAGTTCGACCCACAAGGGGCCACGATAGCCTTTGGGCAGCCGGTCGAATTCGGTGGCTCGGTCGGTGATCACCCGCGCAAAGACGTCGAGGCGGCCAGTCGAGCTCTTTGGGTTGGCGCTGGCGGCGACGTGGTCCGGCAGGTGCAACGTCTCGGCCAGCGGCACCAGGTAGACGCAACCCCGCTCCAGCACGGCTGCGTCCTCGAGGTCGAGGGTGTGCATGGCGTGGGCGTCGACGGCGTCGGCGACGCTGCGGTGACGACCGGGCAGAAAGCTGAACGGCAGCCGGTACGCGACGGGACCCAGGCGAAGGTCGAGACTGGCCGGCTGGATCTGCGCTGCCTCGGGCGGCGGGCCGCCGATCCACCGGGCGTCGAACGCCGCGGCGAGCGCCTGGGCAGGCAAGATTCCCCGGAGCGCGGGGTTGCGGAGGAGATCGGCACCACTGGTCATGCGGCGTCTTAGCCGTGCGGGCGCAGCTGTGCCAGCCCGAGGTCAGGGATTGGCGAGACCGAAGCGCGGCCGCAGTCGGATGCCGAGCCACGAGCCGGCGAGCGCTGCGGCAAGCCACAGCCAGCCGTGAAGGCTGCCGCTCATGGTGCCGCCCAGAAACGCGCCGATGTTGCAGCCGTAAGCGAGGCGCGCGCCGTAGCCCATCAACAGCCCGCCGATGACTGCGGCGACCGCCGGGCCGGTAGCGACGCGCCATGGTGGATCGAAACGGCCGGCGAGCGACGCCGCGAGCATCGCGCCCAAGATCACGCCGAAATTGGTCACGGACATGGGGTTGCGCAGAACCGAGTCGTCGAGTGCCCCACGAGCCCAGTCGGCCTGCCAGAACGGGACGCCTGAGAGATCACCACCCATCCCCTCGTAGAGCTTGGCACCCCAAAGGGTGAAGCCGAACGTGACGCCCCACGGCTGATGGGCGATGACGAAAACCGCCACTGCCAACAGCGCCAACACAGCGCCGCCGGCATAGGCGGGCCAAGGCCCCTTCCACCACCGATCCGGCACCGGTTTGTTCTCGGGCGCCGCGGTGGTGCGGGCAACGCGGCGGACGGTGGCGAAGAGCGCGAGCAACAACGCCGCTTGCAGCAGGAGGCCGAGAGGAACGCCGAAGTCTCTCACCAAGCTGACGGCCGGTAGGCCCGGGAGGGCGTGCCATTGGTGCAGGTGCAGGGTCCCCAGCACCGAGCCGACAACGAAGGCGGCCAGCACGATGATCATCTTGGTGCTGCCGCCGCCGACGGTGAAAAGTGTGCCCGAGCCGCAACCATTGGCGAGTTGCATGCCGATGCCGAACAGCGCGGCGCCGACGACCACGGCGAGGCTGAGCGGAGCGACGGCACCGCCAGCCTGGAACCCCGGCAACCACCCGCCGATCAGCGGGAAGAACGCGAGCGAGCCGATGGCGACGATCAGCAGCTGGACCTGGACACCGTAGGCTTCACGGCCGACCAACCAGCGGCGCCAGTAAGCGGTGAAGCCGAGCGCCGCATGGTAGAGGGCCACACCGAGTCCGGCAGCGACCGGCACCAGCGCCGCTTGGCGCCAGCCGACGGTCGCCGCCGTCACGATGGCCAACGACACGAGCAGAACGAAGGCCGCGCCCGCCGACCAACGGACCACCGGCATGGCCATCGTCGGTGCCGGCAAGGTCGCCATGCTTCACGCTCCGCGGTCGTCGGTCATCAAGACCCGGTGGTCGCGACCGGCCGCTGCTCGTCAGCCGTCCAGTCCACCATCGAGCCGTCGTAGACCTCGACGTCGCTGCGGCCCAGCACTTGCGTGAGCATGAACCAGTTGGTCACGGCCCAGTGTCCGGTGTTGCAGTAGCTGACGATCGGGGTCTCGCCCTCGGCGACGGCGGGCGGCAGGCCGGCAACCACCTCGTCGAGCGGGCGGAGCGTCGCGCTCTCCGGCTCGAACCAGGTCGATTGGTCGAAATGCGTGGCGCCGGGGATATGGCCCGGCCGCTGCGCCAAGGGGTGTTTGGCGTGGCCATCGAACTGCGCGAGCGGGCGGGCGTCGAGCAGCACGTGGTCGTCGGAGCCGAGGGTCGCGACCACGTCGTCGGCGGTCCAGATACCCTGCGGTTCCACGTCGATCTCGTAGCTGACGGGCGTGATGGCCCGCTGGCCCGTCTCGACCGGCCGGTTCGCATCCGCGGTCCACGCCGCATAGCCGCCGTCGAGGATCGAGATGGCGTCGTGCCCAGCCTGATCGAGGGTGAAGTAGACCCGGGCCGCGCTGCCGAAGTCGGTGGCGTTCACGCCGCTGTGGACGATCACGACATGGTCGCCTTCGTCGATCCCGAGGCCGCCGATCAGCGCTTCCAGCTGGTCCGCGGGCGGCAACAGCGCGGGCACGCCGTCGACGGTGACCCGCCAGCCGTCGTTCGCGTAGTCAGAGTAGATGGCGCCCGGGATGTGCCCGGCGCGGTGCACGGCCGGCGAACCGCCGTCGATGCGATTGCGCACGTCCAGCACCACCAGGTTCGGCTGCTCGAGGTTCTCGGCCAGCCATTCGGGTGAGACGAGCGGCTCTGCGGCGCTGGCGCCGAAGGCGACGAAAGTGGCCGCGAGGCCGAAGGTCGTTGCGCGCATGGGCGGCTGTCCTCGGTGATTGAGAATATCACACATGGAACCAGCATTGAATAATTCAAAACAAATTTTCTATGTTATATTGTTCTCGGCAACGCTGATGGGAGCTGTGGTCGCGTCGAGCATCGCGACCAGGTCGCTGGCTCGGATGTCGACTTGCAGGCCGCGCCGCCCGCCGTTGACCACGACCCGCTCGCGCGCGGCCGTCAACGCGTCGACGACCGCGGGCAGCCGGCGGCGTTGTCCGAACGGGCTGATCCCGCCCTTGACGTAGCCGGTCGCGCGTTCGGCCGCGGCAAGGCCAGCAAGGCTGGCGCGCTTGCCACCGACGGCGCTTGCCGTGGCTTTCAAATCCAGCTCGCGGTCGACCGCGATCAGCGCCAGCACCAGACCAACACCCTGGACGTCGACGACCAGGGTTTTCAGCAGACCCTCGGGCGCTACGCCGAGCGCTGCCGCAGCGTCGAGGCCGATGCTGCGGCTTTCCGGGTCGAACGCGTAGGGAAGCAGGCGGTACTCGACGCCCGCGCGTCGGAGGGCCGCAATCGCCGGCGTGCTCGCGGCCCGAACGCCCACGGTGCCGGTCGACGCGGGCCGCGACCGCTGGTCAGGCGCGATCCTTCCGCCGCCGGATCTCCGCGAAGACCTCTGCCGCTGGCTCTTCGGCCAGTCCAAGATGCTGTCTGATCGCCGGCTCGTCCGCGCGGAGGAACGGGTTGGTGGCCGTTTCTTCGCCGATGGTGAAGGGGACCGTCGGCTCGCCACGCTCGCGTGCGTCTTCCACGCGCCGCGCCCGTGCCGCGAGTTCGGCATTGTCCGGGTCCACGGTCAGGGCAAAGCGGGCGTTGGCCAGGGTGTACTCGTGACCGCAATAGACACGGGTTTCGCGCGGCAGGCTCGCGAGCTTGCCGAGCGAAGTCCACATCGCCTCCGGCGTGTCCTCGAACAGGCGACCGCAGCCAAGTGCGAACAGCGTGTCGCCGGCGAAGAGAGCCGGGGTGTCTGGGAAGTAGTAGGCGATGTGGCCCGACGTGTGGCCCGGAGTGTCGAACACCCGGCTCACCGCGTGGCCGAGCGCGAAGCTCTCGCCTTCGGCCACGGTCTGGTCGAGGCCGGGGATGCGCGCAAAGTCCGAGCGGGGGCCAACGGCCTTGCAGCCCGTCGCACTTTTGACCTCGGCGAGGCCGCCGATGTGGTCTTCGTGGTGATGGGTGACGAGCACCCAATCCAGGCGACGGCCGCGCACCTCCAGGGCTTGCAGCACCGGGCCCGCTTCGCCCGGATCGACCACACCCGTCGTGCCAGTCTCCGGCTCGATGAGCAGGTAGGCGTAGTTGTCCCGGAGCAGCGGGATCAGTTCGACGGTGAGTTTGGCCACCAGCAGTTCCCCCAACGGTGTCGGCTACCCTTTTGTTGGGACAGCTGTAGACTACGCGTGACTCGAGGTCAGCATGGAACCAGCAGATGCGGCCGGACATCGCGGATTTGCGCCAATTCTACGCGACGCCCCAAGGACGATTGGCGGCGCGGCTGATCGCACGGCGGATGGCTGCGCTCCGGCCGACGGAGACCAATCTCCGAATCCTCGGTCTCGGCTATCCGTGCCCGTTCCTGTCGGTCCTGGCCGACGGCGCCGAACGGGTGGTCACCTTCATGCCGCACGAGCAGGGGGTCGGCGCCGACGGCGGCGCCGCCGGCAACCGCGCGGCCATGGTCAACGAAGCGATGTTGCCGCTGCCCGACCGTAGCGTGGACGTCGTGCTGTTGGCGCATGCGGTGGAGACCACCGATCGCGTCAACCGGCTGTTGCGTGAGGTCTGGCGCGTTTTGGACGACGGTGGACGTTTGATGGCCATCGTCCCGAACCGCCGCGGCCTTTGGTGCTTTGCCGAAAGCACGCCGTTCGGCCACGGCAAGCCCTACTCGGCATCGCAGCTGCGGGAGTTGCTGCGAACCAATCTGTTCGATCCGGCGCGCCGCGAACGTGCACTCTACGTGCCGCCATTCAAGTCGCGGCTGTGGCTCCGCACCGGACCGACGTTCGAGCGGTTCGGTCAGCGGTTCGGCGGCCAACTCAGCGGCGTGATCTTGATCGAGGCGCAAAAGACGACCGTGTCGGCGACGCCGGTACTTGCGGATGCGGGCTACGGTTCGTTGCGGGTGCGGGCGCTGCCGATGCGCGGCGTTGCGGCGCGGCAGGAGACCGGCGACGAAGCGCTTGGCGCAGCCGCTCCCGGACGGCCGACTACGGCTGCTCGAGCGATTGCCTTTACGCCACGTCGGCGGCGACGGTAAACGCCGCGGGAACGCGCTCGCTCCGGTTGTCCCAGATGTCCCAATCCGCCTCCCTGCTCGCTGACCTGCGCCGCGAGATAGATCGAGTAGATACGGCCATCGCCCAGCTGCTGGTCGAGCGGCGCAACGTCGTTGCCGAGATCGGACGGATCAAGGGCGGCGGCCTGGCGTTCCGACCCGGCCGCGAGGCGATGGTGTTGCGTCGGCTGATCGCCGAGACCAGCGGCCAAGTGGCGCCGGAAACGCTCGTTCGTGTTTGGCGCGAGGTCTTTGCCGCGGCGACGCGGCTGCAGGGCGGTTTCAACATCGCCGTCTGCGCACCCGCCGGCCATCGCGAACTCTGGGACCTGGCACGCGGTCATTTCGGCAGTGGGACCGACGTGACGCGGGTCGATCGGCCGGCGCAGGCGCTGCGTGCTCTCGGCGAGGACACCGCGCAGGTTGCGGTGCTGCCGGCGCCCAGCGACGACGAGCTTTGGTGGACCGGGTTGATCGAAGGGCAGCCGCGGTCGAACGTGGTTGCGCGCCTCCCGTTTCTCTATCACGAGCGCCAAAGCGACCCGCTCACCGCCTTCGCCGTCGCCAAGGTCGCTCCCGACCCGTCCGACGACGACCAAACTCTGCTCGTCGTGGAAGCCCCGGCGGGGATCAGCCGCGGCCGGCTCAAGGACCTGCTCGCTGCTGCCGGCTTGCAGGCAGAGTGGCTCGCGGTGGTCCGACCACGGGCGGAGAGCCCGGACGCTGCCCATCTGATCGCGGTCGACGGCTTTCTGGAGGCCGACGACCGGCGCCTCGTGCCGCTCGGCCAGGACAACCCCCGAGACCTCCGCCGGGTCGTCCGGCTGGGCGCCTACGCACGGCAGTTGCGGGCGGGAGAGCGCGCTGGCTCTCTTCCTGACCCGGTCGGAACCGCCTAAGCAGGGAACGCCGCGGCATCGGCGTCGCGCGTTTGGCCTTACTTCGGGAACTGACCATGGCCGGCCCTAGTCCTCGCCCCAGGATCCTCGACATCCAAGCCTATGTCGGCGGCAAGGCCGAGGCCGACGGCCGGCAGGACGTCGCCAAGCTTTCGGCGAACGAGTCCCCACTCGGCCCGAGCCCGCGGGCCATCGAGGCGTACCGCGCCGGCGCGGCCGATCTCCATCGCTATCCCGACGGCGGCTCGATCGCCGTGCGGGAGGCGTTGGCGGCCTACAGCGGCAAGCCGGCTGACCGCCTGGTCTGCGGCGCCGGGTCGGACGAGCTGATCAGCCTCTTGCTGATGGCTTATGCCGGGCCCGGCGACGAGGTCGTGCACAGCGCCCACGGCTTTTTGATGTACCGCATCTCCACGCAGGCGGTCGGTGCGACGCCGGTGGCAGCGCCCGAGGCGGCGCTGACGACGTCGGTCGACGCGATCCTCGAAAGAGTCACGCCGCGCACACGCTTGGTGTTCGTCGCCAACCCGAACAACCCGACTGGCACGTACGTCTCGGCAGCGGAGATCCGCCGGCTGCACGCCGGTCTGCCGGAGCATGTGCTGTTGGTGCTCGACGCGGCTTACGCCGAGTATGTCGCGCCGGCGGACTACGAGGACGGCATGGCCTTGGCGGACGATGCACCGAACGTGGTGGTGTTGCGCACGTTCTCGAAGATCATGGGGCTGGCTGCGTTACGGCTCGGCTGGTGTTACGCGCCGGCGCCGGTGATCGACGTTCTGAACCGGGTGCGAGGCCCCTTCAACGTCTCGGTGCCGGCACAGCGGGCCGGTGCCGCGGCGGTCGCCGATCGCGCCCATTTGGCCGCGGCGCGGGCTCACAACGACCGCTGGCGCCCGTGGCTGGAGGCGGAACTGGCGCGCTTGGGTCTGCCGACGACGAACGGGGTCGGCAATTTCGTGCTTGCCCGTTGTGACACGCCCGAACGCGCCAACGAGGTGTTGGCGACGTTGGAACGGGGCGGTGTCTTGGCCCGGGCGATGGGTGGCTACGGCCTGCCTTCGTGCGTTCGCCTGAGCGTCGGTCTCGAAGCCGAATGTCGCCGTGCGATCGAGCTATTGAGACCGCTGGCCGCCGAGCGCGTCGCCTGATGGGTTTCGCCGTCGAACGGTTGGCGCTGATCGGCACCGGGCTGATCAACGGTTCGTTGTCCTTGGCGCTCCAAGCGCGGGGCTGTGTCGGCAGCGTCGTCGGTTGCGCGCGGCAGGAAGCGACGTTGGAGCGCGCGGTGGCACGCGGTCTCTGCGACACCGCGACCACCGATCCCCGCCGCGCGGTCGAGGGCGCCGATCTCGTCGTCATCGGCACGCCACCCGGCGCCGTAGGGGGCGTCGCGGCGGCGATGGCTACGGGGCTGGCGGCCGGCGCGATCGTCACCGACGTCGGCTCGGTGAAGGCGGAGGTCATCGCGCAGGTGGCACCGCACCTGCCGGAACCGGCGCGCTTCGTTCCTGGTCATCCGGTCGCCGGGACCGAGCATTCGGGACCCGACGCGGCGTTCCCCAGCCTGTTCGAGCAGCGACGCTGCATCCTCACGCCGGTCGCCGACACCGATCCGGACGCGGTGGCGACGGTTCGGTCGATGTGGGAGACGGTCGGTGCCGCCGTCGACGTGATGACACCCGAGCACCACGATCGGGTGCTGGCCGTGACGTCGCACCTGCCGCACCTGATCGCCTACACCATCGTCGGCACGGTCGCCGATCTGGAGGACCAGGCACGCGCCGAGGTCTTCAAGTACGCGGCCGGCGGCTTCACCGACTTCACGCGGATCGCCGCCTCGGACCCGGTGATGTGGCGCGACGTTTTCCTCAACAACAAGCCTGCGGTCTTGGAGATGCTGGGCCGCTTCACCGAGGACCTGATCGCGTTGCAGCGGGCGATCCGTTGGGACGAGGCCGCGACCTTGGAAGACTTGTTCACCCGGACCCGAGCGATCCGCCGCGGTGTCGTCGAGGCCGGGCAGGCCTACGTCCGCCAGCCGGAGGACCCGCTTGCGAAACGTCCGTGAGCGTCGCGAGGTCCGCGGCAGTGCCGCTCCGTTGGGTGTTCGCCTACGGCTCGTTGATGTGGCAGCCCGAGTTCGAGCCGAAGGACCAGCGTCGCGGCGTGATCCAAGGCTACCATCGGAGTCTCTGTCTCTACTCTTGGTACCACCGCGGCACGCGAGAGAAGCCGGGCCTCGTTCTGGGTCTGGACGCAGGTGGGCGCTGCGACGGGGTGGTTCAGGCCTACGATCTCCGCGACGAGCCGACGATCCTGGCGGATCTCGATCGGCGTGAGTTGCCAGACGACAGCTATCACCGCCGGTGCGTCGTCGTGGACACCGCCGACGGCGCTGTCGACGCTTGGGCCTACGTGGTCAATCATGATAGCCGCCAATATGCCGGCGCTTTGCCCGAGCCGGAGCTTCTGCGGCTGGTCCGCCAGGGCACGGGCGGACGCGGGCGCAACGTCGACTACGTCACGCAGACCGTCGAGCACCTGCGCGACTGTGGCATCGCCGATCCGGTGCTGGAAAAGCTGGTCGAGGCGTTGGCCGGCGACTGAACACTGGTCCTCTGAAACGCAAGGTTGCATGCTGCGTGGCAGCACCGACCGTAGCTGCCAGATCGTGCAGCGAGCAGGAGACACGCGCATGGCGCACCTCGCCGAGGACGCGGCCACCGTCTTGGCGCCCGAAATCGCAAGAAAAAACTATATCGAAGAGAACTACAATACACTCGAAGCCGCTCAGACCTATCAAACTTCGTTTCTTTCTCTGCGCGATCAGTATCTGACGACGCCACAGATCGTTTCTGTCGAGACGTTCGCCAAGTGCGACGCCAAATGCGATTTCTGCCCGTACGTCAACATCGAACGGATCAACCAGCGGATGCCGGACGAGCTGATAGCCAAGATCATCTCGGATCTCGGCGATCTAGACCGCAACGTCCCGTTGTTCATCACGCCGGTGCGGATCAACGAGCCCTTCTTGGATACGCGGATCTACGACATCGTGAAATCGATGAGCCGGACGGCGCCGCACGCCCAGTTCATCTACTTCTCCAATGGCTCGCCATTGGTGGAACAGGTCATCGACAGGATCGAAGAGCTGCCACGAACCTTCTGCCTGTCGTTGTCGCTCAACGATCATCGCCCGGCGCGATACGAAGAGATCATGCAGATCCCTTACGAGCGGGCGCTCCGCCGGTTCGACGCCGTGCATCGTCGGAAGGCGCAGGGCCGATTGCCGTTCTGGACACGGGTGACGAAGGTTGCCGACAATACCGACGACGACGATGCCTTCATCGCTTTCGTCAAGGACCGTTGGCCGCTGTTCGACATCGCCGTGTACCGACGCGCGACTTGGTCAGGCGCCGTCGAGACGGTGCCTAGTGTCGTGCCGGCGGTGGGCTGTCATCAGTGGTTCACCGTCGGCTTCTACGCTGACGGGTCGGACCCGTTTTGCGTCATGGACAGCGACGGCAAGTTTCGTCACGGCGACATCCGCACTCAACATCTCCTGGAGATCTACAACCATCCGTTCCGCCGCCACCTGCGCGAGAACGTCTTGGATCGGCGCACCGTCGACTACTGCCGCGGCTGCCCGCTGATGTCCTGACGCTGCTAGGCCCGAGTCCTGGGCGCGTCGAACTCGGCCGCGAGTGCTGCGCTTGCCGTCTCGATCCGCTCCTCCAGCAGCCGCATGAACTGCCGGCGATCGAGGCCGGGCTCGATCGGCTCCAGGAACGCGATGACCGCGGTGCCCGGGCGCTTGCCCAAGAAACCGCGGCCCCAGACGTGGCCGGTCAGCAGCGCGACCGGCACGACCGGGCGGCCGAGCGCCAAGTACAACCCGGCGATACCCGGGCGATAGGCGCCAGTCTCACCGACCCGGACACGGGTACCCTCCGGGAACACCAGCAGTGAGAGCCCTTCGGCCACCCGCGCTTCGGCGTCGCGGAACAGCCACCGCATCGCAGCCGCGCCCGCGCCGCGGTCGACCGGGATGCAGCCAGCCTTCACCAGATAGCGGCCGAACAGCGGGATCCGTGTCAACTCCTGCTTGAGCGGCACGGCGACGTTCGGCACCAACCGATGGAACACCAGCGTTTCCAGCACCGACTGGTGCTTTGCCGCGATCAGCACGGGTTCGGCGGGCGGCGCGCCGCGCACCAGCAACGCAATGCCGACGACGCGGCGCAGCAGCCAGAGCACGCCGCCTTCCCAAAACCGCGCCCAGCCGCGGAAACCGGCACCGCTGGTGAAGGGAGCGACCGGCAGCATCACGAGGCAAAGGCCGATGGTCCAGACGATGAAACTCGCTTGGAAAGCCAAAGCACGCAGGCTCGAAAGCACGGCCGCTGCTCAGCGCAGCGCCGAGCGGACGCGCCGACGGACCAAAGTGACGGTCCGCCACCGGACGAGAACCACTGCGGTGCCGAGCGCGACCGCGGTGGCCGTCGCCAACTGCAGCCAAGGGGTCGCGAGCCATGGTGTCGTCAGCGCGTCACCATGGTTGGCCGAGAGCAGTACCAGACCGACGGCGGCGCCCACGAGGCCACCGAGCGCGCTGCTCCGAACCATGCGTGTGACCAGCGGGCGGACGAGCGTCCGGTCGATGCGGTCAGGCCGCGCGCCGAACGCGGCGAACAGGGTCAGCGCGTCGCTTTCGCGGGCGAGGACACGCCGAACCGCACGCTGGGTGCGCACGAGCAGCAATGCGATGCTCCCCACGCCGAGGCTGATCAGCGCCACCATCATCCCGGGTCGCTGCGGTTCGGTGCGCGGCCCGATCTCGACCACCGCATCGGGTACCGCTGCCTGGACGTCGCGGCGCAGCGTCTCCGGCTGGATCGCCGTCGCCGGCCAAAGGATCGCGTCGAGCAGGTGCGGTGGCGCGCCTTCGTCTTGAAGTTCGGGCCACAGCGCCGACCAGAGGTCGGAACGGATCGTAGCTTCGACCGGCTGCACGTCCACTCGAATCGCAGCAACGCTCGCCTCGTGCAGCGCCGCCACCAGTCGGTCCATCGGCGCGTCGGCCGGGGCAGCTACCGTAACTGCCAGTGCCGGCAGCCTTGCCTGGAGGTCGTTCCAGACCAGGGTTGGGACCAAGCCGACCACCAAAGCTGCGAGCAACGAGATCTCGGGTGCCAGGGGGCGGCGCCGCAGCAGCCGGTCGAGCGGCTTCAGGCGAGCTGTCAACCGACCAGCCGCAGCGCGGCCGCGTCGGCGGGCCGCAGCCTTCGATCGTCGATTCGCCAGGTTTCGCCGCCGAAGCGTGCTGCCAACGCCGGCTCGGCCGACGCCACCACCACCGCCGAGCCGAGCTGGGCGAGTTCCTGGACCAGCCTCACCACCTTGCGCGCGGTAGCGCCATCCAGTTCGGCCAATGGCTCGTCAGCGAGCAGCAGATCGGGGCGGGTGACCGCCGCGCGGGCGAGCCCGACGAGCCTGCGTTCGCCGGCCGAGAGGTCCCTCAAGGCGACGTCGGCTCTGTCACCGAGGCCGAGCCACGTGACGAACTCGGCGACGATGCTCCTAGTCTCGGCGCTCGGGTAGTCCTGCACGACCAGCGGTAGCGCTAGATTGTCGCGCAGCGATGCTTGGTCGAGCCACGGTAGGTCCGGCAGCGCCAGCCCCAACCGGCGACGCAGCCGCGCTTTGCCCTCGGCGTCGACATCGGTCACCGCCTGGCCGGCGAACAGGTAATCACCCGCGAGCGGCGCCCGGCGGAGACCGAGCATCCGTAGCAAGGTCGACTTGCCGGCGCCGGTCGGGCCGACCACCGCGACGATGCTACCGGGTGCGACGTCGAGGTCGACCTTTTCCAACAAGGGCTTGCCTGGGGCAGGCCCGACCGCCACACCTCGCAGGCGGACGACCGGCTCGGCTCGTTCCATCGTGCACCTCGCATGCGCACGCCATCGTAACGATTTCCTAAAGCGCTGTCGCCAACACTACCAGTGCGCACTGCGCCGCGCGGGAAAATGTGAGAGATGGTTCGGTGACCTACGCGTGTCCTTCCTGCGGTACCGACTACAGCCGCAAGCTGCAGAGCTTGGCGGAGTTGCCGCCGAAGGTCCGTTGCCACCGCTGTGGCACCGTGTGGCCGCCGGCGGTCGAAGCTGCGCCGGGGGACCAAGTGTTGCCGTCCGAAGCGGCGGCGGACGTCGACCCCGCGCTCGACGCCGCCGTGGCTGCGATCGACCAGGAACCGCCGACCGGCGAGCCGGCTGTTCCGGTGGCAGCGCCACGCGTTCGGGAGCGGAGGCTGCTGCACCGGTTGGCGCGCCCGTTGGCGATCGCCGCCGTGGCACTCGTGATCGCTGCGGGCGGCGGCTTCGCCTACGCCTACCGCGAGCATCTGCCGACGTTCGGGGAGACCAGTCCAACCCTTCACGACGTCGTGCCCAGTTGGGCCACGGCCGATGGTGCGCGTCATTTGGCGGTGGCCGCGGCAGTGGCCAACCCGGCCCGGGTGCCCGCGACCATCGATCGGGTCCGCGTGAAGTTCTTGAGCGCTCGCGGTGCCTGGATCGGTGAAGTGATCGTCGAGGTCCCGGAAACCGTCGTCGCGCCCGGTGCCTCGGCACCCTTGTCGTTGAGCCTCGACGAGCTGCCGGATGGCACCGTTTCCCTTGAGCTCAGCATCGTTCCCGCGTCGTGGCAGGCGTCGTGAGCCAGCCGGGCGTCGGGGTCCTGCCGGAGCCGATGCGGGCAGCGCTGGCAGCGGCCGCTGCTGCCGGCGAGGCCGGCGAAGTGCCGGTCGGTGCCGCGTTGGTCAGCCCCGAAGGTGACGTCCTGGCCGTTGCTGGCAATCGTGTCGAGGCGAGCGCCGATCCGACCGCGCACGCCGAGATCCTGGCGATCCGTGCGGCCGCCAGCCGCGTCGGCACGCCGCGGCTGGTCGGGTGCGACCTCTACGTCACGTTGGAACCATGTCCGATGTGTGCCCAGGCGATCGCCTTCGCCCGGTTGCGGCGTCTCTACTATGGTGCAGAGGATGCGAAGGGCGGTGGCGTGGACCACGGCCCGCGGTTGTTCGCGAGCTCCAGCTGCCACCATCGCCCGGAGGTCTACGGCCTCATCGGCGAGGCGCCGGCTGCCGCCCTGCTGCGGCGGTTCTTTGCCTCGAGGCGTTGATCCAAGGGGTTGCTTGGCCAGCCCGCCCACTCGTGTTAGCCGCCCCGCTTTCGATGGGAGACGAGGGGGTAGCATGACGATCGTACGGTTGCACCGGTGACCCGGAGCAACGCGATTGCCGCCGCGCAGGCGGCGTTCGACGACGGCCGACTGTGGACGACGCTGGCGCGACGCGTGGCAATGCAGACGGCGAGCCAGCCCGGTGGCGAGGCGGCCGATTTCGGCCGCTACTTCGAGGCCGAGTTGGTGCCCGATCTGGAGGCGATGGGCTTTGCCTGTCGCGTCCACCCGAACCCGAGCGGCCACCAAGGCCGCTTCCTCGTCGCCGAGCGCGTCGAGGACGCGGGGCTTCCGACCGTCCTGACCTACGGCCACGGCGACGTCGTGCCCGGCTACGACGACGAGTGGTCGTCGGGCGGCGGTCCCTGGACGCTGACGGAGCGGGAGGGGCGCTGGTACGGCCGGGGCGCCGCCGACAACAAGGGCCAGCACCTGATCAACCTGGAGGCGCTCAAGGCCGTGCTGGCCGCGCGTGGCCGGCTCGGTTTCAACGTCGTGGCGCTGTTCGAGATGGGCGAGGAGGCCGGCTCGCCTGGCCTCGATGCGTTCTGTGCGGCCAACCGTGACGCGCTTCGCGCCGACGTGCTGGTCGCGTCGGACGGGCCGCGGCTGCGCGCCGATCGGCCCACCCTGTTCCTGGGCTCACGCGGGATCATGACGTTCGATCTGGAGTTGGACCTCCGCGACGGCAGTCATCATTCCGGCAATTGGGGCGGCGTGCTGGCGAACGCCGGGCTGGTGCTGGCGCACGTTCTCGCCTCGATCGTCACCCGCAGCGGCCAGATCCGGGTGGTCGGTTGGCGCCCGACGAACGTGCCCGCGGACGTCTACCGAGCAGTGAGCACGCTCGAACTCGACCACGCGGCCGGCTTGCCCGTGGTCGATCCGAACTGGGGCGAGCCAGGGCTGACCGACGGCGAGAAGGTCTATGCTTGGCCCAGCTTTCAGGTGCTGAGCTTCACCTGCGGCAACCCGGAGCTGCCGGCCAATGCCATTCCGTCACGCGCCGTGGCCCGCTGCGAGCTGCGCTTCGTGCCGCCGGTGACGCCCGACACGGTCGTGCCGCCCTTGCGCGCGCATCTGGACGAGCGGGGTTATGGTGCGGTGCGGATCGTTCCCGACAAGGCCGTGGCGGCCACTCGCCTCGGGCCGGACCACCCGCTGGTCGCCTTCGCGGCCGACTCGATCCTGCGGACGACCGGCAAGCGGGTGACGGTCTTGCCCAATCTGGGTGGTTCGTTGCCCAATGCCGTCTTCGCTGAAACCTTGGGCCTACCCACGTTGTGGGTGCCACACTCCTACCCCGGATGCCGCCAGCATGCCGCCGACGAACACGTTCTGCCGGAGCTGTTACGCGAGGGATTGGCGATGATGGCCGGTCTCTGGTGGGACGTCGGCGAGGGCTTGCCGCCAGTGCGCTAGCGGCGTCCTCCAGGGCCCGCGGGTGGGCTGGGACCGACGGGGCGACTCGCCAAGCTCAGTCGCCGTCGTCATCCTCGTCATCGTCCCAATCAGCGGCGCGGTCCACCGACGTCATCCAACCGACGACGGCGCCTGTCGGGTCCTGGACGATGGCGATCCGGCCGACGTTGGCGACGTCGAACGCCGGCCGCATCAGCTTGCCGCCAGCCTGTTCGAGACCGGCGACACGGGCGTCCACGTCATCCACCTCGATGTAGGCGAACCAGTGCGAGGGCACGCCCTCGAACTGCGGCCCGTCGAGGGCCATCATGCCTCCGGCCATGGAACCGCCGGAACTGGCGACCCAGTAGGTCCCGCCCTCGGGCATCGGCATGGCGTCGAAGGTCCAGCCGAGGCTTGCCTCGTAGAACCGTTTCGCCGCGTCGACGTCGCGGGTCATCAACTCGTTCCAGACGAACGTGCCGTGCGGGATCATCGGCCCTCTCCCCATCGTTCGGCACAGTTTAGCACGCGATGCGTGCGCGCGTGATGGCGGTTCTGCGACGAGCGTTGCACCCGATCGTTGCCATCGAACGCGGTCGTCCGCGGGCGGCGCTCTGATCGCTCAATTGCTGGCAAGATCAAATTCTGGGCGTCGACGAAAGGACGCACCGAAATGCGGGGTGGTTCGTACATCTTGATATCGTAAGAGAAAACAAAAATGTGCCTGCAATTCATGATCAATCAGTTATTATAATAATCAAGAATCATATCCTGAATACATCATTGCTTTCATATTTTTATAATGCTGGAGTAAAAAATATTATTAAGAATAGTGCGATGAAACAAGTTCTTAACGACAAAGCTGACTGTGTGAAGGTCAGCCAATACACCCTGCAAGAAACGGACTGCAACGATCGGATCTTGCCTTCCCGGCCGAATCCGGCGGCGACGGCTTCGGCAATCTCGGTAACGACGGGCTGTTCGGCGAGCAGGAGATCGACGTGCCCAGCAGCGGTGACTTCGTCGGCGGCACCAAGAGTGACTACGTCGAATTCGTTCCCGCCGTGCTCGCTGGCGATGTCGAGTACGTTGCGGACTTCCAGAACGAATTCTCCGGGACGCCCGGCTGCGTCTACCTGCCGAGTTGTCTCGCCGACTTCGTCAGTTTTTCCAGAACGGCATGGACGCGTTCGCCTCCGCGTTCATCGGCGACAGTTGCTGGGGCCTCGATTTCCCCAGCGCCCAAACCTTCGACGTCGTCGACCAGTTCGTCTATGTCTGAGCAGCAGCAACAGCGCTTCGAAGAAAAGAGGCCCCGCGGAGCGACGCGGGGCCTTCGAAGTGATGGGGTCGTCAGGGAGGTCGGGTAGGCATCCGCTCAGAGCGTGACGCCGTGGTCGAGCTAGTGACGGCGCGGCCTCGGCGCCGGGGCGATGTCGAGAATGCCACCGTCGAAGCGGATGCTGCGGTACAGCATCGGGCGCTGCGCGCTGGGCCCATCGGCGATGCCGATCTGGCGCGGGCTCACCGGTAGGCCACGGTAGCGCATGGTCCGGCGCTCGGTCGCGCGGGGTGCGAAGGCGAGGGTGCCGATGGTTGCGAAACTCGTGGCCATGGTCGGTCTCCTGGTAAGCTCGAAGCGGCGCCGAGGCATCGCTGACATCCTCACCTTAGGAGCGGTCGGACGATCCGCCTGTTATCCAAGTCACGGCTGGACTGTGAACTGGATCACCCGGGCTGACCCGTCGGGCCTGCGTCTCCAGAGGGCAGCCGCAAGACCGCCAGCGCCAACGTCTTCGCGCGGGGGAGCAGCGTGTCGAGGTGGCAGACCTCGTTCGGCGTGTGGGCGTGCTCGCCGATCGGACCGGTGCCGCAGAGCGTCGGCACGCCCAGCGCGCTGGTGAAGCCGGAGTCGGCCGAGCCGCCGGAGAACGCCGGTTCGACCATCAGCTCCAAGGCGCTGGCGGCGCGAGCATAGTGGTCGTAGAGCGCATCGTTTTCAGGCTCGGCCTCGACCGGCATGAACAGCCGTTTGGTCACCAGGCGCGTCGTCGTGCCGTCGATCTCGGTCGTCTGGAGGATCCCCATCACGGTCGGTTCGATGCGGGCGAAGTCGGCTTTCGTCGGGAACCGTACATCGAAGCCGAACTCGGCTTGCGGCGCCACGGTGTTCACGGCTTCGCCGCCCGACACGGTGCCGACGTTGACGGTGATCCCAGCCTCGTAGTCGGTGAGCGCATGTAGTGCCCGCACCTTCCGCGCGAGCACGTCGATGGCGCTTCGGCCCTTGGCGTGGTTGGCGCCGGAATGCGCGGCGACGCCGGTGATCTCGACGTCGCAGAACAGCGCTCCATTTCGCTGCGTGACCACGCCGCCGCCGGGCCGCCCGGGCTCGGCGTTGAACACCGCCCGCGCACCCTCGGCCGTCGCCTCGATCACCGCCCGGCCTTCGGGCGAGGCGATCTCCTCGTCAGCGGTGTAAAGGCCGACCACCGGTAGTGGCGCGCCTCCTTGGCTCTGGAGCGCCGCCTGGACGAAGGCATTGAGCACGAGGCCGGCCTTCATGTCGGCGACGCCGGGGCCGTAGGCCTTGCCGTCTTCGACACGGAACGGGCGCCGCGCCGCTTCGCCGTGCGGAAACACGGTGTCGCGATGCCCCATCAACAGTACGTGGCCCGGTTCGTTCCGTCCGCCTGCGCCAGGCACCGTGGCGCGCAGAGCGTAGCCCGACCTTTGGCCCGGGATGACCTCGATGGTCACGGTGGCATCGTCGAGGAATCTGCGCAGGATGTCGCCCACTTCGTCGACGCCGGCGACGTCGCGGCTGCCGCTGTCGACGTTGACCAGGCGCTCCAGCAACGTGACCATCTCGGCCGCATGTGCTTCGAGCCAGGCCAGAACCAGGCTCTCGGTCGGTGAGAAGGTCATCGAAGGCTGCTCCGAACGGAAAACGATGCAGCCGAAGGTGCCCTCAATCGGTGCTGCGGCGAAAGACGAAAACCATCGGTGCGTCCGGATCCTGGGGACGCAACTCCAGCCGGTCGTCGCGGAGCGTGCCGTCGAGGGCGACGGTGCCGGCGTCGGGGGCGTCGGGCGTTACGGTGATGCGGTCACCGTCCCGCTGCCAGCGGCCGGGCTGCGGCGGCATGGTCGCCGGCTCGAGGGTGGCCGTGCCGTCCTCGTCCAGTACGAGCGACGATCCTGTGAGGTCGGAGAGCGTGCTCTCGAGCTGAGCTTCCAACATCCCCCGTGCCATAGCTTGCTGTTCGGCGCTGAGCTGGACGAGCTGCGCCTCGAACAGCGCGCGCAGCCGCTCACGTAGCGCGTCGTCGTCGAGCACCCAACGGCCGACGACGGCATCGGCGGCGAGGGTGGTGCCGGCAAGCAGGCAGGCGGCAGCCAGAGCGAGGGCGTGACGGCGGATCATGCCTCGCGGTCGTACACGACGGGATAGGCGAAGGTCGAGGGCGGACCAGCGACGAAGTCTTTCACGACCTCGCCGAACGCGTGAGCCTTGTTGATCTCGTAGACACGTTCGGCCGCCTCGGACTTCCAGAAGGTGACGGTGACCACGCTGTTGGACATCGGATCGCCGGAGACGACCAAGCGCAGGAAGCCGTCAATGGCGGTCATGGCTTCGACGCCCTCGTGCTCCAAGCGGCTGACGAAGCGGTTCCAGTCGCCCTCGAGCGTGGTCCAATGGCGAACGCGCACGAACATGGCGGTGCTCCCAGCATCGACGACGACGTCCTTGTAGCGCATCGGCGGCCAATCCGTTTGATCGACGTCATGGCAAGGCGCGCAGCAAAGCGTGGGCGCGAATCAACGGGCCCGGATCGCCGCTTGACATAGAACCAAGCGGTATTGCATTAGATGTAATACCTTTTGGTTTCATAAAGGAGGAGGCAAAGACCATGAACCTCCAGGGCGCGTTCCGCGCGCTCGCCGACCCGACGCGCCGGGACATCCTGTCGATGCTGGCAGAGCGCGACATGACCATCGGCGAGGTCGCCGACCGGTTCGCGATGACCCGCGCTGCGGTCAAGAAGCACCTCGTCGTGCTCGAAGCTGGCGAGCTGATCGATGTCCGCGTCGAGGGCCGCCAACGCGTCAATCGGCTGTGCCCGCGGGCGTTGCAGCAGGCCAACGACTGGCTCGGCGCCTTCAGCCGTTTCTGGGACGGCAGACTAGCCGACCTTCGCCACGCCATCGACGAAGAGAAGGAACGAACCATGACCGACAGCATCACCAAGACGGTGTTCTTCGACGCCGCACCCGAGCTCGTCTGGACGTATCTGACGGATCGGGAGAAACTTGGCCGCTGGTACCACCCGGCCCGTGCTGATCTCGTTGCCGGTAACGACTACGAGCTTTTCCGCACGCGCGACGACGGCGAGACCGAACGGCTCATCTGGGGCCGCGTGCTCGAAGCCGAGGCGCCCCGGCGGCTGGTCCAGACTTTCGTCATCGGGCTCTTCCAGGGCGCCGAGACGACCGTCACCTGGTCGCTGGAGGCCGTCGCCGGCGGCACGCGCCTGACCTTGCGCCACGACGGTGCCGCGGCCGCAGCAGCCGACGCTCCGATGACCATGCTTCGATCTCTCGATCGCGGTTGGGACGAGCATCTGGGCTCGCTTCGCGAGTGCGCGAAGGCGGACTGAGGACTCGTGTCAGCCGGTCAGGGGGATCGGCCGTCCGCCTTCTGCGCTAGCGCAACTTGCCGTTCGGTGGCGCCGGAGATGCCGGCGCCACGCGCGCGTCAGCAGGCCCGCTCAGACGTGGATCGGCTTCGCGAAGGCGCCGAGGGCCGCTTCCTTGACGGCTTCCGAGAGCGTCGGATGCGGGTGGCAGGTACGGGCGATGTCTTCGGCGCTGGCGCCGAACTCCATGGCCAGCGCGATCTCGCTGATCATCGTGCCGGCGTCGGCGCCGATGATGTGGCAGCCGAGCACCCGGTCGGTGGCCGCGTCCGTCAGCATCTTCACGAAGCCCTCGGTGAGCCCGACCGACTTGGCGCGGCTGTTGGCCATGAACGGGAACTTGCCGACCTTGTAGGCGATCCCCGCCTCCTTCAGCTGCTCCTCGGTCTTGCCGACGGTCGCGATCTCCGGGGCGGTGTAGACCACGCCCGGGATGGCGTCGTAGTTCACGTGGGGCTTCTGGCCGGCCAGCATTTCGGCGACAGCGACGCCTTCTTCCTCGGCCTTGTGGGCCAGCATCGGCCCGTCGATCACGTCGCCGATCGCGTAGATGCCAGGCGCCGGCGTCTGGTAGTGGTCGTCGACCGGGATCCGACCCTTGTTGTCGACCTGGATGTCGACCGTGGCCAAACCGAGGTCGTCGGTGTAGGGACGCCGGCCGATCGCCACCAGGACGACATCGACGTCGAGGGTTTCGGCCGCACCACCCGCGGCCGGCTCCAGGGTCACCTTGCAGCCGTCGCCATCGGGAACGACGCCGGTCACCTTGGTGCCGAGCTTGAAGGTGAATCCCTGCTTTTGCAGGATCCGCTGGAACTGCTTCGAGACCTCGCCGTCCATGCCCGGCGTGATCCGATCGAGGAACTCGACCACCGTGACCTTGGCCCCGAGGCGACCCCAGACGGTGCCCATCTCCAGACCGATGTAGCCGCCGCCAACGACCAGGAGGTGCGTCGGAACCCGGGCGAGCGACAAAGCGCCGGTCGATGAGACGATCCGCTGCTCGTCGATGGTCACCCCAGGCAGCGGTGCTACGTCGGAACCGGTGGCGATGATGACGTTCTTGGTCGTCAGCTCGACGACGGTACCGTCGTTCCCCTGGACGCTCACCTTACCCTGGCCGGCGAGGCGGCCGTGACCCTGGTAATAGGCCACCTTGTTCTTCTTGAAGAGGAACTCGATACCCGCGGTCAGCTCACCGACGATCTTGTCCTTGTGGCCGAGCATCGCCGACAGGTCGAGCTCGACGCCTTGGACCTTGACCCCGTGACTGGCCATGCCGTTGGCGGCTTCGTCGTAGAGTTCGGACGAGTGCAACAGCGCCTTCGACGGGATGCAGCCGACGTTGAGGCAGGTGCCGCCTAGGGCGCCGCGCTTTTCGACGCAAGCGACCTTCAGCCCGAGCTGGGCGGCCTTGATGGCGCCGACATAGCCGCCCGGTCCGCCGCCGATGACCACCACATCGAAGTCGTCACTCATCGCTGCTTCCTGTGTCGTGGTGAGAGGGGCGGGCCCGGCCGCCGGCTCGTAGGGGGACGACGGCACCTCGGCGACGCCACCGCTGGCGTCCGCCGGCGAAGCGCCGGCCCGGAGCCAGCGGAACCAGCCCTTGGGGCTGATCCGCATCGACTCAGGCGTCGAGGAGCATGCGCTCCGGATCCTCGATGCACTCTTTGACCCGGACGAGGAAACTGACGGCCTCGCGGCCGTCGATGATCCGGTGGTCGTAGGACAGGGCGAGGTACATCATCGGCCGCGCCCGGATCGAGCCGTCGGGCATGGCCACCGCCCGCTGCATCGTCTTGTGCATGCCTATGATGCCGACCTGCGGCGGGTTGAGGATCGGCGTCGACATCATCGAGCCGAAGACGCCGCCGTTCGAGATCGTGAACGTGCCGCCCATCAGGTCTTCCATCGCCAGCTTGCCGTCGCGGGCTTTGACGCCGAGTTCGCCGATCGTCCGCTCGATCGTCGCGAAGCTCATCTGGTCGGCACCACGCACCACCGGCACGACCAAGCCCTGCTCGCTCGCGACCGCGACGCCGATGTCGTAGTAGTGCTTGTAGACGAGCTCGTCGCCGTCGATCTCGGCGTTCACCGCCGGATAGGCTTTGAGCGCCTCGATCGACGCTTTGACGAAAAAGCTCATGAAACCGAGCTTGAGCCCGTGCTTCTTCACGAACGCGTCCTGGTAGCGCTCGCGAAGCTCCAGGATCGCCGTCATGTCGACCTCGTTGAAGGTCGTCAGCATCGCCGCCGTGTTCTGCGCTTCTTTCAAACGCTCGGCGATGCGCTTGCGCAGGCGGGTCATCTTGACCCGCTCTTCGCCGCCACGAATGGCTAGCGGCGCAATCGGCGGTGCCGGGACCGGCGCACTCACGGCAACCGGCTCGACCGGAGCCGACGCCGCGGCGACAACGTCGGCCTTGGTGACGTTGCCCTTGGGGCCAGTCCCCTCGACGGTCGCGAGGTCGACGCCGCTCTCGGCGGCCAGCTTCCGTGCCGCTGGCCCAGTGCCCACAGGTCCGTTGCCGACCGGCACGCTAGCGGCACCGTTGCCGCTCTCGGCGGGCTTCGTCGGCGCCGGCGCGGCGGCCGGAGCGACCGCTGCGGCTTCACCTTCCTGGATCAGGCCGAGCAACGCGCCCACCTCGACCTCGGCGCCTTCGGCGACGACGATTTCGCCGATCACGCCGGCGACGGGCGCGTTCACCTCGACCGTGACCTTGTCGGTCTCCAACTCCACCAGCGGCTCGTCGACCGCGACGGCCTCGCCAGCCTGCTTGAACCATTTGGCGACCGTCGCTTCGGTCACGGACTCGCCGAGGCTGGGAACCTTGATTTCGATGCTCATCAAACGTCTCTCGTCACGATGTCGGCGGTCAGGCGTCGAGGCCCAGGGCGTGGGCAACCAGCCGGTCCTGTTCGCGAACGTGCTGGGCATGGAAACCGGCGGCCGGCGAGGCCGAAGGCGCCCGTCCGGCGTAGACCGGCTTCCGCTTCTCGAACCCGTGGTCTTCCAACATGTTGCTGAGGCGTGGCTGGACGAAGAACCAAGCGCCCATGTTGCGCGGTTCCTCTTGGCACCAGACGACCGTGGTGGTTCGCTGGTAGCGCGGCAACTCCTCGTTCAGCACGGTTTCTGGGAAAGGCGCCAACTGTTCCAGGCGGATGAACGCGATCTTGTGGTCAAGTCCCTGATCCTCGGCGGCTTGTTTCAGGTCGTAATAGACCTTGCCGCTGCACAACACGACCCGTTCGACCTGCGCGTCGGCGTCGCTGGGCTCGCGATCGTAGAGCGTCCGGTGGAACGCCGAGCCCGTCGCCATGTCCGCGAGCGTCGACACGCAGCGCTTGTGCCGCAGCAGCGACTTCGGCGTCATTACGATCAGCGGCTTGCGGAAGTTGCGATGGAGTTGGCGACGTAACAGGTGGAAATAGCTGGCCGGTGTCGACGGGTACGCGACCTGGATGTTGTCCTCGGCATAGAGCTGCAAGTACCGTTCCAGGCGCGCGGAGCTGTGTTCCGGTCCCTGGCCTTCGAAGCCATGGGGCAGCAGACAGACCAGGCCGGACATCCGCAGCCACTTGGCCTCACCCGAGGAGATGAATTGGTCGAAGTAGACTTGGGCGCCGTTGGCAAAGTCGCCGAATTGCGCTTCCCACAGTGTCAAGCCGTTGGGTTCCGACAACGAGTAGCCGTACTCGAAGCCGAGCACGCCCTCTTCCGAGAGGAAGCTGTTGACGATCTCGATCGATGCTTGGCCGTCGGCCAGGTTCGCCAACGGGATGTAGTTGTGCTCGGTTTCCTGGTCGGTGATGACCGCGTGCCGCTGGGAGAAAGTGCCGCGCCCGACGTCCTGCCCGGACAGGCGGACGGGAAAGCCCTCGAGCGCCAGCGAGCCGAAGGCGAGGTGCTCGGCCGTCGCCCAGTCGATGCCTTCGCCGGTCTCGATGGCCTTTCGCCGCTGACCGATGATCCGCTGCAGGCGTTTGTGGACCTCGAAGCCGCCGGGCCATTCGGTCATGCGGAGGCCGATTTCGCGGAGCCGATCCTCGGGGACGCCGGTCACCCCACGCTCGTACTCGAACGGCGCTCGCCGCAAGCCTGACCAGACCCCTTCCAGCCAGTCCGCCTTGTTGGTCTTGTAAGTCTTGGAGGCGGCGTGCTCGGTCTCCATCCGCTGTTGGAACTCTTGGTGCATGGCGTCGGCCTGCTCGCGGCTGATCACGCCTTCCCGGACCAACCGCTCGGCGAGTAGCTGCCGGCAGGTCGGATGATCGGCGATCCGCCGGTACATCAGCGGCTGGGTGAAGCTCGGCTCGTCACCCTCGTTGTGGCCGTGGCGGCGATAGCACCAGAGGTCGATGACCACGTCGCGATGGAATCGTAGGCGGAACTCAGCCGCCAACCGGGCGACATGGACCACCGCGATCGGGTCGTCGCCGTTGACGTGGAAGATCGGCGATTGCACGCCCCGCGCGACGTCGGAGGGGTAGGGCGACGTCCGGGCGTAGGCGGGGCTGGTAGTGAAGCCGATCTGGTTGTTGACGACGATGTGGATCGTGCCACCGGTCCGGTAGCCCTTGAGCTCGGACATCTCCAGGCACTCGTGGACCACTCCCTGGCCGGCAAACGCGGCATCGCCATGGAACAGGACCCCCATGATGCGTGTACGCTCAGTGTCCTCTCGCTGGCGCTGCTTGGCGCGGACCTTGCCGAGCACGACAGGATTGACGGCCTCCAGATGCGACGGGTTGGCGGTCAAGCTCATGTGGACGATGCGGCCGCCGATCTCGCGGTCGGTCGACGTGCCGAGGTGGTACTTCACGTCGCCAGAGCCGAGCACCTCGTCCTGCACCGCACTCCCCTGGAACTCCGAGAAGATGGCGGCGTAAGGCTTGCCCATGACGTTGGCGAGCACGTTGAGCCGCCCACGATGGGGCATCCCGAGCACGATCTCTTCGACGCCGAGTTCGGCGCTCGTCCGGATGATCGTCTCGACCGCCGGGATGGCGCTCTCGCCGCCGTCCAGGCCGAAGCGTTTGGTGCCGGGGAACTTGACGTGGAGGAAGCTCTCGAATCCCTCCGCCGCGGTCATCTGCCCGAGCACTTCGCGGCTCTCGGCATCGTCGGTTTGGAAGATGCCCTGCAGGCTCTCGATCCGCGACTGCAGCCAGTTCTTCTGCTCTGGATCCTGGATGTGCAGGAACTCGATGCCGACCGTCGAGCTGTAGGTCTTGCGCAAAATGCCGACGATGGTCTGCAGCGTCGCCTGCTCGAGCCCTAGCACGTGATCGAGATAGAACTCGCGGTGCAGGTCGTCGTCGGTGAAGCCGTAGGTCCGGTAGTCGAGTTCGGGATGGTACGCGGAGTCGGTCAGCCCGAGTGGGTCGAGCTTGGCCGCCAAGTGACCGCGCACGCGATAGGCGCGGATGAGCATGATGACGCGTAGATGGTCGCGGATCAGCCGCTTGGCGCGCTCGTCGCCGAGCTGAACGACCGTGGCGCCAGCGGCTGCACCCGGCGTTTCGGCCCGCCGCTGGTCCGCGAACTGCGGCAGCACCGCCGGTTGCGGCTGGGCCGCCAGCGCTGCCTGCGACTGCTTGAACAGGGCGCGGGTTTCCGGCCCGAGATCGTCGAAGTACGCCCGCCAGCTGGGATCGATCGCCGCCGGATCATCGAGATATCGTTCGTAAAGGGCCTCGATGTAGCCGGAGTTGCCTCCGTAGAGGAACGCCGTCTGATCGATCTCCCGCCGCGTCGCCATCTAAGTCGCCGCCCCCCTCGCGCGGCGTCGGTGTCTCAGATCCGCGGGCCGCTTCCAGTCACACACCACCGACTGCGCCGTCGCCGGCGCCGCCCGTCAACCACCCATGGCTTTCAGCATGGTGGAACCAATTTCCGCCGGGCTCTCGGAAACGTGAATGCCGACCGACCGGAGCGCCTCGATCTTGTCGTCGGCACCGCCTTTGCCGCCGGAGATGATGGCGCCGGCGTGGCCCATCCGTCGGCCGGGAGGCGCAGTGCGCCCGGCGATGAAGCCCACCACCGGCTTCTTCGTCCCCGAGGCCTTCAAGAAGTCGGCGCCCTTCTCCTCGGCATCGCCACCGATCTCGCCGATCATGATGATGCCTTCGGTCTCTTCGTCCTCGACGAACCACGACAGCGCGTCGACGAAGTTGGTGCCGTTCACCGGGTCGCCACCGAGGCCGATGCAGGTCGTCTGACCGAGGCCGGTGCTGGTCGTCTGGGCGACGGCTTCGTAGGTCAACGTGCCGGAGCGCGAGACGACGCCGATCTTGCCACGCATGTGGATGTGGCCGGGCATGATGCCGATCTTGCAGGCACCAGGCGTGATGATCCCCGGACAGTTCGGCCCGATCAGCCGCGAGCGCGAGCCCTGGAGTGCGCGCTTGACCCGCACCATGTCGAGCACCGGAATGCCCTCGGTGATGCAGACGATCAGCTCGACCCCGGCGTCGATCGCCTCGAGGATGGCGTCGGCGGCGAACGGTGGCGGCACGTAGATCGCCGTGGCATTGGCATCGGTGCCGGCCACCGCATCGGCGACGGTGTCGAAAACGGGCAGGCCCAGGTGCAGCTCACCGCCTTTGCCCGGCGTGACACCGCCCACCATCTTGGTGCCGTAGGCGATCGCCTGCTCGGTGTGGAACGTGCCCTGGGCGCCGGTGAACCCCTGGCAGATGACCTTGGTATCGGCGTTGACGAGGACAGCCATCACGCAGCTCTCTTGACGGCGTCGACGATTTTCTGGGCGGCGTCGCCCAGATCGTCGGCGGGGATGATCGTGAGGCCGCTATCGGCCAGGATTTGCTTACCGACGTCGACGTTGGTGCCCTCGAGACGGACCACCAGCGGGACCGAGAGGTTCACCTCGCGCGCCGCGGCGACGACGCCTTCGGCAATCACGTCGCAACGCATGATGCCGCCGAAGATGTTGACCAGGACGCCTTCGACGTTGGCGTCCGACAACAGCAGCTTGAACGCTGCCGTCACCCGCTCCTTGGTCGCGCCACCGCCGACGTCGAGGAAGTTGGCCGGTGCGGCACCGTACAGCTTGATGATGTCCATCGTCGCCATTGCGAGGCCGGCGCCGTTGACCATGCAGCCGATGCTGCCGTCGAGCTTGATGTAGTTGAGCTCGTGGCGGCTCGCCTCGATCTCGTGCGGGTCTTCCTCGTCGAGGTCGCGCAGTTCGACGATCTTGGGTTGCCGGTAGAGCGCGTTGCTGTCGAAGTTGAGCTTGGCGTCGAGCGCGACGAGCTCACCCTGCTTGGTCACCACCAACGGGTTGATCTCGAGCTGGCTGGCGTCGCGCTCGACCATGCAGGTGTAGAGCCCGCGCATGAACCCGACCGCCTTCTTCAAGGTCGGGCCCTTCAGCCCCAGCCCGAACGCCAGCCGGCGGCCGTGGAACGGCTCGAAGCCGGTGACCGGATCGATCGTCACCTTGATGATCTTTTCCGGTGTGCGCGCAGCCACCTCTTCGATCTCGACGCCACCCTCGGTCGAGGCCATGAACGTGATCCGGCTGCTCGCCCGATCGATCACCGCGCCGAGGTAGAGCTCGCGCTCGATCTCACAGCCGTCCTCCACGTACACTCGCTTCACCACTCGACCCTCGGGACCGGTCTGGTGGGTGACGAGCGTCATGCCGAGCATGGCATTGGCGTGCTGGCGCACTTCCTCGATCGACCGCGCCAGCTTGACGCCGCCGGCTTTGCCGCGGCCGCCGGCGTGGATCTGCGCTTTGACCACGCGGATCGGACCCGCCAGATCACGGGCGGCGCTCTCGGCTTCCTCGGGCGTGTAGGCCACCTGCCCAGGCAGCACCGTGACTCCGTACTCGGCGAGCACGCCCTTCGCTTGGTATTCGTGGATGTTCATGGGGTGGTGTCCTCGCGCGGGGCTCCGCTCTTCTCAGACGTCGATGCCGGCGCAGAGCCCGCGCACCGCATCGACCGACTTGTCGAGCATCGCCTGCTCGCTCGCGTCCAACTCGATCTCGACGATCTTCTCGACGCCATCGGCGCCGATGACGGTCGGCACGCCGACGTAGAGATCGTTCACGCCATACTGCCCGGTCAGTTGGGCGGCACAGGGCAGAAGCCGCTTCTTGTCCCTGAGGTAGGCTTCGGCCATGGCGATCGCCGATGTCGCCGGCGCGTAGAACGCCGAACCAGTCTTCAACAAGCCGACGATCTCGGCGCCGCCGTCCCGCGTCCGCTGGACGATCGCGTCCAACCGCTCCTGCGTGGTCCAGCCCATCTTCACCAAGTCCGGCAGCGGGATGCCGCCGACGGTGGAGTAACGGACCAACGGCACCATGGTGTCGCCGTGACCACCGAGCACGAACGCCGTGACGTCCTCGACCGACACCTTGAACTCGTCGGCGAGGAACCAGCGGAACCGCGCACTGTCGAGCACGCCGGCCATGCCGACCACCTTGCTGGCGGGTAGACCACTGGCCTTCTGCATCACCCACACCATCGCATCGAGCGGATTGGTGATGACGATGACGAACGCCGCCGGGCAGTGCTCTTTGATCGCCGCTGCGACTTGCTTGACGATATCGGTGTTGATGCTCACCAAGTCGTCGCGGCTCATTCCGGGTTTGCGCGGCACACCAGCTGTGACAATCACCACATCGGCACCAGCCAGATCCGCGTAAGAACTGGTTCCCGTCATACGGGAATCGAAACCATCGACCGGAGAGCTTTGCGCGAGATCGAGTGCTTTGCCCGCAGGCATTCCCTCGACGATGTCGAAAAGAACGACATCACCGAGTTCCTTGAGGCCAACGAGGTGGGCAAGCGTGCCGCCGATTTGGCCTGCCCCGACCAAGGCGATTTTGTTTCGTGCCATCGGAGTTCCTGCAAGAAGCTGGACTTCAGGGGGGAGAGTGCCGTGGTTCTACAAGCCCGTCCGAAGACGGACAAGGCACGCCATGGGCGGAGCCGTCCATCTTTCGGGGCAGGAGACGAGGTGCTTGGGGGCACCGCGTCGCAAAGCCGGCGTGTCGGCATCAACACAGCGTTAACCCATTGCCGACATATTCGAGTATGCAAGCCAGCCGGGCGTTGACCGCAGTCAGGACGACCGATGATCAGAAAGACGATGCGCGTTGGCGAGGTGCGAACCTCGATCAAATTGGAAGCTGAGTTCTGGGATTATCTGCGCGATGTCGCGGACACCCGGACCATAAGGCTGAGTTCGCTGGTCAACGAGGTGGCCGCAGCAGCGCCCGATCGCTCGAACTTGGCGTCGACCCTGCGCACCTATGCGATCATGCATGCGCGCAATCGCGCCGGCAGCCTACGCGAACGGGTCGAAATGTTGGCCTTGGCCGGCAGTACGGACGACCTGAACCGGGTGTTCGACGCCTGCCCGCTACCGGCGCTGATCCTCGACACCGAGCGGAACATCCGCGAGATCAACCGCGCGTTCGCGCTGTGGCTCAACCTCGATCGCAGCAAGACGCTCGGTAACAAGCTCGATCACATCATGATCCTGCGTGGGCGTGGCCTGCCGGGCGTCTGGCAGCAGCTCTACGCTGGCCAAGTCTCCCGCGTGCACTTCAACGCCACCTACCTGTCGCCAGGCACGGTTCGCGCCGCACAAGCGCTAGCAGTGCCCTTGGCCACCGAACAGGAGGGTCATGTCGGTGGTGCACTGGTCATGTACGAGACGCTAGCCGGTCACCAGTGACCGGCGCGTGACGAGTGGACCTCCCTACTCGCGCGGGGCGCGCTTGTTCAGGATCCGCTGCAGGGTGCGCCGATGCATGCTCAGCCGGCGCGCCGTTTCGGAGACGTTGCGGCCACACTGCTCGAACACTCGCTGGATGTGTTCCCAACGGACCCGATCAGGCGACATCGGCTGGTCGGGCGGCGGTGGCAGCGCATGACCGACGTTGAGCAGGGCGTCGGCGATCTCGTCGCCGTCGACCGGCTTGGCGAGATAATCCAAAGCGCCCTGTTTCACCGCAGCGACCGCCGACGCGATGTTGCCATACCCGGTCACCACGGCGACGCGCGCCTCGGGGCTCTTGTCCAAGAGCTCGCCGATGAAGCCCATCGCATGGCCGTCTTCGAGCCGCATATCGAGGACCGCGAAGCTGAACCGTTTGTCGGCGATCAGCTCACGACCCTGGCCGAGACTTTCCGCGGCGTGCACCTCGAAGCCGCGCCGCTCCAGCGCTCGCACGAGGGCGCGGCGTAGCGGGGCATCGTCGTCGAGCAGCAGAAGATCAGCCGTCCCGGCGATCTGCCGGGGGTCGGGCCCGACTTGCGAAGCTGGCGCCGTCGCCGGGCGCTGCAGCTGATTCAGATCGTCCATGAGGACATCCCTTCATTGCCAGTTCGAGGCCAGCGGACCGTCACGATCGCGCCGTCGTTTCCGTTGGAGAAAGCTAGTTCGGCACCAGCCCGGGTCAAAAAGGTACATGCTACGAAAAGCCCAAGACCGTGCGTGCCGCCGCCCCGGGTGGTGACGAACGGCTCGCCGACTTGCCCGAGCACCTCGGGCGGGAAACCGGCGCCGTCGTCCTTGATCTCCAGGACCGTGCTCTCGTCGGTGACGGTCAGCGCCACCGCGACGTTGGCCCGCGCATAGCCGACCGCGTTGTCCAACAAATTGGCCAATCCGTGCCGAACTTCGCCGGTCGGCGGGAAGTTGGGCTCGACGGCGTCGGTCGCGACTTTGGTCGTCAGCGAGATGTCCACGAGCGCGGTTTCGTGCTCGCCGATGAGCCGCTCGATCATCTGGGACAACGGCACGCGGCTCGCTTGGCCAGCGCGGTGTCGCGGCGCGTCCTGCGTGAACCGTGCCAATATGTCGCGGCAGCGGTGCGCCTGGTCGTGCAGCGCGCGGACGTCCTCGGCCATTGCGCTCTCAGCCGGAAGTTGCCGCATGAGGTCCTTGCTGAGGATCGTGATGGTCGACAACGGACTACCGAGATCATGGGCCGCCGCGGTCGCGAAGCCGTCGAGTTGGGTCAGCCGCTGTTCGCGCTCCAACGCGAGCTGGGTGGCAGCGAGCGCCCGCGCCATACGGCGACCTTCCTGGGCAATGCGCCACGCGTAGCTGGCGATGAGCAACGTGCCGAAGGTCAGCGCTGCCCAGGTGCCGGTGGTGACGATGTTCGGCGCCGCCGGCTGGGTAGCGGCCCAAGGCGGCGCACCCTGAACGAAGGCCAGCAAGGTCGCAACGCTGACCACCGAAGCGCAAACCGCCGTGCACCAACCCAAGCCGACGGTCGTGCCGGCCAGGATTGCCGGGAACAGCAAGAACAGGACAAACGGGTTGCCGAGCGCGCCGGTCAGCGCCAAGAGCCCACCGATCTGCACGGCATCGAGCATCAGCACGACGGCGATCTGGCGCTCGCTGAGCCGCCGCGGCAGCGCCATCTGGCGGGTCGCCCACAGCGTCGTCGCGGCACCGAGCGCCACCAACACGGCCAACTGTGCCAGCGGCAGCGCCAGCCCGAGGCCGAAGTGGACGAACAGAATCGTGAGCGCCTGACCAGCGACCTGGGTCCAGCGGATCGCGCCGACAGTCTTTGGACTGAGGCCGAAATCGGGGCGCGGGTTCTCGGGCGGCGCCGAAAAGACGGGTCCGCGCGTAGCCAGAGGTGGCGCTACCGCTCCTGAGATCGACCCGGCCATGCGTCTAGGAAACCCCGCTCTCGGTTGACGCTCTGCATCTTTGGCCCGTCGACCGCTACGTACCCGGCTTCGGGACGACGACGGCCGACAGATGCACCCCGTAACGAGCTTCGCCGCGAAGGCTGTTACGCCTGTGACTAAAGTAGATAGTCTCGTTGTTTAGCGTATCCAGACGTGAGTCGTCGACGGTTTTTATGCGACGTTCGCGCAATTGACGGTCCACGACCCCGGCCAAATCGAACCACCAGTGGTCGTCGTCGCGGCCAACGCGGAACCAACGCTCTGCCGTTTTGCCTAGCGCTGCGTGCGCTGCATCACGCACGAGAGCGTCCACTTCGTAGCTGGTTTGGCGGATGCACGGCCCGATGGCGGCAATCGTCCGCTCGGGGCGGCCGCCGGCGGCCGCCAACGCATCGACCGCGTTCGCGACCACGCCAGCCAGCGTCCCGCGCCAGCCCGCGTGGACGGCGCCGGCGACGCCGGCGGCCGCATCGGCGAGCAGCACCGGCACGCAGTCCGCGGTCGTCACCCCCAACACCAGTCCCGCCGTAGCGCTGATCAGGGCGTCGCCCTCCCGCTCGCGAACCTCGCCGCGCTCGGCTCTGACCACCTTCGGGCCGTGCACCTGGCGGAGCGTGCAAAGCGCGTTGGCGTCGGCGCCGAGGGCCTGGGCGAAGCGCCGTCTATTCTCCTCGACAGCAAGCGCGTCGTCACCATGGCCACCCATGTTGGCGCTGGCGAAGACGCCCGTGCTCGTGCCACCGTGGCGCGTGCCGAACCCGTGAACGACGCCTGCGCGGTCGAGTGCGCTGCTGCTCGTGATCATCGGCGGTCGTGAGCGGCGAAGCCGGGCGGCGCGTCGCTGCTTGCGGGGACGATGGCCAGGACCTTGAACAGTTCCCCCATCGCGCGCGGATCGAGCAGGCGCCGGACACCCGCCATGACTGCCGCGCGGGCTTCGCCCCGCCGTCCACCGGCGAGGTGCAGCGCGCGGAGCTCGATGCCGAGCGCGCGCAGTACCGTCGCTTGGGCGGTGGGCCCGAACACCGCGGCGCCCGTTCCGAGCGCCGCCTCGACCAGCGGTCCGAAGTCGACGGAGCTCGACAGGTCGGCCGCGCCGAGATGGTCGAGGGGCGAGACGCGGTCGTGACGCGCGACCGCTTGAACCGTGTCGAACGGCCGCTCGACGACCCCGCCGTAGTCGACGAACAGCGCGAGGCCGCCCCTGGCGACGATCCGCCGCGTGACGTCGATGACGACCTGCGTGCGCCGCGGCGCCAATTCCACGACGTCGCCTGGTGTGGCGCGCGGGAACCGCGCGGCTGCGGCTTGGGCCAGTTGCGGCGGTGCGGCGAGGAGCGTCCAGGCGACGGCGTCCTCTGCGGTCGCGACGCCGCGTTCCACCCATCCGTCGGCCGTCCGCACCAGCTGGTGGACGGGTAGTGCGTCCAGGAACTCGTTGGCGATCAGGAACAACGGCCGGTCCGAGGGCAGCGTACCTACGTCGTCGTGCCACGTGGGAGTCAGGGCGGCGAGTGCGGTGGCCTGGACGGCGCGCAGGCGCGGGCTGGTCTCGACCAGGTGGACGGTCGCAGACGCCCCGAACGCCGGAACCTTGGCGGCGGCCCGCCACGCATCCTGGAGCAGGGTCCCGCGGCCCGGACCAAGTTCGGCGAGGGTGATCGCCGTAGGGCCGCCGGCGCGGGCCCAGGCGTCGACCAGCGCCAGGCCCATGAGTTCGCCGAAGGTCTGCGAGATCTCCGGTGCGGTGACGAAATCGCCTTCCGCCCCGAAGGCTGGTGCCCGCGCGTAATGCCCGGTGACGGCGTCGCCGACGGCAAGCTCGAACAGCCGCGCCACGGTGATCGGGCTCTCCGCGCGCAGTCGCGCCGCGAGCATCGGCTCAAGCGGCACGCGGCAGCGCCTGAGCGCGGCGGATCAGCCACAGACCGGCCGCGATCATCGGCAAGCTCAAGAGCTGGCCCATCGTCAGGAACCCGAAGAGCAGGCCAAGCTGGGGGTCCGGCTCGCGGACGAACTCGACCATGAATCGCGCGATCCCGTAGCCAGCGAGGAACACGCCGCTCAACAGGCCCATCTGGTCCGCGTGGCGCGGTCGGCTGGCGAGCCACGCCATCACCGCGAACAGCACCAGGCCCTCGAAAAACGCTTCGTAGAGTTGGCTCGGGTGGCGCGCTAGTGGCCCGCCGGTCGGGAACACCATGGCCCACGGCACGTCGCTGACCCGTCCGTACAGCTCGCCGTTCACGAAGTTGGCGAGCCGGCCGAGGAACAACCCGATCGGCGCCGCGATCGAGGCTGCGTCGCCGACTTCCAAGGGGGCGACGCCGTGCTGGCGGGCGGTCAACAGGCAGGCGACGATGACCCCGAGCAAGCCACCGTGGAACGACATGCCGCCCTGCCAGACCGCGAAGATCTGCAGCGGATGGCTCAGATAGTAGTCGAAATTGTAGAACAGCACGAAGCCCAGCCGCCCGCCGAGCACCACGCCCAAGGTCGCGTAGAACAGGAGGTCGTCGATCGCCTCGGGCGTCAGCCGCCAACCCGGTCGACGGACCACCCAGCGCAGGTACCGCCAACCGAAGAGCAGGCCGACGATGTAGGCGAGGGCGTACCAGCGGAGCGCGAACGGCCCGAGCTCGATCAGCACTGGGTCGACGTTCGGAAATGCCAGCGTCAGCAAAGCCACCTCGCGCGTTGCGGCGCCTGCTTAGTTCGCTGATGCTGCCGCGGCAAGCGCCGGCCGCTTGCGGCCGGACCCGTGGGTGCCATATGCCATGCATTCACCCAAGGAGACACCCAGATGCAGACCCGCAACCGCCTGCTGGACGATCTTGCCCGGGTCGCAAGTGGCGCCGTCACCACGCTCGGCGGTGTCCGCGAAGAGGTCGAGAACCGCGTCCGCGAGCGGCTGGAGCGGTTCGCTAACGACATCGAACTGGTCACCCGCGAAGATTTCGAGGCGGTCAAGGCGATGGCGGTGAAGGCGCGCGAGGAGCAGCTCGACCTCGGCGACAAACTGGCGGCGCTGGAGGCGCGGTTGGCCGAACTGGAGGCGGAAGCGCCGCGCAAGGCGGCGCCGAAGCGGCGTGCCAAGACCGATCCGGCCGAGGACGACACTGCCGACGCCAGCTGAAACACGACCCAAGGCCGGCCCGCTTGCCCAAGTGTTGCGGCAGTGGCACGTTCGCGGCGGCCGGCTGATCCGGCCGCCGTCCACTCGGAGAGACCATGTCGTCTCTGCAACTCGAGATCGCCGATGCCTCAGGCAATCCGCTCGATCTCGTCGAACAAATCGCCATCGCCAACGACTGGAGCTACCAGCGCCGTGCCGATGACGAGCTCGCCGCCGAGTTGAGTGGCCAGTGGTGCCACTATCGCCTGTGGTTCACGTGGCAGGCCGACATGGGTATCCTCCATCTGGCGTGCGCGCTCGATGTCAAGGTGCCTCCGGGCAAGCGCACCGGGCTCTACCACTTGTTGGCGCTGGCGAACGAGAAGCTTTGGCTCGGCCACTTCGACCTCTGGTCTGACGAGGCCGTGCCGGTGTTTCGGCACGCGACGTTGGTGCGCGAAGGCGGTGGCCCGGGCGTCGAAGTGCTGGAGGATCTGACCGAGATCGCCCTTGGCGAGTGCGAGCGGTTCTTTCCGGCCTTCCAGTTCCATCTGTGGGGCGGCAAGGCGCCGGGTGATGCGCTGGCGGCGGCCCTGTTGGAGACCGAGGGCGAGGCTTGAGCATCGGTTCCGGCCCGATCTGGCTCGTCGGGGGCGGCAAGATGGGCAGTGCGCTGGCGGGCGGTTGGATCGCCCGCGGCTTGGCGCCCGGCAATTTGACCGTGGTCGAGCCCAACGCCGAGGCGGCGGCACCGTGGATCGCGCGCGGTACTGCCGTCTGCGCCGACGCCCGCGACCTCGTCGCTCCCGCGACCTCGGTCACCGTCGTCCTGGCGGTCAAGCCGCAGACCATGCCGGCGGTGCTTACGACGTTGGCCGATCGCGTGCCCGCGGGCAGCCTCGTCCTGTCGATCGCGGCGGGCGTGCCCCTGGCGACGTTCACCCAAGCGTTTTTGTCCGGCGCCGTGGTCGTCCGGGCCATGCCGAACACGCCCGCTGCGGTCGGTCGCGGGATCACCGCGCTGGTCGCGGGCGGCGGCGCCGATGCCGCCGCGTGCGCCCGTGCCGACGAGCTCATGGCCGCCGTGGGCGAGACCGTGTGGCTCGAGCGTGAAGCCGATCTGCATGCCGTCACCGCGCTGTCGGGCGGCGGGCCGGCCTACCTCTTCCTGCTGATCGAGGCCCTGGCCGCAGCAGGTGCGCGTGCCGGGCTCGACCCGGCCCTGGCGATGCGGCTCGCTCGCGCGACGGTGGTCGGTGCCGGAGAACTCGCCCGGGTGAGCGAAGAGCATCCCGAAACGTTGCGCCGGAACGTCACCAGTCCTGGTGGCACGACGGCCGAAGCGCTGCGCGTCCTGATGGCCGACGACGGCGTGCAGGCGCTGTTCGATCGCGCGCTGGCCGCGGCGGCGGCACGGTCCGTCGAACTGGGCGGTGAGGAGCAGGACGGCGATGGCCGACGCTGACGCGGAGGGTCTCCTGGCGGCGGCGCTGGAACTGATCGAGACCGCTGGTTGGGCCGGATACGGGCCGTTGAAGCTTGCCGAGCGCACGGGTGCGTCGCTGGCGGCCTGTTGCATGAGCCTGCCCGATCGTGCTGCGGTCTTGGCGGCGATCGGCCGCCGTGCCGACGATGCGATGACCGCCGTCGACGTCGACGAGTTGGTCGAGATGACGCCGCGGGAACGGGTGTTCGAACTGGTCATGCGACGCCTGGAGGGCCTCGCTTTCGCGAAGCCAGCGCTGCGCACCCTGCCTCATGCGGCCGCTCCGGACACGGCGCTGGCGGTCTCGTGCAATCTGCGGCGCGGGATGACGCTGTTGAGCGAGACCGCCGATGCGACGGCTCCGGGCGCCCGCGGCTGGCTGAGTGGTCCGGCTGTCGCGGCGGTCTACGTGCAGACCGCACGGGTGTGGCTCGGCGACGACGATCCCGACCAATCGGCAACCATGGCCGAACTCGACAAGCGGCTGACCCAGGCGGCGGCGTTCCTCCGCCCCGAGCCCGGCGCCTGAAGACCACCGCCTGCGAAAGGCTGCCATGTGCTACCATCATTTTGGCGGAGTTGACGCTCCGCCACCGCCGGTTTACGGAGAGACGGTGTTTATGTTGCACCGCAGCAAAGCGATGTGACGCTACTTTCGCGACTGGAGGAACCCATGGCGATCGACAACCCCTTCATGACCCCCGATCTCGCCAAGATGCTCGAGCAGATGAAGATGCCGGGGGTGGACATGCAAGCCCTCATCAGCCTCCAGCAGCGCAACATGGACGCGCTGCAGGTTGCCAACAAGACCATGATGGAAGGCGTCCAGGTCGTCCTGAAGCGTGAGCTCGAGATCGTCCAGAACAGCGTCGACGAGACGTTGAAGACGATGCAGGAGCTGATGAAGGAGACCGACCCCAAGGCGAACGCCAAGATGCGGGTCGATGCGGCCAAGGAAGCTCTCGAGACGGCTTTGGCCAATCTCAAGGAGCTGACCACGCTGACGCAGAAGTCGAACGAAGAAGCGTTCACCATTCTGAACAAGCGGGCGGTCGAGAGCTTCGAGGAGCTGAAGACCGCGTTGGAGGCCAGCAAGGCCGCCGGCTGAAGGCTCGACGACGACCTACGAACCGAGTGACGTGCGGCGGTTGAGATAGCCGCCGCAGCGTCGCGCGGCCCAGTCGCCGTGGCCGTGCCTCGCCCGAGCTTCCGGCTCGGACGGGCCGGCGCGCGGCTGTTGGTCCGGAGCTAGCCAGAAGCGTTCGTCAGCTCGCCATCGCCTTGTGGCGCCGCCGCTCGACCGACGAGGGAATTCCCATCCCCTCGCGGTACTTCGCCACCGTCCGCCGCGCCAACACCATGCCCTTGTCTTTGAGGACTTTGACGATCTGGTCGTCGGAGAGGACGGCGTTGGCGGTCTCCCGGTCGACCAGCCCGCGGATCTGTTGACGGATGGCCTCGGCGGCATGCGCTTCGCCGCCATCGTCGCCACCGACCGCGTTCGAGAAGAAGTACTTGAACGGGAAGACGCCCTGGGGCGTCGCCACGAGCTTGCCGGCCGTGGCGCGGCTCACCGTGCTCTCGTGAAGGCCCGTGGCCTCGGCGACCTGGCGTAGCACCAGAGGACGCAGGTGCTGCGCGCCGCCCTGGAGAAACCCGCTCTGCTGCTCGACGATGAACTCGGCGACGCGCAGCACCGTCCGCGCCCGCTGATCGAGCGCCTTGACCAACCAGTTCGCTGCCTGGAAGCGTTCCGCGAAGTACTGGCGGATGCCGGGATCGCCGGCGCTGCCATTGACTTGGGTGTAGTAGTCGACGTCGACCAGGATCCGCGGCAACGTCGCGTTGTTCAGTTCGACGCGCCACCCGCCCTGGTGCGGATAGATCCAGAGATCGGGAACCGCGGCACCCTCGGGCGGCGGCGCGAAAGCGAGGCCCGGCCGCGGTTCGAGGCTGCGGATTTCGGCGATCATGTCGGCAAGGTCGGCTTCGTCGACGGCACAGTGCTTCAACAACGCCTTGCGGTCGCCTTTCGCCAGCTTGTCGAGGTGGCGCAACAGCGCCTGCATCGCCGGGTCGAGCCGGTTCAGCTCGGCGAGTTGGAGAGCCAGGCATTCTCGAAGGTTGCGGGCACCGACACCGGTCGGATCGAACCCCTGGATGTCGCTGAGAACGCGGTCGACGAGCTCTCGCGGGACCGCCAGCCGCTCGCCCAGTTCGTCGAGATCCGCCGTGCAGTAGCCGTGCTGATCGATGCTCTCGACGAGGTGATGCCCGATCAGGCGTTCGACCGGATCCTGGATGCCGAGGTGGAGCTGCTCCAGCAGGTGGTCGGTGAGCGTGCGGGGCTGGGCGAGACGCTGCTCCAGGTCCGGAAGGGCATCGTCGAAGGAGGTTCGCTGGCTGCTGCCGACGCTGACCAAGCGATCGCAGGCCGGCGGACCGTCGGGCTGGAACCAGCCGTCTTCGCTGGCGTTCGCAGGCTCCGCCTCGGCCGCCGTCAGCGGCGCCTCGACCGCGTCGCCGCCGGCATCGCTGCGCGCTTCCCCTTCGAGAAACGGATTCTCGGCGAGCTCGCGCTCGACGTAGCCCGACACCTCGAGGTTGGTCATCTGCAGGAGTTTGATCGCCTGTTGCAGCTGGGGCGTCATCACCAGCTGCTGGCTCTGCTTCAGATCGAGGCGGAGGCCAAGGCTCATGGGCGGGGCTTACACCTGAAACCCTTCGCCGAGGTAAACTCGGCGGACGTCGGCGTCGTTGACGATTTCGCTGGGTGCGCCTTCCTTCAGGACCCGGCCGTCATGCAGGATGTAGGCGCGGTCGATGATGCCGAGCGTGTCGCGAACGTTGTGGTCGGTGATCAGCACACCGATGCCGCGGTCCTTGAGATGGGCCACGAGATTGCGAATCTCGCCGACGTTGATCGGATCGATACCGGCTAGTGGCTCGTCGAGCAGCATGAAGCTCGGGCTGGCGGCCAAAGCTCGCGCGATTTCGACGCGCCGCCGCTCGCCGCCAGAGAGTGACAAGGCCGGGGCGCGGCGCAGGTGCTCCAGCGAGAACTCCCCGAGCAGCGCCTCCAACTGGGCGTGCCGTTCGGTGGCATCGGGTTCGATTGCCTCCAACACCGCGCGGATGTTGGCTTCGACGTTGAGCCCGCGGAAGATCGACGCTTCCTGCGGCAAGTAGCCCAAGCCGCGGCGGGCGCGGCGGTACATCGGCAGCCGGGTGACGTCCTCGCCGTCGAGTTCGACACTGCCATGGTCGGCAGGGACCAGCCCGGTGATGATGTAGAACGAGGTCGTCTTGCCGGCGCCGTTCGGACCGAGCAGGCCGACGGCTTCACCGCGGCCGACGTGTAGGCTGACGTCGCGCAGCACCTGACGACCGCGATAGGTCTTGGTGAGGTGTCGCGCGATGAGGCCGCTGGCGGCCGGCGCCGGGGCTGGCGGCCGGAGACTGACGACGCGTGCCGGCCGAGCCGTCATCCCTCGGTCTCCTCGCCAGGGACGAAGAGGGCGCGAACCCGGCCGCCGGCCTCTGCCGGAAACACCCGCGACACGCCGGTGTCCATGTCGACGACCAAGCGATTGCCGCGGACCACGTTCTCGTCGCGGGTGAGGACCACGTCCCCGGTCAGCGTGATCGTGCGCGTCGACAGGTCGTAGACCCCCTCGTCGCCGGTGGCGATGTCACGGGGCGACGTGACGACCACGTTGCCGATGGCGACGACCTTGCGGATCCGTCCGCTGCCGGCGCCGGCCTCGGCTGGCGGCGGTGCGGCTTCGGTGCCCTCGGCCGGTGGGTCGCCATAGTAGACGTCGAGCAGGTCCGAGGTGAGCGTCATCGTCCCCTGCACGGCGTCGACGTTGCCGCGGAAGGTGGCGATGCTCTCGTTCTGGCGGACCTCCAGCTCGTCGGCCGTCACTTCGATCGGCTGGCTGTCGTCGTGGGCCTCGAGACCGGGCAGCGGCTCTTCTTCGGTCTGCGCGGCGCTCGGCCACGGGGTCGCCACCGCGACCACGAGGAGCGCCACGGGGGCAAGCCACCGGCACCTCATGACCCGGTTTCCTCTGCATGGATCACGACGTGGACGTTCCCTCGGAAGGTGATGACGGCGCCGCCGTCGGCGGCGTCCATGCGGTCGGCGACGATGGTGCCGGTCGGTCCGTCGCCGTCGACCGGAGCGGTGGTCGCGACGGTGCCGTTGGCGACGTCGACGTGGGCGCTGGTCGTGCGCAGCTCGTAGCCGTCGCTGGTGACCAGTCGCACCTCGCCGCCGAGATCGAGCGTGTCCTGGTCGCGGTCGTAGAGCGCCTCGGCGGCGCGAAGCTCCACCTGGCGTTCGTCGGAGCCGGGGAGGTCGGCGCGCATTCGCTCCAACTCGATCCGGTTCGGCGCGCGCGGATCGACGCGACCGGCCTCGGCCTCGACGGAGAAGGCGTCGCCGTCGTCACCGCGGCCGACGTAGCGTGGTTGGTCCAAGCGCACGCGACCGTCGGCTTCGAGGTCGAGATCACCGACCTGGGGAACGATCAAACCGGTATCCAAGCCCTGCAACCGGGGCCAGAGGACGATCACCGCGAGGATGCCGAGTGCTGCTACCGGCAGCATGATCCGCATGAACCGGACGAAGCCGCTGTACAGACCGGCAGGGCGCGCACGGCGGGCGCCGGCATTTGGCGCGCGACGGTTCATGCGACGCCCGCCTTCAGGCAGTCGTGCAGGTGGACGATTCCGAGTGGCTGCCCGGACCGGTGCGGGTCGACGACGAACAGCTGGGTGACCTGACGCTCACCCCCGGTCATCTGAGCCAAGGCTTCGGCTGCCAAGGCTTCGGCGTCGATCGTCCGCGGCGCTGGTGTCATCACGGCTTCGACCGCCAAGTCGAAAAAGCCCGGGCGCTCCATCTGCCGGCGCAGGTCGCCATCCGTGACGACACCGATCAGCGCCTCGCCGGCAACGACGCCGACGCAGCCCAGGCGCTTGCGGGTCATCTCGACGATCGCGTCGCGCATCGGCCGGTCGAGGCCGATCAATGGCGTGTCGTCACCGCCGTGCATGATGTCACGAACGCGGACCAGTCGCGCGCCCAGCCGCCCACCCGGATGCAGCCGCGAGAACTCCGCGCTGCCGAAGCCCCGCGCCTCGAGCACCGCCGCTGCCAACGCGTCACCCACCGCCAGCATCGCCGTGGTCGACGTGGTTGGCGCGAGGCCGATCGGGCAGGCTTCCGTCAGCGGCGGCAGGACGAGCGCGGTGTCGGCCTGCTCCGCGAGGGTGCTGGGTGCGCGGCCGACCAGCGCGATCAGCGGCACGGCGAAGCGCCGGCTGTGGGTCACGAGATCGCCGAGCTCGGGCGTCTCGCCCGAGTTGGAGAGGGCGAGGACGACGTCGTCCTCGTGGACCATACCGAGGTCGCCGTGGCTGGCCTCCGCCGGATGGACGAAGAACGCCGGCGTGCCGGTCGAGGCCAGGGTCGCCGCGATCTTGCGAGCGATGTGACCGCTCTTGCCCATGCCGCTGGTGACCACACGGCCACGGGTGCCGAGGATCAGCTCGCAAGCGTCGGCGAAGCGGGCGTCGAGCACGGCGGCACAGTCCTGGAGCGCTTGGGCTTCGAGGCTCAGTACCCGTCGGGCGGTGGCGAGATGGTCGCCGGGCGACACGGGTGTCCGGCTGCTCGTCGACGAGGCTCGCGCGGCGCTGCTCACGCTGATCGGGTTCTCCATGCGACCGGGAACGCGGCGCCGGGCAGGCGCAACAAGCAAGGTCGATGCCAAGGCCTGCGGACTATGGCCAGCAGAGGCGTTTCGGTCAACGCAAGCCGGTCATGCTCAATGGGCGAAGATGTCGACGTCCGGCCAGCCCGCCAGGTCCAAAGCCGCTCGTGTCGGGAGGAAGTCGAAGCAGCGGGCGGCGAGGTCCGCCCGGCCCTCGCGCTTCAACATGACGTCGAGGCGCGCCCGCAGCGCGTGGAGGTGGAGCACGTCGCTCGCCGCGTAGGCCTGCTGCGCTTCGGTGAGGGTGTCGGCACCCCAATCCGAACTCTGCTGGGCCTTTTGGATGTCGACCCCCAACAACTCCCGGCACAGGTCACGCAGACCATGGCGATCGGTGTAGGTCCGGGTCAGCTTGGAGGCGATCTTGGTGCAGTAGATCGGTGCCGTGTCGACGCCCAGCCCGGCGCGCAGCAGTGCCACGTCGAACCGCGCGTAGTGAAAGAGCTTGAGCACCTCGGGATCGGTCAGGAGCGCGGCGAGCCGCGGTGCCCGGTCCTGGCCGTTGGCGATCTGCACGAGGTGACAGAAACCGTCGCCCGCAGAGAGCTGTACCAGGCACAACCGGTCGCGGCCCGCGACCAGACCCATCGCTTCGGTGTCGACGGCGACGGCCGGCCCGAGCTCCAGGCCGGCTGGCAGGTCGCCACGATGCAGCGCGAATGGTAGGTCGGCGTCGGCCAAACGGTCTTCATCCGTGAACGGGACGTCGGATTGGTGCCCAGGAGAGGACTCGAACCTCCACTCCCTTGCGAGAACAGGCACCTGAAGCCTGCGCGTCTACCAATTCCGCCACCTGGGCGATGCGGACGATGGCGTGTAGGCGCGACACCGGATGGCGTCAAGACCGACGCCAGGGTCCGAGCGGCGGGACCGGGTTCAGGCCCGAGCGGGAGAAGGACATGCGCAACGAGGTCGTCACGGTGTTCGGCGGATCGGGTTTTCTCGGCCGGTACGTGGTGCGACGGCTGGCAGCGGAAGGTGCCCAGGTGCGTGTGGTCTGCCGTTATCCGCAACAGGCCTTGCACCTGCGAACGATGGGCGAGATCGGCCAGGTCGTCGTGATGCGCGGCAACGTCGCCGCGGAGACCGACCTCGCCAGCTACGTCGATGGCGCTACGGCGGTCATCAACCTCGTGGGGATTCTCTTCCAATGGGGCCGCCAGCGCTTCGATGCCGTTCAGGCGACGGCGCCGGGTCGGATGGCGGCTGCGGCCAGGGAGGCAGGTGCGACCCGCTTCGTCCACCTCTCGGCGATCGGCGCCGATACGTCGAGCGATGCCGCCTATGCCCGGACCAAGGCGGCCGGCGAAACCGCGGTCCTCGAGGAGTTCGCCGGTGCGACGATCCTACGTCCGAGCGTCGTGTTCGGCGCCGAGGACGACTTCTTCAATCGCTTCGCGCAGATGGCAGGCATCAGCCCGTTCCTGCCGCTGATCGGCGGCGGCCAGACCCGGTTCCAGCCGGTCTACGTCGACGACGTGGCCCAAGCAGTGATGAAAGCGCTGACCGATCCCGACACCCGCGGCCAGACCTACGAACTCGGCGGCCCGGACGTCTACACGTTCAAGGAGCTTCTCGAGTATCTGGTCGAGGTGCTCGGTCGTAAGCGGCTGCTGTTGGACGTGCCGACCGGCCTCGCGAACGTCAAGGCGCGGTTCTTCGAGTACCTGCCGAAACCGCCGCTCACCCGCGATCAGATCGCTCTACTAGCGACCGACAACGTCGTTTCGGCCGGCGCCAAGACGTTCGCCGACCTCGGCATCCAGCCGACCCCGATGCAAGTGGTCGTGCCGACCTACGTCCAGCGCTACGCTCGGCACCAGACACAGCGCGCCTGAGCCGGCGTCATCCGCCTTGGCCGGCGTCTTCAACCGCCGTAGGCAAGCGCCAGCAAGATCAAGCCGAGTACGACGCGGTAGACCACGAACGGCGTGTAGCTGGCGTTGCGCAGCCAGCGCATCATCAAGACGATGGCGACGAACGCCGAGACGAAGGCCAAGAGCGCGCCGATGGCGGCATCCTGGGTGACGGCGAGTTCGCCGAGCTCGTAGAGGTCCTTGGCGAGCAGCCCGCCCGCGGCCAGGATCGTCGGGATCGACAGCAGCATCGAAAAGCGGGCCGCCTCGGTGCGTTCGTAGCCGAGCCAGCGGGCGGCGGTGATGGTGATGCCGGCACGGCTGGTGCCTGGGATCAGCGCCAGGATCTGGGCCAGGCCGATGATCAGCGCTCCCCCGACGCCCAGGCTCTCCAACCGTCGGTCGTTGCGGCAACGCTGGTCGGCCACGTAGAGCAGCACGCCGAAGCCGAGCATGGTCCAGGCGATGACGTCGAGCCGTCGGAGACCGTCCGTGCCGATGACGCTCAGCGCGACGCCCGCGGCGATCACCGGCAGCGTGGCGATGGCGATGAGGACGACGAGGCGCCGGGCCGGCTGGCCCATCGGTCCCTGATCCCATCCGGTGAAGGCGCCGCCGAGCATCTGGCCGATGTCGCGCCACAGATAGAGTACGACGGCGCCGAGCGAGCCGACATGCACGGCGACGTCGATTCGCAAACCCTGGTCCGGCCAGTCGGTGAGCAGCGGCACGAGGACGAGATGTCCCGACGAGCTGATCGGCAAGAACTCGGTGATGCCCTGGACCACGGCCAGAACGACGAGCTGCAAGAGGTCCATGGAAACTCCTAGATGGTCCCGCTAGTGCGACCATATGGCGGCGCCAGCGGTTCGGCGGCGACGCAGCGACGATGTGGCCAGCACGCGGCGCAAAAACTAGTCCCGAATCGGGACAAGCAGTCAAAAAGCGGCTGGACGCTCGACGCCGGCGCCGCTATATAGCCGGCTCTCCAGGAAATCGTAGTCAGACATCGGACGAGGACGCCGGGCTCGGCGCGCAGCAGGCGATGCGCGCAGCGCAAGCTCCAGACCAAGGGAACAGGCATGGCCGGCAAAATGATGCAGTTCGTGTCCCTGCAACAGGCCATGCCAGAGAAGCGTGAGGCCGAGCAGCGTCGCCACGACTTCGACGAGATTTACGGCCGCTACGAGCCCAATGGCGCCGCCGCCCAGGCCAGCCGATGCGAGCAGTGCGGCGTGCCCTTCTGCCAGGTGCACTGTCCGCTGCACAACAACATCCCGGACTGGCTCCGCCTGACGGCCGAAGGCCGCCTGGAGGAAGCCTACGAGCTCAGTTCCGCGACCAACAACTTCCCCGAAATCTGCGGCCGCATCTGCCCTCAAGACCGTTTGTGCGAGGGTAACTGCGTGATCGAGCAGAGTGGCCACGGCACGGTGACCATCGGTGCCGTCGAGAAACACATCACCGACACGGCATTCGACATGGGGTGGGTGCAGCCGACCCGGCCGGCCGCGGAGCGGTCCGAGAGTGTCGGGATCATCGGTGCCGGGCCAGCCGGCCTCGCCTGTGCCGACGAGCTGCGCAAACTCGGCTATCAGGTCACCGTCTACGACCGCTACGACCGCGTCGGTGGGCTGATGATCTACGGCATTCCGGGCTTCAAGCTGGAGAAGCCGATCGTTCTCAGGCGCCATGCGCTGTTGGAGGAAAGCGGCGTGCGCTTCGTGCTCGACGCCGAGATCGGCCGCGATCTGTCGTTCGACGCGCTGCGCGAACGGCATGACGCGGTGTTCGTTGCGACCGGTGTCTACCAGGCGCGCGTGATCCAGGCGCCAGGCGTCGGCCTGCCGGGTGTGGTGAAGGCTCTCGACTACCTTACCGTGTCCAACCGTAAGGGACTGGGCGACGCGGTCCCGGACTTCGACGACGGCGTTCTCGATGCCGCCGGCAAGCGGGTCGTCGTCGTCGGTGGCGGCGATACGGCGATGGACTGTGTCCGCACGGCAGTCCGCCAAGGTGCTCTGTCGGTCCGCTGCCTCTATCGTCGCGACGAGGCCAACATGCCCGGTTCGGCTCGCGAGGTCGCCAACGCCAAGGAGGAAGGCGTCGAGTTCGTGTGGTTGTCGGCGCCCGAGGCGTTCGCCGGCGACACGGCGGTGACCGGCGTTCGGGCGACCCGGATGCGGCTCGGTGCGCCGGACGCCACCGGTCGGCAGACGCCACAGCCGATCCCTGGCTCCAGCTTCCACCTCGACGCAGACCTCGTGCTCGAAGCTCTCGGTTTCGATCCCGAGGATCTCCCGACGCTGTTCGGCGAGCCGGCTCTGCCGGTGACTCGCTGGGGCACCTTGAAGGTCGATTGGCGGACCATGATGACGGAGCTGCCGGGCGTCTTCGCCGGTGGCGACATCGTCCGCGGGGCGTCCCTGGTCGTGTGGGGCGTCCGCGATGGCCGCGACGCCGCGGCCGGCATCCACCGCTACGTCCAAGCGAAGGCGAGCGCGCCCGAGCAGTCGCTCGAGCTCGCGTCCTGATCCTGCGCCCATCGGAGCCACACAGTATGACCATCGAGCCGACCGACGGCGAAACCTGGGCGCGCGCCTACCGGGCGAAGGCCGAAAGGCTGGCCACCGAAGGCCTTTACGATCCAGCGGATGAGCGTGACGCCTGTGGCGTGGGCCTGGTCGCGGCGATCGACGGTACGCCCAGGCGCGACGTCGTGGTCGGCGCGATCGAGGCGTTGAAGGCCGTCTGGCACCGCGGTGCCGTCGACGCCGACGGCAAGACCGGCGATGGCGCCGGCATCCACTTGGCCATTCCACAGGACTTCTTTCGCGGACAGCTCAAGGGCTCGAAGGTCGTCACCGGTCTCCTCGGCGTCGGCATGGTGTTTCTGCCGCGCACCGATTTCGCGGCGCAGGAAACCTGCCGGACCATCGTCGAGACCGAGATCCTGGCGCTCGGCTACGCTATTCTCGGCTGGCGCCAAGTGCCGGTCGACACCTCGGTGATCGGCGCCAAGGCCATCGCGACCCGGCCCGAGATCGAGCAGATCATGATCGGCAATCCGCACGAGAAGGATGCCGAGACCTTCGAGCGTGAGCTGTTCATCATCCGCCGCCGCATCGAAAAGCGGGTGCTCGTCGAGAACGTCAAGTCATTCTACATCTGCTCGCTGAGCTGTCGTTCGGTGATCTACAAGGGTTTGTTCTTGGCCGAGCAGCTTTCGGTGTTCTATCCTGACTTGCTCGACGACCGCTTCGTCTCGAATTACGCGATTTTCCACCAACGCTACTCGACCAACACGTGGCCGTCGTGGAACCTGGCGCAACCGTTCCGGTCGTTGGCGCACAATGGTGAGATCAACACGGTGCGGGGCAACACGCACTGGATGGCGAGCCACGAGACGCGGATGGAGAGCGACGCGTTCGGCGCCTGGAACGAAGACGTCAAGCCGCTGATCCAGAAGGGCTCGTCCGACAGTGCTGCGCTCGACGCCGTGGTCGAGGCACTGGTACGCGCGGGGCGGCCGCTGCCGCTGGTCAAGACGATGCTGGTGCCACCGGCCTGGACCAACAAGATGGCCATGCCCCAGGCGCACCGTGACCTCTTTGCCTACTGCAACTGCGTGGTGCAGCCGTGGGACGGACCGGCGGCGCTGGTCGCGACCGACGGCCGCTGGGTGGTCGCCGGCATGGACCGGAACGGCTTGCGCCCCTTGCGCTTCGCCCGGACCGCCGACGGGTTGCTGGTCGCCGGGTCCGAGACCGGCATGGTGCCATTGCCGGAACAGAGCATCGTGGAGAAGGGGCGGGTCGGTCCCGGTGAGTGCCTGGGCGTCGATCTGGCAACCGGCGCCTTCTACCAAGACACCGAGCTGAAGGATCATCTGGCCGGGCTGAAGCCTTATTCGCGCTGGATCCAGAACGTCACGACTCTCGACACCCTGGTCGCGGAGCAGCCGGCGGCGGACGTCGCGATCGAGCCGACGGAACTGCGCCGCCGGCAGAAGCTCTACAACTGGACCGTCGAGGATCTGGAGCTGATCCTCGCGCCGATGGTCGCCGACGCCAAGGAGCCGATCGGCTCGATGGGCGACGACACGCCGCTGGCGGTGCTGTCCGACAAGTACCGCGGCCTGCACCATTTCTTCCGCCAGCAGTTCAGTCAGGTCACCAATCCGCCGATCGATCCGCTGCGCGAGTGGCGGGTGATGAGCCTGAAGACCCGCTTCGGCAATCTCGGCAACATCCTCGACGAGGCGCCCGAGCAGACGGCGATCCTGCAGATGGACTCGCCGCTCGTCACCAGTACCGACGTCGAGGCCTTGCGCCGCTACTTCGGCGATCGGGTGGTGACTTTGGACTGCACCTTTCCGATCGGCGGTGGCGAGGACGTGCTGCGCCGCGAGTTGGAGCGGATCCGCCGGGAAGCCGAAGACGCCGTCCGCGGCGGCTGCGAGAACCTGATCCTCACCGACGCCCGGCTCGGCGCCGAACGGGCGCCGATGCCGATGATCGTCGCGACCGGCGCGGTCCACAGCCATCTGATCCGCGAGGGATTGCGCAGCTTCAGCTCGATCACGGTCCGCTCGGGCGAGTGTCTCGACGTTCACTACGTCGCGGTGCTGGTCGGTGTCGGCGCCACGGCGGTCAACCCCTACCTCGCCGAGGCGAGCATCGCCGAGCGCCACGCCCGCGGCTTGTTCCCGGCGCTTGCTCTCGATGCGTGTCTCGAGCGCTACCGCGAAGCGGTCAATCAGGGACTCTTGAAGATCCTGTCGAAGATGGGAATCTCGATCATCAGCTCCTATCGCGGCGGCTACAACTTCGAGGCCGTGGGCCTGTCGCGGTCGTTGTGTGCGGAGTACTTCCCGGGGCTGACCGCGCGGATCTCGGGTATCGGCCTGCGCGGTCTCACCAACCGCATTCTCCGCCAGCACCAACCTGCCTTCGACGAGCAGGCCGTGTTGGCGATCGGCGGCTTTTACCGCTACCGCCGCGGCGGGGAGCACCACGCGCTCCAGGCGCAGGCGATCCATCAGCTGCAGAGCGCGGTCGGCTCGAACTCGTACGCGGCCTATCGCCGCTACGCCGACATGATCTACGCCCAAGATCCGGTCAGCATCCGCGACCTCGTCGATTTCGCGAAGTCGGCGCAGGCGGTGCCGCTCGATCAGGTCGAGAGCATCACCGAAATCCGCAAGCGCTTCGTCACGCCCGGGATGTCGCTCGGCGCATTGAGCCCGGAAGCCCACGAGACACTGTCCATCGCGATGAACCGCATCGGCGCCAAAGCCGACAGCGGCGAAGGGGGCGAGGGCAAGGATCGCTTCACGCCGCGCGAGAACGGCGACAACCCGAACTCGGTCATCAAGCAGGTGGCGTCGGGGCGGTTCGGCGTGACCGCCGAGTACCTGAACGCGTGCAAGGAGATCGAGATCAAGGTCGCCCAGGGCGCCAAGCCGGGCGAGGGCGGCCAGCTCCCTGGTTTCAAGGTGACCGCCGAGATCGCGGCGCTGCGCCACGCGACGCCGGGTGTCACCTTGATCTCGCCGCCGCCGCACCACGACATCTACTCGATCGAAGACCTCGCCCAGCTGATCTACGACCTCAAGCAGATCAATCCCGATGCACGCGTCTGCGTGAAGCTCGTGTCGGAGAGCGGGATCGGCACCATCGCCGCCGGCGTCGCCAAGGCCAAGGCCGACGTCATCCTGGTCTCGGGCAATGTCGGCGGCACCGGCGCGTCGCCGCAAACCTCGATCAAGTTCGCCGGCACGCCTTGGGAGATGGGCTTGTCGGAGGTCAACCAGCTGTTGACGCTGAACGACCTCCGCCACCGGGTCCTGCTGCGTACCGACGGCGGCATCAAGACCGGGCGGGACGTGGTCATCGCCGCACTTTTGGGCGCCGAAGAGTACGGCGTCGGCACCGCCAGCCTGATCGCCATGGGCTGCATCATGGTCCGGCAGTGCCACTCCAACACCTGCCCGGTGGGCGTCTGCACCCAGCGCCACGACTTGCGCGACAAGTTCACCGGCACGCCCGAGAAGGTGGTCAACCTCTTCACCTTCGTCGCCGAGGAAGTCCGCGAGATCCTGGCTTCCTTGGGGTTGCGGTCGTTGCGCGATGCGGTCGGTCGGACCGATCTCTTGAAGCAGGTGAGCCGCGGCTCGGCCGACCTCGACGACCTCGATCTCAACCCGATCCTTGCGCAGGTCGACAGCCACAACCCCCGTTACTGCACGGTGGAAACCCGCAACCCGGTGCCCGACAGCCTCGACGCGCAGATGGTCATGGATGCACGGCCGATGCTGGACGATGGCGAGAAGATGCAGCTCGCCTACAACGTCCGGAACGTCGACCGTGCCGTCGGCACTCGCATGAGCGCGGAGATCACCCGCCGCTATGGCCAAGCCAAGTTGCGGCCGGGGCATCTGACGGTGCGCCTGCGAGGCTCGGCGGGCCAGTCGCTCGGCGCCTTCGCCGTCCAGGGCCTGACCATGGAGCTGTTCGGTGACGCCAACGACTATGTCGGCAAGGGCCTGTCGGGTGGGACCATCGCCATCCGCCCGCTGGTCTCGTCGCCGATCGTGGCGCACGAGAACGTCATCATCGGCAACACCTGCCTCTACGGTGCCACCGCCGGGAAGCTGTTCGCCGCCGGTCAGGCCGGCGAGCGCTTCGCCGTCCGCAACTCGGGCGCCGTGACCGTGGTCGAAGGCTGTGGCGACAACGGCTGCGAGTACATGACCGGCGGGACCGCCGTCATCCTCGGCCCCACCGGTGACAACTTCGCCGCCGGCATGTCGGGCGGCATGGCGTTCGTCTACGACCCGGGTAACCAGCTCTGGGATGCGGTGCGCAACCGGTCGATCCGCCTCAACGGCGACATGGTCATCTGCCAGCGGGTAGAGGTGGACCACTACGCCAAGCTGGTCGAGGACCTGGTCACCGAACATGTCGGCATGACCACCTCGGCGCTAGGCGCGCGGCTGTTGGCCGACTTCGAGACCGAGCGGGCGTTCTTCTGGCAGATCGTGCCGAAGGAGATGCTCGACAAGCTGGAGATCCCGGTCACCGCGGCAGCGTTCGCCCAGACCGCGTGAGCCGGTCGTGGTCGACCCGTTTGCCGGCTACCGCGACGCTGCCGGGGCGTTCACCGGCCCGTTCGAGCAGACGGTCGGCTACGACGTCGAGCTGCGCGAGGGCGAGATCGTCATCCGGCTCGATGTCGACGGAAAACACGTCAGCCAGTACGGCGTTGCCCACGGCGGCGTGACCTTGACCTTGCTGGACACCGTCGGCGGGGTTGCGGTCTGGTATCGGGTCCGGCCGCAGCGCATGGCGACGATCAACCTCGCCTGCCAATTCCTGGCGCCGGCCCCGATCGGTCCGGTGCTGGCTACGGCGACGATCGACCGCCTCGGCAATGCCGTGGCCCACACCCGCATGGCGCTTCACGAACGCGACGCCGACGGGCCAGTCCTGGCCACGGCGATCGCCAGCTACCGGCTGTTTCGCTAGCGCGGGAACGGAACGGCCGACCTGCAGGGCCCACGGCGTCGAGACCGCCGGATCTGAGATTGGCACTCCCTCGGCTGAGCAGCTACGCATGAACCGCTGATGGCAGGCGAGTTCCGAGGACGCGACGCGCATGATCCTGGCGGGCTGGGCTTGGGCGTTGTTCACGGTGGTTGCCGCGGCGGCGCAGACCTTGCGCAATGCGACGCAGAAGGAGTTGACGGCCACGGTCGGCACGCTCGGCGCGACCGAGGTGCGCTTTTTCTTCGGCTTGCCGTTCGCTCTGATGTTCCTGGCAGCGTTCGTCGTCCTCTCGGGGCGGGCGCCACCGCTGCCGGACGGTGCGGTGTGGCTGTGGCTCAGCCTCGGTGCCGTCGCCCAGATCCTCGCCACCGCCTTGATGTTGGCGGCAATGCGGGTTCGGTCGTTCGTCGTCACGATCGCGCTGACCAAGACCGAACCGGTTCAGGTGCTGGTCTTCGGCCTGGTCGTGCTGGGTGAAACCGTGCCGCCGGTCGTGGCGCTCGGCGTGGTCGGTGCTACGTTGGGCGTCTTGCTCGTGTCCTGGCCCGGGTCCAGCGGCGCGCCGAGCGCGCGCGCCGCGGCGCTCGGGATCGCCGCGGGCGGGTTCTTCGCACTGGCTGCGGTCGGCTACCGCGGCGGCATCCTGGCGCTCTCGCCGACGCCAGACCTGATGGCCGCGACGACGGCGTTGGCGCTCAGTCTGGCCCTGCAGACGGCGATCCTGCTGGTCGTGCAGGCGGTCCGCGATCCGGCGGTGTTGGCGGCCATCCTCCGCGCCTGGCGACCGTCGCTGCTAGCGGGTTTCATGGGCGCCTTCGCTTCGCAGATGTGGTTCTTCGCCTTTGCGCTGCAGACTGCGGCGCAGGTGCGGACCTTGGCACTGGTCGAGATCCTGTTCGCCCAGATGCTGGCCCGTCGGCTGTTCGCGCAGACGATGACCGTCCGCGAGCGCTGGGGCCTCGTGCTGCTCGTCTTGGGCGTGCTCTTGGCACTCAGGCGCGGCTGATCGAAGGTCGCTCGCGGAGCGAATGCCACCGCAAGCTTCGGAACGCGGAGGGGAGGCAGGTCGTGCAGAAACGACGACGACGGGGCGCAAGAGCGCCCGCCGACGAGGGAGCCTCCACCATGTCTACGCTGATCACCGATGCGGCGACGACGGCGCCGACCGACGCCCTGGTCCGGATGCAGGCGGTGATGGACCGCGACCCCGGCGCCGACGGCCAGTTCGTCTACGCCGTCGTCACCACTGGCGTCTTCTGCAAGCCGTCCTGCCCGTCCAGGCGACCGCGCCCGGAGAACGTGCGCTTCTACCCGTCCGCTGCCGCGGCACGGGCGGCGGGTCACCGGCCGTGCAAGCGTTGCGCGCCCGAGGGGCGAGGTGGGACGACGGCCCACGCCGCTCTGGTCGCTCGAGCCTGCCGGCAAATCGAGTCCGCCGAGATGCCGCCGAGCCTCACCGAGCTGGCCGCCGAAGCGAGGCTCAGTCCTTTCCACTTCCATCGGATTTTCAAGGCGACCACCGGCGTCACGCCGAAGGCCTATGCGGCGGCGCACCGCGCCGGTCGTGTGCGCGAGGAGTTGGCCGAGGGCGCGCCCGTGACCGCGGCCCTCTACGAAGCCGGCTTCGGTGCGTCCAGCCGCTTCTACGAGACCGCCGCCGCGCGGCTCGGCATGCGGCCGACCGCCTACCGCGACGGTGGCCGCGACGTGGCGATCCGCTTCGCCGTCGGCGAATGCTCGCTCGGTTCGATTCTGGTGGCGGCTACGGACCAGGGCGTTTGCGCGGTACAGCTTGGCGACGACCCCGCCGAGCTGGTCGAGGCCCTTCAGGACCGGTTCCCGAATGCCCGGTTGATCGGCGACGACACTGCCTTCGCCGCGACCGTCGCCGCGATCGTCGGCTTGGTCGAACGCCCGCACCATCCGGTGGAACTACCGCTCGATGTCCAGGGGACCGCGTTCCAGGAGCGGGTCTGGCAAGCGCTCCGGACGATTCCGCCGGGCGATACCGCGAGCTATGCCGAGATCGCGGAACGGATCGGTTCTCCCCAGGCCGTGCGTGCGGTCGCCAATGCCTGCGGTGCCAATCCGGTGGCCGTGGCGATCCCTTGCCATCGTGTCGTTCGCAGCGACGGCAGCCTCGGTGGCTATCGCTGGGGGGTGGAGCGCAAACAGGCGCTTCTGGCTCGGGAGCGTGCGCGATGACGGCTGCCGTAGCGGCGATCGACTGGCCGCGGGTCGAGGCCGAACTCGACACGGCCGGTGCCGCCGTACTGGGCCCGCTGCTCGACATCGAGACCTGCCGGCGTCTGGCATCGTCCTACGACGACGACAGCGCCTTTCGCAGCCACGTCATCATGGCACGCCATGGCTTCGGCCAGGGCGAGTACAAATACTTCGACCACCCGCTGCCGGTGCCCCTGCCGGGTTTGCGCGAGGCGCTCTACGGCCGTTTGGCCCCGATCGCCAATCGCTGGAACGAGGCGCTCGGCGTCGCGGCCCGGTTCCCGAGCGACCACGCCGCGTTTCTCGAGCGATGCCACGCCGCCGGCCAGCGACGGCCGACGCCCTTGTTGCTGCGCTACCGGGTCGGGGACCACAATTGCCTGCACCAGGACGTCTACGGTGAGCACGTCTTTCCGTTGCAGGTCGTCATTCTGCTGTCGTCACCGGGCGACGAGTTCACCGGCGGCGAGCTGGTGCTGACCGAGCAACGACCGCGGATGCAGTCGCGCGCCGAAGTGCTGACGCCAACCCAGGGCGAAGGGGTCGTGTTTCCGGTGCGCCACCGCCCGGTGCACGGGCGCAAGGGGGTGTACCGGGTCAACGTGCGCCACGGAGTCAGCCGGCTCCGCTGGGGCGAGCGGTTCACCACCGGGTTGATCTTTCACGATGCCGCTTGATGCCGCCCTGCGACGCAAGAGCGACTTGCAAAAATGGGTAGATCGTATGCTTGTCTCAGACAGCGATTGGGGCGACATAACCAGTCTCCCTAAACGTTGGCTTGCCGGGCATCGGGCTTCGTCCGACGGCGGGCGCGTCACCTATGCCGCGCGGCGGTTCCTCCCTCCGTCCGTGCTGCCGATGCGCCCGCCGGCCCGGGTTTTTTGGCCAACGTTCATCCTCGCGGCACGGTGGCCGGCGAAGCGCGTGAACGGTTCAGCTTCGGCCTTCGCGCCACCACGCGAAGATCTGCGACGCGATCAAGAGCGACAGCGCCAACCACAAGGGCAAGAGCGGCGTCTCGGCACTGCCGATGACCCGATATCGTCCGTTCTCGACCAGACCGATCCAGCCCCGACCTGAACGCGCGCGGTCTTCGCCGACGCGGCGGACCTCGGGCATGCCGGCATCTTCGGTGAACGTCGAAGCGCCACCGCCCGCTTCGATCAAGGGCGCCAGCGCCGCCGCCGTCGCTCTGAGATCCGCCATCTCTTCGGCAGCCAGCGGGCGTAGCGAGGCGAAGGCGCTCTCGTCGCCGTCGTCGAAGCGGTAGAGCCCTTGCTCCTCTGCGGCGATCGCGCCGCGCAACACCCCGTCTTCGTCCGCTGTAAGGCTCAAGCCGAGCTCGGCCCCGGACGGCGTCGTGACGGTCACCTCGCGCGGCTCGGTCGACAACGACCGCCGTTCCACCTCGATCCGGCCGTCGCCCGGCCGTGCGACGAGGCGTTCCTCCTCCAGCTCCGGTTCCTGCATCAGCCAGTGGACCAGCCGGCGCAAAAGGGTCGCCTGCGGCCCGCCTTCGTCGTAGCCGCGTGCCCAGAGCCAGGCATTGTCGGACAAGAGTGCGGCGACGCGGCCGTCACCGACGCGGTCGAGCACCAGGAGCGGCCGTTCGTCGAGCCCCTGCAGCACCACCTGCCCCGCCGTGGTCTCGACACCGACCATCCGATACCAGGGGCCCCACGGTCCGCCCCAGTCGCGGACGAGGCCCTCCGTCACCGGGTGCCGATCGCCGAGCTCGGTCACTTGCGGCCGGTAGCCGTCCTCGGGCGTTTCGCCCGACGGATAGGCTGGGATCACGCGTTCCAGCGGAGTCCGCGCGATGCTCAGCGGTGTGGCGAAGCCTGGTCCGGCGGCAACCAGCAAGGCGCCACCGTTCTCGACGTAGGTCGCGACGTTGTCGAAGTAGGCCAGCGGCAACAGGCCGCGCCGGGTGTAGCGGTCGAAGATGATCAGGTCGAACTCGCCGAGCTTGAGCTCGAAAAGCTCGCGCACCGGAAACGCGATCAGCGCCAGCTCGCGTACCGGCGTGCCGTCCTGTTTCTCCGGCGGGCGGAGGATCGTGAAGTGGACGAGGTCCACCGCCGGGTCGGCCTTCAACAGGTTGCGCCAGACCCGCAAGCCCGGATAGGGCTCGCCGGAGACCAGCAGCACCCGCAACCGGTCGCGGACGCCGGTGACGAACGCTACCGTTCGGTTGTTGATCTCGCTGACCTCGCCCTCGCGTCCCGCGACCTCGGCTTCGATCACCGTCTCACCGGCCCGCTCGAGGGTGAACGGGACGTCGATCGGCCGGTCCGGCGTGACTTGGACGCGCGCCAGGGGCTGGCCGTTCTGACGGATGGTCACGCTCGCCGCTCCGCCGGCTTCGTCGGCGAGGCGCAGGCGAAAGCGTTGCGGCTCGCCGACCATGGCGTAGCTCGGCATCGCCTCCAGCACCAAGCGCCGGTCGGTCTCGTCCTCGCGCCCCGGAAGCAGCAGGTGGACCGGCCGCTCGCGCGCCCAGGCCGGCAGGGTGGCGGGAACGTCGTGGACCTGCCCGTCGGACACGATCACGGTTCCGGCCAAGCGGCGACGGTCGACGTCGACCAGGGCCCGGTCGATGGTCGAGACGAGGTCGGTGCCGGCGCTGCCACCGGGCACCTCGACGGTCACGACCTCAAGATTGCGGCCGCCGTCGAGGTCGGCAGCCAGCGATTCCAGCACCGCGGCGGTCGCCTCCGGCCGCTCGCCCGCCGACATGCTGGCGCTCGTGTCCTCGACCAGCACGGCGACGTCGGGCACCGGTTCTTGCTCTTCGCGCAAGAGGGTCGGGTTGGCCAACACGCCCAGGAGCAGCAAGAGCGGCGGCAAGCGCCAACCGGCGGCCGGCAGCCGTCCGAGCAGTGCCAGCAGCAGCGCCGTCGCGGCGATCGCCGCCAACGCGAGCAGCAAGGCGTCGGGTACCAGCGGCCGCAGCAGCACGTCGGCGACGGTCATTGGCCAAGCCGCTCCAGGAGAGTGGGAATGTGTACCTGATCGGTCTTGTAGTTGCCGGTCAGCGCGTACATCACGAGATTGACGCCGACCCGGCGCGCCATCTCCCGCTGCCGCTCACCGCCGGGCACCACCGGTAGCAGCGGACGGTCGAGGTCATCGGTCGCCCATGCGCCCAGCCAATCGTGTGAGCCAATCACGATCGACGACACGCCGTCGTTGACGCCGGGCTGCGCGACGTCGACCCACAAGGGCTGACCGGCGAAGCGCCCCGGGAAGTCCTGCAGCAGATAAAAACTCTTGGTCAGCGCGTGATCGGGGTCGACCGCGGCGAGCGGCGGCAGATCGATCTCCCCGAGGAGCGTCCGCAAGCGCTCCATGCCCGGGGTGTCGGCCAAGGTCCCGCCGAACGACAAGTTCGCGTCGCGGGTGTCGAAGACGACCATGCCACCGCCCTCGAGGAAGGCGAGGAAGCGGGCGACTGAGTCCTCGTCCAAGGGGCGGACCGAATCCGGCACCGGCCAGAAAAGGATCGGGAAGAGTTCCAGCGGATCGACGGCGATGTCGACGGCGACCAGTTCGCCCGGCTCCACGGAGGTTCGACGAAAGAGCGTCCGTGCCAGGCCCTCGATCCCCGCCGCCGCCAAGCGGTCCAACTCCGGATCGCCACTGGCCACGTAGGCGAGCGGTGTGGCGGTCGTCACTGCGAGCGAATCGACCGCGTGGGCGACGCCTGGAGCACCAACCACGAGGAGGGCGACGGCAGCGGGGCGGAGGCGTCGGCCGAAACCCTGGCCCCGCAGCAGCCCGACGACCGCCAGATCGACGAGCAACAGTGCGAACGCCCCGACCAACAGCCACGGCGCCAGGTCGGCTTCGCGCCCGGCGGCCAGCGGAGCGATGGCGCGGCCCAAGTCGGCGGGGTCGAGCGACTGGATCACGTCGTCCGTGGTGGCGAGGTTCAATGCCAACGTCGCGCCGGTGACCGGATCGGCGTAGAGGCCCGGCGGGCGGGTCGGGCCGACGGTGCCGCTAACCAGCTCGCCAGCCGGAACCGGTCGGACCGTCGGGTCGGGGTCGACCAGCCGACCATAGGCGTCGAGCACCGAGACCGGCTGCAGCAGCCCTTCGATGGGGCCGCGCCTGCCGCGGCCCAGGTCGGCGGCACGGGCCAGCAGCGCCGCGTAGGTGCCGGAAAGCGGCAAATCCGACCACTGGGTGTTGGCCGTGGTGTGCACCAGCATCAACCAGCCATCACCCAGCCGTCGGCCGGTGACCAGCGGCGTGCCGTCGGCAAGGTCGGCAAGGGTCGCTGCTGCCGTTTCGGGCGAAGGCTCGGCCAGGACCTGTCGGCGGATGCGGACGTCCGGCGCGATCGGCAGACCGGCAAGCGGGCCGTCGGCCACGAAGCCGCCGAGTGCCAGCGGCTGCGACCACGACAGTGCGCCCTCGAGCAGGCGGCCACCCTCGCGCAGCCGCACCGGCAGAAGCGGATCGTCCGTCCGTTCCGCCAGGCGCGGTCCGGCGAAGCGGAGGAGGACGCCGCCGTCCTCGATCCACGACTGCAAGGCGTCTTGCTGCGTCCCGCTCAGTTCCTCGGTGTCGACCAGCACGACCGTCGACACCTCGGCGTCCAGAACCTCGTCGATCGGCCCGGCGGTCAACCGCGCTTGGCCGGCGAGCGCCCGCTCGACGAAAAACCGTTCGGCGAGCAGCGGCTGGACCTCGCGCGGTCCGGCTGCGGCGACGAGGCCGACGTGCCTGCTGCCGAGACCTTGGTCGGTGACGACGACGTCGCCGGCGCTGCGCAGCGGCTCACGCTCGAACCGGCGCACGCGATCCAAGACGTCGCCCGGCAAGGTGAACCGCGCGGTGGCACTGCTGGCACCCTCCACGAGTTCCAGCGGCACCCGGGCAAGCACGTCGTTGGCGCCCGCCAACGCGCGGACCGACGAGGTCGTCGACCCGGCGATACCGGCGCGGCGCACGGCCAGCGCCAGCGCCCCGCCCGCATCGCCGGCAGGCACCAAAAGCTCTGCGCGTTCGGTGCGCGGTGGGGCCAGCACCCGGACGGGTCCCAAGCCGGCAAGCGCGTCCACCAATGCCGCTGCGGCCGCGCGATCCTCGTCGTTGCGGACGATGCCGTCGCTCAGCCAGAGGCTGCCGGCGCGGTTGTCGTCAAGAGCGGCGAGGGCGGCAGCCGCAGCGGCCCGGTCGGGCCACCACGACACCGGGCGGTGCGCCGCCAGCCGCTCGCTGGCAGCGCTGCCGCTGGTGGCCGTCGCATCGACGCCGTCGATCGTGGGCGCGGTCATGACCAAAACGACCTCGCGGCCCTCCCGCTCCGCCTGGGCGATCTCCGCCAGTGCCCGGCTCCGCATCGCCGTCCAATGCGGGGCTGCCGCCCAGCCGTCGTCGACGACCACCACGAACGCGCCACCCCCTGCGAGGCGTTCCGCGGGGAACAGCAGCGGTCTCGCCGCTGCCAGGATCAGCAGCGCCACCGCGGTGAGGCGCAACAGCAAGAGCCACCAGGGCGTCCGCCTGGCGGTGGTCTCGCGCCCGGTGAGCAGCAACAGCAGGCGGATCGGCGGAAACGCGATCTCGCGCGGCGGTGGTGGTACGAGGCGGAGCAGCCACCAGAGCGCCGGCAGCGCGATCAATCCTGCAAGAAACCAGGGTTGGGCGAAAGCGAGCGCGCCGAGGCCCAGCATCAGCGATCGGTGCCTCCGCCGAGCGCCATGAACAACGGCAGGAGCGCCTGTTCCGGCGGATGATCGGTGCGATGGAGCGTCATGCCCCAGCCGAAGCGGCGCACCAGGTCGGCGAGCGCCGCCCGATGCTCGGCGACCAGCTGGCCGTACTCGGCGCGGACCTGGTCGACATTGCCGATCACGGCGATCCCCTCGTCCTCCAGACCCTTGAAGCGGACACGCCCGGAGAACGGCAGGTCGATTTCCGCGGGGTCCAGCACCAGCAGGACGAACGCGGCGACACCCATGCCGTGGAGCGAGCGCAGCCAAGCCTCGCGTTCGGCGATCGGCATCAACCAATCGGAGACCAGTACCGCCCGGGCGTGGCGTGGCAGCGGTCCGGTTGGCAGGTCGTCGTCGGCGCCCGCGCTGGCGAATTCCTCCGCGAGCCGTCCCAACGTGGCCCGCCCACTCGCCGGACGGCGGCCATGGCCGAGCGTGGCGACGCGCTCTCCGGCGCGGAGCAACAACGATGCGAGGGCCAGCGCCAGCACTTGGGCGCGGTCGTGCTTGGTCACGCTGGTGCCCGAGGCGTACCGCATGGACGGCGAGGAATCGACCCAGAGCCAGACACTCTGCGCCGCCTCCCACTCCAGCTCGCGCAAGACCAACCGATCGCCCTTCGCAGATTGGCGCCAGTCGATGGCCCCCGTGGCGTCGCCGAACTGGTAGGGGCGGAACTGCCAGAACGTTTCACCGGTGCCGACCCGCCGACGGCCGTGGACGCCTTGGGCGACGGTAGCGGCGACGCGATCGGCGGCGACTTGCAGCGGCGGCAGGCGCGCGCCGATACGCTCGGCGTCGTGGCGCAGCCGATGCGCCGCCCGCTCGGCCATCAGCCGACCGAGCGCTGCACGAGGCGCCGGATGACGTCGCCGATCGACACGCCGTCCGCCCGCGCCGAGAACGTCAGTGCCATGCGGTGCTTGAGCACCGGAAACGCCAGCGCAGCAACGTCTTCGACCGAGGGCGCGAGCCGCCCGCCGAGCAAGGCGCGTGCCCGCGCCGTCAGCATCAGCGCTTGGCTCGCGCGCGGGCCCGGTCCCCAAGCGACCTGCTCGACGAGGCTCGCATCGTCGCTCGACTGCGGTCGGCCGGCGCGGACCAGTCGCAGGATGGCGTCGACCACCTGCTCGCCGACCGGGATGGTGCGGACCAGCGCCTGCAACCGCTCCAAGGCTGCCGGATCGAGGACGGCCGTCGGGCGAACCACGTCGGTACCGGTGGTCGCGACCAGCATCTGCCGTTCCGCATCGACGTCCGGATAGTCGATGTCGATCTCCAGCAGGAACCGGTCGAGCTGCGCTTCGGGGAGTGGATAGGTCCCCTCCTGCTCGATCGGGTTCTGCGTGGCGAGGACGTGAAAGGGCTCCGGCAGCGGCCGGTCGGCGCCGGCGATGGTGACGCGGTGTTCCTGCATCGCCTGCAGCAGTGCCGCCTGGGTTCGCGGGCTGGCCCGGTTGATCTCGTCGGCCATCAGCAGTTGGCAGAAGATCGGGCCTTCGATGAACCGGAAGTGGCGCCGACCGTCGTCGCCTTCGTCGAGCACCTCCGAGCCGAGGATGTCGGCCGGCATCAGGTCCGGCGTGAACTGCACGCGCTTTTGCGCCATGCCCAGCACTTGAGCGAGCGTTTCGACCAATCGCGTCTTGGCGAGGCCGGGCATGCCGACGAGCAGGCCGTGGCCGCCGGCCAAGAGCGTCGTCAGACTCAGTTCGACCACCTGCTCCTGGCCGAAGATCACTTTGCCGATCTCGGCCTTGACCTGTGCCAGACGGTCGATGGAGCGATCGACTTCGTCGAGAAGGTCGGTTTCGCTGCTGCTCAAGCGCAGGCTCCTCATCCAGACCGCAGCGCCGTGCTCGTGCTTGCCCGGTCGCCCCAAGATGCCACATCTAGTTCATGGCACGGACCAGGGCGAATCCGAGATTGCAGGCAGCGCTGGACGCGCTCGATCGTGACGTCGCGGCAGGTACGGAGTCGTGTGGCGATCTGGGCCTCGCGATCGCCCGCGACGGAACGTGGTCCTATCGTGGTTCGCCCGTGCGACGCGAGGGATTGGTCAAGCTGTTCGCCTCGGTTCTGCACCGCACGACCGACGGCCGCTACTGGTTGGTCACCCCCGGCGAGCTCGGCACGATCGACGTTGCTGACGTGCCGTTCGTCGCAGTCGAGATGCAGATCGACGGCGACGGCCCAAGCCAGGCCATCGCGCTTCGGACCAACCTGGGCGATTGGGTGACCGTCGGCGCGGACCACCCGCTGCGGTTGCGTGCGCAGCCCGACGGCTCGTCGGCACCCTACGTCACGGTCCGTGACGCCCTGGAGGCGCGACTCGATCGCGCGGTCTACTACGACCTGGTGGACGTGGCGGTCGCCGTGGATCAGAGGTTCGGCGTCTGGAGCGGGGGCGTGTTCTTCCCCCTGGAAACCGAGGCGGACATGGTAGCCACGGCAAGTGCCCGACCATGAGGGAGCTGCGACCCCTGACCCCGGCGGCGATCCGGGACCGGCTGCGACGGCGGCCTCCCTTCGGACTCGTCACGGGCGATCAGGGCCATCGTGGTCCGGGCGTACGGAAGACCCCGGCCGCCGTGCTGATCGGCATCGTCGGCCGCGCGGTTCCGACGGTGATCCTGACCCAACGCACCGCGCACCTGCGCGACCACGCCGGGCAGATCAGCTTTCCGGGCGGCCGGATGGAGGACGACGACCCGGACCGTGCGGCGGCAGCACTGCGTGAGACGGCCGAGGAGATCGGCTTGAGTCCGGCGCACTGCCGCATCCTCGGCGAGCTGAGCCCCTACGATACCATCACCGGCTATCGCGTGTTCCCGGTCGTGGCGTGGATCGACCCGCCGTTCACTCTCGACCCTGACTCGTTCGAGGTCGAGGAGGTGTTCGAGGTGCCGCTACCGTTCGTTCTCGATGCGAAGAACCAGCGCCGCGACAGCTACGTTCGTGGTGACACGGTCCGCCACTACTGGGTGCTCGACTACGAGGATCGCTACATCTGGGGCGCCACCGCCGGCATGTTGGTCAACTTCGCGCGGGTGTTGGGGCACCCCGACGACCCGTTCATGGAGGCCGGCTGAGCCAGAAGCGGGGCGACAGCCGTCAGTCGACCGGGGCGACGTCGAGCCGAACCGCGATCCCGGAGGTGGCCGTCGACAATGACGGATAGCGTTGCATGACCAAAGGATCGTGACCGGGGATCACGTGCAGCCGGGAGGTGGCATGCTCGTAGAGCCGGTCCCAGCCACGCACCATGTCTTCCAGCGAATGCACCAGCACGAACGGCTTGCGCTGCTCCTTGTTCTCGTAGAAGTGGGCCGCGTCGGACGCGAGCACCACCCAACCACGCACCGTTTTCACCCGCACGAACATCATGCCTTTGGTATGGCCGCCGACGTGGTGGACCGTGACACCCGGCGCGACCGCACCGTCGCCGGCGTGGAATTGCACCCGCCCGGCATAGACGTGGCGAACCATCTCGCAGACGTGGTCGACGCTGAACGGCGTTTGCATCGCCGGCTCGCACATGCAGCGGCCGGTAGCGTAGGCCATCTCCGCTTCCTGCAAGTGGAAGCGGGCCTGCGGCCAGTCACTCAGCGTGCCCGCGTGGTCGTAGTGCAGATGAGTGACGACCACGGTGTCGACGCTCGCGGGATCGACGCCGACGGCGATCAGCGCGTCTCGCGGCAGCCGATCCATCCGCCGCCCGCGTCGCGCGGCCTCCTCGGCTTCGAAGCCGGTGTCGACCAGGATCGTCCGGCCGCCGCCGCGGATCAGCCAGACGAAGTAGTCGATCGGCATCGGCGCATCGTGATCGTCGGCCATGATGAAGTTGTCGCGCCGCGTTCGCTCCTGCATCGAGCCGTAGCGGAGCGCCAGCACCTCGTAGGTCGTCTCGTCGGCCATTCGCCTGCCTCCCCTGATCGTCGGCACGATCCTGAGAGCGTGGGCCGGCGACGGCAAGGCGTGCCGCCGCGCCTGACCGCCCGAAAGGATCGACTCAGACCGTGGCGTCCAGTCGTGCGAGCGCGGCCGCGAGATGCGGCGGCGGCGGTGCTTCGGCATGGATCGGCGCCGCCGGATCGAGCGGCAAGGTCAGGCTGCGCGCATGCAGAAGCAGTGCGCCCTCCCTAGCTGCATCGCTGGCGTAGAAGCCGTCACCGCGGATCGCGAAACCTTCGAGCGCGCAGTGCACACGGAGCTGGTGCGTGCGTCCGGTGCGCGGCATCAAGGCCAGCCAACTCTCTCGCCCGTCGCTGGCCAGCAGCTCGTAGTCGGTCACCGCCGGTCGGCCGGCGTCGTCGACCACCATCCGCCAGCCGCGGCGATCGCTGACCTTCAGCAGTGGTGCTTCGATCGTTCCCGCCGAAGCGCCTGGTACGCCGTCGACGACGGCCCAATAGATCTTGCGCACGACGCCGCTCTCGAACAGGCGCCCGAGCCGCCGCAGCGCTTTGCGGTGGCGCCCGAGTGCCAGGCATCCCGAGGTGTCGCGGTCGAGGCGATGCGCAAGTTGCGGCGGCCCGGCATAGCCGTAGCAGAGCGCCGGTAGATAGCGTTCCAGGTGGTCGGGGCTCGTCGGCCCCGCATGGACCGGCAGCCCGGCCGGTTTGTCGACGACGATCACCGATGCGTCGCGATGGAGGACGCGGGCCTGGAGCGAAGCGGCGTCAAGGCTCGCGCCTGGCCGCCGGTCAGGCGGCAGGCGCTCGAGGTCGACGGCGACGGATCGACGGCGGCGTGACATGGGCGCTCGATAGCACGACTGCGCAGCGGACGATGCGCCGCCTGGCGCACCTTGTTAGGAACGTCGCATGATTGGTCCGGACCCACGCCTCGTTGCTGCCCCGTGGCGCACTGCGCCGGCGTCGGTGACGCTCTTGGATGCCTTGGAAGCCGACGGGTGCCCGGCTCGCTTCGTCGGCGGCTGCGTGCGTGACGCGCTGGCCGCTCGGCCACGACCGGTACTGGACGTCGATCTGTGCACGCCGGAGCCGCCCGTGCGTGTCCTGGATCTGCTCGACCGCGCGGCGATCCGCGCGATCCCTAGCGGCCTCGACCACGGCACGGTGACGGCCATCGTGGACGGACGGTCGTTCGAGGTCACGACGTTGCGCATCGACGTAGCCACCGACGGCCGTCATGCGACCGTCGCGTTCACCGATGACTTCGATGCCGACGCCGCGCGGCGTGATTTCACCTTCAACGCCATGAGCTGCGACCGCGTCGGCGCGCTGTTCGACCCTTTCCAGGGGGACGCCGACCTCGCTGCGGGCCGGGTGCGTTTCGTCGGCGACGCGGCGACGCGGATCGCCGAGGACCGCTTGCGCGTGCTCCGCTATTTCCGGTTCTTCGCCGGCTTCGGCGAAGCGCTACCGGACGACTCGACCCGCGCGGCGCTGGTTGCCGGCGCCCAGGCGCTCGGCGCCTTGTCGGGCGAGCGGATCTGGCAGGAGCTGCGGAAGCTGCTCGAAACCCCTGACCCGCGTGCGGCCGTCGCGCTCATGGCGGACTTCGGCGTGCTGGAGGCGGTGCTCGGTATCGACGTCGGCCGCGGGACGTTCGATGGTCTGGTGCCGCTCGAAACGGAGCCGGATGCGATCCGTCGTTTGGCCTCGCTCCTGCGCGACCGACCCGACGCGACAGGTTCGCTCGCGAGCTGTCTCCGACTGGGGCGCACCGACGCCGAGCGGCTGGAGCGCCTGGTCCACGTGCCAGCGGTGTCGCCGGCCGAGCTGACTGCCGCGGAGCTGCGACGCCTGCTCTATCGCCACGGCGCCGACGGTGTCCTCACTGCCGGCCTGTTCGCCATTGCCCCCACCGGTTCGATCGACGCCAGCGATTGGCATGCCCGCGTGGCGCGCACGCCGGTTCCCGCCTTTCCGCTCCGCGGCCAAGATGCGCTCGATCGCGGCGTCCCCCCGGGCCCGACCGTCGGCGCGCTGCTGGCCGAGGTCGAGCGCTGGTGGCTGGACGGGGGATGTGCGGCGCCACGCGACGCGTGCCTGGACGATCTCGCTCGGCGGCTCCGTCAACCGTAGCCGACGTCGCCGACCGAGCGATGGTCCGGGTTCCGGCTGTCCGCCTCGCTCAGGCCGCCGGAGCAGCCGTCGTTGCGATCCACGCGTCGAACCGGGCGTAGGTGCCTTCCCAGCCACTGCCGACGCCCTGGCGGCCTTCCTCGTGGACGATGCCCGCGTGGACGAGGTGGACGTGGGTCGTCGCCCCCTCGGCGCGGAAGGTGACGGTCACGTGCGAGTAGGGCGTTTCCTCCAGCCTGCCGTCGGCGTGGCTGTGGACGTGCCGCCAGCTGAAGGCGAGGCATTTGTCGGTGTCGACGGTGGTGTACTCGCCTTCCAGTGCCGCCTCGCCGTCGTCGGTCGCGATCGCGAATCGCCAGCGGCCGCCGACCCGGAGGTCGATGTCTGCGGTGCGAACCACGCCTGCCTTCGGCCCGAACCAGTCGGGGATGCAGCGGGGGTCGGTCCAGGCGCGATAGACCCGCGTGACCGGCGCTTGAAACGTGCCCTCGACCACCACGGGCTCGTGGCCGAACTCGGTCCTCAGATATCGATACTGCATCGTCAGTCCTCCTCCTCCTCGTCTTCCAGATAGCGAGCCAGGGCCGCGAACTGGTCCTCCCAAAACCGGCGGTAGTCATCGAGCCAGTCCGCCGCCTGTTTCATCGGTGTTGCCTGCAGCCGGCAGTAGCGGGTACGGCCTCGTTTGGTGACCTCGATCAGACCGGCGTCCGACAGCACGCGGACGTGCTTGGAGACCGCGGTCAGCGACATCTCGAACGGTGCCGCGAGGTCCGAGAGTCGGGCCTCACCGGCAACCAACCGGGCGACGATCGCGCGGCGGGTGCCATCGCTGAGTGCGGCGAAGGTTCGATCGAGATCGGGCATCGGCGGTTCCATGACGGTCAACGAAGTAGTTGACTAACCCCGGGCCATCAGATAGTCAACCATTCAGTTGATCATAGGCTGGGAGGCCGACGACCATGAAGCTTTACGATGCGATGACTCCGAGCAACCTGCGGGTCCGGGCATTCCTGGCGGAGAAGGGCGTCGACGTCCGGTTGGAGCCGGTCGACGTCCGCGGCGGTGGCACCCGAACGGCTTCGTTCCTCGCCAAGAACTCGCTAGGCGAGCTGCCGGTCCTGGAGCTCGACGACGGCAGGATTCTCACGGAGAGCGTGGCGATTTGCCGGTACCTCGAGGAGCTCTACCCACAGCCTGCGCTGCTCGGCGAGACCGCCTTCGAGAAGGCGCACATCGAGATGTGGAACCGGCGTGTCGAGCTGCATCTGCTGACGACCATCGGCAATGTGGCGCGCCACACCTTCGCGTTCTTCGCCGATCGGATCGAGCAGATGCCGGCCTATGCCGACACCCAGGTGCGGGCGTTCGATCAGGCGTGGGCATGGTTCGACGCCGAGCTCGCCGATGGTCGCCCCTTCGTCGCCGGCGACACGTTCTCGATCGCCGACATCACCGGCATGGCGGCACTGCTCGTCTGCACCTTCGCCGACAATGACCTGCCGAGCGGCTGCTCGAATGCCAACCGCTGGGCGGACGCCATGCGCAGCCGCCCCAGCTTCCTGGACGCCGTACCGAAGGCGGCCTGAGCCGGCGTTCACCGGAGCGCATTACGCCACGCGGCAACAGCCGCCGTCCGGGCCAGCGGCAGTCGATTCGATCGTCGCCGGCTCGCCGCCGCTGAGATCGCGCCTCGCGAGGGCTCGCCCGACGCGCACTCCTTTGCGATGCTGGCATCGTTGGCGCGCGTCGCCATCGCCTGATGCTGCCAGGAGGATGCCGTGGCGGACCCGAACGAGCAGATACGCCGCATCACGGCGCCCGACATCGCCGTGCGCAAGGGCGGTGAGCCCGTCGTTTCGCTGACCGCCTACTTCGCCTACACGGCGGCGCTCGCCGATCCGCACTGCGATTTCCTGCTGGTCGGCGATTCGCTGGGGATGGTCGCTCACGGCCTGCCGTCGACCCTGCCGGTTTCGCTCGATCTGATGATTCTCCACGGCCAAGCCGTCGTCCGCGGCTCCAGGCGCACCTTGATCGTCGTCGACCTGCCGTTCGGCAGTTACGAGGAAAGCCCCGAGGCTGCGTTCCGCAGCGCTGCCCGGGTGATGGCGGAGACCGGTTGCGGCGCGGTCAAGCTCGAGGGCGGCGTGTCGATGGCGTCGACCATCGCCTTTCTGACGGCGCGCGGAATCCCGGTGATGGCGCATGTCGGGCTGACGCCGCAGGCGGTCAACGCGCTTGGCGGCTTCAAGGCGCAAGGCCGCCAGCGCGACGATTGGGGCCGGCTGGAAGCCGACGCCAAGGCCGTGGCCGACGCCGGGGCGTTCGCCGTCGTGCTGGAAGCCGTGGTCGAGCCGCTCGCGGCGCGTATCACCGAGGCGTTGCCGATCCCGACCATCGGCATCGGTGCGTCGGCGGCCTGCGACGGGCAGATCCTGGTGTTGGAGGACATGCTCGGGCTGAGCCCTTGGGTGCCGCGTTTCGTCAAGACCTACGGCGGTCTCGGCGACGCGGCAGGCGATGCCATCGCCCGTTACGCGGAGGACGTCAAAGCACGCCGGTTTCCGACCGTCGCTCAGACCTACGCGCCACAGAGCTGAGCCGAGCGCTCAGGTCGCGACGGGTGTCGACCCGCGGACGACCAGCCGGTGCGGTAGGATCCGCGGTGCCGGCTGGCGTTCGGCCATGAGGTCGTGGGCCGCGGCGACGATGGCGGTGCCGAATGCGGCGTAAGGCACCTCGACCGAGGACAGCCAGGGCGCGATCCAAGCGTTCAGCGGGCTCTCGTCGAAGCCGACCAGCGCCACTTCTTCCGGGACGGCGATGCCGGCCTCACGGGCGCGGCGATGGACGCCGAACGCGATGAGATCGCTCGAGCAGAACACCCCGCGGGGGCGCCCCTCGCCAGCGGCTGTGCCATCCAGCAGCGCTGCCGCTGCGGCGTAGCCGATCTCCAGATGGTCGGCACCGGCCGCGGTGACGACGTCGCCGTCACCCAACGCGACACCACGTGCCGCGGCTCGCTCGCGAAACCCCGCAACGCGTGCTGCCGTCGCCGACGAGGTGAGCGCCCCGTGGACGACCGCCAGCGGGGAGCCCACGGTGTCGAGGAGGTGATCGGCAATCTCGGCGCCGGCTTTGCGGTTGTCGATGCCGACGAACGCCGCCGCCGTGTCGCCAGGGCACACACGGTTGACGAAGATCAAGGGCTCGGCGTCACGCCGCATCGACTGCAATCTGGGGCTGTCGACGGCACCCAACAGGACCGTGGCCCGCGCCATCTGCGCCCGCATCTGCAGCAGGTATTCGTCTTGAAGGTCGGCGCGATCGTGGGTGTCGCAGAGGATCATGGTCAGTCCGGCCTCGCGCAGTGCGGTCTCCGCCGCGGCGGCGATCGCCGCCATTGCCGGGTTGGCGAGGTTGGCGGCGAGCAGGGCGACCAGCCGGCTTCGGTTCTCCCTGAGCGAGCGGGCGGCGCTGATCGGCCGATAGCCCAGCTCGTCCACCGCTCGGCGCACCCGCGCGACGGTAGCGGCCGAAGCCTTGTTCTCCACGCCGTTGACGATCCGTGACACGGTCGCGATCGACACGCCCGCCCGTTGGGCGACGCGGGCGATGGTCACCGCACCGCGCGCCGCAGCAGTGGTCGCTGGTCGCCGCATGATCCCTCCCGTTTCGCTGGTCTCGCGCGATCCGCGGTTGCGCGAATGCCGTGATCTGCATAGCATCTGGGAAAACGTTTACCCAAGAGCGGGTGATCAGGATCGACAGGGAGGACCGTCATGCGATCCAAGGGTCTCGTCGCCATTTCGGCGGCGCTTTGCTTCGGCGCTGGAGCGGCGTCGGCACAAGAGCTGCAGGTCTGGCACGACCTCGGCGACAACGGCATCGCCTGGTTCGAGCAAGCGGGCGCCGCATTCGCCGAGAGCCATCCGGGTGTGACCGTGCGTTCGCTGAGCTTTCCGACGGATCAGTGGTTCGGTCGGGTGATCGGCGCGGTCAACACCGACACCGCCCCGGACCTCATCTACAACAACTATGAGCGCGTGATCCGGGTGCAGAACCAGACCGACCGGATCATGGATCTGGCGCCGGTCCTCGAGACCGTCGACGACCGCGATTTCCTGAGTGACAGCGACCTGCGCGTCGCGACCTATGACGGCCGGATGATCATCCTGCCGATCCAGCGCGTGCAAATGGCGTTCGGCGCCCGCAAGAGCTGGCTCGATGCCGTAGGCGAACCGATGCCGGCGAGCTGGGACGACGTCCAGAGGGTGGCCGTCAAATTCGCCGACGAAGATCCCGACGGCAACGGTAGCGCCGACACGTTCGGCCTCGCGCTGCAGGCGGCCAATCCCCGCGACCTGATCCACATGCTCGATCTGTTCACCTTCGGCGCCGGGCTCAGGCACACGCTCATCGACCCCGACGGCAATATCGTCATCGACGAGCCGGACCATGCGCGGGTCTTGGAAGAGTTCCTCAAGACCTACTCGACCTACGGCTACGTCGCCCCGGACACGATCAACCACTCGTTCGCCGAGATGTACCAGGTGATCGAGGGGGAGCGCGCCGGCATGTTCCGCGTCGGCGACTGGAACGTGCGCAAGTGGGACCAAGCCGAGGTGCTCGACGGCGATTTCGTCTTCGGTCCGTGGCCCGCGTTCTTCGACGACCGGGACAGTGCCGTGGTGATCGGCGGGATGCGCGGCGTCGCGGTGCCCGAGAACGCCCCCAACCAAGAGCTGGCGATCGAGTTCGCCAAGTTCCTCCTGAGCCAGGAGGCGCAGCAGGCGTCGCTCGACACGGTCGGCGCCGCGGTCAGGACCGACCTAGACGCCTCGGAGCTCTCCGAGCGTCGCCAGCAATTTGCCCGGGCCGATCACAACCTCGCCGCCTATGACTTCCCGGAATCGATCCACGGCTTCTATCCCGAACTGGAGGCCGCCTATCATCGGAAGCTTCTGGCTGGGATCAGCGACCCACCGGCCGACTGGAGCATCTTCATCGCCGAGACCGCGGCCGAGATGCGCGAGCTCGCGGCGGACCTGTCGGCCAAGCAGTGAGGCGAGGGCGGGGCGACGGCGCTGCGCCGTCCCCTTCGCCGGCCGGCTCGATCTGGTTCCCGACATGAGCGTTGCTCTACGCGAGGCCCTGGGCGAGGCGTGGCGGCGGCGCGTCTTCTACCTGTTCGTTGCGCCCTTCGCGCTGCTGACGATCGTCTTCGGCTTGTGGCCGATCGTCCTTTCCATCGAGGTGTCGTTCACGGCTTCCGCCACGGCACTCCGCGCCGACCCGACCTGGGTCGGTCTGGAGAACTACCGCTCCGTCTTGAGCGACCCGTTGTTCCTCGCGTCGCTGGTGCGGACGGTGGTCTACACGGCCGTCGCGGTCGTCGTGAACGTCGCCTTCGCGCTGGCCATCGCCACTCTGCTCGATTCGAAGCTCATCGGCCGTGGCACCAACCTGTTGAAGCTCGCCATCTTTCTGCCGGTCGTCACTCCGGACGTTGCGGGCTACGTGGTCTGGCGATGGTTGTTCGATCGCTCGTTCGGCGCGATCAACGCCGGCTTGACCGGCCTCGGGTTGCCGCCGTTCGCCGGACTGACGACACCGGAGACGGCGTTCGTCTCGATCCTGATCGCCGAGCTGTGGCACCACACCGGTTTCTACATGGTGATCTTTCTCGCCAACCTGGCGATCCGCGATCGCTCGTTGGAGGAGGCCGCGGCGATCGATGGCGCCTCACCTTGGCAGCGCTGGTACGGCGTGATCCTGCCGCAACTCTACCCGGCGCTGGTCATCAACACGATCTACGCGATCATCCAGTTCCTGAAGACCTTCACCGTCATCGTGGTGATGACCCGTGGTGGTCCCAACGACTCGACCAACTTCGTCAGCTACTACGCCTATCAACTCTTCGATCAGGGACGCTACGGCGAAGCGACGGCCATGGCGACGATCCTGTTCGCCCTCGTCGCCTTGGTGTCGTTGATGGCGTTGCGTCTCGCCGAGCGGAGCGACTGGCGATGAGCGGTCCGGTCGCCCGGCCGCGGCTGTTCACGCGGCTGCTGGCCTACGGGGTTGCCGTGCCGACGGCGCTGCTGTTCCTCTATCCCTATTGGTGGATGCTGATCAGCGCCTTCCGCAGCACCCGCGACGTGATGAGCGACCCGCTCAGGCTCCTGCCGGAGCGTTTGGACCTGGCGGTGTTCGGCAGCATCGGCCGGGTCGGCGGCGTCGACTTGTGGGTCTACGTCGTCAACTCGTTCGCCATCACGCTCGTCTCGACCCTGTTGAGCGTCGCCGTGACCGCGCTCGGCGCCTACGCCCTGGTCCGCCGCCCCGATCTTCCCGGCTTCGGCCTGCTCCGCCGCGGCTTCCTCCTGACGATCATGTACCCGTACATGCTGCTGGTGATCCCGGTGTACATCGTCATGTTCAAGCTCGGGCTGCTCGGCTCCTATGCCGGCATCATCCTGTTCCTGGCTTTGGGGCCGATCCAGTTCTTCCTGTTCGAGCAATTCTTCCGCTCGATTCCCAAAGAAATCGTCGAAGCGGCGCGCATCGACGGTGCCCGCGAGCTCGCCATCCTCCGTCAGATCGTCATGCCGCTGGCAGCACCGATCGTGGTCACGGTGGCGCTGATCACGTTCCTCTTGAACTGGGCGCAGTGGTTCCCGGTGCTGGTGATCTCGCGGACCCCGGACACCTACACCTTGCCGGTCGCGCTTCTGCTGATGAACACCGAACTCGGCGCCAATTTCCAAGGCATCATGGCGCTCGCCGTGTTGAACACGCTGCCCGTGGCCGTCCTTTTTCTCTTGGCGCAGAAGCGCGTCATGGCCGGCATGGCCAGCGGCGGCGTGAAGGGATGACCGCCGCCGGCACCGACGCGGCGTTGATCGAGCATGTCGAGTGCGCGCGCAACCGCACACTCGATTGGCTCTCGGCCTTGCAGGCGCCTGGCCGGCCCGCGGGCGTCTTGCGTGTGAGCGCAGTCCACGACCCGGAACGATGGCCTGGCGTGCTGCTTCCTGGCACCTACGACTCGGTGATGACCCGCACGCTCATCGGCGGCGCCCTGCCGCCGACCGCAGCCGACACCCTGGCCGACTGGCTGGAGTCCTTCCGCCTCGCCGATGGTCGCTTCCGCATCCCGGGCATGGCCGACGACGCGGTCTTCAAGAAGCCCGACCGCGAGGAGACCTGGCGCTACGTCGACTTCCACGTCACCAACTACGCGCTGGGTGCGATGGCGGCTTTGGCGCCTGGCCGAGCGCCCGAACTGGGCTTCGTGCGGCCGTTCCTCGATCCATCGCACCTAGGCTGGTGGCTCTCGCATCGCGACCTCCGCGACCCCTGGCAGGAAGGCAACAACGTCGTCAATCTCGGCGGCTTTCTGTTCGACCTGCAACGCTTTGGCGACGGCCCGACCGGCTGGGCAGCGGCGGAGGCCCTGCGCCACGTGTTCGACTGGCACGACCGGCTGCAAGAGCCCACCAGCGGTTTTTGGGGCGTCGGCCAACATGGCGACCCGGAGCGCCTGCTCCACGCGTTCGCCGGCTCGATGCACAACTACCACTTGTTCTACGCCGCCGGTCGGCCGATCCCCCACCACGCCCGCGCGGTCGACTACGTGCTGAGCCTGCCGCCGGAACCTCAGAGCGCCTGCCTCGACGTCGATGCGGCCGACCTCCTGGTGCACGCCGCGATGCTGGTCGATCATCGGCGGGACGATGGTGAAGCCTGGCTGCGAACGTTGCTCCCGGGCCTGCTCGACCTGCAGAACGGCGACGGCGGCTTCTACGACGTCGAGCGCGGCATCCGTCGCCTCGACGGGTGGGTCGACGGCTACAGCGAGCCGCAGGGCCTCTCGAACACCTTCGCCACTTTCTTCCGCTGGATCGCCATTGCCTTGATCGCCGACCGCTTGTGGCCCGGCCGTTGGCCATGGCGGTTCCGGCGCGGCGTCGGCATCGGCTACCGGATGCCCTGCGCGTGACCGCAGACGATCCCTTTGCCCACCTCCATGACGAAGCCTATGGCGACGCCTTCCGCACGCCGCGGCTCGACGTGTCCGGCCTGATCGATCCGGGTGGACGGCCGATCGAGCCATTGACCGGTGGTTGGCGGCTCACCCTCGATCCCTTCGAGGAAGGGCTCCGCCAGCGTTGGTTCGCCTATGATGACGCGCCGGTCGAGGTCTGGACGACACCGCGCGATTGGGACCCGCTCGGCGGCGAGCCGGTCACGGTGCCGAGCTGCTGGAACATGGTGCGGCCCGAATGGCGTCACTACGAGGGGGCCGTCTGGTACACGCGCGCCCTCGACCATCGGCCCGACACGCCGGGCGAGCGCTGTTTCCTCCGCGTCGGCGCCGCCAACTACGCGACGTCGGTGTTCCTCGACGGCTGCTTCTTGGGCCGCCACGCGGGTGGCTCGACACCCTTCTGTGTCGAGCTGACCGGAGCGTTGCGTGTCGGACCCAACCGTCTGATGCTGATGGTGGACAATTCCCGCCGCGCCGAGCGCGTGCCCATGCACCACGTCGATTGGTTCAACTATGGCGGTCTCTACCGCGAGGTCGGGCTCTTGCGATTGCCCGAGGTCTTCGTCAAGCGCGCGGGCGCGGCGTTGGTCCCAGGCAGCGGACGAACACGGCTCGCGTTCGACGTCGAACTGTCTGATCCGGTCGATGGGCAAGTCGGCGTGTCCGTGCCGTGCCTGGAACTCGACTTCATGCTCCCCGTCGCGGCCGGCCGTGGCCGGATCGAGGTCGACGCGGCACCCGAACTCTGGGCGCCCGATACGCCGAAGCTGTACGATGTCCTCTGGACGTTCGGCGCCGACCGGTTTCGAGAGCGGATCGGGTTTCGCGAGATCCGCGTCGACGGCGAGCGGATCCTGCTCAACGGGCGACCCGTGTGGCTCGCTGGCGCCTGCGTTCACGAAGACGACGTCCACCTCGGCAAGGTCTCGACCGAGACTGACGTCCGTCGGCGCTTCCGCCATCTGAAGGAGCTGAGCGCCAACTTCGCTCGACTGGCCCACTACCCGCACCACGAGCACGTCGCCCGCATCGCCGACGAGGAGGGCGTGTTGCTGTGGGCGGAGATCCCCGTCTACTGGGCCATCGACTTCGCCGATCCCGAAACCCTCGCCGATGCCCGCAATCAGTTGGCAGAGCTGATCGCCCGCGACCGCAACCGGGCCAGCGTCGTGGTCTGGGGGGTTGGCAACGAGAATGCCGACACCGATGCGCGTTTGGCCTTCATGAGCGCGCTCGTGGAGGGCACGCGGGCAGCGGATCCGACCCGTCTCGTAGGGGCGGCGTGCCTCATCGACCGTGAGCACTTCGCCATCGCCGACCGGCTCGCCGCCGTGCTCGACGTCGTTGGCCTCAACGAATACTTCGGCTGGTACGAGCCGGATTTCGATGGGTTGGAGCGGCTGCTGGCGAACTCGACGCCTGGCAAGCCGGTGATCGTCAGCGAGACCGGTGCCGATGCGGTGGTCGGGCGCCGTGGCGAGGGTCGGGCGCTCTTCTCCGAGGACTGGCAGGCGGAAGTCTACCGGCGCCAGTTCGCGCTGCTGCGCAAGGCATCCTACGTCCAGGGCTTGTGCGCTTGGCTCCTCTACGACTTCCGTTCCGAACGCCGCCAGGCGCGGCTGCAGGCGGGATACAATCGCAAGGGACTGATCGCGGCCGACAAGAGCACCAAGAAGCTCGCCTTCGCCGCTCTCGCCGATCTTTACCGCACCGTCGCCAAGTCCGCCGACCCGTAGCCGATCACCGCCGCGCGCCATCGGCTCCGGTTGGGGCGAGTTCCGGCAGTGGGTTTCGGCGGATGGCGAGACTGGATCGGCGTTTCCGACCGGAGCCACCCACCCGGTGGCTCCGGCCTTCGTCGACGCTCAGACCAGGAGGCGCCGCAACGCCTCGATGGCGCCGTCCGGCGCTTCCTCCGGGATGAAGTGGCCGCAGTCGAGCGGCACGAACGCCGCGTCCGGTGCCCACCTTTGCCAAATCGAGCGGACGTCGAAGCGTTGTCCGACGACGCCCCGCGTGCCCCACGAGACGAGCGTCGGGCAGGTGATGACGCGTCCAGCCGCTCGGTCCGCCTTGTCGTGCTCGACATCGAGCGTCCGTCCGGCACGAAAGCACTCGCAAAGCGCCGCGATCGAGTCCGGCATGGCCGAAACCGTGAGGTAGTGTTCCAACGCCTGCTCGTCGTAGTGCGCGTCCGAGCCCGGGAGCGCGGTCAGGATCTGCCGCATGAAGCGGCGAGGGTTTCCGCCGATGAGTTCCTCCGGGATCGGCGCCGGCTGCGTCAGAAAGAAGAAATAGTAGTAGTCCTGGGCGATGGCCGCGTCGGCGCGCTCGTAGAAATCCAGCGCCGGCACGATGTCCATCACGGCGAGTTCCGTGATCGTGTCCGGATGATCCAACGCCATCCGGCGGGCCACGCGGGCGCCGCGGTCGTGACCGACGACCGCGAACCGTGAAAAGCCGAGGCGACCCATGACCGCGACCTGTTCGGCCGCCATCTCCCGCTTGCTGTATGCCCGATGGTCCGCGCTCGGCTCTGGCTTGTGGCTTTCGCCGCGTCCGCGCAGGTCGGCGAGGACCACGGTGTGCGACGCCGTCAACGCCGGTGCCACGCGATGCCAGCACAGATGGGTCTGCGGGTCGCCGTGCAGCATCAGGACTGGAGGCCCGTTGCCGGCGACCAGCGCCTGGATGGTGCCGTCGCCGACGCCTACGGTCTGCCTGACAAAACCAGAAAGCAGCCGGCGGTCGAGCTCTTCATAGATTGTCACTCAGCCAACTCCGATAGTCGCGCAGCCCGTCTTCGTCGCGTGCGAAGTGGGACCAGCGCCCCATCCGCCGTACCCGAACGAAACCCGCACGCCTCAGCAGCTCGAGGTGTCGGCTCACGGTCGGTTGGCTCATCTCGAGCTTCGCGGCGAACAGCGTGACGCAAACACCGATCTCGCCCGCGTCTCCGGAAAGCTGATGGCCGAAGTGGTCGCGCGGGCGCTTGAGCCATTCCAGGATCTGCATCCGAACGTCGCTTGCCAGCGCCTTGGTCTGTTCCGTTCGATCAGGCATGAGACACAATACATCGTATCATAGCTATATATCAATGCGAACTCATGCCGTTGGCCGCCATCCGGTTGGCACGACTGAACTGGCCCCGTTTCGACCGGACATGTGGCATAGCCCCGGAAGCCTGGGCACAAGCCTAGGCATGTGCCTATGTCCGACGAGTTTCAGCGCATCGAAGTGATCACCGGGACGGCGCGTCGGCGCCGCTGGACGGTCGAAACAGGGGCCAGTTCAGCTTCGAACACTATGCCAGCCGCGTTGTGGCCAAGACCTAGTCTTGCTCCTGCCGCTCGAGCCGGCCCTGCGTGCGAGCGATCCTGGGATCAGAGGAATGCTCTACCTCGTCTCCCAGGATGTCGATCCAAGAGTGCTTGCGGTGTTCGTAGACGGAGAAGCGAGGCTCGGGGAAACACGGGTCGGCAAATGCCCCGACGGGTATCGCCGTCACACCCGGCCAGCCCTCGATGACGTAGGCAATGGTCGATCCACAGATCGGGCAGAACCGGTAGGTGGCGCGGTGGCCGCTATCCGCAACGCGCTCCCAGATGGCAGAGTCTCCAGATACCGTCACCTGGGCATCGGGCCAGCGCGCCTGAGTCGCGAACGCGCTGCCGCTGCGCTTCTGACACGCGAGACAATGGCAAACCGAAACGCGCACCGGCTCGCCTTCGCAAACCGCTCTGAGTTGCCCGCATCGGCACGTGGCCGTCCGTGTGATCATGTTGCTGTCCTTCGAAGCGTGCGCGTCGAGGCGTTCCCGACAGGGATGACGCAACCGAACGAGCGCCGAGGCAACCCGAAAGCAGGTGAGCCTGCACAGCAGCGGTCGGCGCGCCGCTGCTGTCGCATCCGCTCCTCTTGTCTGCAGTTGGTCTCGAAGCGGTCGCGGCACGCTGCCTGACCGCGGTGCCCAGACCCATTCGAACGCTCCCGCAACCGGCGCGCGCCCGGCAGTTCGGCTGTGGGCGGAAGACGGAATCCGGTGACGCGTCGGTCGGACGACTACGACGCGGACGGACCTACCGTTCGCGGACGACCGTCGATACAGGCCAAACGCGCTGCGTGACGCCTATCGGTTCGTCCCGTCGGCCTGTGCGGTGACGATCCAGACGGCAGCCGTGAGCCGCACCTCGGCGGGATCGCCGATGGCAGCCAACGCCTCACGCAATCGGGGTTCGACATGTGCTCGCAGGTTCGGGTTCTCGCGGACGATTTTTCCAAGTGCCCCCACTCTCAGCAGCACCTTCATCGTCGTGTCCACGTCGCCGCACGAAACGCTCGCGTCGTGCGGTTCGATGGCGATTTCACCGAACCCTGCTGCCTCGAGAGTATGTCGTACGTAATCGGGATCGCTGAAGCTAAAGGGTGTGTGATCAACTTGTGTTCGAACTCCCGCTGCCGCGAGTGGAAAGCTATCTAGTTCGTTTTCTGTCAGCGAACGCCAGCAACAGAACGCAAGTCGTCTCGACGATTTTAGTATTCGATGAAAGTTGGTGAAGGCGACGACTGCATTGGTGAAGCCCATGACGCCGAAGCGGGAGAACACGGCATCCATGCTGCCGGGCGGCAAATCCAGAGCCTGGGCGTCCGTTTCGATCAGCTGAACTTGACGGAGTGATCCAAGTCTTCGCTTGGCGACTTGGAGGAGCAGCGGTGCCACGTCCACTCCGGTCACTTGGCCTCCAGCTCCGACCCGCTCGGCAAGCTGCAGAAGGGTCTGCCCGGCTCCGCACCCGACATCGAGGACACGATCTCCCAAACGTAGCGGCAATGCGTCCATGGTTCTCAGACCAAGGGGAGAGAGTTGGAGGTCGATCAGCTCGTGTACTTGCACCCATGCTGCCGCATGAAGAGAGATCGAACGCCGTGAATTCGCTGAGCCATGGCAAGACATTCGAGCTAGCTACCGCGGATAATCGCCTACATCAGCACTTGAGCGAAGGTTCTTCTCGGGTTCAGAGCCGGCAACGGCATTCACGTCCACTTCAAGCCTCAGTAGGTCAATGAGGTGCAGCAGCGACCCGAATGGGCCCAACGAGGCAGCACCACCTAGTGCAGCGGCGCATTAGGATGATTCACAACCGAATGCGCCAACGAGCTGCACGCCTCCAGGGGTTCTAGTGCACTGACGCAAATGGACCTGAATGATCCGTTTGCGTCAGTGCACTAGTGTGCGGCGTCCCAATTCGCGCCGTGACCGACGTCGACGACCAGCGGCACCGATAGCTTGGCCGCGGCCGCCATGTGCTCGCGGACCAGGGCCGAGGTTGCCTCGACCTCGTCGGTCGGCACCTCGAACACCAGTTCGTCGTGCACCTGGAGCAGCATTCGCGCGCCCGAGCCTTCGGCGCGCAACGCCCGCGCCACCATGACCATCGCCCGCTTCATGATGTCGGCGGCCGAGCCCTGGATCGGCGCGTTGATGGCCTGCCGTTCGGCGTAGGACCGCCTGGCGACCGCCTTGGTGTTGATCTCCGGAATGACACAGCGCCGGCCGAAGATGGTGCGCACCGCCCCCTCGGCCCGCGCCTCGTCCTTGGCACGGTCCATGTAATCCTTGATGCCGGGATAGCGCTCGAAATAGCGCTCGATGAAGGCACGCGCATCGGCCTGCGGGATCCCGAGCCGGGTGGCCAGGCCCCAGGCGCCGATGCCGTAGATGATGCCGTAGTTGATGGTCTTGGCCCGGCGCCGGAGTTCACCCGAAACCTGGTCCACCTTCACGTCGAACATCTCGGCCGCCGTCACGGCGTGGATGTCGACGTCTTCGGCGAACGCTTGGCGCAGTGCCGCGATTTCGGCGATGTGCGCGAGGATGCGCAGCTCGACCTGCGAGTAGTCGGCAGACACCAGCTCGAAGCCGTCGGCGGGCACGAACGCGGTCCTGATCTTGCGCCCCTCGTCGGTGCGGATGGGGATGTTCTGCAGATTGGGATCGGTCGAGCTGAGGCGGCCGGTGGAGGTCGCTGCCATCGCGTAGCTCGTGTGGATGCGGCCGGTGTTCGGCTGGATCTCCTCGACCAGCGCCTCGGTGTAGGTGCGGGTCAGTTTCTGCAGCTGGCGCCAGTCGAGGATCACCTGCGGCAGCGCATGGCCCTGTGCGGCGAGCCCCTCCAGGATGTCGGCGCCGGTCGCGTGGCTGCCGGTCTTGGTCTTCTTGCCGCCGTCGAGCCCCAGCTCGTCGAACAGGATTTCGCCCAGTTGCTTCGGCGAGCCGAGGTTGAACGGGCGGCCGGCGAGCTTCGTCGCCTCGTCCTCCAGCTGCGCCATCCGTTGGGTGAAGTCCGCCGTCAGCCGCTTCAGGATGTCGGCATCGACCAGGACGCCGGTCGTCTCCATGCCGACGATGATCGGCACCAGCGAGCGCTCCAGAGTCTCGTAGACGGTCACTTGGTGCTCCGGCACCAGCCGCGGCTTGAGGTGCTGCCACAGGCGCAGGGTGACCTCGCCGTCCTCGGCCGCGTAGGCCGATGCCTTGTCGATCGGCGCCTGGTCGAACGTGATTTGGGCCTTGCCGCTGCCGCAGACGCTCTCGAACGGGATGGTCTCGTGACCGAGGTGGCGCCGGGCCAGCTCGTCCATCGAGTGCCCGTGGGCAGCGCCGTCGAGCACGTAGGAGAGCAGCATGGTGTCGTCGATCGGGTCGACCTCGACGCCGTAGCGCCGCAGCACGCCGAGATCGTACTTGGCGTTGTGCAGCACCTTGAGAAGCGAGCCTTCGGCCAAAGGCCCGCGCAGCAGCGCCAACGCCTCCTCGAGGTCGAGCTGGCCCGGCGCCAACTGGCCGAACTCGTCCTTGTGCTGCAGCGGCAGGTAGGCGCCTTCGCCCGGTCGCACGGCAAGCGCCACCCCCACGAGCTCGGCGGCGGCGACGTTCAAGGACGTGGTCTCGATGTCGAACGCGAGGACGCCGGCACGGTCGGCCCGCTCCAGCCATGCCCGAAGCGTGGCTGCGTCGCGAATGACCACGGTTTCTACGGTGCCCGGCGTGGCATCCGGCAGCACTTTCGGGCCGTCGCCGACCGCTTGGTCGATCCGGTTCTGCAACGACTTGAAATCGTTGGCCTTCAGGAACGTTTTCGCCTGTTCCGCGTCGAAGGGCGGGCGGGTCAGGGCCTCCAGGGAAAGCTCCACCGTCACGTCGTCGGCGAGGGTCACCAGCTTCTGCGACAGCCGTGCCTGATCGGCGAAATCGATCAACGACTGGCGACGCTTCGGCTGCTTGATGGTCTCGGCCTGGGCGAGCAGCGTCTCCAAGTCGCCGAACTGCTCCAAGAGCTGCGCCGCCGTCTTGGCGCCGATGCCCGGCACGCCCGGCACGTTGTCCGAGCTGTCGCCGGCCAGCGCCAGCACGTCGCGGACCATGGCCGGCGGTGCGAAGAACTTGGCGCGCACCGCCTCGTCGTCGACGTCGCGGTTCTTCATCGGATCCCACATGGTCACGCCGGGGCCGATGAGCTGCATCAGGTCCTTGTCGGACGAGATCACCTCCACCGGTTGGCCCGCTTCACGTGCGAGTCGCGCGTAGGTGGCGATCAGATCGTCGGCTTCGTAGCCGGCCTGCTCGATGCGTGGCAGCCCGAACGCATCCACCGCTTCGCGGACGATGCTCATCTGCGGCTTCAGTTCTTCCGGCGCCTCGTCGCGGTTGGCCTTGTACTGGTCGTAAAGCTCGTTCCGGAAGCTCTCGCCCGAGGCATCGAACACCACCAGGATGTCGTCGTCCGGCCGGTCCTGCATCAGCCGCCACAGCATGTTGCAGAAGCCGTAGACGGCATTCACCGGCACGCCGTCCGGCCGGCTCATCGGCGGCAACGCAAAGAAGGCCCGGAAGATGTACCCGGACCCGTCGACGAGAAGCAGGCGGCGCGCGTCGGTCATGGGGCCAGATGTAGGCTGATTCGACGGCGGCGGGAACGGCCGGATCGGTGCGCGCCGGCTCCCGGGCGCGGCGCTCAGACGAGCCAGCGGATGCCGGCATAGGTCGCTAGTGCCAAGGCCGTGGCGATGCCGATGCCGAGCAGGCCGAGGGCGTGGCTGGCGATGGTCAGCGCCCCGTCGCGTCGCGCCAGCGCCAAGCCCATCACCGCGATGGAGAAGCCGGGCAGGGTGTTGCCGAAGGGGATCGGCAGCGCCACGACGATCGCCTGGACCAGTGCCATCAGCGCCGCGAGGCGCGCGCCGACACCCGTGGCGAAGATCGGCCAGCGAGGGCGAGCCATGCGCTCGAGACGGCGCAGCACCGGCACCGCCCGCCGCGCCACGGCATCCAGCAACGGCCGTGACAACCGCTGGCGGCCCAAGCGGTCCGGCACGCGCGGCACGCGGCGCTCGCCATGGACGAGCAGATGTGTGGCGACCGGCACCGCCAAGAGCCCGGCCGCCATGCCGAGTGGCACGCCGGGCGAGGGCACCCAGGCGGCGGTTCCGAGCACCAAGAGCGCCAACGGGCTCGATGGCCCGGCGAGGCGGTCGAGCGCCTCGTCGACGCGCAAGGTCGGCGTCGCCGAATGCCGCAGCGAGGCGACGCGGCGCGCGAGGGAAGGAGGCATCGGCTGGCGCATGGCCACTCCGGGTGCGGCATCGGGCTACCGTAGGAACGTCTCAGGAGGTGGGGCATTCCCGACCATGCGCCAGGCGCGCGCGGGGCGCCGAGATGGCCTTGACTTCGAGTGCGCTCGAACAGCTAGCTTGCCCGGCGTCGTGACCAGACAGGAGCGCGCGTGAAGATCGCCGAACTTGCCCGACGCACCGGTTTCTCCAAGCACGCGCTGCGCTACTACGAGCGCATCGGCTTGCTGCCGCGCGTGACGCGCGATGGAGCCCGCCACAGGGACTACGACCCGTCGATCGTCGCTTGGCTCGGCTTTCTGCGCCGACTGAAGACGACCGGCATGCCGGTCCGCGAGATGCGCCGCTACGCGGCGTTGCGATCGGGCGGGCCGGAAACGATCGCGGCGCGGCGCGCCATGCTCGAGGCCCACCGGTGCCGCGTGCACACCGACATCGCCGAGCTTCAGGCCTGTCTGGTCATCCTCGACACCAAGATCGCCGGCTACGCCGGCGACAGCCAGGGGATGACGGACCATGACGTCAGCAACGACCGAGATGGAGACCCGATTCGAGCGGGGCTTGCGAAACCTCGCGGCGATCGACGGGCACGCGGGTGAGGCGGTCGTCACGGCGCTCGACGACATCGCTCCCGATTTCGCCCGCTATCTCGTCGAGTTCGCGTTTGGCGACATCTACGCACGGCCGGGCCTCGGCGTTCGTGACCGGGAGATCGCGACGATCGCCGCCCTCACGGCGCTCGGCAGCGCCGGCCCGCAACTCCGCGTCCATATCGAGGCCGGCCTCGAGGTCGGTCTGTCGCGCGCCGAAATCGTCGAGGTCCTGATGCAGATGGCCGTCTATGCGGGATTCCCAGCCGCTTTGAACGGGCTTTTCGTGGCGAAGGAGGTGTTCGCCGCGCATGATGCCGCCAGTCCCTGAGCGGTCACCCGCCCTGGCTCTCGCCGAACACCCGTCGGATCAGTTCGCCGGGGCCGATGTCGGCACCGAGGATGACCAACAGCGCGTAGACGAGGGCAGTGATCACCAACGTCACCAGGACCCCGCGCAGTACCAAGCCGCCGAAGTGCCAGAGCCGAGGTAGCGGTTGTTTCGCCGCCTGATGCTCGGCGACGAGGTGTTCGAGATCGAGGATCAACCGATCGAAGCGGTCGTTGGCCTGATAGCGCAGGAAAACGTCAGCGGCGTGGCTCGCGCGGGCGAGCCGCAGGTCGTCGCCCTGTTCCCGTGCCGCTTCCAGCCGATCGGCCATGTACTCGAAGGCCGCGTTCGCGAAACGGCCGTGCGCGTCGTGCAAGATCTCGTCGTACCGATGCGCCGGCGTTCCGCGGATGCACTCGCGCAGATCGTCGTCGGTCGGCGAGCGTCCGTTGCGCTCGGCGAAGTTGGCTGCCCAAAGCTCCAAATCATGGGCGAACTTGCCGATCGCGACGTGGGCGACGACGTCTTGGTGGTCGCGGCGCTCGGCTTCCACGAGAAAGTGACGAACCACGTCCAGCGGCCCGTCGAAAGGTCGTTCAGGCGGCATCGCCCGCCGTCGCCGCGCGCTTCAACGCTGCGTCGACTTCACGGCGCGACGTCTCGAAGACGACGTTGCCGTCCTTGTCGAACACCAAGATCCGCTCGTCACGATAGGTATCGAACTCGCGGCGCGTCGCCGGCTCGCGCTTGCCTGCCGCTCGTCGTCTTTTGAATCGGTCGCCAAGCATCTCTTCGCTCCGCGCTCACTTCACCGAACATAGCGATGCCGGCGATCACTTCAACGCGAAGCCGGGCCCCGGCACGACCGGGGCCCGCGTCGATCAAGCCGTCCCGGCGACCCCGCTCTTCGCCAGCAACTGGCGCAGCACGTAGTGCAGAATGCCGCCGTTGAGGAAGTAGTCGACCTCATCCAGCGTATCGAGCCGGCAGAGGAGCTCGAGCTCGTGCTTCGACCCGTCGGCCTTGGTGATCGTGCAGCCGAGGTTCATTCGTGGTTTCAGCCCCGCTGCCATACCGGTGATGTCGACGACCTCCGAGCCGTCGAGGCCCAGGCTTTGCCGCGTCGCACCGCCCGTGAAGTTCAACGGCATGATGCCCATGCCCACCAGGTTCGAGCGGTGGATGCGCTCGAAGCTCTCGGTCACCACCGCCTTCACGCCCAAGAGGTTCGTGCCCTTCGCCGCCCAGTCACGTGACGACCCGGTGCCGTACTCCTTGCCGCCGAAGATCACCAAGGGCACGCCGCGCTTCTGGTACGCCATCGCCGCGTCGTAGATCGACATGATCTCGCCGTCGGGCATCAGCTTGGTCCAACCGCCCTCCTTGCCGTCCGCCATCTCGTTCTTGAGGCGGATATTGGCGAAGGTGCCGCGCATCATCACCTCGTGATTGCCGCGCCTGGAGCCGTAGGAATTGAAGTCCTTCTGCTGGATCTGATAGCCCATCAGGTAGTCGGCGGCCGGGCCGCCCTTGGCGATCGAGCCGGCGGGGCTGATGTGGTCGGTGGTGATGCTGTCGCCGAACACGCCGAGCACCCGCGCACCCTCGATGTCGTCGACGCTGGTGGGTGCCGTCGGCGACATGTCTTCGAAATAGGGCGGCAGGCGGACGTAGGTGCTGCCCGGCTCCCAATCGTAGGTCATGCCGGCCTCGTCGGCGCCGATCGACGCCCAGCGTTCGTCGCCGGCGAAGACGTCGGCGTAGGACGCCTCGAACATCGACCGGTCGACGGCGGCCTGCACCGCGGCGTCGACCTCGGCCGGCGTCGGCCAGACATCCTTCAGGTAGACCGGGCCGTCCTTGCCCATGCCCAAGGGCTCGGTGGTGATGTCCTTGGTCATCGACCCGAGCAGCGAGTAAGCGACCACCAGGGGCGGTGAGGCCAGGTAGTTGGCCTTCACCTGCGGGTGCACCCGGCCCTCGAAGTTACGGTTGCCCGAGAGCACCGAAACGGCGACCAGCTTGCCCTCGTCGACCGCGTTGGCAATGTCGTCGGGCAAGGGACCTGAGTTGCCGATGCAGGTGGTGCAGCCGTAGCCGACGAGATCGAAGCCGATCTGATCGAAGTAGGTCTGGAGCCCCGCCTTCTCGAGGTAGTCCGTGACCACCTTGGAGCCTGGGGCCAGCGAGGTCTTGACCCACGGCTTCGGCTTGACGCCCAGCTCGACGGCCTTCTTCGCGACCAAGCCGGCGGCGATCATCACCCCCGGATTGGACGTGTTGGTGCACGACGTGATCGCCGCGATCACCACGTCGCCGTTGCGCAAACTCAGGTCCGTGCCGGCGATCGGTGCCTCGGCATCGACGGCCGTGCCGGCCAACAGGCTCGGCAGCACCTCGTCGAACTCCGGCGCCGCCTTGGCCAAGGCCACCCGGTCCTGCGGCCGCTTCGGCCCGGCAAGCGACGGCTCGACCGTGGCGAGGTCGAGCTCCAGGGTGTCGGTGAACACTGGGTCGACCGTCGCATCGGTCCGCCACAGGCCTTGCGCCTTGGCATAGGCCTCGGTCAGCGCGATGCGCGGCGCCGGGCGCCCGGTCAGCTTCAGATAGTCGACCGTCACCTGATCGACCGGGAAGAAGCCGCAGGTGGCACCATATTCGGGCGCCATGTTGGCGATGGTCGCCCGGTCGGCGAGCGGCAGGTTGGAAAGCCCGGGGCCGAAGAACTCGACGAATTTGCCGACCACGCCCTTGGCGCGGAGCATCTGCGTCACGGTCAGCACGAGGTCGGTGGCGGTGGCGCCTTCGGGGAGCTTGCCGATCAGCTTGAAGCCGACGACCTCGGGGATCAGCATCGACACCGGCTGGCCCAGCATCGCCGCCTCGGCTTCGATGCCGCCGACGCCCCAACCCAAAACGGCCAGGCCGTTGACCATCGTCGTGTGGCTGTCGGTGCCCACGAGCGTGTCCGGATAGGCCACCGTCGTGTTGCCGTCCTTGCCGGTCCAGACCACCTGCGACAGGTGCTCCAGGTTGACCTGGTGGCAGATGCCGGTGCCGGGCGGCACCACGCGGAAATTGTCGAACGCGGTCGAGCCCCAGCGCAGAAACGCATAGCGCTCGCCGTTTCGCTCGTACTCCAGCTCGACATTGCGCTTGAACGCGTCCGGCCCGCCGAAGCTGTCGACCATGACCGAGTGGTCGATCACCAGATCGCACGGGCTCAAGGGGTTGATCAGGCTCGGGTCGCCGCCGAGCTCGACCATCGCCTGGCGCATGGCCGCGAGATCGACCACCGCCGGCACGCCGGTGAAGTCCTGCATCAGGACGCGCGCCGGGCGGAAGGCGATCTCCGTGTCGGAGGTCTTCGTCGCCAGCCAGCCGACCATCGCCTTGACGTGGTCGACGGTCACCGAGCGCCCGTCCTCGTAGCGCAGCAGGTTTTCCAAGAGCACCCGGAGCGAGAAGGGCAGCCGATCGATCGCACCGATCTGGGCTGCTGCGTCGGGCAGCGAGAAGTAGTCGTAGGCGAGATCGCCGACGTTCAGCGTGCGGCGCACCCCAAGCGTGTCAGAACCGGTGATCGACACGTCGTTCTCCTGTTTTAGGGGCAGGCCGGGCACGGTGCGCCGTACGCCGGTCGGCCGGTTCCCTGGTCAGTCGTCTCCCGCCTCGGCAGCGAGGCGGAGATTGGTGATTTTACGTTCGGTCAACGTCGCGTGCATCCTCAAGATGACCACGGCGACGAAGTAGAGTTGCATGCCCACCGCGGTGATCAACAACGGCCACAGCATCGAGCCGTGGATGGTCGGGCCGTCGAAGCGGAGCACGCTGGCCGGTTGGTGCAAGGTGTTCCACCAGTCGACGGAAAACTTGATGATCGGCAGATTGACCGAGCCGACCAACGCCAAGATCGCCGCGGCGCGCGAGCCCCGGGCCGGGTCGTCGAACGCATCGGCCAAGGCGCTGTAGCCGAGAAACAGGAAGAAGAGGATCAACATCGACGTGAGCCGGGCGTCCCACACCCACCACGTCCCCCACATCGGCTTGCCCCAGATGCTCCCGGTCACCAGCGCCAACAGACAGAAGACGGCGCCCACTGGCGCCGCAGCGCGGCCGTAGATGTCGGCCAGCGGGTGCCGCCAGACGATCGAGAACACCGCCGCCACCGCCAGGGTCAGATAGGCAAAGAGCGCCAGCCACGCGGTCGGCACGTGGACGTAGATGATGCGGAACGCATCGCCCATCTGGTAGTCCGCCGGCGCCAGCACCAGCCCGCCCCACAGCCCGCCGGCGGTCAACGCCAGTGCCGCGACCAGCACGTAGGGAAACGCGGCGTCGGCGAGCCTCTGGAAACGGAGCGGGTTGGCGAACCAGTGCATGGTCTCGTTTTAAAGTCCTAACCGCGGAAGGCGAGAGGGCGAGCCGACGCACTTAGGTCGTGACCGAGCAGGAACGTCGAGCGCTGGCGACCCGCGATCGTCGTGGGGCACCGCCTGATCCCGACTATCGGTTTGTCGGTCGAGCGAAACCGCGGATCTGCGACGAAAACCAGGCACGACGGCCGAATGCGGGCGTGCGCCGTTTCAAACCAGATCGCGTCACGAGGAAGTCAAAACGACGTCTTGGTTTCCGCGTCAGGTCACGCTTCGCTGGGCCAAGGTCGTCACGCATTTGCACGATGCGGTCCGTGGGCAGGTGCATACGTCGGTCATGGATGGTAGACAGACTTCATCTTCGATGACGCGCCCGCCCGGTTTCTGAAGACCGAGAGCCTTTGCCGAGATGCACCATCACGGTCGTGTCGCGTGGGAGGTTGGCGGCTAGAGCAGCGTGAGTGCTGGAAGCGTTGCCTCCAGAGAAAAGCGCAAGCTACCGCTACAACTGCGGCCAAGCGCGATAATATGTATTATGGGAAAGTTCTTCATGTATTGCTGGGATTGCGTCGAGCGCTTCCACGATTTGTCCGTTGTGCGTCCAGCCCGGAGCCTGTAGCTAAACCTTAATCCCGGTGAGCGAAGTAACGCGGTTGCGGAAGTCGTTGAACTCCGCCCCCTTTCCCGAGGTAATGTCAGAAATCCGGTAGAAACGGCTCGTTGTCGGAGACTCGCGCCGCGCCATGGCCATGTCGATGCGATCCACGTTCACGACGGTCCAACATTCGTTGTAGCCGTCAGCGCGGGCCTTTTGGTGGCTCTTTTCGGCTTCGCCGATGCGGTTATGGATGTTGGAGAAGTCCGATCCACCCTTGACCTCGATAGCAATAAGCTGGCGGTAGCTGCCGCGAACCATTTCCTCGCGGATGATAATATCAGGATCGGGCGCGAACTCGATCAGGACCGTTCGCCCGGCTGCGTTCTTGATCTCGATGCGGTTAGGTTCGGCCGCTGTTGCGGCCTTCTCCACAATCTCGTGGATCGCGTCGAACACCTTTACGATTCCGGCCGCGCCTTTCTTGACGTTCGCCCCGCCGCGAAGCTGCGGCCCTACGGTCAAAAGGGTGAGGTCGTCCAAAAGCCCACTGCTGACACGACTGGTGCCGATGCCGTTCAGAAGCGCTGCGCCGGTGCCGATCAGGGCTTGGCACAGATCAGCAATCTGCGGGGCATTAGTGGATGAGAGAACACCGCGTTTCTCCATCGCTTGAAAGCGCGAAACGCCGGTTTCCGTGGTGTAAAACTCCTTCCGGCTGAACCCGTACAGCAGTCGGTAATAGCCGAGCAGGCGGGGGTTCGCTTCCAGAAGGTGCGGAACCGGAAACATAAGCTCCCCACGCAAGCCATGACTAGCAAGGGCTGACAGGCTGGCCTTGGGAACCATCGCGCCCAACTGCCGGTCGATCTCAGTAATATCGAGCGCCTTGACGGTCTCGCTCAGCGCATCTTGCAAGTAAAGCTGGCGAATTTCTGCGAGGGCGACAGAAAAACCTATCTGTAGTTCCGGGTCCGGGATTTTGAACATCAGGCAGCAACCCGGATAACGGCCGACTCGTCGGCGGCAAGGCGGGACGCTGCGAGGGCAACGTATTCCGGGTGAAGTTCGATCCCGATATACTTCCTACCAAGCTGCTGAGCGACAACGCCGGTCGTCCCGGAGCCGAAGAACGGATCAAGGACGTAATCCTCGGCCCGGGACGATGCCCGAATACAAGGCTCGATGAGCTTCGGCGGGAAGGTGGCGAAGTGGGCTCCGGGAAAACCTTGGGTGTGGATGTTCCAGACGGATCGGCAGTTCCGGCCGTTGGGTTCCTTCACGGCCGCATGATCGTAGTAGTATCGTTCTGACTTGGTGAACATGAACAGATACTCGTGGGCCCGGGTTGGGCGGTCCTTCACGCTCTCGGGCATGGCGTTCGGCTTGTTCCAGATGATATCGGCTCGGAGATACCAACCATCATCCTGCAAAGCAAAAGCCAGCCGCCACGGGATACCCTGAAGGTCTTTGGGCTTTAGCCCTTCGGGCGTGTCCGGCCGTATTGTCATCGCCCGTGCCGGGTTCTTCTTGTCAGGCGCTCGCCAACCTCGGTTCCCACTGGTGTAGCCGTCACCGATATTTAGCCACAGGACGCCATCCTCTGCGAGAACCCTACGGGCCTCGCTAAAAATCGCCTGAAGCCGGTTTAGAAACTGCGGCAGAGTGGGTTCAAGGCCGATCTGATCCGTAACGGTATAGTCCCGCAAGCCCCAATAAGGTGGTGAAGTCACCATACATTGAACAGAATTGTCAGCAAGTCGGTTGAGAACCGTGAATGCGTCCCCTTCAAATATTACAGATTCAGAAAGCTCTAGCGTTTCTGGTTTGTCTACTTTTTCGGTCTTCATTCGCTCCTCTTTCGTCGATGTATATTGCCATACCGGAAGAAATGTTTAAGAAGTAGCGCTTTTCGTAGCACACCTGCGGTGTCTAGCAGGGGTTTCTCCCTTCACCCGGTCGCTTGCCGATGTGCTGGAAGGCTGGGACGAGGGCGAGGCCCTTCGTCATGCCCGCCGGACCGTCTGCACGCTAACCTTGAAGAGCTGGGCGATCTCCGCCGTTGAGCGTCCGGCGTCACGCAAGCGCCGCACCTCCGCCCGCTGTGCCTTCGTCAGAACACGAGGCCGCCCGCCCGGTCGTCCCCTCTGCTTGGCCGCCTGCATGCCTTCGCGCGTGCGGTCGCCGATCCGCTCGCGCTCGAACTGTGCGATAGAGGTGAAGACGTGGAAGGTCAGCCGCCCGGCAGGTGTCGTGGTGTCGATGTCCTCCGCGAGGGACCGGAAGCCCGCCCCGCGCGCGCGGATCGTTTCGACGATCTCCAGCAGGTCACGCAGAGACCGGGCCAGCCGATGGTACTTCGTTACCACGATCACGTCACCGGCGCGAAGCTGATCGAGCAGCCGTCCCAGCTCGGGCCGGTTGCGCACGGTGCCGCTGATCTTGTCCGCGAAGATCTTCTCCGTCCCGGCGGCCGTCAGGGCGTCGGTTTGGGCATCGAGGTTCTGGTCATCCGTCGAGACGCGGGCATAGCCGATGATCATGTTCCTAGTGTGCCAAAAACCTTCCAAAACACCAAGCAGTTTTGGCAGGGGTTTTTGGCACGTCGAAAGGCGCGGACTTCCGTCAGGCTGCGAGGTGCGCCAAAAAGGACTGTTTGTGGCGTTGTTCCTGACGCGGTCGTGTTCCTCGCCGATGCCCCCTCAAGGCCGACCGTCGACGAAACTGACGGCCGCGGTGAACATTCCTGTTGTGTAGGCGCGTACGGCCAGCCGGAGGTAGCGGCGACGGCAAGCTGCTGGCCAACACCCGCCCAGCTTCGTCATGACCCCTGACGCGGCGACCCGCGCCAAGCACAAGCTCGCCGACACCATGCGCGGTTGGTCCACGTGGCCGCTCTACGGCACCCTCCTGGTCGTCGCCGTCCTTCTCACCCTCACCGTTGCCGGTAGTGGTGCGGAATGATATCCTAGCATGTCGCTGGCGGTGCTCGATGGTGAGAGAGATCGCGAAGCCCGAATTGCCGAACGAACCCTGATCCGTACTTTTTCGTTGATTTTCAAAGCCTTCCAGAGGCATTTGCGGTTTCGGCCCGACGACGGCCACGAGGGAGCGTGAGGTGCAAAAAACGGCGCTGGTCGTCGGTGCGACCGGCGTGATCGGCCGCGGCCTCGTCGACCACCTGATCGACCTCGGCGACTGGCGGGTGATCGGCGCCCAGCGCCACCCGCCGGGCGGACCGCGCCCCGAGAGCCTGCGCTACGTCGCGGTCGACCTGCTCGACCCCGTGGACACCGCCGCCAAGGCGCCCGCGCTCGCTGACGTCACCCACGTCTTCTACGCGGCCTTCGTCGACGCCCCCACCCAAGCCGAGCAGGTGGCGCCCAACCTCGCGCTGCTGCGCAACCTGATCGAGCGAGCGACCCCGGCCATGAACGCGTTGCAGCGCCTCGTCCTGGTCGAGGGCAACAAGTGGTACGGCTCGCATCTCGGCCCGTTCAGGACACCCGCCAAGGAAGACGACCCGCGCTGCCCGCCGCCGATGTTCTACCACGACCAGCAGGATTTTCTGGAAGCCGGCGCCGCCGGCCGGCCCTGGTCGTGGACGGCCTTGCGGCCCCAGACCGTCTGCGGCTTCTCGCTCGGCTCGGCGATGAACCTGATGACCGCCATCGGCGTCTACGCGAGCCTGCGCAAACACCAGGGCCTGCCCCTCGACTTCCCCGGCAAGCCGGGCGCCTTCAGGGCCATCTACCAGGTCACCGACGCGCGGCATCTAGCGAAGGCGCAAGTCTGGGCGGCGACCTCACCAGACGCCGCCGACCGCCCGTTCAACGTCACCAACGGCGACTTCTTCAGGTGGCAGAACGTCTGGCCGCGGCTTGCCGAGCACTTCGGGATGGCACCGGGCGGCATCGAGACCCAGCGCCTCGCCGACACCATGCCGCCCCTGGCGTCCCTCTGGGACGAACTGGTCCGCACCCACGACCTCCAGCCCCACGCCATGGACGCCCTCGTGAAATGGCCCTTCGCCGACTACGTCTGGTCCTCTGACTGGGACGTGATGACCGCCACCACCCGAATCCGTCAGGCCGGCTTCCAGGACGTCGTCGACAGCGAGGACATGCTTCTCGACATCCTGACGGCGTTTCGCCGCGAGCGGATCGTTCCTTGAAAGGGGGGCGCGCAGCGCCGTCACCAGGAGGCGGCGAGGCGTTGGATCCGCGACGCCGCGCTGGCCGCGTCGGCCGGGCTCGGGCCCCCAGGTGCGAGCGCGTCGTTGACCGACACGAACGTGATGTCCGTTTCTGCGACGCCGCAGAACGTCAGGAGTTTGATCAGGTACGGCTCCAGCATGTCGAAAGCCGCCAAGGGTGCGCCGGGCCGGTAGTCGGCGCCCTTGGAGACGAGGAACAAGAACCTGCGCCCGTTCAACCTGCCCTCGAAGCCGCGGTCGGTCCTGGCGAAGACGCGCCCCTCGTGGAAGATCTGCTCGACATAGGCCTTGAACGGCGACGGCACGGTCAGGATGTGCATCGGCATGCCGACGACGTAGCGATCGGCCGCGAGGAACTCGTCCGACAACGCCTGGGAGACGCGCCAGGCATCCCGTTCCGCCGGCGATCGCGCCTCGGGAGCCGTCTTCACGGCCCGGACGAAGGTCTCGTTCAGCGCTGGGGGTGGATCGCTGGCGAGGTCGCGCCGGAGGATCGTTGCCTGCGGGTTGGCGGCGGCCCAGCGTTCGACGAACGACGAAGACATGCGCCGCGTGTTCGACGCCTGCACGTCGACGCTCGCATCGACGTGGAGCAGCGTGGCCATGGCGACCCTCTCCAGACAGTGGTGTATGGAGGTCTGCGGATCGACCGGACCTTGTCAATACAGTAGTGTATGGAGATGAGCGAACGGGAACGGCTCTCGCCCGAGGATTGGATATCGGCGGGCCTGGTGGCCCTCGCCGAGGGCGGCATCGCTGCCGTGCGCGTCGACCCGATCGCCAGGGCTTTGAAGATGACGCGTGGCAGCTTCTACTGGCACTTCCGCGACCGTCAGGCGCTGTTGGACGCGCTGGTGACCGCGTGGCGCGATCGCCAGACCGACGACGTCGTCGCCGGCGTCGAGCGCGCGTCGTTGCCGCCCGAGGAAGCGCTGCGAGCGCTGTTGCGGATCTGCTTCGATGACGACGGTCGGCTGGAGAAGGCGTTTCGCGCCTGGGCAAGCCAAAGCGACGCCGTGCAGGCCGCCGTTCGAGAGGTCGACCGGCGGCGCCTCGACTACCTGGCGAAGCTGCTCGGTCGAACTGGCGTGTCTGACGAGCGGGCCCGGGTACGCGCCAGGATCGCCTATCGGACGTGGCTTGGTGAGTACGCGTTGGCCAACCGCTCGGACGGCGGGACGTCACGCGCCGACGCCGACGAGCTGCACGCGCTGCTCCTGAGCTGAGCCGTCGTCCACCTGATCCAAGCCGCCCGGCCGTGGTGTGCGTGCGGCGCGGCGCGTCTACTGAGGTCGGCCATGCTGCCCCTGTTCGGCGACGTCCGGAGCCAGCGTCCCTCTCAGGTCGCGTTGGCGCCGCCGTCCCCCATGTCGACCCCCCAGTCGTAGACCACGACACCCTCGGTCTCGCGGGCGCCGAGCTTGCGGTACAGCGCGCGAGCCGCCCGGTTCGTCGCCTCCGTCGCCAGCCAGATGCTGGCACAGCCGCGTGCCCGGGCGGTGTCGAGCAGCCGTTCGACCAGCGCCGTGCCGATCCCGCGCGAACGCACGGCCTCCTCCACCCCCACCTCGTTGACGAAGAACGCCGGCTTCTGGTCCGGGTGCAGCACCACCGTGCCCGAAGCCATGCCCACCACCTTGGCGCCTTCCGTCGCGACGATCATCTCGTGGCCGGGATCGGCGACGAAGGCGGCGAGCTGCACCGGGTCGACGGGCTGATCGAAGGCGTCCGCCGCCGCCAGCAGGGCGGCGTTTTCCGGACCGATGCGGTGGAACTGGATCCTGTCCGACATGGGCCGACCGGATAGCCGATCGGCCGCCGGCGACAAAGGCCCTCGCCGGTCATGCGGCAGTAGCGCCATGCGGCAACGCCGCTTGCCGGCAGGCGCCCCGTCGCTACAAGAGCGCTCCCCGCCAGGAGCCCTGTTCCATGACCGATCTGCCGAAGCTCGTCCTCGCCCGCGGCCGCGACCGCCGGCTGCGCTCCGGCTCGCCCTGGGTGTTCGCCAACGAGGTAGAGATGACGGCCGAGGCGAAGGCGCTGCCCGCAGGCAGCCTCGTCGCCCTGACCCTGGCCGACGGACGTGTCTACGGCGTCGCCCACTTCAACTCCCATTCGCTGATCGTCGCGCGGCTGCTCACCCGCAACCTCGAGACGCCGATCGACGCGGCGTTCTTCCGTCGGCGATTGGAGCGGGCGCTGGCGCTGCGGGCCCGGACGGTGGACGTCGCCTACTGCCGGCTGGTCAACGCGGAGGGCGATCTTCTGCCGGGGTTGGTGGTCGATCGCTACGGCGACGTGGTGGTGGTCCAGCCGAACAGCGCCGGCATGGCCGCCAGCGTCGAGCCGATCGTCGACGCCGTCCGCGGCGCACTCGCCCCCCGGGCGATCGTCGTCCGTCGGGACAGCCACGCCCGCGTGCTGGAAGGCGTCGGCCACGAGCCGGCATATGTCGAGGGCGAGCTGTCTGCGCCCGTGCCGGTGGTCGAGGCCGGCGTCACCTTTCGTGCCGACCCGGTGAACGGGCAAAAGACGGGCTGGTTCTTCGACCAGCAGCCCAACCGCACATTGGTGGCGGGGTTGGCCCAGGGTGCGTCGGTGCTCGATCTCTACAGCTACACCGGTGGGTTCGGTATCCGTGCCGCCGCCGCGGGCGCGCGGCACGTCCACGCGGTCGACCGTTCGGCCCCGGCGCTCGATCTGCTGCGTGAAAGCGTCGCGGGTGCCGGTCTCGGTGCGGTCGTCGAAGCGACTCAGGGGGAGGTCTTGGAGGTGCTGGGCGGGCTTACCTCGGCCAAGCAGCGGTTCGACGTGGTGATCGCCGATCCGCCGCCTTTCGCCCCGGCCAAGAAGGACGTGCCGGTGGCCCTCAAGGGCTATCGGAAGGTGGCGCGCGCCGCCGCCGGAGTGACCGGACAAGACGGATTTCTAGGGATTTCATCCTGCTCACACCACGTCGATGCCGACGCTCTTCTGCAGGCGAGCGTGCAAGGGGTGCGCGACGCCGGCCGTCTCGCGCGGTTGGTGTTTTCGGGTGGGGCTGGCCCCGACCATCCGATCCACCCGGCCCTGCCGGAGAGCCGCTATCTGAGCTTCCTCCTGTTCGCCCTCGACTAGTGCCTGTCGCGCTTTGGTGGATATTGCACAAGCTACCGCCGCCAATGAAGGTGTGCCGAACATTCGTATGGCGAGAGGCGGATGCAGAACGCTGCGCCGCGGGCGGACGATACTCCAACGGGCCCGACAGAGGGCCCCCGAAACCTCGGTGACGTAGCGACGCCGGCGCTGGCAGCGCTGTTGTCCGGCGTTGGTGAACGGCGCGATCTGGCATCGATCCAGGAAGCACTCGAAGGGGCCGGGACCGGCGAACCGGTCCGTGCGCTGCGTACCGCAGCCGAACGTCTGGGTGTCGCTCTCGACAGCGAGCCGGCGACGCGTGCCGCTCTGGAAAATCGGACGCCGCCATTCGTCATCGTCGATCCGGCGGCCGGACGCGTGCTCTGTGTCGAGGCCCGGCTCGGCACGACCCTGTTCGTCGCCGGTGGTGACGGGCCAGAGCTGAGTGTTCGGGCCCTGGCGCGGCCCGGCGTGGCGATCGTCCGACCGCATCCGGTTGCCGACGCCGAGCCGATACCGCAGGTCGGTGAGCGCATCCGTGCGCGGTTGCGCCCGGTGATGTGGGAGATCGCCACCGCCAGCGTCGTCATCAACCTGCTGGCGCTGGCGACGCCCTTGTTCATGATGACGGTCTACAACAAGGTCATCGGCCACGGCGCCATGCAGACGCTGGACGTGCTGGCGGTCGGCATGTTGACGCTCTTTGCCTTCGACGGTGCGCTTCGGCTGCTGCGTGGCTACGTCGTCAGCCACGCCGGCGCGCGCATCGACGCCGCTGTGGGGTCCGACGTCATCCAGCATCTGCTGCACCTGCCGCTCCGCGATCTTCAGGCGCTGACGCCGGGCCACGTCGTCGAGCACCTGCGCCAGATCGACAATTTGCGGTTGTTCTTCACCGGCCAGGTGCCGCTGCTTTGGGTCGATCTCGGGTTCGTCGTGCTGTTCCTCGGGGTCATCGCGGTACTGGCGCCACCGCTCGCGGTGATCGTCTGTGCGGCCATCCCGCTGCTGGTCGCGAGCTCGTGGTGGCTCAGCCGGCGGCAGCGGCGGATCATGGCGGAGGGTTTCCGGGCTTCGGCCGAGAAAGCCTCGGCGGTCGGCGAGACCGTCAGCAACGCACTGACGATCAAGGCGTTGGGGCTCGAGTCCCACGTCGCCAAGGGGTTCGACGACAAGCTGGCGCGGAACCCGGCCTCGGCGCTCCGCGCCAGCGTGGCGTC